>DASZFY010000025.1:0-135184 GCA_035939335.1 Solirubrobacteraceae bacterium | reverse complement strand
TGTCGTCTGTCCGGTCTTTCTCGATCCGTGCCTCGGCATTGAAACCTCTCACCAGCGGCCCGAGCACTAGAGCTAGCTCGATCGTTGCGAAGCTTCCAATACCGAAGGCTGAGGACAAGGCTCAGAGCGAATCCTTGATGCGACTAGCGACCGTGTAGTCCTCGTACTTGTCGTAGACGTAGCGAAGAAGCTGTCGAAGTGGCATAGCGCCGTAGCGATCCTTAGCAGCCGTAAGCGCTTGCTTGCCGGAATCGCTCAACCGTCGGCTCAGGACCTGGGCAACGGCCTTGCCGCTGTCCGTGAGGATGAGTTGCTGCTCGATGTACTCCCCACCTGCGCCAAGATCAGTCCGGTCGAGGCTCTCACTGAGCTCTCCGAGGTCAAGTCCGCTACGTACCTCATGCTGCTCGACCGAAAGCAGCCTAAGCGAGCGAAGTAGATCTACTGCGTCGTAGACCTCCTTGGAATATGGCCCGTAGTGATACGGCTCGAAGTCGAATGAATCCGACAACTCCGAATCGATCCGATACTCGTGCTCAAGCAGAAAAAGCAGCTTCTCCAACCGTGTGACCCCGTTACAGCGGAACTGCTGGGCGGGGTCGGCGGTGGGCGCGGCTAGCAGCAGCAAGATTAGATCTGTCCTATCTGGCTTCTGGGGGATGGCTGGCATACGACGGATCAACTCCAACGATATGAGGCGGACGGCGACTCAGAAGAGCCGGACTACGAACATACGTTCCCCTGCGGACGGGACGCTCGGTGCGAGACTAGCGTGGCTGCCTGCCCCGCGTTCCAAGGCCTGCAAAATCAGACGAGCCCTGCCATGCATCAGGATCTTCGCATCGGTTGTCCCGGGTAGGCCACCTCATCCGTAGCAGACCAGACCGCAGGCTATGGGCGTCAGTCGTGTCTATCGATCGCGTCGGCGAGCTGGTGCAGGTCGGCGCCGACCGCGTCGAGGAGCCGCAGGACCGTGCTCAGGCGGATGTCGCGCTGGCCGGCCTCAAGGCGCGACAGGTAGGTGCTACTGGTGCCCATCCGCTCGGCGACTTGCTCCTGCGTGAGCCCGGCTCGCTTGCGTAGCTCCCGCAGAGCCCGGCCGACGGCCTGCTGATCTGGACTTGTCATACTGGATAGGTTTTTGCTAGGCTCGGCGGACCATAAAGTGCCCCCGCACCGCTGACACGGCCGGGGGCGTGACACCAGGAGGTAAGTCCTGATGCAAGACCAGCCTAACGAGCAGATGCGCGACTGGGACGTAATGGAACGCGAGGTCGTCTACATACTCACCGACCCCGACCGCTACCTGCCGATCTGGAGCGTGACAGACCTCGGCCGCGAGATCGAATACTACGACCCCGACGCCGTCATCCGGCCGCTCATCAACGCAGGACTCATCCACAAGACCAGCGACGGCTACGTGTTCGCCACCGCCGCCGCCTTCCGCATGGTGCAGTTCACCGGCCACGTCGTCTGATGCTCGCCCGGAGCGCCACGCCGCAGAGCCGGGCGTGGCGCTCTGCCCCAGCCGGACAAGCGCTGCTCCTGTCGCCTCGAACCTCGGCGTCTGAGCGAGCAAATCCGTTTGCGCGATCGACGCCCAGCCCGGATTAACAGAGTATGCACCCACCCGCCGCAACTAATGCGTGGCCAAGTTCGCAGGCAGCCAGGGCACCCCGATCCGACGCACGACGCGCCCCGGCCGACTTTGCCGTTCGCTCGTATGCGATCGGCAAACCGGGACGCGCCATGTTCGGCTTGCTGGTGCGGAATCAACGGGGCGTCGGCGCGCCCGACTCTCTACCCATCTCCGCTTGTCGCTGCATGACGTTCCTCTGCCTTCAATCCGTCCGCCCGTGGCTGCCCAGGTCTTCTGCCCATGATCGATAAGCGCTCCAGCGGCCGTGGTCGTGTCGTCCGGAGTCGTCGTCCATCGGATGCTCCTGCCGCCGCGCTGGCCGAGATCGACCGTCGCGTGCTCGGCGTGCTTTGCGCCCACCGCGTCGTGACGCAGGCACAGCTCGGCCGCCTGTTCCCTGACGTGCCCGAGCGCACGCTGCGCTACCGCACACGCCGCTTGCATGAGCTGGGGCTGGCTGGGCGAAGCCGCCCCTACCGGGAGCAGGGGTCCGCGCCGAACCATCACTGGCCGACACGCCGCGCGGACTGCCTGATGCGCGGCGAGCCCGCACCAAGGGGTGGGGAGCGCAGCCGGCCGAACCCGATCTTCCTCGCGCACGCCGCCGCGCTCACCGAGCTGTACGTCACGCTCGACACCGAAGCCGGCCACGTAGGACTCGTGGTGCAGGGGTATCGCCGCGAGGGCGAAGCGCGCGAGGCGTTCGACAGCGCGGGCAAGAAGCGGGCGCTCGCCCCTGACGCGATGGTGATTCTCGCTGACGCGCAGGGCCGGCAGTTTGGCGCGTTCGTGGAGATCGACCTTGGGACCATGTCGCACACCCGGTTGCGCCAGAAGGCCGAGCTGTACGCCGCCTATGCCGCGAGCGAGGCATGGCGGGGACGCCATCTGTTTCTCCCTGCGCTGCTGTTCCTCACGACCACCGATGTGCGGGCGGGCAGGTTCCTTGGCGCGCTCGCAAGGGCGCTCTCGTACGGTTCAAGCCGCAACGGCCGCCGTGAGTTCGTCGCGGGTGCGGCCGGGGTCGCGTGGGCTCCCGGCCGGCTGCTCGGCGATGCGTGTCTCGCGGACCTGGACCGGAATTTCGGCCGCACGCTGATTGACGTTCTGGAGGCGGCGCGGGCGCCTTACGAGCAGGCGCTCGCCTACCGCCGGGAGCGCGAGGAAGCCGAAGAGGCGCAGCGGCGTGTGTTGCGCGATGACCCAGAGGCGATGCGCAAACTCCTGGCTGACCGCGACTACCACCTGGCCGCATACGCGCAGGCGCTCGGCCCGGTCGGTGCCCAAGCGGTCGATCTGCTGCGAGCCTCGACCGGCCGACCATCCCCGGACGAGCGCGCGGTGCTCGGCGCGATTGCACGCGACCTCGACCAAGCGCTGCCCGAACTACACGCGCACGATCTCCCCTCGCCCGGTGCCACTGTGCGGGCCGAGATCGCGCTGCTGATCGAGCACTACCGCGCCACGCAATCCCAGCACGTCAAGGCGCTCGCCGAACGCCACGGCGCGGGACCGTGCCTGCGCCGCGCAGACTCTGGACTGGGCACAGGCGGACTGCTCGACCACGCCGCACTCAGCCGGCTCACCCAGGACGCCGAGCACGACGCCGCCGGACGCCGCGAACAAGATGAGCAGCGCCGGATCTATCTGGAGTGGCGAGAGCACGCTGCGCGACAGCTCGCGCGGCGTGCCGGGCCGCTCGGCCGGCTCACCCACCGCCCGGAGGACTTCTACCCGCAGCTCGACCAGGAACGGCTACGAGTCTGCGGGCTCTGCGCAGAGACGATCTACCCACGAGGTCGCGAGGCCGGCAGCTACAGCTCCCAGCCCGCACCGTCCTGCCACTACTGCCGCGACCCGCACAGCACCAGGCCCTATCAGGCAACCTCGACCACCAGCACGCAAAGCGAGGCATACGAATGAGCGACCCCGAGAACCAACCCAACCAGCAGGCCGCCTGCGCTACGACTGGCAGGCACCGCGCATCAACGAAGCGAGCGAGCGCGAGGTCGAGCCAGAGGCGATCGAGGGACACGTGCCCTGAGCGCCAGCGGCTGCTCGACCCTGATCACGAGGCGTTCGTGGATTGGTTCGTCACCTACTGGCGACGCAGCGGCGCACAGCTATTCGCAGGCCAGACCGCGAGCAAGGAGGCATAGATGACCGAGTCAGAGCAGACCCGCCGCGCCGCCGCGTACATCCGCGAGTCAACCGAGGAGCAGGGGCGCGGCTACTCCCCCGACGGGCAGCGCCAAGCCATCGCGCGCTACGCCAGCGAGCACGACATGCGGCTGGTCGAGGAGTACCTCGACTTCGAGACCGGCCGCCTCGCGGACAAGCGCCCCGACTTCCAGCGGCTGGTCGAGCACGCGATGGAGCACCGCTTCGACGTCGTGCTCGTGTTCCACACCAGCCGCTTCGCGCGGAACACCGTCGAGGCCAAGCACTACAAGAAGCTCCTGCGCACACAGCTCGGGATCGAGGTCATCTCCGTCACACAGCCGCTCGGCTCCGACGTGAACGACCCGGCCGCGTTCCGCTCGGAGTCCGTGCACGAGATATTCGACGAGTACTACTCCGTCTCGCTGTCCTTCTGGACGAAGATGGGGCTACGCGAGAAGGCACGCCAAGGACTACTCACCGGCAGCCTGCCCTGGGGGCTCACCAAAGGCACAGACGCGATCCCGACGCTCGACGCGGAGAAGGCGCCGTTCGTGCTGCGCATCTTCGAGCTGTACGCCTCCGGCCAGCACACCGACCGCACGCTCGCGGAGTGGCTGAACATCCAAGGCCAACGCACAACGAGGGGCCGCCTGTTCACCTCGGACACCGTGCGCGAGATGCTCTGCAACGCCGCATACTGCGGCTACGTCTCCGGGCGTCGTGATCGCAGCAAGACGATCAAAGGGCTACACGAGGCGATCGTGCCCGAGGAGCTATTCGACCGCGTGCAGCTCATGCGCCGTGAGCGCGCCCGCACCCTCAAGCCCGGCAGACCATCCCCGAAGTACGTGCTGCGCGGACTCGCGCGCTGCCGACGCTGCCACGCAAACATGCAAGGCACCAGCGGCGGACGCGACCTCAAAGCCCGCTACTACTGCGCCACCCGCCGCGCCAACCGCTCCTGTGACCAGCCGATCATCCCCGCCGAGCGGGTAGAGCAACAGCTCGCGCAATTCCTCACCGGCTTCGCACCGAACAAGGCAACGCAGACGGAGATCCTGCACCGCCTCTCGAATCCCGCCACGACCAGCGAGGACAGCCAGACCACCAAGCGCCGCGCCGCGCTCGAGGAGCGCCTGCGACGCATGCGCGACCTCTACGAACTCGGCGACCTGCACCGCGCCGAGTACGTCGCCCGCCGCGAGGCGATCAACGCCGAGCTATCCGCGCTCACGCCCGCGCCGATCCCCGACCTCGACCAAGCCCAGGCCGTGCTCGAAGACTTCACGATCTTCTGGACAGGCGAGGCCGACCCCGCCGCCAAGCGCCAGTTCCTGACCCTCATCTTCGAGAGCGTCTGGCTCGACCAAGACCGCGTCGTCGCCGTCCAGCCCAAGCCCTCATTCCTGCCGTTCTTCCAGAGCCGCCGCGCCCAACCACGGGAAACGGCGGGGGTAAAGTACGGGAGCGACGGGACTCGAACCCGCGACCTCTGCCGTGACAGGGCAGCGCTCTAACCTGCTGAGCTACGCCCCCGCGATGCTCGGATACGCCGGGGCGACGTTCCGTGCTCCACCAGTATGCCAAGGCTGGAGCGCTGTCCGGCTGCTCGTGGGAAACTGGCCAGCCGGCCAACAGGAGTAGGCTTGCGCGGTGGCGCTGGTCGGCCCTCCCCCGATGCTGAACTCGAGGCCGCTGTCGGTGATGCTGAGCGACCTCCGCGACGAGCGCTCGGCGAGCGTTCCGTTCCCGCCGGGCGAAACCCGCCCGTCGCTGGCGCGCACGCGCCGCTTCGCAGAGGAGCCGCTGCCGATGCTGCTCGAGGCGTACGAGCGCTTCGGTCCGATCTTCACGCTGCGGATCTTCCACGGCAACGTGGTGTTCATGCTCGGCCCGGCGGCCAACCACTACATCACCGTCTCGCACGCGTCCAACTTCACGTGGCGCGAATCGCACTTCCGCGACCTGATCGGCCTGATGGGCGACGGGCTGCTGACGATCGACGGCGAGTTCCACCGCCGCTCGCGCATGATCATGCTGCCGGCGTTCCACCGTGAGCACATCGCCGCGGCGGCCGATTCGGTCGTCGAAGAGACCACGCGCGCGCTCGACGAGCTCACGCCGGGCGCGAGCATCGACCTGTACATGTGGACGCGGCGCCTGGCCGTGCGCGTGGCGATGCGAGCGCTGTTCGGCGTCGACCCAGACGGGGAGCAGGCGCGCTCGATCGACGCCGCCGGGCTTTTCGAGGAGGCCTTGTCGTTCTACTCCGCCGAGTACCTGCTGCGCGTGCTGCGCGGGCGCTTCTCGCCGTGGGCGCGGCTGCAGCGCGCGGCGCGCAAGCTCGACACGCTGATCTACGGGGAGATCGGCCGTCGGCGGGCGACCGGCGAGCGCGGGCTGGACATCCTCAGCCTGCTGCTGGACGCCCACGACGAGGACGGCAACACGCTCTCGGACCTGCAGATCCGCGACGAGGTGATGACGCTGCTGTTCGCCGGCCACGACACCACCACATCGACGGTGTCGTTCATGTTCTACGAGCTCGCCCGCCAGCCCCCGCTCGTCGCGCGGCTGCTCGCCGAGCAGGACGCACAGCTCACAGACGGGCAGCCCACGAGTGCGCAGCTCATGTCAGGAAAGCTCGGCGAGCTGGAGATGGTCCTCGAGGAGACGTTGCGTAAGTACCCGCCCGCGTGGGTCGGGCCGCGTCGCGCGGTCGATGCGTTCGAGTTCGAAGGCCACACCGTGCCGGCGCGCGCGTTCGTCAACTACTGCTCCTGGGCCTCTCATCACCTGCCCGACGTATTTCCCGAGCCCGAGGAGTTCCGGCCGGCGCGCTTTGCTCCCGACGCCGCCGCGGCGTTGCCCAAGGGCGCCTACGTCCCGTTTGGCGGTGGCTCGCGAACGTGCATCGGCATGCGCTTCGGCCAGCTCGAGGTGCGCACGATCGCCACGCTGATCCTCTCCCGCTGCACGCTCGCGCTGCCCGAGGACTTCCAGCTGAGCATCCGCCAGATGCCCACGATCAGCCCCAAGCACGGCCTGCCGATGCGCATCATGCCAAGGAGCGCGATCACCCCATCCGAGCTGCGGACAGCCGCCTGAGGAGCGCTCAGCGCAGGCGCGCGCTCATCGTCACGCGGTAGCTCAGCGGCTGCTCGCCGACCACGCTCGCGCCGACGCCCTCCACGTACACGTGCGGGTTGGAGAACAGCGTCAGGCGCAGCCCTTCGACCAGGAACCCCAGCGGATGCGCGACCAGCTTGCCTTCGCGCGCGCCCGCCACCGCGTTCACCGACGCGCCGACCCCGAAAAGGCCACCTGTCGCCTGGACTTCGACCTCGCCGTCTTCGCTGCGCAACAACCGCACACCGAATCCCGCCGGTAGCGCCGCCTTGACGTCCGCTTCGCTCACGAGCGCCTGCGCGCTCAGCACGCTGCCGCGCTTGGCGAGGCTCGCGTCGGTCAGCCGCAGCGTTCCCAGCTGCACACTTTCCGCGCTCACGTCCATGCTGCTCGCTTCGTGTCCTTCCCACAGCAGGCCGCCAACCTGCGCGGGGCTGATCGCGAGGCTCTTCGCGCTCACCCGCACCGAGTCCGCCTGCCCCCACAGCAGCTTCACAGCCGGCCACGCGCTGACGCTCACGCTGCGCACCTTGCCGTAGCGCCCCACGCGCGAGCTGATCCTGCTGGCGGCGATCCGCGGGAGCAGCACCTGCGCGAGCACCAACAGCAGCGCCAGCCCTCCCCCGAGCGAGAGCAGGAGCCTCGCCTTCATCCGGCCACCGCCGCCTCGCCGCATTCCCCCTAGCTTCGCACGTCCGCTCGCTAGCCTTGAGTCCCCAGCAGGGGCGCGTAGCTCAGTTGGCTAGAGCACCTCGTTTACACCGAGGGGGTCGCCCGTTCGAGTCGGGCCGCGCCCATCGCAACGCAGCACACTCCCCAACGCACACTCAGGAACCCCAACCGCCACCGCACAAACCAATGACCGATGAGTCCCCCATCCGCATCGCCGTCGTGGGCTCCGGCCCCGCCGGCTTCTACGCCGCGGGACACCTGCTGAAGAACCCGCAGGGACGCTTCGAGGTGGACATGCTCGAGCGTCTGCCCACGCCGTGGGGCCTCGTGCGCTCGGGCGTCGCGCCTGACCACCCGAAGATCAAGTCGGTCACGCGCATATTCGAGAAGACCGCCGCGCACCCGCGCTTTCGCTACTTCGGAAACATCACCTTCGGCGAGCACATCTCGCGCGAGGACCTGCGGGCGCACTACCACGCGATCGTCTACGCCACCGGCTCGCCGTCCGATCGGCCGCTGGGCATACCCGGGGAACAGCTTCCCGGTTCACATGCCGCGACGGAGTTCGTCGGCTGGTACAACGGCCACCCAGACCACACGGACCTCGAGTTCGACCTGCTCGCGTCCGAGCGCGCGGTGGTCATCGGCAACGGAAACGTCGCGCTGGACGTCGCACGCATGCTCGTGCTCGCGCCCGAGGAGCTCGCGCCCACCGACACCGCCGACCACGCGCTGGAGGTGCTCGCCGCCAGCCGCGTCAGCGAGGTGGTGATCCTCGGCCGCCGCGGGCCCGCGCAGGCGGCATTCACGAACCCCGAGCTGCTCGAGCTCGGCGAGCTCGCGGACGCGGACGTGATCGTCGACGAGGCCGAGCTCGAGCGCGCGCTCGCCGTCACCGACACCGCCGCCGAGGAGGACATCACCTCCAGGCGCAACGTCGAGATCCTGCGCTCCTACGCTGCGCGTGCACCCAAGGGCCATCACAAGCGCATCGTCCTGCGCTTCCTGCTCTCGCCCACCGCGTTCGTGCCCGACGAGCACGGCCGTCTCGGCGCCGTCGAGCTCGTCCGCAACGAGCTCGTGCCCTCACCTGCGGGCGGTCTACGCGCGGCCTCGACTGACGAGCGCGAGACGATCCCCGCGGGCCTCGCGTTTCGCGCGATCGGCTATCGCGGCATCCCGCTTCCAGGCGTCCAGTTTGACGAGCGCTCGGCGACCATCCCCAACGAAGCCGGGCGCGTCGTCGACGCCGACAGTGGCACGCCGCTCGCCGGCGAGTACGTCGTCGGCTGGATCAAGCGCGGCCCATCAGGAGTGATCGGCACGAACAAGAAGGACGCCCAGGAGACAGTCGACGCGATGCTCGCCGACCTCGCGCCGTCGAGCAACGGCGCCGCCGCGCCGCCGGCGGGCCAGCGCACACACGTCCCGGACACGCCCGACGCCGCCGCCGTCGAGGCGCTGCTGCGCTCTCGCCAGCCCGAGCTCGTGACGTACTCTGGCTGGGAAGCGATCGACCGTCGCGAGCGCTCGCTCGGCGAGCCGGCCGGCCGCCCGCGCGTCAAGCTCACACGCATCGACGAGCTGTTGCAGGCTGCTGCCTCCGAACAGCCGTAGACTGTTCGCCCTCAGGGCCCCGTTAGCTCATCTGGTAGAGCGCCGGACTTTTAATCCGGTGGGGCGGGTTCGAGTCCCGCACGGGGCATTCCGGAAGTGAGCACGCTATGGCCGATTGTCATGGCATTGCCTCAGGAGAAGGCCCCGCAACCGCCACCGCACCCGACATCAGGCCGTCGATCTCCGCCATTTCCGCTGGTGACAGGTGCAGGTCCAGCGCGCCCACGCTGTCCTGTGTGTGTGATGCGTGGCGCGAGCCGACGATTGCCACGTCGACGGAGGGGTTGGCGAGCGTCCATGCGATCGCGAGCTGGCTCACCGTGTGGCCGCGGTCGCGCGCGAAGCGCTCGAGCTCGCCGACGGTGCTGAGGTTGCGCTCGAATGCTTCACCCTCGAACAGCGGGCTCTGCCTGCGCCAGTCGTCGTCGGCGAACGTCGTGCTCGGATTCATGGCTCCGGTGAGGAGGCCGTGGGCGAGCGTGCCGTACACGAGCACGCCGATGTCGTGCTCGCGCGAATACGGCAGCACGTCGGCCTCGGCGTCGCGACGGAACAGGTGATAAGGCGGTTGCAGTGTCTCGACGGGGCGCGTCCGCGCGAACTCGGCGATCTGCGACACGTCAAAGTTGGAGACGCCAACGTGGCGGATCTTTCCTTCCTCGACGAGCTCCTGGAGCGCCTGTGCCGTCTCGGCGAAGGGAATGTCCGGGTCGGGCCAGTGAATCTGGTAGAGGTCGATGTGCTCGACACCGAGAGCGCTCAGGCTTTCCTCGACTCCGTGCCTCAGCCACTGTGGCGAGGAGTCGCGCACGAGTCCACGGCGCTCGTCGATGCGCAGGCCGCCCTTCGTGGCGATCACCACGTCGTCGCGGCGTGTGGCCAGCTCGTCACTCAGCGCGCTCCCCAACATCCGCTCTGAGGCGCCGAAGCCATATGCCTGAGCCGTGTCGAAGAAGTTGATCCCGAGCTGACGTGCTTGGCGGATCGCCGCGATCGCCTCACCCTCGTCAAAGGCGCCCCAGTCACCGCCGAGTTGCCATGTGCCGAACGCGATCGGGGTTACCTCCAGTTCGGTCATTCCAAGCCTGATCGTGTCCATGATCTCTCCTCGCGTTTTGGATTCGTTTGGCTGTCGGTCGCGCCGTTCAGCTCTCCGAATCGCCGGACAGACGGCCGAGCACCTCGAACATGGCTGCTAGGTCACGGCGCTCGTAGCCCAACCCACGCGCCACCGTCAGCAGCTGGTCGGCCGCCGCGGCCGATGGCGAGGCGACGTGCAACTGCCGTGCGGCGTCGAGCGCCAGCGCGAGGTCCTTCTGCATCAGCCCGATGTCGAACCAGGCGGTCTCGGGCAGATCGAGCACGAGCGGCGCGCGCGCTTTGAGCATGGGTGAGCCGATCGGGCTCGCGGTCATCACCTCGACGGCCAGCTCACGGTCGATCCCCGCGCGGTCTGCCAGCAGCAGCCCCTCGGCGAACGCGAGCATCTGCACGGCGAGGCTGACGTTGATCGCGAGCTTCAGCACCAACCCCTGCCCGTTCTCGCCGATGTGCGTCGGCGTGCCGAGCTCGCG
Source organism: Solirubrobacteraceae bacterium (assembly GCA_035939335.1). Lineage (GTDB taxonomy): Bacteria > Actinomycetota > Thermoleophilia > Solirubrobacterales > Solirubrobacteraceae > Palsa-744. The sequence goes on along the minus strand of DASZFY010000025.1, from coordinate 124,390 downwards.
CAGGATCGGCTCGACGCGGGTATATGTGGCGCTGTCGCCGCCGACCATGATCGTGAGCGTTCCCGCTTGAACCTGGGGGACGCTGCCCGATACCGGCGCGTCGAGCATCGTCGCTCCGCGTTCGCTCACCTGCTCCGCGAGCTTGCGGCTCGCGTGCGGGCTGACCGTGCTCATGTCCACCCACACCTTCCCTGCGCCGAGACCCGCCAGGATCCCGTCGGGACCTACGGAGACCTGTTCGAGAACTCCGTCGTCGGGGAGCGAAGTGATGACGATCTCCGCGGCTTCGACGAGCTCACGCGGCGTGTCACGCCGCTGCAGGCCGTCGTGTGCGAGCTGCTCGGAGTGCGCGCCGGTCCGGCTGTGGCCGTAGACGGTGTAGCCCGCGGCGAGGAAACGGGCTGCCATGTTGCCGCCCATGTGACCGAGGCCGATGAAACCAATGCTCGGCATGTGACTCCCTACTGGACTAGGCGGATTCAGGCTGGCTTCAATGTGGAGCGCGGTCTCGCTGCGAGCCTGCATAATGCGCGCATGGCCTACGACGAGGATCTCGCCAACCGGATTCGCGAGCTGATCCTCACCGAGAGCGGCGTCGCCGAGCAGCGCATGTTCGGCGGCCTGGCGTTCCTGATCGACGGCAACATGTCCGTCAGCGCCAGCGGTCAGGGCGGCCTGATGCTGCGGGTCGACCCCTCCGAAACGGATGCATTGCTGCAGAAGCCCCACGCGCGTCCATTCGAGATGCGCGGCCGCGCGATGCAGGGATGGCTTCGCGTCGACGCCGACGGACTGCGCACCAAGCGCCAGCTCGAGCGCTGGGTGGCTCGCGGCGTGGCTTACGCGCGGTCGCTGCCGAACAAGCATTAGCCACCGCCACAACTCCTGGCCTCACACCTGCGCCGGGGCAACGTCTGCCGGCTGGTAGATCCAACATTTAAGATCTCGGCGGGGTTGACGAAAGAGACGTTATGCGTCAGATCGCACAACTCGGGGTGGTGGTCTCGCTGCTGATGTGCGGCGTCGCGGTGCTCGAGACCAGTGAACACGCCAGCGAGCAGCGCAACTCGCAGGACCGGGAGCTGCAGGCGGCCGTCAGCAACGAGACGGCGCTGATCTCCTCGAGCGTGCGCCAGACCACGACGGCGCTGTCGCTGATGCTCGTCAACCCCGCCGTGCGGCAGCTGCTCAACGACAGCGCGCTCACGGCCGGCGCCCGTCGCGGCGACGTGTTCGACACCGCGCAGAGCCTCGCCACGATCGAGCGCGCGTCGCTGGTCCCCTTGACGGCGGCATGCCTGGACGGCGGCGACGGACGCCAGCTCGCGTGCGCCCCCGGCGCGCGCGGGGCTGTCTTCCCGCAGAAGCTCGGACGCCAGTTCCTCGCGCTCGCCGGCAATTCACCCACCGGCGCCGGCAGCGCGCCTTTCGCATCCCCGATCACCGGGCGCCGGTCGGTCGCGTTCCTCGCCCCCGTCCGCCTCGACGGCCGCACGCTCGGCGTAGTGCACCTGGACATGGGCGTCGGCGCGGCGCCGGGATCGGACCTGCTCCTGCACAACCTGCCCAACGTGCGCCTCCAGCTGGGGAGCCTCGGTCAGCATCCCCGGCCGACGCTCGACGCAGGCCATCGCGCGATGGTTGCGGTCCTGCCGATCGCGGTCGGCGGCACGCACGAGCCGCTCACCGTGACCGCAACCGACACCCGTCCAGACCCGGACCTCTTGAATGCATGGAGCGCGGGACTGCTGACGTTGCTGGCAAGTGCGATCGCCGGCCTGCTGTGCTCGTTCGCGGGCATCGTCAGCAGCAACCGCCGGGTCCTGCACGAGCTGTCGACCGATCCCCTGACCGGCCTGCGCAACCATCGCGCGCTGATCGAGCGGCTCCCGCGCGTATGCCAGCGGGCCAGTGAGGATCAGCCGGCGTACGTGTGGTTCTTCGACCTCAACGGCTTCAAGAACTACAACGACTCGTTCGGCCACATCGCCGGCGACAACCTGCTCGCGCGCCTCGGCGCGCGCCTGCGCGAGGCGGTCGAGCCCCACGGCACCGTGTACCGACTCGGCGGCGACGAGTTCTGCGCGTTGATCACCGCACGGGTCGAGGATCCGCACGCGCTATTCCTGCGCGCGCGCGAAGCGTTGAGCGAACAGGGGGGCGCGTTCGCCGTCACGTGCGCGGCGGGAGCCGTCGAGATCCCACGCGAAACTGCGGACCCGACGCACGCGCTGCGACTCGCCGACCAGCACATGTACCGCCAGAAGGCGACCAGCCGCGGCGGCGCCGCGGACCTCATCACCTCGGTGCTGCACGCGGCGCTCGCGCAGCGACACCCCGACCTCGGCGAGCACTGCGACGACGTCGCCGATGACGTCGAGCTGCTCGCTCGCACGATCGGCCTCGACGAGGAGTCCGTCGGGCTGATCGTCAAGGCTGGCGACCTGCACGACGTCGGCAAGCTCGGCATCCCCGACGAGATCATCACCAAGCCCGGACCGCTCAGCGAGCAGGAGTGGCAGTTCATGAAGCAGCACACGGTCATGGGCGAGCAGATCATCGCTGCCGCCGGCCCATCGCTGGAGCGGATCGGCCCGCTCGTGCGCTCCAGCCACGAGCGCTGGGACGGCAAGGGATATCCCGACGGCCTCGCCGGCGATGAGATCCCGCTGGGGGCCCGCATCATCACGATCTGCGACTCGTTCCGCGCGATGCTCGACGAGCGCGTGTACAAGCGGGCGATGACGCTCGAGGACGCGCTGGCTGAGCTGCGTCGCTGTGCGGGCACGCAGTTCGACCCCTACCTCGTGGAGGTGTTCTACCGGCTTGTCAGCGAACGGGCTGAGCGAGCGGCGGCCGGCGCCCAGCCCACGGACGCGCCTGCTCGAGCTGGGCAGCGAGCGCGATCAGCGCGCCGTCCTGCCACGGTCCGGCGGTGAGCTGGACTCCGATCGGAAGGCCGTCGTCGTTCCAGTGCAGCGGCAGGCTCACCGCGGGCAGCCCGGTGACGTTGCCGAAGGCGGTGAACGACACGCTCGCCACCACGTCCAGCACCGGCTGATCAGGTGTGGCGTGCTGGGCCTCGAGCACCGCGCCCGCGAGCGGCGGCAGGATCGCCGAGGTGGGCGTCAGCAGGACGTCGAAGTCGCGCCCCCAGCGCGCGACCTCGCGACGGCTGAGCAGCTCGAGCGTGCGCATGGCGAGACCGTAGTCGTAGGCGCCGAGCTCGCCGCTCGCCTTGCGCTGGTGGGCGATGTGCGGCTCGACAGCCGACCAGTCGACGCCCTCGTAGTCGGCGAGGCCCGCCTGGGTCAGGGCGATGAACGGCGGCACCATCTCTTCGGAGATCGTCGGCACCTCCACCTCGTGCACGTCGTGGCCGAGCTGCTCGAGCAGCGCCGCGGTCTCACGCGCGGCGGTCGTGCACGACTCGTGCGTCGGTATGCCGAGCGGCGCCTGCGCCATCAGCCCGACGCGCAGCCGTGCGGGCGGCGAGCCGGCCTCCTGCGCGAACGGACGTGTGGGCGCGGGCGCGTTGTACCAGGCGAGCTGGTCGGGGCCGGCGATCGCGTCGAGCACCGCCGCCGAGTCGGCGACCGTACGCGCGACCACGCCCTCGACGACCGCGCCGAGCCAGCTCTGCGCCAGGCGCGGTACGCGACCGCGGCTTGGCTTGAAGCCTACGAGCCCGCAGTAGGAGGCGGGAATCCGGATCGAGCCGCCGCCGTCGTTGGCGTGGGCGATCGGGAACATCCCGGCGGCCACCGCTGAGGCCGCGCCGCCGCTGGAGCCGCCCGGAGTCCGACTTGGGTCCCACGGGTTGCGGCTGATCCCGTAGCGGCTGTTCTCAGCGGCCGTGATCACCCCGAACTCCGGCGTGTTGGTGCGCCCGCACAGCACGAACCCGGCGCGCTCGAGCGCCTCGACGACGAGCTCGCTCTGGTCGCTCACGCCTTCCGGGGCGCCGTTGGAGCCGTAGGTGACCGGCCAGCCGGCGACGGGCGTGAGGTCCTTGATCGGCAGCGGCACGCCGAGAAACGGAGCCCGCCCGCCCTGCTCACCCGCGGCCAGGCGACGGTCGGTCTCCGCGGCGGCGGCACGCGCGTGCTCGTCGTTTCGCCAGATGACCGCGTTCAGCTCGGGGTTGCGCTCGTCGACCGCGGCGATGCACGCGTCGAGCAGCTCCGCGGCGGACAGCTCGCGGCGGCGCAGCGCGTCGGCGAGCTCGCACGCCGGTGAGAACGGATCGAGCGAAGCCATCGGCGCGACCCTACCAGGCTCACTCCGCGGTAGAGAACTCCCAGATGGCGATGCACAGCATCACGAGCCCGAGCGCCGCGATCACGCCGGCCTCCAGCAGGGTGGGCACGCGCCAGCCCCACCAGGTGACGCCCGGCGCGAGCGCATGACGCGCGGCCGGGCTGACGCTCAGGTGCGCGAAGATCGCGCGGCGCATCGGGTCCACGGCGTAGGTGAGCGGGTCGAGGCGGTTGAGGATCCCGAGCCAGCTGGGCAGGCTGGCGACGGAGAACAGTGCGCCGGAGATGAAGAACATCGGCATGATCACCATCTGCATGAGCGCCATGAACGACTGCATCTGGTTGATCCTGGCGGCGAACATCACGCCAAAGGCGGTGATCGCGAACGCGAGCGCCAGCCCCAGCGCGAGCAGCTCCAAGATCAGGCCGAGTTCGTAGGGCACGTCGACGAGCGGGGAGATCGCGATCACGATCAGACCCTGGAAGGCCGCCACCGTGGCGCCGCCGAGGCACTTGCCCAGCACGATCGAGCTGCGCCGCACGGGCGCGACCATCATCTCGCGTAGGAAGCCGAACTCTCTGTCCCACACGATCGACGCCGCGGAGAACATCGCGGTGAACATCACCGCCATGCACAGCACGCCGGGGTAGATGAAGGTTTTGAAGTTGACGCCGTGCGTGCCCGCGGAGGCGAGCGAGGAGATGCCGGTGCCGAGCACGAACAGAAACAGGAACGGCTGCATCAACGACGTCAGGATCCGCAGCCGGTCGTGGCTGAAGCGGATCAGCTCGCGCTTCCACACGACCTTGATCGCCCGCAGCTCGCTCAGCACGCTGCGCGTCGGCACCCGCACGCGCGCGAGCTCGTGCGGCTGGTGACGGAGCTGCGGCGCCGGCCCGCTCGCTTGAGGCTTGGTCGTCTCGGTTGCCATCAGCGGCTCATCATCCGCGCGACGTTGCGCAGCATGTCGTTCTCACCACCGGACTCCGCGTCGCGGATGGTGGTGCCGGTGTAGGACATGAACACGTCGTCGAGCGAGGGACGCGAGACGCTTACCGAGCGGATCGGCACGTCGAGCTCGGCGAACAGCCGCGGCACGAACTGCCCGCCGTCGCTCACTCCGAACGTGACCGCGCCCTCGGCGATCGTGGCCTCGATCGCGAAGCGCTCGCGCAGCGCGGCGATCGCCGCCTGGTCGTCGTCTGTCTCTATCTGCACGCGGTCCTTGCCGACTTTCGCCTTCAGCGCCGCGGGCGTGTCGAGCACGATGATGCGTCCCTGGTCCATGATCGCGATGCGGTCGCAGTACTCGGCCTCGTCCATGTAGTGCGTGGTGAGGAAGATCGTGATGTCCTCGCTGGCCTTGAGCTCGCGGATGTAGCGCCAGATCGAGCTGCGCGTCTGCGGGTCCAGCCCGACTGTCGGCTCGTCGAGGAACAGCACGCGCGGGGAGTGCAGGAGCCCGCGCGCGATCTCCAGGCGCCGCTTCATGCCGCCGGAGAACGTGTTCACGAGGCTGCCACGCCGCTCCCACAGCCCGACCATCTCCACCACCTGGCGCATGCGCTCGCGTACCAGCTCGCGCGGCACGCCGTACAGCTCGGCGTGCAGTTGCAAGTTCTGCTCGGCGGTCAGGTAGCCGTCGAGCGTCGTGTCCTGGAAGACCAGCCCGATATTGCGACGCACTTCATCGCGTTCTGCAACCACGTCGTGCCCCGCGACCTGCGCCGAGCCGCCGCTGGGGCGCACGAGCGTGCACAGCATGTTGATCGTCGTCGACTTGCCCGCGCCGTTGGGCCCCAGGAAGCCGAAGATCTCGCCGCCTGCGACGTCGAAGTCGATGCCACGCACCGCTTCCACCTGGTCATAGCGCTTGACCAGCCCTTCGACCGAGACGGCGGGGGTGGACGCCGCCTCGGATGCGGGGCTTGTTTGTGTCGTCGTGGTGTCGTTCACCTGTCTTGGTTCACCGTACCGGCATCCGCGCCGGTGTCCGGCTCACTTGCGCTCGGCGTCGCCGGCCGCGCCGGCGTCATCGCCGTCGGCGAGGATTCGGTACAGCTCGCGCCTGGTGTTGGCGAGCACGCCGCCGGCCTTGGCGATCTGACTCTCGCTGCCCGTTCGCATCACCTGCGCGAACGCCGAGGCGACCTCGCGGATCAGCTTTCCGAGCTCGTGTGCCCCGGCTGCGCCGCCTGTCTGCTCCCACGGAGCCGGCCGCTCGGCGCCGCGCTCGGCCAGCAGCGCGCGCCCCTCGTCGGTGATCGCGAACAGCTTGCGCCCGTCGTCCTCCTGGGTGCGAATCAGACCCTCGTCCTCGAGCTGCTGCAGGGCCGGGTAGACCGAGCCGGGGCTCGGGCTCCAGACGCCGCCGCTGCGCTCCTGCACCTCCTGCATGATCTGGTAGCCGTTGCGCGGCTCCTCCGCGAGCAGCAGCAGCGCCGCCGTGCGGATGTCGCCACGGCGCGCCCTGCGACCGCGACCGCGTGGGCCGCCGCCCCCTGGCCCGAAGCCGCCGAACGGTCCCCCGCCGAACTCGCCACGCGGTCCGTGAGCGAACTCGTGTCCGTGCCGCCCGCCGTGATGAGCTGACCTGCATCCGGGCTTTGCGCCCGTTGAATAAACCGTATTGCCAAACATATCTATTTCCTATCGTGAGCTATCAACGTAACTACACGATATATCGTAACAGCAGTTTCGTCAAGACCCTCCCCGCTGCGTCGGGGCACTCGCCATCGCCTCGCCCGTGCGACGTCGCTTACGCGGCGTAACGCTGCGCCGAGCGAGCGCGGGCCTTCGCGGCCTCGACCTCGCGGTCCTTCGGCGGCGCGTTCGTCACGAGCTCGTCGAGCAGGCGCGTCGAGATCTCGCTCACCGCCTCGACCGCGCGCTCGAACGCCTCGGCGTTCGCCTGCGAAGGCTTGGTGAAGCCGCTGATCTTGCGCACGTACTGCAGCGCCGACGCGTGGATCTCCTCGTCAGAGGCGGGTGGCTCGAAGTTGTGGAGGTTGCGGATGTTTCTACACATGCTCCGATCGTAATCGATCGTCTTGCGAGCGCCTTCGGCGCTGGGCAAGACGAGTCGCTTACGATCTCCGCTGGCTGAGGGTTGCCAGACTCGGCGGGAATCAAGTTATCGGCGGTTTGGCTCGCACCGCGGGAATGAACACGCCGAGCAATCCCCGCAGCGTTGCAGCCGAGTAGCTCGTCAGGCTGAAGTAGTCGCGCCACAGCACGATCTGCCCGTCGTGGACGTCGAAGCGCCCGCAGACCCAGAACTGGATGCGCAGCCGCCGGAACAGCAGGACATCCGTGCGCTCTGTCAAGACGGACGGCCCGTTCGCTGAGATCGCGTGCGTGTACACCTCGAACCCCGCGCCGGCCCGACCGAGCGTGGCGCGTAGGAGCCGCCGAACGCGCTCGCGTCCGTGCACCGCGGGCAGTCCGACGTTGACGTATTCGACGTCCTCCGCCAGCAGGTCCGAAGCGCCACCGAGGTCCTTTGCGCAGAGTAGCGCCAGGAACCGCTCGACGACGTGCGTCGGTTGAGAGCCGCCCTCCTGCTCCTCGCCCTCCCTCGCTGGCTGGGTGGCCAAATCTGCCATGCAGGAACAGTATCGGCTGATCGACTCGACGACCAGGCCGCATGCGGCCTGGCGGGCCGCACATGTGCGGCCCGCCAGTCGGCGCATGCGCCGACTGGACACAACATCAGCTCAAGAAAAGCACGCGCCGGCTGCGCACAGCCACCGTCAAGCTCTGTCGCCACGCGACGCTGAGCCGTCAGCCATTGCGACGGACCTGCATATACGCCTCAACCAACGCTTCCGGCTGCCCGAAGTAGCGTACGCGCGCGGTCAGACTCCGCGGAGGATGGCCTGTGATGAGCGGTTGTGCGGGGATCGAGGAGGCGAGCTCTGCCGCGCTGCCCCACGGCACGCGCACGCGAGGGCCGAAGAGCGTCAGGTTCGTACTCCCGGGCAGCGCCGCGGACGGAGAGAGGACCCCGCGGGCGCCTTCGCTGACCAACCACTGCGCCTCGGCCTGGCAGCGCTCGTGGTCATCCTCGACAAGCGCCTGTGCGTCAAATCCTGCCGCGTCGGCGAGCTCGAACGTGGAGTAGTCGACGAGCATGGCGTCGTCGACTCGCAGTTGCCACTCTGTCGCCAAGAAGTGCGAAGCGGCCTCCTCGGTACGAAGATCCTCGTGCCGGAGGATCTCGGCGAATGGCGCCTCGGTGTCGAGCGCCATGTACTGGGTGGGCTCCCAGCCGGCGATGTTCCAGCGACCGCTCCGTCGATTTGGGTTGACCCAGAGCGGCACGTCGTAGGAGGTGACGCGGTAGGCCACGCACGTACGCCGGACGAAAGCCGGGCTGGGCCTACGACGCATACTGGTTCCTACCCGATCGGGCGGCGGCGAGAAGCGCGTCCTCGGCGTTGGGATCGCCTAGCAGGGTTACGGGGCGCCGACCGCCCAGTTCGCGTCGCGGGCGTCCGAACCACGCGATGATGCCCTGCTCGTCCCAGCTGTGCCGAAGGATTGCCACAAGGCGTGCGAAGAGCCGGAGATTGCGCCGCGGCTGTCCTGCCTGCCCCCTCCACCGAGAGAGCGTCCGGCGATCCACGCCGATCATGGTCGCGATGGTCTGGTCTGAGACGTCTGGTAGCCAGCGGTCGAGCTCGGCCATGACCGTCCCGACATCCCCCGCGACGCCGCTTACGTGCTCATCGAGGGCATCTCGCACGACGTGGCGGATGCGCTCGAGCATGATCATCAGCTGGTCACATACGTCCAGGTTGCCCCGAGCGCCGCCCCGGTCGAGCTGATCGCGAATGTCGAGCAGCGTGCCAGCGAGCGTTGCGAGCTGCTCCTTGTCGAAGTCCTCCGGCTCGATCTCTCCACGCAGATCCTTCATCCGCTGAGCTATCCCCTCCCAGCGATCCTCGAAGGAACCGTCCGCCTCCGGAGCTCGACGCAGGTGTTCGACAGCTTCGATAAAGGCCTGCTGCAGCTCCCCCACCTCTTGGTCGATCCTCCCAAGCCGCTCCTCGTATGTCAGCTGAGCAGTCATATGTCCTCTCTATGTCGCATGTCTGGGACATAGTAGGGACATTCTTGACGCCAAAGCGGACGTGCCTGTCTGGCTATTCCCGCCGGCTGACGCGTATCAGTGCCTGAAGTGCCGCACGCCCGTCGCGACCATCGCCGCCCCTGCCGCATCGACCGCCGCGACGACCTCCTCGTCGCGCACCGACCCGCCCGGCTGGATGATCGCGCTGACGCCTGCATCCAGCGCGAGCTGCGGGCCGTCGGCGAAGGGGAAGTACGCGTCGGAGGCGAGCACCGAGCCGGCGAGCGCATCCGCGCGGAACTGCTGCGCCTTCTCGATCGCGATCCGCACCGCGTCCACGCGGCTCATCTGGCCGGCGCCGATGCCGATCGTGGCGCCGCCGGTGGCTAGCACGATCGCGTTGGAGCGCACGTGCCGGCAGACGACCCACGAGAACAGCATGTCGCGCCACTCCTGCTCGCTCGGCTGGCGCGCGGTGATCGTGCGCATCTGCTCGCGCGTCTCCGAGACGACGTCGTGGGTCTGCAGCAGCTGGCCGCCAATCACCGGCTTGGATTCGACCTCGCTGGCCGGTTCGGGGATGCGAGCGGAGCGAGTGTCTCCCGGTTCGGTGGCCGCTGGCCAGTCGCTCAGCTCGAGCAGGCGCACGTTCTTCTTCACCTGCAGCGTCTCCAGCGCGGCGGCGTCGTAGCCGGGCGCGAGCAGCACCTCGATGAACTGCTTGCCCAGCTCCTCCGCGAACGCGCCGTCGACGGGACGGTTGACCGCGATCACGCCGCCGTACGCGCTCTGCGGATCGCACGCGAAGGCGCGTTCGTAGGCGTCGCGGGCGCTGTCGCCGACGGCGCAGCCGCAGGGGTTGTTGTGCTTGACGATCGCGCACGCCGGCTCGTCGAACTCCTCCACCAGCTCGCGCGCGGAGCTGAGATCGAGCAGGTTGTTGAACGACAGCTCCTTGCCGTGCAGCTGCTCGACGCCCGCCAGCAGGTGCGTGGGAGAGCCCGCGCGCGCGTAGAACGCCGCCTGCTGGTGCGGGTTCTCGCCGTAGCGCAGGTCCATCACCTTCTCGTACGCGTCCCGCCAGCTCGGCGGGAACGCGCCGTCGCCGTCGCGCGCCGCGAACCACGTCGAGATCGCCGCGTCGTAGCGCGCGGTCGTCGCGAACGCCTTGCCCGCGAGCGCTTTGCGCGTCTGCAAAGACAGCCTGCCGCCGGACTCGCGCAGCTCGCCCAGCACGCGCTCGTAGTCGCCCGGATCGACCAGTACCGCCGCAAACGCACTGTTCTTGGCCGCCGCGCGGATCATCGTCGGACCGCCGATGTCGATGTTCTCGATCACCTCCTCCTCGGAGGCGTCGCCGCGGGCGACGGTCTGCTCGAACGGGTACAGGTTCACGCACACGAGGTCCACCTGCTCGATCTCCTGCTCTGCCCCCGCGCGCAGGTGCTCGTCCTGGTCTCGCCGCGCCAGCAGGCCCGCGTACAGCCGCGGGTGCAGCGTCTTCACGCGCCCGTCCATGATCTCCGGGAAGCCCGTGAAGTCCTCGATCGCCCGCACCGCGATCCCCGCGCCGGCCAGCTCGCGCGCGGTGCCGCCGGTCGACACCAGCTCTACACCCAGCTCCGCCAGACCCTGCGCGAGCTCGACGATCCCCCGCTTGTCCGACACCGACAGCAGCGCCCGCCGCACGCGCACCTCGCCCGGCTCGGCACGCTCGATGCCAGATGCTCGATCAGTCATCACGTCGCCCTCGCCGACCATTGCCAGGGAGCCTACCCCTCGCCTGCGTGGATCGCCCGGCGATCGACGATCGTGCGGCGGGGGTTCTCAGGGTCCGCGTCGAGTGCGCCGCGCGCGAACAGCGCGACCGCGCGCGGCAGCAGCTCGTGCTCGAGCGGGCGCAGCGCCGCCAGCACCTCGTCCGGCTCGCGCGCGTCGGGCAGCTCGACCGCGCGCTGCAGGATCACCGACCCGGAGTCCACGCCCGCGTCGACGAAGTGAACCGTCACACCGAACACCTTCACCCCATACGCGAGCGCCTGCTCGATCGCGCCCAGTCCGGGGAACGCCGGTAGCAGCGACGGGTGAACGTTGATGACCGCGCGCGGAAAGCGCGACAGGAAGGGCTCGCCGAGCAGCTCCATGTAGCCGGCGAGCACCACCAGCCGCGCGCCGCGCTCGACCAGCCAGTCGGCCAGCGCCGCGTCGCGCGCGGCGCGATCGCTGTACGACGCGCGTGCGAACACTTCGGTGGGAACGCCGCGCTCGGCCGCGCGCTCGAGCGCCCGCGCGCCGGCAACGCTCGAGGCCACCGCCACCACCTGCGCCTCGCTGCCGTGCACCGTGTCTAGCAGCGCCTGCAGGTTGGTGCCCGTGCCTGACACGAGCACCGCGATCGGGAGTGGGTCGGCCACGCGCCGGTCACCATAGCTGTGAGCAACCTCACAGAGCTAGCTCCCGCGATGTCGTTCAATGAACTCGAGAGTGGAGAGGGCCTGGTACTCCGAACGAAGGACAGGCCAAATGCTTGCAGCCGTCATCATCACACTCCTCCTCGTAATCGCCTTCATCGGCTACGCGCCACGCTCCGCACGCACGGGCAAGCTGATCATCCGCCGGCCGTACAACAACCGCTACAGCGACGCCTCAGGGGCGCGCGAGGACCACCTCGGGTAGCGGCTCCTCCAGCGAGTACTTGCCCGCCGCGCCGTCGCTCCCGGCGAGCGGGTACTCGCCGGTGAAGCACGCGTCGCAGTGCGTCGTGCGAGTGGCGCGCACCGCCTCGTACACCCCCTCCAACGACAGGTAGTGCAGCGAGTCGCAGCCGAGCTCCGCGGCGACCTCCTCGGTCGTGCGCCCGTGGGCGATCATCTCCTCGCGGGTGGACATGTCGATGCCGTAGTGGCACGGGTGCTTGATCGGGGGGGCGGAGATGCGCATGTGGATCTCCGCCGCGCCGGCGTCGCGGAGCATCTGCACGATCTGTCGGGTGGTATTACCGCGCACGATCGAGTCGTCGACGACCACCAGGCGCTTGCCCGCGATCACCTCCGGCAGCGGGTTGAACTTCAGCCGCAGCCCGTGCTTGCGCAACTCCTGCCCCGGTTGGATGAACGTGCGCGCGACGTAGCGATTCTTGACGAAGCCGTCGTCCTGCGGAAGCCCGGCGGCGCGCGCGAGGCCGCGGGCGGCGGGGTTGCCGGAGTCCGGGACCGCGATTACCAGGTCGGCCTCCACGGGCGACTCGCGCCATAGGATCTCGCCCATGCGCCCACGGGCGACCTGCAGGACCTGGTCGTTCATGCGCGAGTCCGGGCGGGCGAAGTAGATGTACTCGAACACGCAGAACGCGCGCCTGCCGCCGCTCACCACACTGCGGCTCTCCAGGCCGTTCTCGCCGAGCGTCACCAGCTCGCCAGGCTCGACATCGCGGAGGAACTTCGCGCCGATGATGTCGAACGCGCAGGACTCGCTGGCGACGCAGTAGCGAGCACCCCCAACCCCACCGTCGGGCGCCTCGGGCCCGGGGTCGAGCACCCCGATCGCGAGCGGGCGCAGCCCATGCGGGTCGCGGAAGGCGACCACGCGGTCCTTGGTCATGGCGACGATCGAGAACGCTCCACGCAGACGCGGCAGCACGTCGGCGATCGCGTCCTCGACCAGCTCGGCGGGGTGCGTGGCGATCATCGCGGCGATGATCTCCGAGTCGGACGTCGAGCTGAACGTGACACCGCGCTCGAGCAGCTCATCGTGCAGCTCCAGCGCGTTGATCAGGTTGCCGTTGTGCGCCAGCGCGACCTCGCGGCGCGAGCCGTTGGTCCCCTCCGAGCGCTGCACCGGCTGCGAGTTCTCCCACGCGTTGGAGCCGGTGGTCGAGTAGCGCACGTGCCCGATCGCCAGCTCGCCAGCGAGCGTGCGCAGGTCGTTCTCGGTGAACACCTGGTTGACGAGGCCGAGCTCGCGTCGCGTGATGATGTGCCCACCGCGGTCGGCCGCGGCGATGCCCGCCGACTCCTGGCCGCGGTGCTGCAGGGCGTACAGCGCGAAGTACGACAGCCTGGACACCTCGTGACCGGGCGCATACAGTCCAAACACTCCGCACTCGTCGCGCGGTCCCTCACGCATCACGTTCACAAGCTAGCAGCAGGGGTCAGGAGAACAGCTGCGCGAGGCTCGAGCGGGCGTCGGCCAGCTCGTCCAGCGTGAGCGTGACCATCGTTCCAGCGGGGGCGCCGGCCTCGACGATGCCCAGCACGTCGTCGCCGACCCTGCCGATCGACAGGACGGGGACGCGCTCGCCCAGCGCGCGCAGCGCGCCCGCCTCGCCGCTGACGACGAAGCCGCCGGAGCCCTCGCCGAACAGGGCCGTGGTCAGCAGCGTGGGGATCGGCGCGGGCGCGCCGGGCTCGTGCGGGAGCGGGGTCACCTCCCACAGTCCTTCCGGCAGCTCGACCTGCGCGCCGAGGCCGCCGGCGAGGCAGCACTCGGCGAGCGCAACCGCGACCCCGCCCTCGGCAACGTCATGCGCGCTCGACAGGGCGCCTTCGCGCACCGCGTCACGCACGGCCAGCTGGGCGGCGCGGACGGCGTCGATGTCGATCTCCGGGAGCCCGTCGGGAAGCGGCTGTCCCGTCAGCTTGGCGAGCTCGCTGGCGGCCAACGACGGGCGCAGCACGCCCACGAGCGCGATCTCATCCCCCGGGCGCGCAAAGCCCAGCCGACCGGCACGGCGCGCGTCGGGAAGGCGCCCCACCATGCCGATCACCGGCGTCGGGTAGATCGGGCCGGTGGCGCCCTCGTTGTACAGGGACACGTTGCCGCCGACGATCGGCGCGTGCAGCGCGCGGCACGCATCGCCGAGGCCGCGCACCGACTCAGTCAGCTGCCACGCGATGTGCGGCTTCTCAGGGTTGCCGAAGTTGAGGTTGTTGGTCGTGCCGAGCGGCTCGGCGCCCACGCACGCGAGGTTGGCGGCGCACTCGAGCACCGCGGCGACCGTTCCCGTGTAGGGGTCGGCTGCGACGCGCCGGCCGTTGCAGTCGATGCTGACCGCCAGCGCGCTGGCGTCGGGGAGCGCCAGCACCGCAGCGTCCGCCTGCTCGGGGCCGCACACCGTGCGCGACTGCACAATCGAGTCATAGCGTTCGAACAGTGGCCTGCGCGAGGACAGGTTTGGAGATGAGAGGAGTGCGAGCAGGAGGGCCGCGGGCGGTGTCTCGTACGTGAGCCCGCTCATGGCCGGCGGGCCCGCGTAGATCGGCTCGCTGGGCTTGCTCGGCTGCAGGTCATACAGCGGGCAGTCGTCCACGAGCGCGGCGACCGGCATGTCGCCGACGAGCTCGCCGTCGCGCAGCACGCGCAGCCGTCCGGTGTCGGTGACCTCGCCTATCGTCGCCCCGTTGACCTCCCACTTCTCGCACAAGCCCATCACCGCGGCCACGTTCGCCGGCTCGACGACGCACAGCATCCGCTCCTGGGACTCGCTGACCATCACCTCGAACGGCTCCATGTCGGGCTCGCGCAGCGGCACCTTCGCGACGTCCACGTCGATACCGACGCCGCCCTTGGAGGCCATCTCGGCAGCGGACGACGTCAGGCCGGCGGCACCGAGATCCTGCAGCGACACGAGCAGGCCACGCTCGAGCAGCTCGAGCGAGCACTCCATCAGCTTCTTCTCCTCGAACGGGTCTCCCACCTGGACGGTCGGGCGCTTGTCGGGCGCACCCTCGCCCACACCGCCCAGCTCCGCCGAGGCGAGCACCGACGCGCCGCCGATGCCGTCGCGTCCGGTGGACGCGCCGAACAGGACCAGCGCGTTGCCCGGCCCGGCCGCCGCGCTCAGCACCAGCCGCTCGCGCCGGGCGAGACCGAGCGCCATCGCGTTGACCAGGCAGTTGTGCTCGTAGGGCGCCTCGAAGTACACCTCGCCGCCGACCGTCGGTACGCCGATCGAGTTTCCGTAGTGCCCGATGCCCGACACGGCGCCGTCGAGCAGGTAGCGCGAGCGAGCGCTCGTCGGCTCGCCGAAGCGCAGCGAGTCCAGCACCGCGATCGGGCGGGCGCCGACGGCGAAGATGTCGCGCAAGATCCCGCCGACGCCCGTCGCCGCCCCCTGGAACGGCTCGACAGCGCTCGGGTGGTTGTGCGACTCGACCTTGAACGCACACACGAGGCCGCCGCCGACGTCGACCGCGCCGGCGTTCTCGCCCGGCCCCATGACCACGTGCTCGCCCTCCGTCGGCAGCGTCCGCAGCAGCTTCTTGGAGTGCTTGTACGCGCAGTGCTCGCTCCACAGCAGCGAGTACATCGCCAGCTCGACCTGGTTCGGCGCGCGGCCGCCCTGCTTCTCGCGCACGAGCGCGTACTCCTCGCGCGTGAGCCCGAGCGCGAGCGCGTCCTCGACGGTCGGGGATGTCGCGGTCTGCTGCTCTGGCGTCACGACGCCTCCGATGTAGACGCCGAAGTCGACGTCGTCGTCAGCATCGGCGTCAGCGGCATCGTGGGCGGCGGCGCCTCCGTCGTCGGTGTCGGTGTCCACGTCGAAAAGTCTGTATAACTATGGCTATACAGTGTTTTAATTCGCAGTATCACCCACTGCCCCCTCGTCCGACCATGGCTATACGCCGCCAGGCGCGTCATGCAAACGCGCCGGCCTCGACGGCCAGCCGCATCGACTGGAAGATCTTCAGGCCGTCGGCGGAGCCGCCGGTGAGCTCATCAACGGCGTGCTCGGGGTGTGGCATTAGGCCGAACACGTTCCCACCCTCGTTGCGCACACCGGCGATGTCGTGCAGCGAGCCGTTGAAGTTCTCGCCCGGCGCGTAGCGCAGGACGACCTGTCCCGCGTCGTCCATTGCGGCGAGCGTGTCCGCGTCGGCGTAGTAGCGACCCCAGGAGTGCTTTGCGGGGATCCTCAGCCGGGGCGGCCGCGTCCCGGACGGGTCCTGCGGCTGGGCGCCATGCGGGTGAGCGCCCTGCAGCTGGCCGCCCTGCGGCTGAGCGCCTTGCGGCTGGGCGCCCTGCGCGTCCCCCGCGCACGCGCCCGTGAAGGCGGTATCGGTGCGCACGACGTCGAGCGCGACGAGCCTGGAGGTAAAGCGCAGATTGGCGTTCGACAGCAGCGCGCCGGGGAGCAGGCGCGCCTCGCACAGCACCTGGAAGCCGTTGCAGATCCCCAGCACGAGCCCGCCCTCGCGCGCGAACTCGATGACGGACTCCATCGCCGGCGAGAAGCGCGCGATCGCGCCCGCACGCAGGTAGTCGCCGTAGGAGAAGCCGCCGGGCACGACGATCGCATCGGCGCCCGCCAGGTCGCGGTCGCCGTGCCAGATCAGCTCCGCGTCGCCGACCCTACGGGCAGCTTGCAGCGCATCAACCTCGTCACAGGAGCCGGGGAATTGAAGAACGCCGAACTTCACGGAGCGTCAAGCGCCGCCGTCGAGCAGCTCGACCTCGTAGTCCTCGACGAGCGGGTTCGCGAGCAGCTTCTCGCACATCGGCTGCAGCTGGTCGGGGTCCTCGACGTCGAGCTCGATCAGGCGTCCGATGTGGACGTTGCCGACGCCCTCGAAGCCGAGCGCCGGCAGCGCGCGCTGCACGGCCACGCCCTGCGGATCGAGGATGCCGGCCTTGGGACGGATCAGGACGCGGGCCCTCACGCGTCACCCGCGGCGCCGGTGCGCTCGAGCCACGCCTGAAACGGCTCGCCGGTGATGCGCTCGTAGGCCTCCACGTAGCGTGCGCGCGTGCCGGTGACGACGTCGTCCGGGATCGCGGGCGCGGGCGGCTTCTTGTCCCAGCCGCTGGCGGACGCCCAGTCGCGCACGTACTGCTTGTCGAAGCTCGGCTGGGAGCGGCCGACCTCGTAGCCGTCCGCGGGCCAGTAGCGCGAGGAGTCGGGCGTCAGCACCTCGTCGCCCAGGACCAGTGCCGTCGCGCCGCCGCCGTGTTCGCCCGGGTCGAGACCGAGCTCGAACTTGGTGTCGGCGAGGATCACGCCGTTGGTGAGCGCATGCTCGGCGGCGAACGAGTACAGCTCGAGCGACGCGTCCCGGACGCGCTCCATCAGCGCGCGGTCGCCGACGAGCGCAACTGCGCCCTCGAAGTCGATCGCCTCGTCGTGGCCGACGTCGGCCTTGGTGCTCGGTGTGAAGATCGGCTCGGGCAGGCGCTGTGACTCGCGCAGGCCCTCAGGCAGTGCGATCCCGGACACGGAGCCGGTCGCCTGGTAGTCCTTCCAGCCGGACCCGGTGATGTAGCCGCGCACGACGCACTCGACGGGCAGCATCTGCAACCGGCGCACGACCAGCGCGCGCCCGCGCGCCTCTTCGGGCACGCCATCGGTGGCGGAGATCAGGTGGTTGGCGACGATCCCGGCGGTCCTCTCGAACCAGAACACCGACAGCCCTGTGAGCACCTTGCCCTTGTCGGGGATCGGCGTGGGGTGCACCGCGTCGTAGGTGGAGATCCTGTCGCTGGCGACCATCAGCAGCGGCGGCGGAGTGCCGAGAACCCCCTCGATCCCCTCCATGTCGTACATCTCGCGGACCTTGCCGCGGGCGATGAGGGGCAGCTCGTCGAGCGTAGTGGTCACGTGGCGCGATGCTAGCGAACGCTCAGGCGATCGCGTCCAGCCGCGCGATGATCTCGTCGGCGTGGCGGAGGTAGTGGGAGTAGTCGAAGATCGCATCGAGGTCGAGAGAGAGCGCGCGCGCGTCGGCGGCGAGCAGCTCGCGCAGCGCGATGCCTTCGTCCCACGCGCGCTGAGCGAGCTCCTGTACGGCGCGGTAGGCCTCGTCGCGGGAGGAGCCGGCCTCGACCAAGGCGAGCAGCACACGCTGGGAGAAGAGCGCACCGTGCGTGAGCTCGAGGTTGGCGCGCATGCGCTCGACGTCGACGGTCATGCCCTGCACGAGCGCGATGGTGCGGTGCTGAAGGTAGTCCAGCAGGATCGTCGAGTCGGGCAGGATCACGCGCTCGACGGAGGAGTGCGAGATGTCGCGCTCGTGCCACAGCGCGACGTTCTCGAGACCGGCCTGGGCGTTGCCGCGCAGCACGCGCGCGAGGCCGGCGATCTGCTCGCTCTTGATGGGGTTGCGCTTGTGCGGCATCGCCGAGGAGCCCTTCTGGCCGGCGCGGAACGGCTCCTGGACCTCGCGCACCTCGGTGCGCTGCAGGTGGCGGACCTCCGTGGCGAAGCGCTCGAGCCCGGCGCCGGCGAGCGCGATCGCGCTCAGCAGCTCGGCGTGGCGGTCACGCGGGACGACCTGGGTGGAGACGTCCTCGCGCGCGAGGCCCAGGCGG
Organism: Solirubrobacteraceae bacterium; assembly: GCA_035939335.1. Classification (GTDB taxonomy): domain Bacteria; phylum Actinomycetota; class Thermoleophilia; order Solirubrobacterales; family Solirubrobacteraceae; genus Palsa-744. The sequence continues at coordinate 105,753 of DASZFY010000025.1, read as the reverse complement.
GCGAGCACGCGCGCCTCGAACTCGGGGCTGGTGGCGGCGTAGGTGCCGACGGCGCCGGAGATCGCACCGACGGCTACCTGCGCGAACGCTCGCTCCAGGCGCGCGGCATTGCGGTCGGCCTCGAACGCGAAGCCCGCGAGCTTGATCCCGAAGCTCGTGGGCTCGGCGTGGACGCCGTGGGTCCTGCCGACGGACAGCGTGCCGGCGTGCTCGCGCGCGCGCCCGACCAGAGCGTGCGTCAGCGCGCGGGCGCCGGCGACGATCACCTCGCCGGCGGCGCGCAGCTGCAGCGCGAGCGCTGTGTCTAGCACGTCGGAAGAGGTCAGCCCGAAATGAATCCAGCGCCCGGCCTCGCCGACGGATGAGGCGAGCACGTCGACGAACGCGGCGACGTCGTGCTCAGTGACGAGCTCGCGCTCGTTGACCTCGGTAACGCTGAACGCCGCGCCGCGGATCGCCTGCAGCTCGTCTGCGCTGGGACCGTCCTCGCCGAGCAGGCCGGGCAGCTCCTCGCACGCCGCCAGCTCCACCTGGCGCCAGGTGTCCATACGCGCCTCGTCGGTCCACAGGCGGCCGAGCTCGGGGCGGGTGTAGCGGGCGATCATGCCCTGAGGATCTGCGCGGCGAGGATCGCGGCGTTGCGGGGGTTATCGAGGCCCACGCACGCAACGGGCACGCCTGGAGGCATCTGCACGATCGACAGGATCGCGTCGAGCCCTCCGGCCGCGGTGAGCCGCCCCGAGAGCGGCACGCCGATGACCGGCAGGTCGGTGTGGGCGGCGACCGCTCCCGGCAGCGCGGCGGAGATGCCGGCGCCGGCGATGATCACGCGCAGGCCGCGCATGCGCGCGTTCTTGGCGTATTCGGCGACGAGGTCGGGCTCGCGGTGGGCGGACATGACCCGCATCTCGTGCAGGATGCCGCGCTCTTCGAGCTCCTTGGCGGCCTTCTCCATAGTCTCCATGTCGCTCTTGGAGCCCATCACGATGCCCACGCGCGGGGCGTCGACGTCGATGCCGTCGAGCTGCGCCTGCACCTCGGACTCCTCCATAGGCGTGGGCACGAGCGATATGCCGGGCACACCGGTCGGCCTGCCCTCCTGCGCGGAGGGATCGTCTGAGAGCTCGGAGGCGAAGATTGCGGGCAGGTTACAGAGACGCGATGAAGTCGTCGATTGGGATCGCCGAAAGCGTCTCGTAGCGGGCGGTGCCGCGCGAGCCGAGCTCCAGCGACACCCGCGCCATGGTGCCGTCGTCGGGGGCCTCGACGATGGAGATGAAGTCGACGTGGCCGAGCGTGGCCCACTGCGCCTTGACGGTCGCGCCGAGCTGTTCGACCTCCTTGCTGACCTCCTTGATCCGCTGCGGGTTGTTCTTGACCGTCTGCACGCCCTCGGGGGTGAGGGTCGTGAGCATCACGTAGGTGGGCATGGTGGCTCCTCGAGATCGGTATTCCGTGGCTGGACAGGGCGGTCCGCCCACTGCGGTTGTACCGGATCGCGGGGGCCGGCGCGAGCCGGACCGCCAGAACTGACGGCGGCACTAGCATGTTGCCGATGGGGCACAGCTTGCGTGGCGTGGCGATGGTCTTGATGTGCAGCCTCGGCGGCGCCATATGCGCTGCCGTTGAGGGCGCAAGCGCCGCACAGGCGTTCGCCCCGGTGCTCGGCTCGCTAGCTCCGAACAACGGTCCTGCGGCGGGTGGCGCGACGGTGAGGCTCACGGGCAGCGGCTTCATCGCGGGCTCGACCGTTAGGTTCGGGAGCGCAGCAGCCACGAACGTGCGCGTCATCTCAACGGAATCGATCACCGTGACGGCTCCGGCAGGCAGCGGCGGTGAACCTGTGGAAGTCGCCGTGACCAACTCCAACGGCACGTCCACGCCGACGCCAAAGGACCAGTTCGCCTACGACCCCCCACCGGCTGCCTCGTGGCTGGGCCTGAACGGCAACAGCGGTGGCGTCAAGCCGGAACGCCTGCGCGAATTCGAGGCCGACGGCGTCGTGTACGACCGTGGCGGGGGGCCGTGGCTCGATTGGGTCGCCGGCGGGCTGCCGGTGGAAGGCGGCCGGACGACCGAAGGCGGGCGGGCGCTGGCGACCTCGACGGGCGCGGGCATGATCCCGGACGTGACGATCGAGTACAGGGCCTACCAGGGCTACTACCAGTCCGATCCCAACTTTCCACGCGAACGCACCAAAGCCGAAGAAGCGGAAGGCAAGGAAACGATCAAGGGCTACGTCGCGGGCTTCGTCAAGTCAGCGAAGGCGATCCACGCAAAATACCCGAGCGCGATCTTCGAACCGATGAACGAGCCTTGGGGCTACACGACACCCCAGTACAACGGGGCCGAGTACGCCAACGTGATCGCGAGGCTGCTGCCGGAAGCGCGCGCGGCGGGCATTCCCCTGAGCAGCATCTACGTCGCGGCGACGGGCAAGGGCTGCACCGAAGCGCCGGCACAGGGTGGCGGCGAATGCAAGCGCAACGGCTGGGTGCCGGAGATGTACGCCACTCAGCCGGCGCTACAGACCGAGATACAGGGCTGGTACCTGCACCCGTACGGGCCGCCGAACAGCATTGGTGAAAATGACGGCGGGGGCATTCTGTCGGTGCCCTTGGTACAGGAAGCGATGACCTCCGGCCAGAACAACATCATCGTCTCGGAGGTCGGCTACTGCGCCGTCAACGTCAACGAAGGCGCCACATGCGTGGGACCCCGTGAGCGCGCGAAGCGTGCAGCTCGGGATATCACGCAGATGCTCCGCGACGCGCTGCCCTACCACGAAGCGGGATGGCTGCGGGCGCTGCTTGTGTACGCGCGCAGCGACGGAGGGTGGGCGATGCAGCTGGCCAACGGCGAACTCACGCCACAGGGCCAGGCGTTGAAAAAGTTCTCACTTTCGCTGCAGCTCGCGCGGCGTTCGCCGCGACCCACCCGCAGGGACAACCCGTTCGACGCCCCCACCGGCGCAATTCGCCTGACTCCGTCGATCTGAACGCTTGAGAACCTCAGGCGGTGACGGATGCGTCGGCGGGCGCCTTCTCCAGCGCCAGCTCTCCTTCGCGCGTGTCCACCTTCACGGAGTCACCCGCGCGGATCTCACCGGCGAGCAGCGCCAGCGCGAGCCGGTCGGTGAGCTGCTTCTGGATGACGCGCCGCAGCGGGCGCGCTCCGTAGGTGGGGTCATAGCCCATGTTGCCGAGCATCTCGCGCGCGTTGTCGGTGAGCGTGACGTGCACGCCGCGCTCGGCGACACGCTCGATCACGAGCGCGACCTGCAGCTCGACGATCTCGGAGATCTGCTCGCGCGTGAGCGCTTCGAAGCGCACGATGTCGTCTAGGCGGTTGATGAACTCGGGCTTGAAGTGCTCGAGCAGCGCGTCACGGATGCGCGCCTCGGAAGAGCCTTCGAGGACGGGGATGTTGGAGGTCATGATCAGGACGGTGTTCTTGAAGTCGACGGTGCGGCCCTGGCCGTCGGTGAGGCGTCCGTCGTCCATCACCTGCAAGAGCGTGTTGAAAACGTCGGAGTGCGCCTTCTCGATCTCGTCGAGCAGCACGACGGCGTACGGGCGCCGGCGCACTGCCTCGGTCAGCTGGCCACCCTCTTCATAGCCGACATATCCCGGAGGCGCGCCCACCAGCCGTGACACGGAGTGTTTCTCCATGTACTCGGACATGTCGATGCGGATCATGGCGTCCTGTGAGTCGAACATGAACTCGGCGAGCGCACGTGCGAGCTCGGTCTTGCCGACGCCGGTGGGTCCGAGGAACAGGAACGAGCCGATCGGGCGATCGGGGTCCTGCAGGCCGGCGCGCGAGCGGCGCAGCGCGGTGGCGACAGCCTCGATCGCCTCGTCCTGGCCGACGACGCGCTCGTGCAGGCGCTCCTCCATGTGGATCAGCTTCTCGGTTTCGCCCTCGAGCAGGCGGCTGACGGGGATGCCGGTCCAGCGCGCGACGACCTCGGCGACGTCGTCGGCGTCGACCTCCTCTTTGAGGTACTGAGTCCCGCCGTCTGCGCCGGCGGCCTCGCGGTCGTGCTCGTTGGCTTCGAGCTCGGCGAGCCGCTTCTCAAGCTCGGGGATCTCACCGTAGCGCAGCTCGGCGGCTCGCTGTAGATCGGCTTCGCGCTCGGCTCGCTCGGCCTCGGTGCGCGCCTCCTCGAGCCGCGCCTTCAGATCGCCCACCCCCTGGATGGCCTGCTTCTCCGACTGCCACTGGGCCTTCATCGCAGCGGAGCGCTCGCGCAGCTCGGCCAGCTCGCGCTCGATCGCCTCGCTGCGCTCGGCGGACGCCGCATCGCTCTCCTTGCGCAGCGAGGTGAGCTCGATCTCGAGCTGCATCACGCGACGGTCGACCTCGTCGATCTCGGTGGGCACGGAGTCGATCTCGATGCGCAGCCGCGAGGCGGCCTCGTCGATCAGGTCGATGGCCTTGTCCGGCAGGAAGCGGTCGGCGATGTAGCGGTGGGAGAGGGTGGCGGCGGCGATCAGCGCGCTGTCCTGGATGCGGACGCCGTGGTGGGTCTCGTAGCGCTCCTTGAGCCCGCGCAGGATGGCGATGGTATCGGTGACGGACGGCTCGCCGACGTTCACCGGCTGGAAGCGGCGCTCGAGCGCGGCGTCCTTCTCGATGTACTTGCGGTACTCGTCGAGCGTGGTGGCGCCGACGCAGCGCAATTCGCCGCGCGCGAGCATCGGCTTGAGCAGGTTGGCGGCGTCGACGGCGCCTTCGGCCGCGCCGGCTCCGACGATCGTGTGCAGCTCGTCGAGGAACAGGATCACGTTGCCGCGCGCCTCGGACACCTCGCCGAGCACCGCCTTCAAACGATCCTCGAACTCACCCCGGTACTTGGCGCCGGCGACCAGCGAGCCGATGTCGAGCGCGATCACGCGCCGTTCGCGCAGCGAGTCGGGGATGTCGCCGGAGACGATCCGCTGGGCGAGGCCCTCGACGATGGCGGTCTTGCCGACGCCGGGCTCGCCGATCAGCACGGGGTTGTTCTTGGTGCGCCGCGAGAGCACCTGGATCACGCGCCGGATCTCCTCGTCGCGGCCGATCACGGGGTCGAGCTTGCCCTGCTCGGCGGCGGTCGTCAGGTCTGTGCCGAAGCGCTCCAGCGCCTCGTACTTCTCCTCGGGCGCCCGGTCGGTGACGCGGTGCGAGCCGCGCACTTCAGCGAGCGCGGCGAGCAGCCGCTCGTGGCTGGCGCCGACGCTGCCCAGCGCGCGGCCTGCGACGCCGTCTTCGCTCGCGAGCGCCAGCAGCAGGTGCTCGGTGGAGACGTACTGGTCTGAAAGCTTGCCCGCCTCACGCTCGGCGCTGCGCAGCACGGACACGAGCTCGGCGCCCGGCTGGGCGCCGGCGTCGGCGCTCGAACCGGCGCCGAGCACGGGTAGTTGCCCGAGCCCCTGCTCGACGGTCGCGCGCAGCGCGTCAACCTGCACGCCGAGCTTGCTCAGCACCGGCAGCACGACGCCGCCGGGCGCGTCGGCGCTCGGCGTGGGCGCTCCGCCTGCGCCGGGGCGCGGCGCACTTGATGCGCTCAGCGCGGCGAGCAGGTGCAGCGGCGTGACCTGCGGGTTGCGACGCTCCTCGGCCAGCCGTGCGGCCGCGGCGAGCGCCTCCTGGGACTTGACGGTGAAGCGATCGGCTTGCATCTGCTCTATGACCTCTTGGCGGGGTTACGAAAGGGCGAGCGCGCGTCGGCTGCGCGCACGAGCTCGAGGCCGCCGCGATATGGCACGGTGAGCTCGGCGCGGAAGGAGCGGCGCACCTCCTCGAGCTCGTTGGCGAGGCGCACCTGCGCCTGCAGCGCTTCGAGCTCGATCTCTTCGATGCGCGCCTGCATGCTGTCGATCTCCTGCTCAAGGCGCAAAACGCGCTCGACGCCGGCGAGGTTGAGGCCGAGCTCGGCGGTCATCTCCTGGATGCGCCTCAGCTTCTCGACGTCGTCCTGCGAGTACAGGCGCGTGCCCTTGGGCGAGCGCTGCGGCTCGATCAGCCCGCGCGACTCATACACGCGCAGCGTCTGCGGGTGCATGTTGGCGAGCTCTGCGGCCACGGAGATCATGAACACCCCGCGGTCGGTCTCGACCTGCACGCGCGTCACCTTAGGAGCCATCGCGGGCCTCCTGCTTGGCGGCGTCGCCGGCGTTCTTTGCGGCGCCGGCAGCCGCCGAGCCGTTTCCGAACAGCCCGGCGCGGGGGTCGCCGTCGAGCGTCTTTGAGAGCTCGTCGATCGCGCTCTCCTGCTCCTTGCTGAGGTTCTTGGGGACGTCGATGACGAAGCGATAGTGGATGTCGCCTTTCTCGCCTTTGCTCCCGAGCTTGGTCGGCCCCTCGCCGCGCAGACGCTGGACGGTGCCGTGCGCGGTGCCGGGTTTCACGCGCAGCTTCTTGGTGGCGTTGAGCGTCGGCACGGTGACCTCGGCGCCGCGCAGCGCCTCGGGGATGCTGAGCGGCACCTCGACCTCGAGGTTGTCGCCCTTGCGGGTGAACAGCGGCGAGGCCTCGACCTTGGTGATCAGGTACAGGTCGCCTGGGGGGCCGCCGTTGCGGCCGGGCTCGCCCTTGCCGGCGAGGCGAATGCGACTGCCGTCGCGTACGCCGGCGGGGATGTTCACGCGCAGGCGCTTGACGGTGCGCACGGCGCCGGCGCCGTGGCAGGTCGGGCAGGGGTCCTCGATGATGGTGCCGGTGCCGGCGCACTGTGAGCACGGCTGGGAGATGGAGAACATCCCCTGACCCTGCGTCTCGATTCCGCGCCCCTCGCAGCGCGGGCACACCGACGGCGCGGTGCCGGGCTTGGCGCCGGTGCCGTGGCAGGTGGGGCAGCTGGCGTGCATGGGCACCTGCAGCGGGACCTGCGCGCCGGCGACGGCTTGGTCGAAGGTGATCGACACCTGCGCCTCGAGGTCGGCGCCCTTTTCGCCGCGCGGTTTGGTGCGCACGCGCCGACCGCTGGTCGAGCCGCCGAACAGGTTGGAGAGGATGTCGCCCATCGACGAAGCGTCGAAGTCGAAGTTGCCGAAGCCGCCGAAGCCGCCGGCGGGCCCGGCGCCGGTGGCGAACGGCCCGGAGCCGCTGTCGTAGTGCTTGCGCTTGTCGGGGTCGCCGAGCACGTCGTGGGCCTGGGAGATCTCCTTGAAGCGCGCCTCCGCCTGCTTGTCGTCGGGGTTGCGGTCGGGGTGGTACTGGCGCGCGAGCTTGCGGTAGGCCTTCTTGATCTCCTCGGGGGTCGCTTTCTTGTCAACGCCGAGCGTCTTGTAGTAGTCGGGTCGCGTCGCCATCTAGGTCCTCCGTCCTATGCCGCCACGACCACACGCGCGGGGCGCAGGACGCCCTCGCCCAGCCGGTAGCCGTCCTGGTAGACCTCGACGACGGTGCCGCTCGGCTTGCCGTCGGGCGCCTGTGGGGCGGTGGCGACAGCCTCGTGCACGGACGGGTCGAACTGCTCGCCGAGCGGGCAGAACGAGTCGATGCCGGCGCGCGCGAGCGCGGCCTTCAGCTCCGTGCGCACGAGGCGCACGCCATCGAGCAGCGGATCGTCCTCGGCAGCTGCGTCGAGCGCCCGGTCGAGGTTGTCGAGCGCGGGCAGCAGCTCCTTGGCGAGCGACCCCACCCCCCGATCGCGCGCCGCGGCAGCCTCGCGCGCGACGCGCTTGCGGTAGTTCTCGAAGTCGGCCTGCGTGCGCTGCGCCAGCGCGAGGTAGTCGTCGCGCTGCTTGGCCGTCTTGACGAGCTCGTCAAGCTCGCCCTCGATCGCCGCGACCTCGACAGCGTCCTCGACGTCCGACACGACCGCGGCCGCGCCGTCGGTGAGAGGCGCCCCATCCACGGACGCCTCCCCATCGTTGACCTGCTCGGGCTGACCACCGCCTGCGGCGGCGGTGCCCCGGATCTCCGATCCGTCGAGCGTCTGCTTGATGTCGGTCATGTGAATGACCTATGCCTGTGGCTCGTCGACGACCTCGGCATCGACCACGTCCTCGTCATCCGAGGAGGACGTGTCGCCGTCTGTCTGATTCCCGCCCGCCCCGGCTCCGTTGCCGGAGGCGGCGGCCTGCTCCTGCGCGCGCTGGTACATCGCCTCGGAGACCGCGTGGAACGCCGTCTGCAGCGCCTCGGCCTTGGCGTTGATGGCGGCGGGGTCCTCTGACTCGAGCACCTCGCGAACCTCCTTGATGGCCTCTTCGATGCGCGCCTTTGAGTCGGCGTCGACCTGGTCGCCGAGATCGGCGAGCTGGCGCTCGGCCTGGTAGGCGGCGTTCTCGGCGTTGTTGCGCGCCTCGGCGAGCTCGCGGGCGCGGCGGTCCTCATCGGCGTGGGACTCGGCGTCGGAGACCATGTTCTTGATTTCGTCGTCTGAGAGCCCGGAGCCGGCCTTGATCTCGATCTTCTGCTCCTTGCCGGTGCCGAGATCCTTGGCGGAGACGTTGAGGATGCCGTTGGCGTCGATGTCGAACGCGACCTCGATCTGCGGGATGCCTCGCGGCGCGGGCGGGATGCCGGTGAGCTGGAACTTGCCGAGCGACTTGTTGTACTGCGCCATCTCGCGCTCACCCTGCAGCACGTGGATCTCGACCGACGGCTGGTTGTCCTCGGCTGTGGAGAAGACCTCACCCTTGCGGGTGGGGATGGTGGTGTTGCGCTCGATCAGCTTGGTCATGACGCCGCCCTTGGTCTCGATGCCGAGCGTCAGCGGGGTGACGTCGAGCAGCAGCACGTCCTTGACGTCGCCGGAGAGCACGCCCGCCTGGATGGCGGCGCCGATGGCGACGACCTCGTCGGGGTTGACCCCGCGGTGCGGCTCTTTGCCGGTCAACTCTTTGACCTTCTCCTGCACGGCGGGCGAGCGCGTCATGCCGCCGACGAGCACGATGTGCTCGATCTCCTTGACGCCCTTGTTCTTGGCGTCGTCCATCGCCTGGCGCACAGGCGCGACGACGCGGTCGAGCAGATCGCTGGTCAATTCAGCGAGCTTCGCGCGGGTAAGGCGCATGTCGAGGTGCTTGGGCCCGGAGGCGTCGGCGGTGATGAACGGCAGGTTGATCTGCGTCTCCTGGGTGGTGGAGAGCTCGATCTTGGCCTTCTCGGATGCCTCGTACAGGCGCTGCAGAGCCATCGGGTCGGCAGAGAGATCTATGCCTTGGCTCTTCTTGAACTCCGAGACGAGCCAGTCGACGATGGCCTTGTCGAAGTTATCGCCGCCGAGGTGGTTGTCACCGGCGGTGGACTTGACCTCGAACACGCCGTCGCCGATCTCGAGGACGGACACGTCGAAGGTGCCGCCGCCGAGGTCGAACACGAGGATCGTCTGGTCGGACTCCTTGTCGAGGCCGTACGCGAGCGATGCGGCGGTGGGCTCGTTGATGATGCGCTTGACGTCGAGGCCGGCGATCTTGCCGGCGTCCTTGGTGGCCTGGCGCTGGTCGTCGTTGAAGTAGGCGGGGACGGTGATCACGGCGCCGTCGACCGACTCGCCCAAATACGCTTCGGCGTCGGTCTTGAGCTTCTGCAGGATCATCGCTGAGATCTCCGGCGGTGAGTGCTGCTCGCCACCTGCGTCCACGCGGGCGTCGCCGTTGGGGCCGGAGACGACCTTGTACGGGACGATCGACTCCTCCTCGCGCACCTCGGCCTCCTTGCGGCCCATGAAGCGCTTGATCGAGAAGACGGTGTTCTGCGGGTTGGTGACGGCCTGTCGCTTGGCGACGGTGCCGACAAGGCGCTCGCCGGAAGCGGTGAACGCGACGACCGAGGGGGTCGTGCGGCCTCCCTCGGCGTTCTCGATGACGGTCGGCTCGCCGCCCTCGAGCACCGCCATGCACGAGTTGGTCGTGCCGAGGTCGATGCCTATGGTCTTGGCCATGTCCTAAAAACTCCTTGTAATCGGGGAAGAGGGACCCGGCTCGCCGGCCTTCGGCCTGCTGAGCCACCCTCTATAAGCTTTATAAATCTGAGCGTGAGTATGGCAGATTTCCTGATGAGCATCAAGTGCCCTCGTCCGCCCGTATCTGCCCGGGCGCGCTCTGCGGCGCAGGCCGCAGACGTGACACGCGAGGCCAGCGGCCGACGCGCACCCCCCAAACGGGGGGAAGCGCCGTAACATCGACTGTAGGCGCGTGTACCAAGGGGTCAAGTGACCCGCCTCGAGCGCAACGCGAACATCACAGCGGTAGTGGTCCCTTTCCTGGGGGTGATCGCGGCGGCGGTGGTGCTGTGGAACCACTTCCTCGGCCCGCGCGACCTGGTGATCTTCGCGGTGATGTACCTGTTGACGGCGCTGGGCATCACGGTGGGCTTCCACCGCCTGCTCACGCACCGGGCCTTCCAGACGCGCCCGTGGCTGCGCTACACGCTGGCGATCCTCGGCTCGATGTCGCTGCAGGGCGGCGTGATCGACTGGGTGGCCGACCACCGCAAGCACCACACTTTCACCGACGAAGACGGCGACCCGCACAGCCCCCACGCGGGACACGGCGCGGGTCTGCGCGGCATGATGGCGGGCCTGTGGCACGCGCACGTCGGTTGGCTGTTCGAGACCCACGGCCAGGCGTCATCGAAACGCTTCGCGCGCGATCTGGTCGAGGACGCGACGATGCGGCGCATCAACCGGGGCTTCCCGCTGATCGCGCTGGGCAGCCTGGTGCTGCCGTTCCTGCTGGGTCTGGCGCTGAGCGGCGGCTCGCTGGTCGACGGCGGCCTGTCGGCGCTGCTGTGGGCGGGCCTCGTGCGGATCTTCCTCGTGCACCACGTCACGTGGAGCATCAACTCGATCTGCCACTTCTTCGGCAGCCGCCGCTTCGACACCGACGATCACTCCACGAACGTGTTCTGGCTGGCGCTGCCCTCGCTCGGCGAGGCATGGCACCACAACCACCACGCGTTCCCCCAATCGGCGTTCCACGGGCTGCGCTGGTACGAGCTCGACCCGTCCGGCTGGCTGATCCTGGGGCTCGCGCGCGTGGGGCTGGCGTGGGACGTTGTCACGGTGACGCCCGAGCGCGCGCGTGAGAAGCTGCAGGACGCGGCCTCCGGGCCAGTTGAACAGCGCCCCGCGCTTCACCCTGAATAGCCACATCCACCGGCGCGGGCGCGGTACCTTCTACGTATGAACATGGTCCCGGCGGGGCGGGCTCCGATCAAGCCTCGACTGCGCGGCGTGCTGCACGAGTACGCGTTCTTCGTGTCGCTTGTTTGCGGCGTGGTGCTGATCCTGGCGGCATCCGACGGGCGGGCGCGTGTGGCCGCAACGATCTACGCCGTCGCGGTCTCAGGCCTGCTGGGCACGAGCGCGCTGTATCACCGCGTGACGTGGCGACCGGCGGCGCGCCGCTGGATGCGGCGGCTCGACCACTCGATGATCTTCGTGCTGATCGCGGGCACGTACACGCCGGTGGCGCTGCTCGCGCTGAAGGGCTCGCTGGCGAGCACGGTTCTGATCGTGCTGTGGGCGGGTGCGCTCGGCGGCGTGGTGTTCAAGCTGCTGTGGATTGACGCCCCGAAGTGGTTGTTCGCGGCGGTGTACGTCGCGCTCGGGCTAGTGACGGCGGCGGTCTTCGGCGAGCTGCCGGCGGCGATCGGCTGGCTGGGCGCGGCCGGCCTGGCGTGCGGCGGGCTTTTGTACCTGATCGGCGCGATCGTGTACGCGAGCGGCCGCCCGAACCCGTGGCCAAAGGTGTTCGGCTACCACGAGGTCTTCCACACGCTGGTGATCGCCGCCGCGGCGGTGCAATACGCAGTGATCGCGTTCGCGGTCTTGCCGCGGGGCTGACTCGGCAAGCACGGCTCCTGGCGCTATTCACCGATCGCCATCTCCCAGCGCCCTAAGCAAACGATGTGCCGTTATCGTTTAGTAAGCTTTGGTGGTGGTAAGCGAACGTAAAGATCCGCCGACACCCGCGTCGAGCCCCCGGACAGGCGAGTACCGGCTCGCCGACAGCGGCCCCGACGGATACTGGGCTTTCCACCCCAGCCCGCTCCCACCCAAGCCACCCGTTCGCATCGACGCGGCGATGCAATTGCTGCTGGACCGCACGAACCAGGCCCTCGGGCGCCTCGACGGGATCACGCTACTACTCCCTGACCCCGACCAGTTCATCTACACGTTCGTCCGCAAGGAGGCGGTCCTCTCCTCCCAGATCGAGGGCACCCAGTCCTCGCTTTCAGACCTGCTGCTCTTCGAGCACGATGCCGCGCCGGGCGCCCTACGCGAAGACGCACGAGAAACCGCGAACTACATCGCGGCTCTCGACCACGGCCTCGACCAGATCGCCAAACCAGGAGCGCCGCCGCTCTCCGCGCGACTACTACGCGAAGTCCATCGACGACTACTCCAGACAGGACGAGGAGCCGACAAGAACCCCGGGGAGTTCCGTCGCGATCAGAACTGGCTCGGCGGGCCCCGCCCCTCGTCCGCGCGGTTCGTGCCACCACCATGGCGGGAGGTCGCCGCGGCGATGGGCGCCCTCGAGAAGTTCATCCACGACGACCCAGATCCAACGCCAGTGCTTGTGAAGGCAGCGCTCGCGCACGCCCAGTTCGAGACAATCCACCCCTTCCTTGACGGCAACGGAAGAGTCGGACGCCTTCTGATCACGCTGTTGCTGTGCTCCGAGGGCGTACTCACCCGGCCGCTCCTCTACTTGAGCCTGCACTTCAAGCGTAACCGCGACAGTTACTACGCGCACCTACAGCGCGTCCGCACCGACGGAGCCTGGGAGGACTGGCTGCGGTTCTTCCTCGAAGGAGTCATCGAGGTCGCCGAATCCACCACGCTCACCACCCAGCGGGTCGTCGCGATGGTCGAGAAAGACCGCCAGAAAATCCACACCTTCGGACGAGGCGCCGCGACCGCACACCGCGTGCACGACCTCGCGATCCGCTCAGTCGTCATCAGAGCCAGCAGCTCCGCCAAGCGCCTCGAACTGACCGATCCCCCCGTGTACGCCGCCATCCAACGGCTCGAGAACGCCGGAATCCTACGTGAGGCGACCGGCCGGCAAAGAGGAAAGCTCTACGTCTACGACGAGTACCTGACGATCCTCAACGAGGGCACCGAACCTCTCTAGACGAAGTACTTGCGGCTCGGGCACATGCGCGCGAGGGCGCATTCGTGGCATGCGGGCGAGCGCGCGTGACAGGTGCGTCGCCCGTGGCGCAGCAAGTTGACGTGCAGCTCGAGCTCCTCGCCGGGCGGCGTCAGCGCGAGCATCTGGTCGTGGAGCTCCTCGAACGGGGCGCCAGGGCGCAGCAGGTGCAGGCGCATGCCCACCCGTGAGACATGGGTGTCCACGGGCACGTCGTGCAGCCCGTACGCGAACAGCAGCACGCACGCGGCTGTCTTTCGCCCCACGCCGGGCAGCGACACGAGATAGTCGCGCGCCTGCTCGATCGACACGCGCTGCAGCCAGTCGAGCGAGAGCTCCTCCTCGCCGGAGAGGTCGGGACCCTCACCGGAAGCGCCGGCAGCGGCGCCGGGCCCATCGCTGATCGCGCGCAGGATCGCCTGGATGCGCGCGGACTTCACCTTGGAGATGCCGCCCGGGCGGATCGCCTCCTCGACCGCGACCGCGGGCGCGTCACGCACCTGCTCCCACGTCGGCAGGCGCTCGCGCAGGCGCAGGAAGGCGACGTCGCGGTTGCGGTCGTTGGTGGACTGCGAGAGGACCGTCAGGATCAGCTCTCCGAGCGGGTCGCCGTGGGGGCGCATCAGCGGCGCGCCGTATACCGCGCGCAGACGGTCGCGAATCCTGACGACGCGCGCGCGTGTCGGGCCTACCCATGTCGCGGCGGGCGAGGTCGCGGGGCGGCGCGCGGGGCGCCTCGAGACGGTCGGTGGCACAGCTGAACGGTAGTCGGACGCGCGCCGGCAACGAGCGCCGCGGCGCGGACCGCCTCTATATCCTCGCCCGATGCCCGAGGTGAGCGAACACACGGCCGAGATCGACGGGCTGCCGGTCTTCTGGCGCAGCACGCCGACCGACGAGAACGCCGGCGCGGCTGTGCCGCTGTACATCCACGGCGTGCCCGACAGCTCGGATGAGTGGGTGGCGCCGCGCGTGCACCACGGCAGCCGTCCACGCTGGCAGCGATGGTGGCGGGGCAAGCGCCCCGACGACGAATGGACGACGCCGCCCGCCTACGAGCGGGGATTCCTAGAGCGCAGCGGCGGCCTCGCGGTCGACCTGCCGGGCTTCGGACGGTCGGGCAAGCCGGGCTACCGCAGCTTCACGATCGACGAGTACGACCGCTTCATCGAGCGGTTCCTAGACGAGCTCGGCGTGGAGCGCGTGCAGCTGGTGATGCACGACTGGGGAGCGGTCGGACTGGCGTTCGCCCAGCGACTGCCAGAGCGCGTCGAGCGCGTCGTGCTCATCAACGCGGTGCCGCTGTTGCCGGGCTACCGCTGGCACCGCACCGCGCGCATGTGGCGCACGCCGCTGCTCGGCGAGCTGGTGATGGGGAGCACGTCTCGCTCGACACTGGGCGTGTTCTCCAGTGAGGCAAATGCCACACCGGGGCCGATGCCCGGCGCGTGGCAGGACAGCGTGCTCGAGCACTTCGACCAGGGCACGCAGCGCGCGATCCTGCGCCTGTACCGCAGCTCGCCGCCGCAGGTGCTCGCGGCGAGCGGCGCGCGACTGGGGACGCTGACGATGCCCGCGCTGGTCGTGTGGGGCATGCGCGACCCGTACATCCCGCCGCGCTTCGGCCGCGAGTACGCGAGCGTGCTGGGGCACGCCGAGTTGGTCGAGATCGCCGACGCCGGGCACTGGCCATGGCTCGATCGGCCGGAGCTGCTCGAGCGCGTGGTGGACTTCCTGAGCGCAGGGTGAGCGCGGCCGTTCCTCGAGCCGGGGCGCCGGCGCCTGCGGGCGGCGAGAGCTCGCCGCCTGGCGTAGGACTGGCCCGGCTGGCGCGGCTGCCCCCGGCGTGGACGATCGCGGCGGCGCTGGCAGTCGTCTACCTGATCCTCGCGCCCACGAGCCCAGACCTCGCCGCGGCGAGCTATCGCAGCGGCCTGTTCTCGAGCGCGGGCTTCACCCTGTGGGACAACTCGTGGTACGGCGGCCACCACCTGCTGGCGTACTCGGTGCTCGCGCCGGCGCTGGGCGCGCTGATCGGCCCACGGCTGCTGGCGGCGCTCGCGATGGTCATCGCCACCGCGCTGTTCGCCAGCGTGATCGACGGCTGGGCCCCGACGCGAGCGACGCGCATCGCGGCGGCGTGGTTCGCGCTGGGCGCGTCCGTGGCGCTGCTCTCCAGCCGCGTCCCGTTCGACCTCGGCCTGGCGATCGGCCTCGGCGCGCTGCTGGCGGCCCGTCGGCGGCGTCTGGCGCTCGCGCTGGCGTTGAGCGTGCTCACGTCGCTGGCGAGCCCCGTGGCGGGCGCGTTCCTCGCGATGGCGTTCGTCGCGTGGGCGCTCGCCGGCCCGGTGCGCGCGTGGCCGGCCGCGCTGACCGTCGCGGCGCTCGCGCCGATCGCGGCGCTAGCGCTCGCCTTTCCAGAAGGCGGGTCGCAGCCGTTCGTCGGCTCGGCCTTCTACCCCGAGCTCGTGGGCGTGCTGGTGATCCTCGCGCTGATCGAACGTGAGCGGCGCATGCTGCGGATCGGCGTGGCGCTGTACGCGCTCGCGCTCACGGGCTCGTTCGTGCTGAGCACGGCCGTGGGGGGAAACGTCGATCGTCTCGGCGCGCTGGCGGCGGGACCGGTGGCGGCGCTCGCGCTCCTCTGCGCCTCGCGCTGGCGTCGGCGCGCGCTGCTGGTGCTCGCGCCGCTGCTGCTCTACTGGCAGGCCAACGCGCCCGTGGCGGACTATGTCTCGACGCTGTCCAACCCGTCGGTCGAGGCGTCCTACTACACGCCTTTGATCGGCGAGCTGCGCGCACTCGGCGTCGGCTACGGCGCGCGCCCGGCGCGCATCGAGGTCGTCGCCACGGCCGACCACTGGGAGGCGCGCTTCCTGGCCCCGCACGTGATGATCGCGCGCGGCTGGGAGCGCCAGCTCGACATCTATCGGAACGGGCTCTTCTACGAAGAATCGACGCCGCTGACCGCCGCGCGCTACCGCGCGTGGCTGTCGCAGAACGCGATCTCCTACATCGCTCTGCCGGAAGATGCGCCGCTCGACTACTCGGCGGGCGCGGAGGCGCATCTGTTGACGGCGCTGCGCCCGCCGTACCTGCGCGAGGTGTGGCGCTCCGCGCACTGGCGGCTGTTCGCGGTGCTCGGCGCGAGCCCGCTCGCGCAGACGCCCGCCGTCCTGACCGCAGCGAGCAGCGACTCGCTCAGCCTGTATGCGCCGCGGCCGGGCTCCTACCTGGTGCGAGTGCACTTCACGCCCTACTGGGCGCTGGGGAGCGGTAGCGGCTGCGTGAGCCGCGCGCCGGGGGATTGGACCGAGGTGCAGGCGCGCCGCGCGGGCGAGCTGCACGTGATCATCCGCTTCTCGCTGGCGCGCGTGTTCGACCGCGGTCAACGCTGCAGCTGAGCCGCATGCGCGTCGCTGCGCTTGGGCATCGTCTAGGCTTCCTGCGATGGTCGCCCGCGCTCGTCTCCTGCAGGCGCGCGTCTTGCCGCACGGCTGGCTCGATGTGCTCCGGCAGGTCTTGCTCTTCGGAGCCGCCTACCTTGCGTACCGGCTCGTGCGCGGGTTCGTCGAGGCGAACGCCAACGCGGCGTTCGCCCACGCGCTCGACCTGATCTCGCTCGAGCGCACGATGCACGTGTTCGTCGAGCCGTCGATCCAGGCGTGGGCTTCGAGCAGCCACTTCGTGATGGTGCTCTCCAGCTGGCTGTACGTGAACGCACAGACCAGCGTCACGCTCGCGGCGCTCGTGTACCTGTACCTGCGCCACAACCGCAGCTTCTACTTCGTGCGCAACATGTTCATGGTCGCGATGGCAATCGCGCTGTTGGGCTACACGGTCTTTCCGACGGCCCCGCCGCGCTTCCTGCCGGAATGGGGCTTCAGCGACTCGGTGGCGGACCTCACGGGCGTGCACGTCTCGCACACCAGCGCGGCGATGTCCGCGCTGGTCAACCCCTACGCGGCGGTCCCCTCGATGCACGTCGCGTTCGCGCTGATGATCGGCTGGCCGCTCGCGCGCCTGGTGCGCTGGCGCGTGCTGCGCGTCATGTGGGTGCTGTACCCGTTGCTGATGGCCTTTGTGATCGTGGTGACCGCCAATCACTTCATCATCGACGCCGTGCTCGGCGCGCTCACCGCCGCTGCATCCGCGTACGCGGCTGCCTGGATGGCACGAGCGCGGCACGCGTGGCGCTTCACGAATGTCCCCGGCGCACAACTGAGCGCGAGCGGATAGCGCGCTCGGGCAGGATGGCTCCGCCGAGGCAACACATTCCGTCGCCGCGCACGCGGCGCGCGGCCACGCGCGCGGCTCGCGGCAGCGCGCGCGCGCCGATCGGAGCGGGCGAACGACGCGAGCTCGTACGCAACCGCCTGATCGAGTCGCGGCTGACGCCCAACGCGATCTCGCTGACGGGCTTCGTGCTGAACGTGCTCGCGGCGGTGCTCGTGTGGGAAGGGCTGTTCTTCCTCGGCGGGGTCGCGTTCGTGGTCGGCTCGATCATGGACACGCTCGACGGGCGCTACTCGCGCATGTCGGGCAAGGGCACCCCGTTCGGGGCGTTCCTGGACTCAACGCTCGACCGCATCGAGGAGGGGATCGTGCTGACGGCGGTGGCGGGCTACTTCGCGCTGCACGGCAACCGCGTCGCAGCGGCCGCGGTGGTGGTCGCGGTGCTCGCCTCGCTGATGGTCAGCTACACGCGCGCTCGCGCTGAGGCGCTGGGCGTGGAGTGCAAGGTCGGCATCGCCACGCGGCCGGTGCGCGTGGTGATCCTCGCGATCGGCTTGATCTTGGCCAGGGGCGCGTCGCTGGGCAACTTCGAGCTGCTGCAGCCGGCGGTGTACGTGCTCGCGGCGCTCAGCGTGGTGACCGTCGCGCAGCGCATCTGGCACGTCCGCCGCGAGCTTTCCGTGTGACCTTCGCAACCCAGCGGAGTAGTCTCCTGCCGTGACCAACGACAACAAGAACGGCCGCGCCCACAGCAATGGCGCCGCCTCACAAAACGGCGCCTCGCGCTACCAGTCTGAGAAGGTGCGGGTCGCGATCGTCGGCGTCGGCAACTGCGCCTCGTCGTTCGTGCAGGGCGTGCACTACTACCGCGACGCCGACCCCACGCAGCGGGTCCCCGGCCTGATGCACGTCGAGCTCGGCGGCTACCACGTGCGCGACATCGAGTTCACGGCGGCGTTCGACATCGACTCGACCAAGGTCGGCAAGGACCTCGGCGAAGCGATCTGGGCGGGCCAGAACAACACGATCAAGTTCGCCAAGGGAGCGCACGCGGTTCCCAAGAAGCTCGGCGTGCCGGTGCACCGCGGCATGACGCACGACGGCCTCGGCAAGTACCTCAAGGAGAAGATCACTAAGGCCCCCGGCGAGACCGCCGACATCGTGAAGATCCTCAAGGACACGCACACCGACGTCGTCGTCTCCTACCTTCCGGTGGGCTCGGAGGACGCGACCAAGTGGTACGTCGAGCAGGTGCTCGAGGCGGGCTGCGGCTTCGTCAACTGCATCCCGGTGTTCATCGCGCGCGAGGACTACTGGGACAAGCGCTTCAAAAAGGCGGGGCTGCCGATCGTCGGCGACGACATCAAGTCGCAGGTCGGGGCGACGATCGTGCACCGCACGCTCGCGCGCCTGTTCGCCGAGCGCGGCGTGGAGATCGAGCGCACCTCGCAGCTGAACGTCGGTGGCAACATGGACTTCTACAACATGCTCGAGCGCGAGCGGCTGGAGTCGAAGAAGATCTCCAAGACCAACGCCGTGACCTCGATCATGGACCACGAGCTGCCGAAGAGCGACATCCACGTCGGCCCGTCCGACTACGTGCCGTGGCTGACCGATCGCAAGTGGGCGCACATCCGCGTCGAGGGCCAGGCGTTCGGGGACGTGCCGCTGAACCTCGAGCTGAAGCTCGAGGTCTGGGACTCGCCGAACTCGGCTGGCATCGTGATCGACGCGGCGCGCTGCTGCAAGCTCGCGCTCAACCACGGGGTCAGCGGGCAGCTCGACGGGCCGTCGTCCTACCTGATGAAGTCGCCGCACAACCAGCGCCCAGACGAGCAGGCGCGCACGGACACGGAGGCGTTCATCGCCAAGTACGGCGCACGCCCCGGCACCCGCGCGAAGGGCGCCGCACGAGCTCCCAGCGCGACGAAATCGCGAGCGCGGCCCGCGAAGGCCCGTACCGCCAAAGCGCCGGCTGCGAAGTAGCCCGCGGCATGGCCGCATCGTTCTCGATAGCCCACGTGACGCCGTATCCGTGGGAGGCGGAGAACAACGAGGTCAACCGGCACGTGGAGCGCGTCGCGACCGAGCTCTCGCGACGCGGGCACCGCGTGCTGGTGCTCGCGCCATCGCGCTCACAGGAGCGGGTGCGCGCCTCGCGCAAGGCGCTGCGCGCCGCGCGCGCCGGTGTAGAAGGGGCCACGTCGCTGCTCGATGGAACCGATAGGGGCGCGCCGCGGGTGATCGCGGTCGGCGAGGTGCTCGACTTCCGCGGTTCGGCGGGCGATACCAGCCGGCGACCGTCGGCGCTGCCGATCGACGTCGCGCGGACGGTCGAGGAACTGCTGAGCACCGTCGAGCTCGACTTCGTCCACGTGCACGAGCCGTTCGCGCCGAGTACGTCCAATGCGGCGCTGCGCCACTCGCGCGCGCTCAACGTCGGCTCGTTCCACTCCTCCACCGAGCGGCTGCTGTCGACGCTCGTGGCGCGACGCTTCGTCGAGAGCTTCTTCGGGCGCCTGGACGCGCGCACGGCGAGCCTGCCGGCGACGGCCGAGCTGATGGCCAACCACTTTCCCGGCGAGTACCGCCTGGTCAGCGACGACGAGAGCGCGGCCGACGAGCTCGAGGCGATCTACCGTGCGCTGGCGGCGCGCAGGCACTCCGCGGAGGGAGACCCGGAGCTCTCGAAGCGACTGTCCACGCGGGCGCTGATCGAGGTGGACCTGCACATGCACACCGATCACTCCTACGACTGCGCGACGCCTGTGGAGGTGCTGCTGGCGAGCGCGCGCGAGCAGGGCCTCGGGGCGATCGCGGTGACCGACCACAACGAGATCTCCGGCGCGCTCGAGGCGCAGGCGCAGGCGGCCGAGCTCGGTCCCACGGGCGGGTGGGGACCGAATCTGAAGGTGATCGTCGGCGAGGAGGTCAAGACGGCGGGAGAGGGCGAGGTGATCGGCCTGTTCATCGAGGAGAAGATCCCCCGTGGGCTGAGCCTGCGCGAAACCGTCGCGGAGATCCGCCGCCAGGGCGGCCTCGTGTACGTGCCGCACCCGTTCGACCGCATGCACTCGGTGCCCGACTACGAGCACCTGCTCGAGATCCTCGACGAGGTCGACGCGATCGAGGTTTTCAACCCGCGCGTGGCGATCGGCGCGTTCAACGAAGAGGCGGTGCGCTTCGCCGCCAAGTACCGGGTCCCCGCGGGGGCCGGATCGGACTCGCACGTCGCCCAGGGGCTCGGCTCGGTGCGGATACGGATGCGCGATTTCGACGGGCCGGTGGAGTTCATGCAGTCGCTGCGCGACGCGCAGATCCTGACGCGACCGTCGTCGCTGCTGTACGTGCAGGCGCTGAAGTTCCTGCAGACGCGCGCCACGCCCAGATCGGCGCGGCGCGCGAGCAAGGCGCGACGCCTGAAGCGGCTCAACCGCTCCCACGGCAGCGGCGGGCGGAGGTAGCTGACCGGCGCGCGGCGCGCAAGTACTGATGCACCGTCAAGGACAAGACGACGCCTCGTCAAATCCCTCGGGGTCGATGCCCGTAACCGATGACGAGATCCGCGAGAAGTACTTGGAGCGCGCAATCCGCGAGCTCAACACCCTGACGCGCGAGCTGCAGTCGTGCCCGCACTGCCCGCGCGGCAACCTGATGCCGGTGCTCGGGTCCGGTCACCCGCAGGCGGACATCATGCTGCTGAAGTACTCCGCGCTCCCCTCGGAGATCGAGGAGGGCGTGGCCTTCTACGGCCGCGCCGGCGGCGCGCTGATGAAGTCGCTGAAGCGCCTGTCGATCGATCCGCTGACCGTCTACGGCACGCTGTGCGTGAAGTGCCCGCTGAGCGACGCCTCGCTCGCTGACTTCGCGTGCGTCTCGCGCGTGGTCGAGGAGATCGCGATCGTGCAGCCGAAGATCGTGGTCGTGATGGGAGCCGACGCGCTGACAGCGCTCGGCGAGATGCACATCCCGCTCGCGCGCGAGCTGCACGACGGCATCGGCGAGATCCAGCAGCTCACCCCCACGATCGACGCGCTGTACGTGCCCAGCATCGACGACTCGCTCGACGAGCAAGACGCCAAGCGCGCATTCTGGGCGGCGTTTCGCGTGCTGGGCGACTGGTACGCGGCACAGCCGCCGTACTGAGAGGCCGGCGCAGCCGGCCGGTCAACGACGGCGGGATGCCGTCGACAGCTTTGCACGCAGGACTAGAAGTCCTGCGGAGCTAATCACATCGCAAACACTGTATAACGATCGTTATACAGTGTTTTTCGCACGACGATAACCGCCCCGCGCCCAGGACACCCATCGGTAACACCCGTCACATAGTGAGCACGATCTTGCCGAGCTTGCCGCCGGCGACGAAGCGCTCATAGGCCGCCGCGGCCTGTTCCAACGGGAACGTCTCGGCGATCGGCACGCGCAGGCGGCCGGAGTCGAACAGCGGCAGCACCTCGTGTTCGAGGCGGCGCGCGGCGAGCGCTTTTTCCTCCAGCGGGCGTGCGCGCAGCGTCGAGCCGAAGATGCGCGCACGCTTGCCCATCAGCGCCAGCAGGTTGAGCTCGGCCTTGACGCCGGCGGAGACGCCGATGACCGAGATGCGCCCGCCCGTCGCCAACGCCTGCAGGTTCTCCGCCATGTTGGGCGCGCCGACGAGCTCGAGGATCACGTCGTAGGGACCACGCTCGGCAAAGCCCTCACAGGGGATCACCTCGGCGGCCAGCGCGGCGACGTCGGCGTGCAGCTCCTCGCGGCGCACGCTCGCGGTGGCGCGCGCGCCTACGGCACAGGCGAGCTGGATCGCCGCGGTGCCCACGCCGCCGGCGCCACCGTGGACGAGCAGTCGCTCGCCCGAGCGCAGCTCTGCTTGCGTGAACAGGGCGTCGTGCGCCGTGATGAAGACCTCCGGCAGCCCGCCCGCGGCTGGCCAGTCCAGGCTGGCCGGGACCGGCATCAGCTGGCGCTCGTGCACTGTCGCCAGCTCGGCCTGGGCGCCACCGCCGACGATCGCCATCACGCGGTCGCCCACCGCGAAGCGTTCCACCCCAGGCCCCAGCGCTGCGACCTCGCCGGCGAGCTCCATGCCGGGGATGTCCTGCGGCGAGCCCGGCGGCGCGGGATAAAGGCCACGCCGCTGCATCATGTCCGCTCCGTTCAAGCCCGCGGCGCGAACGCGGACGAGCACCTCTCCCGCCTGCGCCACCGGATCGGGGTGCTCCTCGATCACGATCTCCTGCTCGCGGATGGTCGCTGCGCGCACGAGCGGATCCTATGCCGCGCCGGGCTGCGTCGAGGCGCTCCGCGAGGCACCCTCCGCCCTCTCGAAGAGGGCCACGCACTCGATGTGATGCGTCTGCGGAAACATGTCAACGGGGCGAACCTTGCGCAGCGCCCACCCAGCGTCGACCAGTTCGGCCGCGTTGGGCGCGAGCGTTGTGGGGTTGCACGAGACGTACACGATGCGCTTGGGCGCCGCGTCGATGATGCGGTGCACGACCTTCTTCGACAGGCCCGCGCGCGGCGGGTCGACGATCACCAGGTCCGGACGGCCCGCGCGCTCGACCAGCTCGGGGAGCGCAGTGCGCGTGTCGCCGGCGAAGAAGTGCACGTTCGTGATCTCGTTGCGGCGAGCGCCGGCGATCGCGTCCGCCACCGCCTGCTCGATCAACTCGATCCCCCACACCTCGCCCGCCCGCTGCGCCAAGGTCAATGCGATCGTGCCGATCCCCGAGTACAGGTCGTACACGCGCTCCCAGCCCTCGAGCGCGGCGTACTCCTGCGCGATGTCGTACAGCAGCTCCGCCATCTCGGTGTTCGTCTGGAAGAACGCCTCCGAGGAGATCAGCAGGTCGAGCTCGCCCAGGCGCTCGGGCAGCTCCGCCTCGCCCCACACGAGCTCCGTCTCACCGCCGGCGGTCGTCTCAGCCAGGCTGCGCGAGCGCGTCCACAGCACGCCGCTGAGGCTCTCGCCCAGCTCCTCGCTGAGCGCCACCGCCATCGCGCCCGCCTCCAGCTCGCCGTCTGTGGTCACGATCCGCACCTGCAGCTTGCCCGTGCGCCTGCCTTCGCGCACCACCAGGTTGCGCAAACGCGCGCGGCCGTCCGCCGCCGGCCCCACGCGCTCGCCGCGGTCGCTGCCAGTGGCGCCATCGCCCCCCCGCCCGCGGTCGCCGCCCTCGCTACTGTGACCGCCGCGACGGCTGCTGCGCTCCCACGCGCTCAATCCCTCAGCACGGCACCAGCTCAGCGCCGCGCGCCGCGCGCGGTTGCCGATCTCAGACGCCAGCATGCAGTCCCCCATCGGCGTCACGCGATTGCCGCCCGCCGGCGCATGGAAGCCACACACCAGCCCACCCGACTCGTCGGCGCCAAACGAGTACTCGAGCTTGTTGCGGTAGCGCCATTGCTCCAGCGCCGGCACGATCTGCTGCAGCTCGAAGCCGTCGAGGTGGCCAATCCTCCGCAGCGCCTCGTCGACCTGCTCGGACTTGATCTCCAACTGGCGCTCGTATGGCAGCACCTGCCACGGCACGCCCGGATGCTCGGCCGTCGGCGCGATCCGCTCGGGACTCGGCTCGAGCACCTCCAGCGTGCGCGCGTGCGCATAGCTGCGCTTGCGCTTGTGCACCACCGCGCGCACGCGGTCGCCAGGGATCGCGCCCGCCACGAACACCACATAGCCGCCATCTCCCAGGCGCGCCACGCCCTCGCCGCCGAACGCCAGCGAGTCGATCGTCAGCTCTAGCTCGTCACCGCGCTGCGGGCGCGGTGTCGCGGGCGCCGCCGCGGGGGCGGACGCCGGTGTGTCCGAGTCGGTGTCCGTGTCCGTGTCGGCGTCCCCGTCGGTGTCGGTATCCGTGTTCATCGTCGCGAAAAATGTGCGCGAAGGTATTCACGCATCGATGGTCGTGTAACTACGAACGCACACCTTTTATAAAAAGTCGTATACACCCCGGGCACCCGCACCGCTCACGCAGACGCCGGCGCGACCAGCAGCTCCAACAGCGCCTTCTGTGCGTGGCGGCGGTTCTCCGCCTGATCCCAGATGCGCTCGCCGCGCGCGCCGTACAGCACCTCCGCGGTGATCTCCTCGCCCGGGTGGGCCGGCAGGTCGTGCATCGCGAACGCGCCCGGCGCGGCGGCGTCCAGCAGCGCGTCGTCCACGCGGTAGTCCGCCAGATCGCGGCGGCGCTGCGCCGCGGTGCTCTCATCGCCCATGCTCACCCACACGTCCGTGTAGACCGCCGCCGCGCCCGGCACCGCCTCGCGCGGGTCGGTGTGGTGGGTGACCGTGCCGCGAGCGCCCGGCGGCAGCTCGAGATCGCCCTCTAGCGTGTAGCCCTGAGGCGATGCCAGCGCCACGTGCATCCCCGCCAGCGCTCCCAGCACCGCGAGCGAGCGCGCGATGTTATTGCCGTCGCCGACGTACGCCACACGCAGCCCGTCGAGCTGGCCGCACGCCTCGCGCAGCGTCAGCAGGTCCGCGAGCACCTGGCATGGGTGGTGACGGGCACTCAGCATGTTCACGATCGGCACGCCGCTGTGTGCGGCCAGCTCCTCGAGGATCGCATCGCCGCCCGTGCGCAGACCCACCGCCGCCACGTGACGCGAGAGCACCAGCGCCGTGTCGCGCGGCGCCTCCCCGCGCGAGAGCTGCAGCTCATCCGAGCGCAGCACCACCGCGTGGCCGCCTAGCTCGTCGATCCCCACCTCGAACGACACGCGCGTGCGCGTGGAAGGCTTCTCGAAGATCAACGCCACGCTGCGGCCCGACAGCACCTGCGAGGACAGCGGCGCGCGCTTCAGCTCCAGCGCGCGGTCCAGCAGCGCGTCCAGCTCTGACGCTGTCAGCTCCGCTCCAGTCAGAAAATGGCGTGGCGTCATCGAGTGGGCCAGTCTAGGGTAGGCGCGCCCCTCCCCGGCGTAGGCACTCGCCCAGAAAGGAACCGTCTTCGATGAAAACAGGCATCGCCGCCATCACAGCCTGCGCCACGCTGGCGCTCGCCGCAGCCTGCGGATCGTCGAGCAAACCCGCCGCCAGCACCGGCACGAACGCGAGCGCCGGTGCCACATCCACGAAGGCCGCTGCGACAAGCGCCGGCGGCGCGTCGATCAAGGTCGACACCACGCCCAAGTTCGCCGCGCCGTCCAAGTCCGCGCCCGTGCAGAGCGGCGTCGTGCAGATCGCCTACCGCAACATCGCCATCGCGCCCGACACCGTCAGGGTCAAGCTCGGCACCACGATCAAGTGGACCAACTACGACTCCGTACAGGCCAACGTCGTCAGCGAGGGGGGGCCGCAGCGGTTCGCGTCCAAGAACTTCGGCGAAGGCGGCACGTTCGAGATCACCGCGAGCAAGCCCGGGGTGATCCACTACGAGTGCACGCTCTACCCCGTCACCATGAACGGGACCATTGAAGTAGTGAGCTGAGCTCAGCTGAACTCGGGTAGGCCCTGCTCTGGCGTAGACGGCGTCGCGTAGTGCCGGCGCGGGATGCGCCCCGCGCGGCGTGCCAGGCGGCCGCCCTCGACCGCGGCGCGCATCGCGCGGGCCATCGCCACCGGGTCCTGCGCCCGCGCGATCGCCGACGCCGCCATCACCGCGTCGCAGCCCAGCTCCATCGCCAGCGCGGCGTCGGAGGCCGTGCCGATGCCAGCGTCGAGCACCACCGGCACGTCCACCGCCTCGCGGATCAGCGCGATGTTGTACGGGTTGCGGATGCCCATGCCGCTGCCGATCGGCGAGCCCAGCGGCATCACCGCCGCACATCCCAGGTCGGCAAGGCGACGGGCCAGCACCGGGTCGTCGGTCGTATACGGCAGCACCACGAAGCCTTCGTCGATCAGTTCCTCTGCCGCGCGCAGCAGCTCCGGCGCGTCCGGCAGCAGCGTGTCCTCGTCGCCGATCACCTCCAACTTGATCCAGTCCGTCGCGAACGCCTCGCGTGCCATGCGCGCGGTGATCACTGCGTCGCGCGCGGTGTGGCAGCCGGCCGTGTTCGGCAGCACCTGCACCCCCGCGTTCGCCAGTACGTCCAGCAGCGACGATCCGCCCGGCTGCGTGGGACTCGGGTCGATGCGCCGCAGCGCCACCGTCACCAGCTCGCACTCGCTCACCGCGATCGCCTCCGCCAGCAGCTCCAGCGACGGGAAGCCACCCGTGCCGAGCAGTAGCCGTGAGCGCATGCGACGGCCGGCGATCGTCAGGGTGTCGTCGACCGGCGTGCTCGTCGTGGAGATGCGCACCGTGTCGGGCATACACGCATCATCCTCCCTGCATCGCCGTCAGCACCTCGATGCGCGCGTCCTGCGCCAGCGCGAACGATCCCCACTGCGCGCGCGGGACCACCTCGCCGTCGACCGCCACCGCCACTCCGCGCGCGTCCACGTCGAGGCCCAGGCGCACCAGCGCCGCCGCCACCGTCTCGCCGGCACGCAGCTCGGAGTCCTGCCCGTTGAGCACGATCACGAGGCGACCGCCACCGTCTCGGCCGCGAAGCGCTCGGGCGCGCATGCCGGCAGGAGCGCGTCGAGCTCGGGGCCGTCCACACCGGCGCGCGCGGAGCCGTAACTGGCGCCGAGCACGTGCAGCACCAGCTCCGCGGTCAGCGGCGCGAGCAGGATGCCATTGCGGTAGTGCCCGCTCGCCCAGATCAGGCCGGGCACCGCCGCGGGGCCGATCGCGGGGCCGTTGTCGGGCGTGCCGGGGCGCAGGCCGACCGACAGCTCCTCGATCTCCAGCTCGCTGACGCCGGGCACCAGCTCGTGGGCGTCGCGCAGCAGCTCGTACGCGCCGCCGGCCGTCGGCGACAGCTCGAAGCCGCGCTCCTCGACGGTCGCGCCGAGGATGTAGCGGCCATCCGTGCGCGGGACCAGGTAGCCGTGGCGAAAGCGCACCACCCGGCGCAGCAGGCCCGGTCCGGCGGGGTCGCGTAGCCGCAGGATCTGGCCCTTGACCGGGCGCACCGGCACGCGTGCCGCGAGCGGCACGCCCTCGATCCCATCGCTCCACGGGCCAGCCGCGAGCACCACGTGCTCGGCCAGCACGCGCCGGCCGTCGGCGAGCGCCACTCCTGTGACGCGCTCGCGCGCGCCGTCGAGCTCGACGCGCGCTACCGGCGCGTTCGCGTGCACCTCCACGCCGGCCAACTCGCACGCGCGCTCGAGCGCCGCGAGCACCGCGCGCGGATCGACCGAGTGGTCGTCGGGCGCTTCCAGCGCGAGGCGCATCACGGGCGACAGGGCGGGCTCGCGCTCGCGGGCCTCGCTCGGGCGCAGGCGCGCCACCGCCAGGCCGAGCGACTCGCGGAAGGCGAGCTGGCGCTCGAGCTCGCGCGCGTCGTCCTCGTCGCGGGCGATCAGCAGCGTGCCGGTGCGCATCAGGCCCACCGCGTGCTCCGCGCGCGCCTCGAGCTCCGACGCGAACGTCGGCCACATCGCCGCCGAGCGCAGTCCCAGCTCCAGCAGGCGCCGCCCCGCCTGGCCGAACTCGACCTCCACGACCGGCGCGAGCATGCCCGCGGCGACGCGCGATGTCGCCTGCCCGGGGGCGTCGCGCTCGAGCAGAGCGACTGTCATTCCGCGCTCGCGCGCGCGCCACGCGATCGCCATGCCGATGATGCCGGCGCCGACGATCGCGACATCGACTCGCTTGCTGTCGGACATCCTGATGATGCTAGCCCGCGCCCGAGCTGCAGCGACCGGCCCCGGAGCACGGTCAGCAGAATGGCCACATCTCCAAGCCGCCTGCCAGACTCACAGCATGTCAACCCACGATGCCGCCAACGGTCAGCCAAGCGTCGACCGCCGCGGGCGCCTGCGCGCGGCGCGCCTCTACCTGGTGTGCGGAGCAAACCCGGACGGGGGCGAGCTGCCAACCCTCTTGCGCGGGGCGATCGCCGGCGGCGTGGACATCGTGCAGCTGCGCGAGAAGCACCTGGCGAATGAGGAGCTGGCGTCGGTGGCAAAGGCCGCGCGCGTCCTGTGCGAGCATCTAGGCACGCTGCTGATCGTCAACGACCGCCCGTGGGTGGCGCGCGAAGCAGGAGCCGACGGGATCCACGTCGGCCAGGACGACATCCCCGCGGCGGAAGTCCGCGAGCTCGTCGGCCCGGACATGCTCATCGGCGTGTCAACGCACTCGCCCCAGCAAATCGACGCGGTCGACGCGAGCGTCGTCGACTACATCGGCGTGGGCCCCATCCACGAGACGCCCACCAAGCCCGGACGCCCGGCGGTGGGCACGGAGCTGATCCGCTACGCCGCCGCCCACTCCCCCGTGCCGTTCTTCGCCATCGGCGGGCTCGACGCAAGCAACCTCGCGTCGGCGCTCGACGCGGGCGCCACGCGCGTGTGCGTGCTGCGCGCGATCGCCGCCGCAGAGGATCCCGAGAGCGCGGCGCGCGCGTTGCGCGAGCAGCTCGACGCGCAACCAGTGGACTCGTGAGGGCCTTGGCCGACGCGAACGCCGCGCCGACACCCGACGTCCCTGACGAGGAGTCAGGGAACGCGCCGGCACGTTCCGCCAGCCGCGACGAGCAAGCGCGCGCGGCGCTGCAGCCGCTAGGCCCGCACGAGCGCCCGCGTGCGCTGCTGGTGGCGATGGGCGTGTGCGCCCTGCTGGCGGTGGCGGTGCTCGTGGGCGGCCTCACGATCCACGATCTCTCCAGCCGCGGCGGCTCGCTGCCCGGCGCGATCTTCCTCGCTGCGATCTTCGCGGTGCTCGCGTTCGGCATGTACCGCCGGCGCTACGTCGCGGTGCTCGCGTTCGAGGCGTTGCTCGCCTTTCAGATCATCCTCACGTCGCTCGCGCTGATCGTCGCCGCGACGCTGCTCGGCGCGGGCGAGTACCTGATCGCGCTGGGCCTCGGCGGCTGGCTGTTCTGGAAGCTCATAAGGGTCATGGGCCGCATCCAGGCGGGAGAGCACCGGGACCGCGCGTAGGAGTTTCCGACAGCTCGACTGTCGGGGTCGCGCGATCACCTTCGATAGGCTCACGACCCGATGGCAAAGAGCTCCTACGACTGCATCGTCATCGGCTCCGGGCCGGGTGGATATGTGGCGGCGATCCGCGCGGCGCAGCTCGGTATGAAGACGGCTGTGGTCGAGCGCGACAAGCTCGGCGGGCGCTGCTTGAACTACGCGTGCATCCCCGCCAAGGCGGTGCTGCGCTCTGCTGACCTGCTTTCGGAGATCCGCGAGTCGGAGGAGTTCGGGCTGAAGGTGAGCGGCGTGGAGGTCGACTACGCGGCGGTGCAGGCGCGACGTGAGAAGGTCGTCAACACGCTCACGTCAGGCGTTGGCGGCCTGTTCAAGAAAAGCGGCATCGACGTGATCGCGGGCAACGCGCGGCTGGGCGCGGACGGCGACGTGCTGGTGGACGTGTTCGACGCCGAGCCGGTGGAGATCGCCGCGGGCGGCGTGGTGCTGGCGACCGGCTCGATCCCTCGGGCGATCCCTGGAGTGCAGTTCGGCGGGCGCGTGATCGGCACCGAGGAGGCGTGGGCCTTGCCGGAAGTGCCGGCGCGCCTGGCGGTCGTCGGCGCGGGCGCATCGGGCGCGGAGATCGCCTCGGCGTTCGCACGGCTTGGCAGCGAGGTGCTGCTGCTGGAGGCGCTCGAGCGCGTATTGCCGACCGAGGACGTGGACATCTCGCGCCTGGTCGAGCGCGGGCTGAAGCGCCAGGGCATCGGCGTGCACACGAGCACTCCCGTGGCGGACGTGAGCGCGGGCGAGGCGAGCGTGACGTTCTCCTACGGCTCGGAGTCCGGCGAGGTCGACTACATGGTGATCGCCGCTGGGCGCGGAGCCGACGTCGACGGTCTCGGCCTCGCCGAGGCGGGCGTGGAGCTCGACGCGCGCGGCCTCGTGCAGGTGGACGGCGCGCTGCGCACGACACGCGCGGCCGTGTTCGCGATCGGCGACCTCGTCCCCGGCCCGGCGCTCGCGCACAAGGCCTCCGACGAGGGCGTCATCGCGGTCGAGACGCTCGCCGGGCGCGACACGCATCCGATCGCCTATGCGGACATCCCGCGCGCGACGTTCTGCACGCCCAACGTCGGCTCGTTCGGGCTGACAGAGGAGCAGGCGCGCGAGCAGGGCTACGACGTGGTCGTCGGCAAGGTGCCCTACGGCGCAGTCGGCGGCGGCACCGTGTACGGCGACCGCACCGGCCTGGTGAAGGTGGTCGGCGAGAGCAAGTACGGCGAGCTGCTCGGCGGGCACATCGTCGGCTCGCGCGCCACCGAGCTAATCCAGGAGCTCGTCAACGTGCGCGCGCTCGAGGGCGGCTTCCCCGAGCTGGCGCGCATCATCCACGGGCACCCCACGCTGTCGGAGGCCGTGATGGAAGCCGGCCGCGCCGCCGACGGCTGGCTGATTCACGGCTGACGCGGCCGCTCAGCGGCGTCAGACGCCACCCGCCCTTCCGAAGAGGATTACCCTCGGCGAGATGCCCTCTACGGTGGCCTTCTACTTCGACCTCGCCAACCCGTTCGCGTACCTCGCGGCGGAGCGCATTCTGCACGTGTTGCCCGGCCCGGCGGAGTGGCGCCCGGTGCTCGCGCGCGAGCTGGGCCCACACGCGCAGGCGTTCAGCGCGTTCCGCTGCGAGAACGAGGAGAGCGTCTTTCGCGAGGGGATCGAGCGCGAAGCGCGGAAGCTGGGCCTACAGCCGCTCGTGTGGCCGACGCGCTTCCCGTTCGACAGCTCACTGGCGATGCGCGTGGCGACGTATGCGGCTTCGATCGGGCGCACTGTGCCGTTCGTGCAGGCGGCGTTCCGCCAGGCGTTCGCGGGTGGTCACTCGCTGGAGGACCCGGACTACGTGCTGATCGCGGCGGCTGCGTGCGAGATGCACCCCGCGGCGGTGCTGCGCGGCGCGGAGCTGCGCTCAACGGCGCAGCGGCTCGCGGCGACCACAGCCGAGGCGGCGCTTGCGGGCGTGACGGACGTGCCGGCGGTGGTGGTGGGCGAGCGCGCGTTCGTGGGCGAGGACGCACTGGAGCGCGCGGCGGCGCACATGCGCGGCGAGCACGCGGGTGGCCCGGCGGATACGCGCGCGGATGCGCCCGCGGCAGCGCCAACCGAGGCGCGGTCGAGGTGAAGGCGAATCACGCGTACCGGCTGATCGTGACGCGCGGCGGGCTGACTCCGGCGCCGCTGGCGGACCCCACGCGCGTGGACCACCTGGAGGTGGTGGAGGTGGACAGCGGCGAAGTGGTGCTGTTCTGGGATCGCCCGCCGCAGGCGGCGTCGAAGCTCGGGCGAGCGCTGCGCGCGGACCTGGCGCAGCTGCAGGCGGAGGAGTTCATGGCGCGCTGGAGTACCGTGGAGCACTGATGTCGAGCCCGTCCGCGCCAAGCCCGCCCGCGCCGAGCCTGCCAGAGCCGGAGCGCGCGCGCGAGTGGCTGGAGACGATGACGCTGATCCGGCGCTTCGAGGAGCGCGCGGGTGAGATGTACGCACGGGCAAAGGTGGGCGGCTTCCTGCACCTGTCGATCGGCGAGGAGGCGACGATCGTGGGCAGCGCGCGCGCGTTGCGCGACGAGGACTACCTGATCTCCACGTATCGCTCGCACGGGCACGCGCTGGTGCGCGGCACGCCGCCGGAGAACGTGATGGCGGAGCTGTTCGGCCGCGTGGACGGCTGCTCGGGCGGGCGCGGCGGCTCGATGCACATGTTCGACCTGGCGCGGCGCTTCATGGGCGGCTACGGGATCGTGGGCGGCAACCTGCCGATCGCGGCGGGCATCGCGCTGGCGAGCGACTACAAGGACACGGACGAGGTGACGCTGTGCACGTTCGGCGACGGCGCGTCCAACCAGGGCACGTTCGGCGAGACGCTGAACATCGCCGCGCTGTGGAAGCTGCCGGTGGTGTTCATTGTGACGAACAACCAGTTCGGCATGGGCACCTCCCTGCGCCGGCACTCGGCGCAGACGGACCTACAGCGCAAGGGCGAGAGCCTGGGCGTGCCGGGCATGCGCTGCGACGGCATGGACATCCTGGACACGCACGCGGTGCTCGCGGAGGCGGTGCGGCGCGTGCGCGAAGACCGCCAGCCGGTGCTGGTGGAGGCGATCACGTATCGCTTTCGCGGGCACTCGATGGCCGACCCGGAGCAGTACCGCACGAAGGAGGAGGTGGCGCACTGGCGCGAGCGCGATCCGCTGCCGTCGTTCGCGGCGCTGCTGGTGCGCGAGGGCGTGATCGACGAGGACGAGCGCGAGCAGATCGACGAGCGGGCTGTCGCGCGCGTGGACGCGGCGGTCGAGTTCGCCGAGGCCTCGCCGTTCCCGACGCCGGAGTCGCTGTACGACGACGTGTACGTGCTCGACCGCGAGGTGCGCGGCCTGTACTCGGTGCGGACGGGCTGATGGCCGAGATGCGCTACCGCGAGGCGCTGAACGCAGCTTTGCGCGAGGAGCTGGCGCGCGACGAGCGCGTGCTGCTGATGGGCGAGGACATCGGCGTGTTCGGCGGCGCGTTCAAGGTGACGGACGGCCTGCTGGAGGAGTTCGGCGAGAAGCGCGTGCGCGACACGCCGATCTCGGAGAACACGATCGTGGGCGTTGGCGTGGGCGCGGCGATGACGGGCCTGCGCCCGGTGGTGGAGCTGATGACGATCAACTTCGCGCTGCTGGCGTTCGACCAGATCGTCAACCACGCGGCGCACATCCACTACATGTTCGGCGGCCAGGCGAAGGTGCCGCTGGTGGTGCGCATGCCGCAGGGCGCGGGCCACCAGCTGGGCCCGACGCACTCGCACTGCCTCGAGGCGCTGTTCCTGCACGTGCCGGGACTGCTGGTGGCGGTGCCGGCGACGCCTGCGGACGCGAAGGGCCTGTTGAAGACGGCGATCCGCGACGAGAACCCGGTGATCTTCATCGAGCACGAGTCGCTGTACGGGGTGCGCGGCGAGGTGCCCGACGACGACGAGCACCTGGTGCACTTCGGGCAGGCGCGCGTGGCACGCGAGGGCTCGGACGTGACGATCGTGGGCGTCTCGCGGATGGCGCTGACGGCGGAGCGCGCGGCGCAGACGCTGGCGGACGAGCACGACGTGCACGCGGAGGTGATCGACCCGCGCACGCTGCGCCCGCTCGACCTCGACACGATCCTCGCGTCGGTGCGCAAGACCAACCACTGCTTGATCGTCGAGGAGGGCTGGCCGCACGGCGGCGTGGGCGCGAACCTGGCGGCGCTGATCGGCGAACAGGCCTTCGACGACCTCGACGCGCCGGTGCAGCGCGTGGCCGGCGCGGACGTGCCGATGCCGTACTCCAAGCCGCTCGAGGATCTCGCGTACCCGCACGCGCCGCAGATCGTGGCGGCGACGCTGGCGACCCTGAACCGCGCCTCGACGGCAACCGCGGGAGCCGCGTGATGGCCGAGATCGTGATGCCGCGCCTGTCGGACACGATGGAGGAGGGCACGATCCTGCGCTGGCTGAAGGCGCCCGGCGAGCAGGTGGCGCGCGGCGAGGAGCTGGTGGAGATCGAGACGGACAAGGCGACCATGACCTACGAGTCAGACCAGTCCGGAGCCCTGCAGATCGTCGCCGCCGAGGGCTCGACCCTGGCGGTCGGCGAGCTGATCGCGCGCGTGGGCGCGGCCGCGGCGAACACTGATGATGGGCCGGCCTCTGGGGGGCCGGCGAGCGAGCGACCGGGCGGCGACACCGCGCCCGCGAACGGGTCGCCCGCGGCCACCGCTTCGGCGCAGCGGGTCAAGGCGTCGCCGCTGGCGAGACGCATCGCGGGCGAGGCCGGCGTCGACCTAGGCGGCCTCACGGGCAGCGGCCCAGGTGGACGGATCGTGAAGGCGGACGTGCTGGCACCAGCGGCGGGTGGCCCCGCGAGTTCGACTCCAGTTGCGGCCATCGAGAGCGTGACGACGGCGAAGGGTGAGACGACCACGGTGGAGCTGTCGCGCACGCAGCAGACGATCGCCCGGCGCATGGCGGAGTCGAAGGCGACGATCCCGGACTTCACGCTGCAGATCGACGTGGACATGGAGGAGTGCGTGAAGCTGCGCGCGCAGCTCAAGCAGATCGCCCAACACGAGCGCGAGCCCGGGGCGCCGGGCGCGGCCGAGCAGCTGAAGGCGCCGACGTACAACGACATGGTGGTGAAGGCGTGCGCGCTGGCGTTGCGCGAGCACCCGACGGCGAACGGCAGCTACCGCGACGGACGCCTGCAGCTGCATTCGCGCGTGAACGTCGGCGTTGCTGTTGCCGCAGAGAACGCGCTGGTGGTGCCCACGGTGTTCGACGCCGACGAGAAGTCACTGGGAGAGATCGCGCGCGAGACGCACACGCTCGCCGATCGCGTGCGCACCGCCGCGATCACGCCGCCCGAGTTGGGCGGTGGCACATTCACCGTTTCTAACCTCGGCATGTACGGAGTGAAGAGCTTCACCGCAATCATCAACCCGCCGCAGGCGGGCATCCTGTCGGTCGGAGCGCTGGCACCGCGCGCGGTGGTGCTGGCCGGCGGCGGGGCAGCGCGCCCCACGGGCGTTGGCGTCGGCGAGGTGGTCGTCCGCCACGTGATGACGCTGACGCTCGCGTGCGACCACCGCATCCTCTACGGCGCCGAAGCAGCACAGTTCCTCGCGCGCATTCGCGAGTTGCTGGAGACCCCCTCTGCGCTCACGCTCTGAGTTGGAGGCGCTCGACGAGCGCTACTTGACGATCGTAAAGCTGAGCGACTTCGACGCCGAGTGCTGTCCGGCGGCGTTGGTCGCGACGATCGTGAGCGTGTAGCGCCCGGGCTTGAGCTTCCTGGCGGCCGAGATACGCCCCTGGAATGAGACCGTGTTGACGCCCGCGTGGGCGGCGACGCTGAGCGTTCCCTGGGGCAGGCTGCGGCTGCAGGATCGCTTGTGGCGGTTCCCTCTGGTTTGGGCGACGCACCTGCCTTTGACCCGGCGCCCGGTCCGCTTATGAGAGAAGGCCAGGCTGACGCTCGCGGACTCGTTGAGCGTGAACGCGAACGTCGTACCGATCGGCAGCGTGCGTCTGCGAGCGAACGTCGCGAGGCGGCTGCCGGTGCGCCAGACGCTGTGGGACTGGCTGACGTTCGTGACAGTCGGGGGAACGGGCGGAGGAGCTTTGACCGGCACCGGGGTGACAGTGACCTGGCTCGTGACGCTTGCCAGGGCGGAGCCGTTGCAGAACGCCGTCTGCCCGGTGAAGACGAACGTGGTCGAGCAGCCTTCGTTGTCTGTGAGCGTGAGCCGCGCGGTATAGGTGCCGGCGGCGGCATAGGTGTGGGTCGTGATCGGCGCGGTCGTCGAGGAGGAGCTTCCGTCGCCGAAAGCCCACGCGTAGGTGGCGATCGAGCCATCCGCATCGGTGGACGCGGACGCGTTGAAACTGTTCGCCTGACCGAGCGTCACCGTGGTCGCGCTGAGCGCGGCGACCGGGGGCTGGTTCGGCGTCATCGCCATCCACTCGGGATTGCTGCCGACTTTGATCGCGGCGCCCGGCGTGCCCGTCGCCGTGTTGATCGGGGTGACGGTGCCGTCGCAGGCGTTGGCGACGTAGACGGTCTTGCCGTCCGGCGTGATCGCGATCGCGTCGGGGCAATTGCCTGTTTTTATCGTCGGCCGAGCCGTGTTCGTCGCGATGTCGATCGGCGTGACCGTGTTTTCGTTGTCGTTGGCGGTGAACGCCGTCTTGCCTTCGGGCGTGATCGCGATCGAATACGGGCGGCCGCCGACTTTGATCGGCGCTCCTGCCACGTTCGTCGCCGTGTTGATCGGGGTGACGGAGTTGGCGAAGCCGCTCGTCACGTAGACGGTCTTGCCGTCCGGCGTGATCGCGATCGCAATCGGTTCTTCCCCCACTTTGATCGCCGTCCCCGCCGTGCCCGTCACAAGGTTGACGGGGATGACCGCGCCGGAGAAGGCGCTCACGAGGTAGGCGGTCTTGCCGTCGGGCGTGATCGCGATCGCGCCGTTTGCTTCGCCGACTTTGATCGCCGTCCCGGGAGTGCTCGTAGCGAGGTTGATCGGCGTGAGCGTGCCGGTGCCGATGCCGCTGCTGCTGACCACGTAAGCGGTCCTGCCGTCGGGCGTGATCGCGATTTCGCTGGGCGTACCCCCTCCAAGTTCGATCGCTGCCCCCGGCACGTTCGTGGCGGTGTTGACCGGAATGACCGCACGCCCGCCCTTGTCGACGACGTAGGCCGTCCTGCCGTCAGGCGCGATCGCGATGCCGTACGGCACGCCCCCGACTTTGATCGCCGTCCCCGGGAGGTTCGTCGCGGTGTTGATCGGCGTGAGCGTGCCTTCGCTTTCGTTGACCACGTACGCGGTGCGCGCCACTGCGAGCTGGGGCGCCAACAGGCAGAGCCCACAGAGCAGCCCGAGCACTCGGCCAAGCCGCCGCGCCTCCCGCTGTCTGCCGGCCGCGATCGGCCCCATCTGTACCCCCATGAGCCGCGACGCTATCAGGCCATGGGGAGGGTCGTCCTCCCGCGCGGCGCTAGGCTGAGATCGACAGATGACCGTCACGAATCGATCCTCGCAGGAGCTGTGGGTGTGTCACCTGGGCACCGTCCCCTACCGCGACGCGCTCGCCATCCAGGAGGACGTTCGCGCCAGGCGCGTGGCCGATGAGCTGCCCGACACGCTACTGCTGCTCGAGCACCCACCCGTGTACACGCGCGGGCGCCGCTCGGGGGCGGAGGATCTGCCGCTCGGCGAGGATTTCTACCGCGCCAAAGGCATCGACGTCGTCGCCACCGACCGCGGCGGAAAGCTCACCTACCACGGCCCCGGCCAGCTCGTCGGCTATCCCATCATGCGCATCGACGACGTGAACCTCTATCTGCGCACGATGGAACACTCCCTCATCGTCGCGCTCGGCGACGCGGGCGTGCAAGCGCGTTCTCGCCGCGACGAGGGCATCGACTACACCGGCGTGTGGGTGCGTGAGCGCAAGATCGCGTCCATCGGCGTGCACGTCTCGCGCGGCGTCACCACCCACGGCTTCGCCGTCAACGTCGACAACGACCTCGAGCCGTTCTCCTGGGTGCTCGCCTGTGGGCTGCCCGACGTGACCATGACCTCGCTCGCTCGCGAGCTCGCCACCGGCGACGCACAGGGGGCGCTGCCCGGCGACGCATCGACACTCGCATGTGAGCCAGCGCTCGCGTGCATGCGCAAGCGCGTCGCGCACGCATTCACTCAGGCGCACGGCAGGCGCCAGCGCCTCGTCTCGCCGGCGCGACTCGGCATCGACACTGCGAACGCCGCCAGGCGAGCGACCGAGCGAGCCCCCATAAAAACGACCCCATCGCGCCACGGCGAGCCGGTGCCCGCATGAGTGCCACGCGATCGCGCTCGAACCCCGGCGGTATGGACGTGCTCAGCGTGCTCGGGCCCGACGTGCGGCCGCTGCGCGAGCGCAAGCCGCCGTGGTTCAAGGTGCCGCCGCCCGGCGGGCAGCGCTACCGCGAGCTCACGCAGCTGATCCGCGACGAGAACCTGCACACGGTCTGCCAGGAGGCCGCCTGCCCCAACGTCGGCGAGTGCTGGGAGCGCGGCACCGCCACGTTCATGATCCTCGGCGACACCTGCACGCGCCGCTGCGGCTTCTGCAACGTCAAGACCGGCAAGCCCACCTGGAACGACCCGCTCGAGCCAGCCCGCGTCGCGCGCTCGATCGCGCGCATGGGACTGCGCCACGCCGTCATCACCTCAGTCGACCGCGACGACCTGCCCGACAAGGGCGCCTCCGCGTTCGTCGGCGTCATCCGCCAGATCCGCCGCCAGGCGCCCGACTGCCAGATCGAGGTGCTCACGCCCGACTTCCAGGGCCAGGAGATGCCGCTCGCCAAGGTCATCGCCGAGCGCCCCCACGTGTTCAACCACAACGTCGAGGTCGTGCCGCGCCTGTACTCCATCGCACGCCGCGGCTCCGAGTTCGCGCGCTCGTGCCGCGTGCTGCGCCTCGCGCACGAGCTCGGCGAGGGAGACGTCGTCACCAAGTCCGGGCTGATGGTCGGACTTGGTGAGACACACGACGAGATGGTCGACACGTTCGCCGCGCTGCGCCAGCACGGCGTGCAGGTGCTCACCGTCGGGCAGTACCTGCGCCCCTCCGAGCGCCATCTGCCCATCGTGCGCTACTGGCACCCAGACGAGTTCGCCGCACTCGAGGCAGCCGCGTATGAGCTCGGCTTCGACCACGTCGCCGCCGGCCCGCTCGTGCGCTCCTCCTACCACGCCGACCAGCACGTGCCGCAGGCGCGTGCCGGGGTCGGACCGCTGGCCGCGCGCGGCTAATCTCGCTCGATCTTCCCGCTCAAAGACAACGTCCCGCGCGCGCGGTTTCCGATCGTCACCGTCGCGCTGATCGCTGCCAACGTCGTCGTCTACCTGCTCGAGATCCGCCACGGTGGCAGCTTCTTCGGCGGCCCCACCGCCGGCGTAGCCCTGCGCTACGGCGCCATACCCCACGATCTCGACCATGCCCGCCGGCTCGGCACCGCGCTCACGTCGATGTTCCTGCACGCCAGCTTCCTGCACATCTTCGGCAACATGATCTTCCTCGCCATCTTCGGCCCAACCGTCGAGGACGCCATCGGGCGGGTGCGGTTCGTCGTCTTCTACCTGATCGGCGGGCTCGTCGCGCTCGGCGCGCAGATCGCCGCCGATCCCGGCTCCGCCGCCCCCACGCTCGGCGCCTCCGGCGCCATCGCAGCCGTGCTCGGCGGCTACATCCTGCTGTACCCGCGCGCGCGGGTGCTCGCGCTCGTGTTCATCGTGTTCTTCTTCACGCTCGTCGAGATCCCCGCCGGGTTCCTGCTCGGCTTCTGGCTCGTCGAGCAGTTGTACTTCAGCCTCGCCGGGCTCGCCAGCGTGGGTGGCGCCGGATCGAGCAGCGAAGGCGTCGCCTACTTCGCGCACGTCGGCGGCTTCGCCTTCGGGCTGCTCGCCATCAAGCTGCTCGTCGCTAGACGCTCACCCCGCGCGGCGCCTCCGCCGTCGCCGTCGGTGTACTAGACGCATGACGCCGCCCGCCAGACGATGCCCCGCATGACCCGCCTCGTCGTATTCGGGGCACTCCTGTTCTCTATCGCCGGGCTCGCCTTCCTCACCGTCGCCGCCATCATCAACGACGGCATCAACGTCTTGACCGTCGCCTCCGCGCTCGTCGTCGCACTGCTCTCCATCGGCATCGTCGGCGCGATCGTCGGCGCGCTGCGCAATCCTCCCCGAGGATGAGCCTCTCACCGTTCGTCACGTCCGGCCACAGCCGCAATCGCCGCGCGCTCGCCGCTCGGCGCAGGCGCGCGCTGCGTAATGGCGGGCCAGCGTAGTGGTACCGTTCGTGCCGTAGATTGACTGGTCAGTCAGCCAAAGGAGACGCAGTGGACCTCGACGACACACCGGAGCAGGCCGCCTACCGCATCCAGGTACGCACCTGGCTCGACGAGCACAAGGGCCAAGCGCCCATCCTGCAAGGACCCGGAGCGCTCGAGGACGAGGATCAGATCGTCGCCGCCCGCCGCGCGTGGCAGGGCAAGCTCGCCGAGGCCGGGCTCGCTGGCGTCACCTGGCCCAAGGAGTACGGCGGCCAAGGGCTCGGCCCGATCGAGCAGGTCATCTGCAACCAGGAGATATCACGCGCAAAAGTGCCCGGCATCCTCGACGCCATCGGCGTCGGCATGCTCGGCCCCACGATCATCGCCCACGGCAACGACGAGCAGAAGTCGCGCTACCTCGGCGCCATGCTCCACGGCGACGAGGTCTGGTGCCAGATGTTCTCCGAGCCCGCCGCCGGCTCCGACCTCGCCGCCGTGCAGACGCGCGCACGCCAGCAGGACGACGGCACCTGGCGCCTGTCCGGGCAGAAGGTGTGGACAACCAACGCGCAGTTCGCCTCCTACGGCCTGCTGCTCGCGCGCACCGACCCCGACGTCCCCAAGCACAAGGGCCTGACCATGTTCGTCGTGCCCATGGACGCCGACGGCGTCACCGTGCGCGGCCTGCGCCAGATCTCCGGCGAGGCCGAGTTCAACGAGGTCTTCTTCGACGACGTCGCGCTCGAGGAGGGCGCCGTCGTCGGCGGCGTCGGCAACGGCTGGGGCACCGGTCTCACCACGCTGATGTTCGAGCGCGTCACCATCGGCCTCGGCAGCGAGGGCATGGGCTACAACTCCACCCGCTTCGCCGGCGCCATCGCCGCCGACGCGCACGCACGCCGCGACCCCGAGGTGCGCCACCGGCTCGGCGAGATCGCAAGCGAACTGCTCGCCGTCAGGTTCACCGGCTACAGGACGCTCACCGCGCTGCAGAAAGGCCAGGTCCCCGGGCCCGAGGCGGGCCTCGCCAAGGTCACCATCGTCAGTGGCGCCATCAAGGCAGGCGACCTCATCGCCGACGTCATCGGCCCCGACGCGCTCTCCGAGGACAGCGAGTGGGCGTACATGATCTCGTTCCTGCCAGGACTCAAGTCCGCCGGCGGGACCGAAGAGATCCTCAAGAACACAGTCGGTGAGCGCGTCCTCGGGCTACCCCCCGAGCCGCGCCTCGACAAGGGCATCCCATTCTCCGAGCTGCGCTCCAAGGAAGGAGCAGCGGCATGAATCTCGCACTCTCCGATGAGCAGGTGTTCCTACGCGAGGCCGCCCGCGGCGCACTGTCTCGCTTCAAGACGCTGCAGGCCGCGCGCGAGGCGCTCGACGGCAACGAGGACGCCATGCCCGACCTGTGGCCCACCGCCAAGGAGGCAGGCTGGCCCGGACTGCTGATCGACGAAGCCCACGGCGGCGCCGGTCTCGACGCCTTCGACGCCATGCTCGTGCTCGGCGAGTGTGGCCGCGTGCTCGCCGGCGTCGCGCTACTCGGCCACCTGCCCGCCACCGCCATCCTCGGCGACGCGCCGAGCGCCGCCGAGTACCTCAGCGACCTGGCCACCGGCGAGCGCCGGGCCGCCTACCTGCCCGCACAACCCCCCAGCGAGCTAGAAGAGCGCTGGAGCGCCGACCCCGCCAGCGGGGCCGCGCGCGCGCCGCTGCCGAACATAGTCGCCGGCGACAACGGCGCGAGCGGACGGGTTCCGGTCACAGGCAGCTTCGCCTTCGTGCCCGACGCCCCCGGCGCCGACATGCTCGTCGGTGTCGCGCTGCGCGATGGTCAGCCCGTCGGCGTCGCCATCTCCAGCGACGCACCCGGCGTCACCGTCGAGCCCGTTAGCCGCTACGACGCCACCCGCTCGCTCGGGCACGTCACGCTCGAGAACGCTCCCGCTCTGGTGCTCGACGCGCCCGCCGAGTCGCTCGTCGCCGCCTGGTATCTCGCGCAGGCGCTGCTCGCCGCCGAGTCGCTCGGCAGCGTCGAAACCGCGCTCGACGTGTCCGTCGCCTACGCCAAGGAGCGCTTCACCTTCGGTCGCGCCATCGGCTCCTACCAGGCCGTCAAGCACGCGCTCACCGAGGTGCTGCGCCAGCTCGAGAACGGGCGCTCGCTGCTCTACTACGCGGGCTGGGCGCGCGACGGCGCACCTGGGGAGTTTGCGCTCGCCGCCAGCGCCGCACGCTCCGTCGGCAGCCGCGCGCTCGACGAGGCCGCGCGCACCATGATCTCCGTGCACGGCGGCATCGGCGCCACCTGGGAGCACGACGCGCCGCTGTACTTCCGCCGCGCGCAGCTCTCGCGACGGCTGCTCGGCGGCACCGGCCAAGCGACCGACCGCGTCGCCGGCGAGCTGATCGCACAGGCCGCCTGAGCGGCCCTGGCTAGCTCTGGTGGCTCGGCCGGGCTGGGCTGCTCGGGCGTCTCGTGGTGGAAGGCAGGTCCGTAACTCATTTTGAAAAGCCTGTATTACCATCGCTATACAGACTTTTCAACGGGAGTATCAAGACCTGGAGGCCTGCGCCTTCGCCGTCGCCTTGGCCTTGGCTTTTTCGACCTTCGCTTCGGCTTTCGCTTCGGCCTTCGCTTCCGCTTCGAGCGCCGCCAACACCGGCGCGCCGTAAGCCGCGTGGACGGCCTGCACCATGCGCGCTTCCACGCCGCAGTTGATGCAGAAGCCGTGCTGGGACCAGTCGATCGCGCGCGCGAGCACCTCGTCGGCATATGACACCCCGGTGGCGTCGTGGCCGTAGTAGTCGTACGCGGCGTCCCACGCCGATTCGCTGAGCGCGTATTCGGCGCCGTCCGCCGACAGCAGGTGCGCCGCGGCCATGATCGCGTCGAAGTCATCGTAGATCGACGGGTGTGTGGCGGTCATGTGGTTGTAGTGGGCGGGGCGGTTGCCGTACCGGTAGGAGTCGCTCACGAGGTCCCACGTGGTGACCTGGCCGTTGGTGACGTTGAACTGCATCGGCCCGCCACAGCAGTGCGCGAAGTTGAGGCCGTGGTATGTGCTCGGCGCAGTCGAGAACGCGCTCTCCTGCATGTGGATCGACGCGAGCAGCAGCCAGTTGACGCCGAAGGTGCTCTGCGCTGTCGCGTAGATCGGATAGAAGCCTTCCATCCAGCGCGTCGAGATCTGGACCTGCGTTGCGTCCAGCAGTCGCGTCGCGTCGAGACGCTGCTGTGCGGTTGACGGGCGCGCGACGATCGCCGCGTGCGTGCCGCCGTCTGGATCCCCGGCGCCGACGGACGCTTTCGGCGCCGGTGTGGACACGGACACGAGCACCGGCGGAGGCGCAACGGTGCTCGTCGTGTGTCCCACCACGCCGGTGAGCACCGCGATCAGCACCGCCAGCCCGAGCGTGGCGATCGTGCACGCGAGCAACCACGCTCGCTGTTCCGACGGCGGGGCCGGCGGGGAGGCGAATCCTGGCGCGGACACAGCCTCTCATCCTAAACACGCTCCGCGCCGATGTTGCAGGTGTCGGGTTAGCACTCACATGCGCAAGCCAACGCTCCGTCCATCAGCACTCTCAGCGGCTGTCTGCCTCGTAGGCACTATTTGCCTCGTAGCCACTGCTGCTCCCACGTCGGCGCTGGCGGCCGCCCCCGCGCCGACGCCTGCAACCGCGCCCACGCTGAGCTCCGCCCAGCAGCGCGACCTCGTTCTGGCGCAGGCGGGAGTCGCCCAGGCTAAAAAGCACTGGTGGGATCCCAGGCGCGGCTGGTATGACTCGCGACTGGGCGACCACGCCCGCTATCCGCTGGCGACGATCTGGGACAGCGTGCCGCTGTTCGAGTCGCTCGACGCGATCGCGATCGCGCAGCCCAGCGTCGCCAACCGGCGCGCCGTCGCGAGCTTCGCGGCAGGCGCCGAGCGCTATCTGAACCGAGGGCTGCGACCGGTACCCGGCTACTCCCCCTATCCCGACGACCGCGAATCGAACACCGAGACGTGGTTCGACGACAACGGCTGGTGGGGCGTGGCGTTTGTGAACGCCTACCGCGCCACCGGCAGTCGACGCTATCTGAACGACGCCGAACGTGCGCTTCGCTACATCGCCGCCGCCGGCTGGGACGCCGGCGCCGGTGGCATCTGGTGGAACACCGAGCACCCCTACAAGTCGGGCCCGGCGCTCGCCTCGGACACGTTGCTCGCGTCACTCATCTACCAGAGCGACCGCTCCGCTTTCGCACTGGCGCAGGCTCGGCGGTTCCTCGCGTGGGCCAACGGCGGCGGCTTCAGCGCGACCGCCGGGCTCTACGCCGACAGCAGCGTCAGCGAAACGCCGGTCGACTACATCGAGGCGCCGCTGATCTACGCGCAGGCGCTGCTCTGCCACCTGACGGGCACGCCGGCCGAATGCTCGCGCGCCAAGCACCTGCAGGCCACAGCGCTCGAGCGCTTCGGCTATCTGCTCGACTTCTCCCCCCAGTACGACGCGATCTACCTGCAGTGGATGCTCGCGCTGTACGCGCTCGAAGGCGACCCCACTCTGTACATGCTCGCGGCGGACAACGCACGCGACGCGCAGACGCGCGCGGCCAACGGCGAAGGTCTGTACCTGCTCTCCTGGGGCGGGCAGGCACTGCCGGCGATCGACGCCGAACCGGGGATGCTGCAGACGCAGGCCGCCACCACCAGCCTGTTCGCCTGGCTGGCGGTGTACCCGCCGCCGGCGTGAGCCGCGCTCACACGCCGAGCACTCGCCGCGCGACCCTGTCGAACACAAGGTCTGGCAGCAGGCGCTTGGCGAGCAGCATCGCCTTGGCGTCCGTGCCGACAACGTAGCGGGCTTTCATGCGCGGCGAGGTG
The DNA here is from genome assembly GCA_035939335.1 of Solirubrobacteraceae bacterium. Lineage (GTDB taxonomy): Bacteria > Actinomycetota > Thermoleophilia > Solirubrobacterales > Solirubrobacteraceae > Palsa-744. Next base: position 61,226 of record DASZFY010000025.1, on the reverse strand, counting down.
AGCGCGCGCTCGATCGCCTCCGCCACGCGCTCCGGCGGGACGCCTCGGCGCGCCGTGTCTTCGAGCACCTTGTCCATCGCCGCCGGGATTCGCCCGTAGGCCTGCTCGAGCTCGGGTGGGATGCTCACGCGCTCGGCCTCCGCGCGGCTCTTGTCCCAGATCGGCGTCGCCACCGAGCCAGGCTCGACGAGCGCGACGCGCACGCCCGAGCTGTGCAGCTCGACGCGCAGCGCGTCGCCGAAAGCCTCGATCGCGTGCTTGGAGGCGGCGTACGGAGCGGTGAACGCCATCGCCACCCGGCCGCCGATCGAGGACACGAACACGATCCGCCCGCGCGCGCGGCGCAGCGCCGGTAGCAGCGCCTGGGTGACCTCGACCTGCCCGAACACGTTGACCTCGAACTGCTTGCGCAGATCCTCGGCCGAGATCAGCTCGAGCGGGCCGCCGATGCCGATGCCGGCGTTGTTGACCAGCGCGTCGAGCCCGCCGCGCGAGGAGACCCCAGCGCCGGCGGCCTGCGCGTCGACGCGTCCGCGCGCCTCGGCCAGCTGCGCGGGATCGGTGACGTCGAGGCTCAACGGCAGCATCCGGCCGCGCCCGCCCGACTTCCCATCGGCGTCGGCGTCGGCGACGAGACTGTCGCCGGCTGCCGGATCGCGCACACCTGCGAGCACCGTCCAGCCGTTCGCGTGCAGCCGCAGCGCGGTGGCGCGCCCGATGCCGGTGGACGCGCCTGTGATCAGTGCGAGCGGCACGCACCCGACGTTACCCGACGCCCGGGTGTGTGAGCACGCTCACCTCGTGATTAGCGGAGGCTTAAGATGCGCAGCGATGGTTCGCCCGGTGAAAATGCGCGCGCTTGCAGGGAACTCCTCGATCGCGCGCGCACGTGGCACCCGCGCACGTAGCGCCGCCACCTCGCTCGCGGTGCTCGCCGTCCTCGCCCCCGCCGCCACGCTCGCGGGCTGCGGCTCGACGTCCAAGTCCACGCCGACGGCCGGTGTCGCCAACGTCGTCCCGCGGAGCTCGAGTGAACCAAAGAGCTGCTCCGCCGCGGTGCTCGACACCCGCGCGCGCGTGCTCGAACACGTCTACCACGAGGGTGTGCAAAGCGAACGGGTCGACAGCGCCGTTTCCGTGATCGAACACTCGCAAGCGCTGCGCGAAGCGGTGGCGAGCGGGAACCGGGCCGCCGCGCTCCAGGCCGCACAGGCGCTGCTGGCAACCGGGCACCTGACCGACGTGAACGTCACGCGCGGCGGGCTGCCGTTCATCGAACTTGGCGGCCCAGCCGTGACTCCGGTGCGCGGAACGCTCAAAGGCGCCGGCGGAGCCCCAATCGCCAGCTACGTGACGAGCGTGTGGTCGGACAAAGGCTTCCTCGCCGAGGCCCGCGGGATCAGCCAGGGCGCCGTCGTGCTGCGCACGCCCGGCGGCACAAGCGTCGGCGGCTCGCGCTCGCTCGGCGCCGGCGCGCTCCCGCCCGAAGGCACCCTGAGTCAGCGAGGCGTCACCTACAGCTACACGTCGTTCCCGGCGGAGGCTTATCCGTCGGGCGCACTACGCGTGTACCTGCTGATCCCGACGAGCGCGACGGTCGCGCTGTGCGGACACACCGCGCAGGACACGACCGTCAACACGCTGCGCCGCGTGGCGGAGCTGATCTACACGGGCGAGAGCGGGCAGAGCGCCCGTAAGCAGGTGCGGCGCGTCCAGCACAACACAGCGCTGCTGGAAGCGGTCGCCCACCGCGAACCGGCCGCCACCGAAGCGGCGATCAAGAGCCTGCTCAACCAGCACATCGTGCGACTGCGCGTGAGCGCCGGCGGGCAGCTGCTGTCGGACGTCGGCGGGCCCTACGTGCTCGCTCCCTTGAACGCTCCGCTGAGCCTGGGCGGGCGCACGATCGGCAGCTTCGTGCTTTCGATCCAGGACGACGAGGGCTACCTGCGGCTCACCAGGCGACTGGTCGGGCTCGACGTGCTGATGTACATGAACATCGGTTCCGGCCCGCCACAGCTGGTCAAGGACAGCCTCGGTCCGATGCCCGGGCCGGCGCTCGCGAGCGTCCCCGCCAGCGGCGCCTTCCACTACGAAGGGCGCAGCTTCCGCGTGTTCACCGTCAACGCCAAGGCATTCCCCTCGGGACCGTTGACGATCCGCGTGCTGGTGCCGATCCCGTACCTGTAGGGCGGGTGGACCAGCGCTCTATCTAGATCGGTGCTTCGGCGCCCTATGCCGGCGCGAGCGATTGCTGCTTCTCGCGCAGTGAAGCAAGCAGATGGTCGAACGAGTCGGAGAATTTTTCGACCCCCTCGCGCTCGAGCGTGTCGGTGACGTCGTCGTAGTCGACGCCGGCCTGCTTCAGCTCCTCCAGCAGCGCCTTCGCCTCGTCCAGGCCGCTCTGCAGCCGCGGCTGCGGGTCGCCGTGATCCTGGTAGGCCTTGATCGTGTCCTCCGGCATCGTGTTGACGGTGTCCGGGCCGAGCAGCTCCTCGACGTACATCGTGTCGCGGTAGGCGGGGTTCTTGGTCGAGGTCGACGCCCACAGCACCCGCTGTGGGGTGGCGCCCTTGCCGGCCAGGTAGTCCCAGCGTGGGCCGCTGAACGCCTCCAGGTAGTGCGCGTACGCGAGCTTCGCGTTGGCAATCGCGAGCTTGCCCAGCAGCTCCTTGGGGGGGTGGGCGGGGTTCGATTCCTCCAGGCGCCGGTCCGCCTCGGTGTCGATCCGCGAGACGAAGAAGCTCGCCACCGACGCCACCGCGCGCGGGTCTCCGCCCTCGGCGACAAGTCGCTCGATGCCGCGGATATAGGACTCGGCGACCTCCGCGTAGCGCCGCAGCGAGAAGATCAGCGTGACGTTGATCGAGCGGCCCTTCGCGATGACGTCCTCGATCGCCGCCAGTCCCGGCTTGGTCGCGGGGATCTTCACCATCAGGTTGGGCCGATCGACGCTGTCGTGGATGCGCATCGCCGAGCGGAAGGTCTGCAGCGTGTCGTAGGCCAGGCGCGGGTCGACCTCGAGCGAGACGTACCCGTCGCGCCCGCCGCCGCTGTCCCACACAGGGCGGAAGACGTCGCACGCGTCGCGGATGTCCTGTTCGGCCAGCGCCCAGAACGTCTCCTCGACGTCCGCAGGCTGGGCGGGATTCCGATCGATCAGCTCGTGCAGCTGCTCGTCATAGGCGTCGCCCGAGCTCATTGCCTTCTCAAAGATCGTCGGGTTCGACGTCGCGCCGACGACCGAGTCCTCGTCGATCAGCTCCTGTAGATGTCCGCCGCGGATCGATTCGCGCGAGAGGAAGTCCACCCACACGCTCTGGCCGAGCTCGGAAAGACGCTCGAGGGGCGAAGGTGTGTCGGAGGGCATGGTGTCTCCTGTCGGGTAGCGCGTCAGTGTTTCGATTCAAGCACAGCGCTCGCGCGCGCGAGGATGTTCTCGGCGGTGAAGCCCAGCTCCGCCAGCACGGTAGCGCCAGGCGCGGATGCGCCGAACCTGTCCAGGCCCACGACGTCGCCGTCGATCCCCACCCACTTCCACCAGCTCATGCTCGCGCCCGGCTCGACCGCCAGACGCGCCCGCACGCCTGGCGGCAGCACCTCGTCGCGGTACCCCTGCGTCTGCGCTTCGAACAGCTCCATGCACGGCATCGACACGACGCGCACGCGCGTGCCCTGCTTGGCCAGCATGCGTCCCGCATCCAGCGTCATCGGTACCTCCGCGCCGGTCGCGATCAGCACGATCTCAGGCGACGCGTCCTCGCCGGTGGCGCCGTCCGGCGCCGCGGAGTCCCACAGCACGTAGCCGCCGCGCTCGAGCTCCTGCGCGTCGGCAACCTCGCCGCGATCGAGCACCGGCACGTTCTGGCGCGAGAGCAACAGCGCGACCGGCCCGTCCTCGCGTTCGAGCGCCACCCGCCAGGCGGCGGCCGTCTCGTTGGCGTCGCCGGGGCGGATCACCCACAGGTGCGGGATCGCGCGCAGCGCCGCGTAGTGCTCGACCGGTTGGTGCGTGGGGCCGTCCTCGCCGAGGCCGACCGAGTCGTGCGTCCACACCCACAACACCGGCAGGCCCATCAACGCCGACAGGCGCACCGCACCGCGCATGTAGTCGGAGAACATCAGGAACGTCGAGCCGTACGGTTTTACGATCCCGCCGTGCGCGGCAGCGCCGTTGACGATCGCGCCCATCGCGTGCTCGCGGATGCCGAAGGGAATGTTGCGCCCGGCGTGCACCTTCGAGAACTCACCCCCGCCGTCGAACACCGTCTTGGTCGACTCCACCAGGTCGGCCGCGCCACCGATCATCGTCGGCGCGAACTCGGAGAAGCCCGCCATCACCTTCTGGCCCGCCGAGCGCGTCGCAATCTCCGTGCCAGCGTCGAACCGCGGCAGCGACTCGCGCCAGCCGTCGCGCAGCTGTCCGGCCCATGCGCGGTCCCAGTCGGCGGCCATCTCCGGGAACGCCTCGCGCCACTGCTGGAAGCGATCCTCCCACGCCGCCTGCGCGGCGGCCCCGCGCGCATGCAACGACATGTGCTCGTACACGCGCGCGTCGACCCAGAAGGAGCGCTCGGGGTCGAAGCCCATGACTTCCTTCGTGGCGCGCACCTCGGCCTCGCCGAGCGCCGAACCGTGGCTCTTGGCCGTGTCGACGGCGTGCGGCGCGGGGTAGGCGATGTGCGAGCGGATCGCTATGAACGACGGCCGCTCGGCTTCGTCGTGGGCCGCGGTGAGCGCCGCCTCCAGAGCGTCGAGGTCCTCGGAGTCCTCGACGCTCTGGACGTGCCAGCCCTCGGCCTGCATCCGCTGCGTGTGGCTCTCGCCGTCGAAAGACAGAGACGTTGTGCCGTCGATCGTGATGTGGTTGTCGTCGTAGCAGACGATCAGCTTGCCGAGAGCGAAATGCCCGGCGATCGACGCGGCCTCCTGGCTGACGCCCTCCATCATGTCGCCGTCGGAGCAGATCGCGTACACGTGGTGGTCGACGAGCTCGCGTCCGGGGCGGTTGAAGCGATCGGCGAGGAAGCGCTCGGCCATCGCCATGCCGACGGCGTTGGCGACGCCCTGCCCGAGCGGTCCGGTCGTGACCTCGATCCCCGGCGTGTGACCGCGCTCGGGGTGCCCCGGCGTGCGCGATCCCCACTGGCGGAACTGCCTCAGATCCTCGAGGCCGAGGTCGTAGCCCACGAGATGGAGGAGCGAGTACTGCAACATGCACGCGTGGCCCGCGCTCAGCACGAAGCGGTCGCGGTCGGGCCATTGCGTGTCCTTCGGGTTGACGTTCAGGAAGCGCTGGAAGATCGTGTACGCGAGTGGCGCCAGCGCCATCGCGGTGCCCGGATGCCCGGCGTTGGCCTTCTGCACCGCATCCATCGACAGGCCCCTGATGGTGTCGATCGACAGTCTGCGTACCTCCGCGTCGACTCCTGCGGCCGCACCGGCACGAGTCCTGGCCTCGCTTGAAGTCGCCATTGCAATCGATCCTATCCCGATCCGGCCCGCTAGAGTCGCTAAATCGTGTCGGAGCAATTCTGCGATGTCGGCAGGGGCATAACTCTCTGCTACGAGACCTTCGGGGAGCCGTCGGACCCGACCGCGCTGTTGATCATGGGCCTCGGCACGCAGATGGTCGCGTGGCAGGAGGACTTCTGCAACGAGCTCGCCGGACGCGGCCTGCACGTGGTCCGCTTTGACAACCGCGACATCGGGCGCTCCACCCACGTGAGCGGGCGTCCGCCGAGCACCGCCGAGCTGCTGCTGCGCTCTGGCCGAGCGGCGCGTTACACGCTCGCCGACATGGCCGACGACAGCGCCGCGCTGCTCACCGAGCTGGAGCTCGCGCCGGCGCACGTGATCGGCGCGTCGATGGGCGGCATGATCGCGCAGACGCTCGCCGCGCGCCATCCGCAGGCGGTGCGCTCGCTCGTGTCGATCATGTCCAACACCGGCAGCCGGCGCAGCGGCCAGCCCGCGCTGCGCGTGTATCCGATCTTCCTACGCCGGCCTCCACAGGAACGCGAGGCGTTGATCGCGCACATGGAGCGCCTGTTCGCCGTGATCGGCTCGTCCGGGCTGCCGCGCGACGTGGACGACATCCGCGCGATCGCTGCCGCGAGCTACGAGCGCGACCACGACCCCGCGGGTCCGGGCCGTCAGCTCGCTGCGATCATCGCCTCGGGCAACCGCACCGCGGAGCTCGCGCGCATCACCGCGCCGACGCTTGTGATCCACGGCAGCGCCGACCCGTTGGTGGCGCCCTCCGGCGGCCGCGCCACGGCGCGCGCGATCCCCGGAGCCGAGCTGCTGATGATCGAGGGAATGGGCCACGACCTGCCGCGTGCGGCGTGGCCGCAACTCCTCGACGCGATCGCCGCGCACGCGCTACGCGCAGACAGCGCGGGCAACGGGCGCCTGCCCCTACCGGCCCGTCCCCCCTCGCGGGCCGGCAGGTAGGACAGGCACCGCCCCTCGGCCTCCGCTCAACGCCCTTGCGGTCGACGGCTGCACGCACGCAGGCCGAGCACCGAGTGCGTCCGTGCGCTCGTGCACCAGCAGCCCTGCGCTTGCACCCGCACCAGCCAGTGCAGGTCGTGTCGGCAATGGGAGCGCCGGTACGGCCAGCGCCCGTGCAGCGCACGGAGCATCCGGTGCTCGTGACAGGTGAACACTCGCATCTCCATCAGAAGCCTCCGTCCTGCATCTGGTCTCGCCTCGTGCTTGACCGAAATCCCATCGTCCAATCCCTTCCATCGTCCGGCTTGCGCGTCTCCCTCCAGACATATAAACCAGGTTTTACGCAGAATGTCAACTTGAGTTTCTAGATTGACAACTGGACGGATAACCGAGGATCCTGCCGTCGTACATTTCGGCGCAGACGATTGAGTAGGTCCGGCTACGTTTCCAAAACGACCGGCGGAGAAGGAGAACCGTCGGCACGTTCCAGCGCGTCGGCCGCCCGCGGCGGCAGAGGCGAAGAAAGTGCGCCCGGAGGTGTGTGGTTGCGCCACATAGTGGACTGATGTCTCGGGAGATACTGGACACCGACGAAAGGTTGGCGCTGGTATGGACGGGACGGGGATGGCTCGCTACGTGGTAAACGCCGTGCTGCTCGAGGGCCGCGGACCACGGGAGGTCGCCAGCGCTCACGGCATCTCCAAGAGCTGGATCTATGAGCTGATCAAGCGCTACCGGTCCGGAGGCTACGCGGCGCTCGAGCCGCGCTCTCGGCGCCCTCGCTCCTGCACGCACGAAACGCCGGTCGAGATCGTCCAGGCGATCGTGGCGCTACGCCACCAGCTGGCGGGCGAAGGCCATGACTGCGGGCCGGCGACGTCACGCACTGGCAGCTCGCCGCCGGCGAGCACGCAGAGATCCTCAACTTCATCGACGACCACTCCCGCCTGTTCCTCGCCTCCGACGCCTACCCAACAACCAAAGCTCAGGACGTCCTGGACAGCTTCCGCCAGCCTGCACGGCCTGCCCGCGTCGCGACTCAGCGACAACGGCGCGGTCTTCACGGCCAGCCCCCGCGACGGCAAGATGCTGATCCAAAGCCGGCGCGCATCACCCTCGTATCCGAATACGCGCGAAGGTCGGTAGACACACGCCGAAACGTGTTGAGCGCCCGTCGACTAACAGCGGGTCACTGCCGACCCCCGCGACCAGCGCAGGCTACGCTAAGCATCGGCGCAATCCCATGCAAGATGCTAGTAGCGCTGCGGTACACCGCAAGGTCAGTTGAGCGGCGCTGAGAAGGGCTTGCCGCCCTGGGTCCAGTACAGCGTGCTGCCTGCGAGGGCCAGTGAGTACGGATCAATAGCGGGACCTGTCGCGAGCACGCGGCTGCCGCGGCCATCCAGCACATGCACTTGGGAGGAACCTTCCGCTGTCGCGCTTTTCACGATCCAAGCGACCACGCCGCTGCGGTCGACGACGAGCGCCTGCGCCGGACCGCTGCCGACCCACTTCGGGTGGTCCGGCGCGATGCCGGTTGGAGCCCGGCGCAGGACGCGTCCTGTCCGGAGATCTCTTACAACGACGTGCCATTGCTCCCGGTATTCTTCGCCTTCGCGCGCGTATCTGCCGCCGGCGCCCCCGCTGTCTGTTTCCAGGTAGGCAAGGAAGAACCCCCTCAGGCTGAGATTGCCGATGCCCGACAGAAGTTCGGTTGGAGCTTCCGGTTCCCCCCAGATGAACTTCGAGCCCATCCCGCCGTAGATACTGCCGCCGTAGATACAGCTCCGCGTCTGGATTTCAGGTTCTTCGAAGCCCTGGGCGTCTCGCGGGTGCGTGTAGGTCCGATAGACGAGTGCGCGGCTATCGGCGAGAAGCACGTGCGCACCGGCCGGTGGGCATGCGCCAAACGACCTCGCCGAAGCCCGCGATGCCGACCCAAGAAAGCCAAGGCTCACCGCCATCATCAAGCGCACGCTGATACGTCGCATCACAAGGCTCTGGCGGCCGCGCTGAGCGTCAGAACGATCGCTATTGGTAGTGCTCCAACGCGTCCCACAGCTAACAAACCCGTCCGCGCCAGTCAGTTGAGAGTCGTGGAATACGGCTTCCCGCCCTGCGTCCAATAAAGCGTGCTCCCGGCCAACGCCAGGGACCGCGGCGCAATGTCCGTCCCGGACGCCAGCAGACGCTCTCCTGACCTGTCGAGAACATGCACTTCATACTGAAGACCTGCCGCGACCAGGTTTTCGTCGATCCACGCGACAGCACCATCGCTCTTTACGACAATCGCAGAGGTAAGGCCAGCCCCGATGATCTTTGGATCGCCTGACTCCGACGTCCCGGTCGGAACCTTGTGCAGCACATGCCCGTTGCGTAGGTCTTCCACTTCGATGATCCACTTTGTGCCGAGCACCTGCGATGCGACGAACCGTTCCCGTGCGACCAGCGCTCCCGCTAGGGTCACATTGCGGGTACCACCGCACGCTCCACCTCCAATGCATTCCTCGATGAACCCGACCTCGAACGAACGTGAGCGCCCGTAGACGCACCCGCGATATTCGACCGATTCGCCGTTTTTCCTGACCCCATACACCTCTGCCTGGGCGTCTGCGGCGATCACGGTGTGTCGTCCGCTCGGTGGACAGCCTGCGGGGGCCTTGCGATGGCCCTGGGCGCTGGCGGCCGCACTGAGCGTTAGAACGATCGCCCCGCTGGCTGTTAGTAGTGCTGCAATGCGTCGCATGCCTATAAGACTATCTCGGCCACCAGAAGTTGCGGAGTTTTTGGACGTATGTGCGGGGGCTTCTTTAATCGGTGCTTCTCCTCGAGCTATCCAGAGCCGAGCTGTATGCCGCTGCTTGCCGCGGCCGGCAGCGAGCCGTCATAGTCGCGAACGGCCAAGCGGCCTAATCCCTAGAAGCCAGGGACTTCGACGGGTGTAGACCGCTTTTCTTCTGGTTCGATGGGGGAATAGCCGAGCTCTCCTACTCCGTTCGCTCCCCAGCAATCGACCGCGCCCCCCGTGAGGAGGGCGCAGGCGTCGCCGCTTTCTGACGCTGAAACTGTGAGCGCCGAGGTGATGCCGCTGGCTTCAACTGCCACGCTGCTTGTCGTCGTTGAGCCGTTTCCGAGTTGTCCGTATGTGTTTACGCCCCAGCACTTGAGGTGCCCGGTGGACAGGCGGGCACATCCGCCGAAGCCCCCGACCGACACCTCAGTCGCGTTCGCAATGCCGGTAACCGCTACCGGAGTCCGCTGGATTTCCCCACTTTCGGTTCCGTTACCGAGCGCGCCGTCGTCCGGTGCTCCCCAGCAGTCAACGCCTCCGGTAGCAAGTAGCGTACACGTAACCCAGAATCCCGCGTTTACAGACGTGGCGTTAGTAATGCCGGTGATTTCTACCGGAGTAGTGCTATATGTTGATTCCGTACCGTCACCTAGCCCCCCGAAGAAATTTTCACCCCAGCAGACGATGTGACCGGTGGCCAGCACTGCACACACGTGGCCCGACGCGACGCTTACCGACGTCGCGTTGGAGATGCCACTGACGGCTACCGGTTTCCTGCTGCATGGCACGGGTTCTGTTGTTCCGCAGGTTTCCGGACCTGTATTCGTGCCGTCTCCCAGTTCGCCAAATGTGTTCTCGCCCCAGCAGTCCACGCCGCCGGTCGTGAGTAGCGCGCACGCCTCCTGCGCTCCTGCGGATACAGCCCTGGCATTAGTAATCCCTTTGACTGCGACGGGCGTCGATTTCGCTTCAATCGTACCGTCGCCCAGCTGGCCGTGTTCATTTTCCCCCCAGCACGAGATGCTTTCTGACGCAAGGAGTGCACATCGATTTCCATAGCGTCCCGTGACTTCCACCGTGTTTGTGATGCCACTGACAGGGCCGGGGCTGGCTTCCAACTCCCGCATTCCGTTTCCTAGCTGTCCGTTTTCATCCATGCCCCAGCAGTAGATAGCCGCACTGGAGAGAAGTGCGCAAGCCGAGTAGGAGGCGACGCTCACTTGTGTGGCGATGCACGCGGTTTGAAACGTCTGATCGCCGCCTGTGCTTGGTTTGCCTTCGTTGGCTTCGTTTTCTGCGGTCACTTGGTAGTGGTAGAGCGTGCAGGGTTCGAGGCTGCTGACGCTCGCGGATACGGTCTGTTCTCCCGCTTCTTCGGGCAGAGACGTGATCGTGGTGCTGTGCCCGTAGACGGTTGTTGTGCCGTAGTCGAATGAGTAGGTCGTCGGCAGGCCGACGGCTTCCACGCCCGCTGCGATCGTCTCGACGCTTGCGGCTGTCGCACGGTGTCCTTTAGTGCTCGCTCGCGCCGGGCAGCCCTTGCGTTTGCCTTCGACGATCACGCAGTAGGCCTCGCGCGGGTGCTGTGGTTCGGTGACGCCTTCGCCCTCGACCAGCGCACTGTCGAAAGCGTGCGGTTTGTTCGATTCGGTCATGTATTTCGCCGACGGTCCTCGGTACAGGTAGTAGTCGGCGAGTTCGATACGGCTGTGGCCTTCGGCGAGATCGAGGAAGTCGTTTGCGGCTTCGCGTTGCCGCTTGCTGTCGGTTGCGGTGCTCCTGTCGTGCAGGAGCGTCGCGGTGCCTTCGTTCTGGAGCTCAACCCCCTGCTCGCTCAACCATATTTTTGCTTTGCCGAGGCTGCCGTTGATCGCCTTCAGGAACCCTTCGAGGTCTGGGTTCGTGAAGTGTTCGAGTTTCGCCGCGCCCTTGTGGTGTTCGAATGCATGGACGACGTCCTTGTAGTCGTGGAGTCCCCAGACGGCCGGCCTGCCCGTCCAGTAGTCCTTGTTCGCGAGGATCGTCTTGCTGTAGCGCGAGAGGTAGCTGTGTTCTCTCGCGTCGTTGTATTGGAAGAATTCACCGGCGGCCACTCTGCACTGGCTGCAGGCCGATGCCACGGTCGCCTGCATGATTTTCCAGAAGACCGCCGCGCGCCCGGGGTCTTCAGCAAGCGGGTTGAACTGGAAGATGTGCGGTTCGACTTCAACGTCGTAGTCGGGCTCGTTCCAGGCGCCCCAGCGTGTCACCAGCGGGATCGTTGCCGGTTCTTTCGCGTGCAGTTCATAGACTTCCTTGACCAGCGCTTCCACGTCGGCTTTGTATGTGGCGATTTCGGGCTGCTTGCATGGTTGCCCGGTGACGCAGTATTCGCCACGGGGTACTTCGAGCGTGATGTAGGGTTCGAGTTTGGCGGTGTTGACGGCTTCGAGCCAGCCCCTTATTTGGCTGGCTTTCTCGTAGTAGGGCATGACGTCGCGGGCGATGTGGACGTGCAGGGGTGCTTTCTCGAGCTTGGGGTCTAGGGACGTGAAGACTTCGGGCTTGGGGTCGGAGATGCCGTAGAGGATCGGGTCGCGGGCCATGCTGATGAGGTCGTTTGGCGCGGCTGTGGCGACTTCGGCGCTGACGGGGTAGGTCACTTCTTTTGAGGGAGAGATCGTGAGCGTAACTCTGTCGCCGTTGACGGCGAGGGTGGCGGGCACGCTGTGTCCGGCGGCGTCGAGGACGGTCGGCGCCTCGATCACGCTCAGCGCTGTCTGGGCGGTGTGCGTTTCGGCGTATTCGATCGCGGTCTTGTCGCGTTCGTAGATGGTGCTGGTGCTCTGGGGGTGCAGTTCGTGTTCTGTGGGCGTGATTTCGCCGGTGGATGAGGTGGGGGCGGTGGGTAGCGGCGCGAGTTTGCCTTCTTCGACGAGGGAGCTGTTGAGCGCTTCTTCGCGGGCGCTGGCGTTGTAGCCTTCGCCGCCGGTGTGCGGTTCGCTCGATGACGGCCCGGGCGTTTCGAGTGGTTCGCCGGGGGCGCCTTCGAGCGTCGAGCCGGGTAGGGGTTCGATGATCGCGACGGCTCCGTCGGGGAGTTGTTCGAGGCGTTGGTCCGGGCCGAGGCCGACCTCCCATGACAGCGAGGTGCTGGCTTCCGCCGAGCGTAGCTGGACGAGTGTGATCGCGCCGAGCGCGCTCGGGCGCACGACCGTGTCGGTCGCGTGCCATGTTTCCGGGTAGAGCGCCGCCGCGCCGTCTACGACCGTCGGTAGCATGGCCGCGTCGGGCGAGGTGTGAAGCGGTAGGAAGCTGACTTCGCCGGCCGATGTTTCGAGCGCGAATTCGCCGGCGGTTGCCTTCGAGATCGTCGAGCTCGCGAGCGTGCTTTGCGAGGTGAGCTGTTCGCCGGAGTCGAGGATCGCGGGCGCCAGCGGCTGTCCTTCGATCTGTGCCGTCGTGGCGGATGCGAGCAGCGAGGGGTCGTTGTGCTCGATGCCTTCGAGCGCCGGTGCTGCCGCCGCCGCTGTCGCGGAGACGACAACACTCGTCGCCGCGGAGATCGAGCCGGCTTCTCCGTGCGTGTTGGTGGTCGTGACCGCCACGCGCAGCGTTTTGCCGACGTCGGCGCTCGTTGGGGTGTAGCCGGGTTTGGTGGCGCCTTCGATCGTGGAGCAGCTTTCCCCCGCGGAGTTGCAGCGCTGCCAGCGATAGAAGTAGGTCAGCGGCTTCGAGCCCGACCAGATGCCGTTAGAGCTGAACAGCCGTTCGCCTTCCCTCGCGAGCCCGTCGATCGCGGGGCCTTCGGTGTTCGACGGCGGCCCCGAGGCGCCCACCACTTCGGTCGGAACCGAGGTCGCGCCAACGCTGCCGGCCGAGTTGGTGGCGGTGACCGCTACACGCAGCGTCAAGCCGACGTCGGCTTTCGCGAGCACGTAGGACGCGCCGCTCGCGCCGGAGATTTCGGTGCAGCTTTCGCCTTTGCCGTTGCACCGCCGCCATTGGTAGCTATAGGAGATCGGTTCGCTCCCCGACCAAGAGCCCGCTTTCGCGGTCAGCGTGTCCCCTTCGGTGAGAGCGCCTTCGATCGTGGGCGCCTGGAGGTTTTCCGGCGAGGTGGCCACCCGCGGAATCGCGGGAGTAGGTGCGGATGACGCGCTCGCGGTCCCCGAAGAACTGGTGGCGGTGACGACCACCACCAGCGTGTGTTCGAGGTCGTGTTCGCCCGGTGAGTACGAGGCGCTGGTGGCACCGGTGATCGTTTCGCAGGCTTCGCCTGCGGAGTTGCAGCGCTTCCACGCATACGAGAAGGCGATCGCCGCCGATCCCGTCCAGATTCCCGACTCGGCGCTCTGCGGCCGGCCGGCCTGGTAGGTGCCCGATACGTGCGGCAGCGCCACATCCGCCGGTTTATCGGCGCTCGCGATGATCGGCGTGCTCACCGCGTCGCTCGTGCCGTGCGCGTTCGTCGCGCTCGCGAGCAGCCGCAGCGCCGAGTGCGCGTCGGCTTCGACCGCCGTGTAGGAACGGGAGGTCGCGCCCGTGATCGCGTTGCATTCCTGCCCGGCTTCGGTGCAGCGCTCCCACTGCACCGTTTCGCTGACCGGCCCTTCGCCGGACCATGCCGCGACGGTGGCCGTCAGCGTGTAGCCCACGAGCCCCGTGCCCTGAATCCTCGGCGCGACTTGGACCGTAGGGGCGCCTTCGCCCGCGACGGGCTGGGTCGGCGCAGAGACTTCGCTCGCGCTGTGTTCGACTTCGTCGCCTGTGACGAGAACCCTCAGCGTGCGTTCCACGACGGCGGCGCCGACCGTGTACGTGGAAGCCGTGGCGCCCGCGATGGCTTCGCAGCCAGCGCCGTAGCGCCCACAGCTCTGCCACTGGTAGCTGTAGGAGAGCGCTTCGCCGCCGAGCCAACTGCCAGGGTGCGCGGTCAGCGTCTTGCCGCGTTGCGCTTCGCCTGAGACGCTCGGCGCCAGTGTGTTGAACAACACCGACGCGGCCGCGACCGGCCCCGTGGGCGTAGAGAGCGCGGTGGCCGAGCCTTCTTCGTTGCTCGCCCCGACCCGCACGCGCAACGCCTTGCCCTCCTGCGCTTCAGTGGGCAGAAACTCGGCTCCCGTGGCACCGGGGATGTATTGGCATTCTGTGCCCGCTTCGTTACAGCTTTCCCACTGGTAGCCGATCCCCACTTCGCTTCCCGCCCAGACACCCGGTTCGGCGTACACCGGCGCACCAACGCTCGCGCTCCCCGATATCGAGGGGCCTTCAAGCTCGCTCGGCGCGCCCGTCAGCACCGTCGCGCTCGCGGCCGAGACCGCCTGCGTCGTACCGCCCGAGTTCGTGGCGGTGACCGCCACTCGCAGCGTCGTGCCCTCATCCGTCGCGGAGAGCGTGTATTCCGGCGCGGTCGCACCAGCGATTTCCTGACATTCGCCGCCAGCTTCGTCGCAGCTCTGCCACTGGTAGGCGTAGGCGATGGGTTCGGTGCCGCTCCAGACGCCCGAGCTCGCGCTCAACACCTGCCCATCCCGCACGGTACCCGAGATAGTCGGCAACGAGCTGTTCGACGCCGCGACCGCACCGGTACCAGCCACAGCTTCAGTCGCAGCAGAGCTGACAGACACAGAGCTCGCGAGATTCGTGGCGGTGACGCGAGCACGAATCCTCGCCCCGACGTCGGCTTGACCCAGCTCATACGCCGAGCCCGCAGCGCCCGTGATCGGCACACACGCTTCCCCACCGCTATTGCAGCGCTGCCACTGGTAGGTGTAGCTCGGCGCCGGCGCACCCGTCCACGAGCCCGAGCTCGTGGACAGCGTCTGACCCTCCTGCAACGTCCCTGAGATCGTCGGCAGCACACTGCTCGAAGGCGCCACGCGAGGCACCTGCGCACTCGCTTCAGACACCGCGGAGGCTGACCCGGCGACGTTCGTCGCGGTCACGATCACCCTGATCGTCTTCTCGACATCACCGTCAGACAACGTGTAGGAAGACCCATTCGCCCCGTGCACTTCGTCGCATTCACCGCCGGCGACGTTGCAACGCTCCCACTGATAGCCGTAGGTGATCGTCGGCGTCCCCGTCCACGTGCCAGCGGTCGCGGAAAGCGTCTTTTCGTCCTTCGCTTCACCCGAGACCACCGGCAGCGCCGTATCGACCGGAGCAGACGCGACGACGGTCGCTGTCTGTGCGGAGCTTGCCGCGGCTTCACCCGCGCTGTTTTTGGCGGTCACCTTCACCCTGATCGTATGTCCGACCAGTTCGTGTCCGACCGTGTAGGTCGCGGCGGTCGCGCCCGAGATGCTCGCGCAGCCTTCCCCAGCCGTGTTGCAGCTCTCCCACTGATAGACATAGGTGATCGTCGGCGACCCAGACCACGTCCCGGTCGACGCGCTCAGCGTCTTTTCGTCCTTTGCTTCACCCGAGACCACAGGCAGGACAGTGTTGACCGGAGCAGAGGCGACGACGGTCGCTGTCTGTGCGGAGCTTGCCGCGGCTTCACCCGCGCTGTTTTTGGCGGTCACCTTTACCCTGATCGTATGTCCGACCAGTTCGTGTCCGACCGTGTAGGTCGCGGCGGTCGCGCCCGAGATGCTCGCGCAGCCTTCCCCAGCCGTGTTGCAGCTCTCCCACTGATAGACATAGGTGATCGTCGGCGACCCCGTCCACGTGCCCGTAGTCGCGGACAGCGTCTTTTCGTCCTTCGCTTCACCCGAAACCACAGGCAGCGCCGTATCGACCGGAGCAGACGCCGCGACGGTCGCGGTCTGCACCGAG
The DNA here is from genome assembly GCA_035939335.1 of Solirubrobacteraceae bacterium. GTDB lineage: Bacteria > Actinomycetota > Thermoleophilia > Solirubrobacterales > Solirubrobacteraceae > Palsa-744. The sequence goes on along the minus strand of DASZFY010000025.1, from coordinate 45,217 downwards.
CTCGCCGAGACTTCACCGCCGACGTTGCTCGCGGTCACCTTGACCCTGATCGTGTGACCGACCTGTTCGTGTGCGATCACATACGTCGCGGCGGTCGCGCCCGAGATGCTCGCGCAGCCTTCCCCAGCCGTGTTGCAGCTCTCCCACTGATAGACATAGGTGATCGTCGGCGTCCCCGTCCACGTGCCCGTAGTCGCGGACAGCGTCTTTTCGTCCTTCGCTTCACCCGAAACCACAGGCAGCGCGGTGTTCGCTGGTAGAGCAGCGTAGAAGGACAGGCTGAAGTCCGCCCCGGCCGCGATGCCGGCCATGTGGCTCACACCTTTGACTTCCACCGGTTCATTCTCAGTCGTGGTCGTCCCATTGCCGAGCTGGCCTTCGCTGTTGTAGCCCCATGACTTGACCTTGCCGCTCGCGAGCAGCGCGAGGCTGTGGAATTCGCCGCCCGCCACCGCGGAAGCTTCGCTCAGCCCTTTGACTTCCACCGGTTCTTTCGCATTGGTCGTCGTACCGTTGCCGAGCTGGCCGTCGTTATTCTCGCCCCACGCCTTGACTTTGCCGTTTTTCAGCACCGCGAGGCTGTGGCTATGCCCAGCTGCGATCCCGACGGCTTCGGTCAGACCTTTGACTTCCACCGGTTCTTTCTCGGTCGTGGTCGTCCCATTGCCAAGTTGACCGTATTTGTTATAGCCCCACGCCTTGACCTTGCCGCTTGCTAGCAGCGCTAGGCTGTGGAATTCGCCGCCCGCCACCGCGGTAGCTTCAGTGAGGCCTTTGACTTCCACCGGTTCTTTCGCGTTGGTCGTCGTACCGTTGCCGAGCTGGCCGTCGTTGTTATCGCCCCAAGCCTTGACTTTGCCGCTTTTCAGGACAGCGAGACTGTGGTCGGCACCGGCCGCGATCGCTACTACTTCTGTGAGCCCTTTGACTTCAACAGGTTCTTTCTCCGTAGTTGTGGTGCCGTTCCCGAGCTGACCGTCGTTGTTGTAGCCCCACGCCATCACCTTCCCGCTTTTCAGCAGGGCAAGGCTGTGGTCGGCACCCGCCGCGAGCGCCGCAACTTCGGTGAGCCCTTTGACTTCAACAGGTTCTTTCTCAGTGGTGGTCGTGCCGTTACCGAGCTGCCCGTCCGCATTGTAACCCCACGCCATCACCTTCCCGCTTTTCAGGAGCGCGAGACTGTGCAGTTCTCCCGCCGCCACCGCGGTCGCTTCGGTCAGCACCTTGACGGCCACCGCTTCTTTCTCGGTCGTAGTCGTGCCGTTACCGAGCTGCCCGTCGTTGTTCTTCCCCCACGCAACCGCGCCGGAGGATTCCGACGCCGAGGCAGGCACGACGCTCGCCACGACAAAGACGGCCAGCAGAGCCATCCAAATGAGTCGCGTTCCCCACCAAGAATAACCAGTCGATCTGAACATGCACAGCCTTTCCGCAGAAATCTCGGGTCGCGTAGAAATTATCGAGCGATCGGCGGCCGATTTGCTACGCGGCCGATCAGCAAGGGTGATTTACAGGTGATGACATATAAAGATGAAAGATGCACGTGGTCGTTGCCCGGGCTTCGTCGCGTCCGTGCAAGCGGTCGACGAGTTCCTTGCTGCTTGGGACATCACTATCGAATGGTGCGGACGAGTCGGAGGAACGGGCATTGAGTCATATGCGCAGGACTAGTAGGGTCTGAAACGGCTTGAAGGGTTGGCGCCTCATCGAGGGCGTCTCGGGTGACGCGCCCGTCGATGGCGCGCCACACAGTGGACTGCTGGGTGGAGTGCGGTGCAGCCGCGTCGCCGCCGGTGCTGCCTCCGCCGCGTCCATCGGTCCAGCGAGTGCAGGGTCTAAATGAGTGCATCAGATCGCGATGAAGTTCAGGTCGTCGAGGCGTTGGAGTGCCGGGGCAGAGCGAACGCTGCTGTCTACCTCAGCCGTGAGAACCTGGGCTTCGGTAAGGCTGAGGATCGCTGTGTCGAAGCGCTCGGCGCCGATATCGGGGCGCGCCGCGTACAGCTCGCTTCTGGCGACTGGCTCAGTGTGATTCTCCAGCACCCGACGCACGATGATCTTCTCAGCGACGGCATCCCGGCCGCCGTTATTGTGGGCGGGCATTGGCAGAGCGAACCTCTCTGTTGGTGTAGGGTCGGGCTGGCGTCTTGACCACACCAGCCCGGCCCGCTAGTAGAGCGGCCGTAGCCTACCAGATTCCATCTCTCAGATGGAATCTCGTTTCCACTTCTTAGATGGAGTCCTGTAACCCGTGACCGATCCCGCCGAAGACTACGCCGACCTCGGGTGCGCGCTGCGAGTACTGCGCCGCAGGGCGGGGCTCTCCCAGGCGCAGGCCGGCGAGGCGGTCGGCGTCGGCAACAAGCACCTCTCAGCGGTCGAGACCGGCCAGCGGGGCATCAGCTGGCCCACGCTGCGCGCCCTACTGCGAACCTACGGCGCCACGCTCGCAGGCCTCGCCACCGAGATCGAACGTAGCGAAGGCGAATAGCTACCGGCCCCGCACCCCGCCATCAGCGTCTTTCTGGCGCACGCTTGGTACCCACGAGCGGTACCCACGACCCGCTACGGTAAGGCCCGTTCCGCGTCAGCCGCATGAATCCCCTGGACTTTCCAGCTTTCGTAAAGTGCGCCCGGAGGGAATCGAACCCTCGGCCTGCGGCTTGAAAGACCGCTGCTCTTTGGCTCCCCGAAGAGAACCGTTGACCACTGAGCTACGGGCGCGCGCTATGGATGTCTATCGGACGACGAGCACCTTATTCTAAAGCAGCCCTCACGGGGCGCGTTCGACGATCGCGTCTGCGGGCAGCTGCGCACGGGTGACGCCGATGCCCTCGCACAGCTTGATGCAGGGCACGTACGTGGGGCGAAAGCCGAGCAGCTGCGGGATCGTGACGATCCGGTAGCCCCGCGCGCGCAGCGCGGCGATGATCGCGGGGTAGGCCGCCAGCGTCTGCCCGCGCGGACCACCTCCGTCGTGGGAGATGATGATCGAGCCGGGCCGCACCTGCGCGAGCACGCGCTGCTCGATCGCGGCGACTCCCGGCAGGGTGTAGTCGCTCGGGTCGACGTTCCACAGCACCGTCGCCAGGCCCAGCGAGCGAGCGGTCTGGACGGTCGACTGGTCGTAGTAGCCGTACGGCGGTCGAAAGACGCACGGCGCGTAGCGCGTGAGCGCGCGGATCGCCCCGATCGTCTTCTGCAGCTGTTCGCGCACACCGCCGCTCACCAACAGGTCGGGGTGCGTGAAGGTGTGATCGCCCAGCACGTCTCCATTGCGCAGCTCGCGCAGCAGCGTCTGGCGGTAGGCGGCGCTGAGCTGCTCGCCGATCATGAAGAACGTCGCCTGCGCATGGCTGCGTTCGAGCATCGTCACAAACGCCGAGGTCTCGGAGGCGGGGCCGTCGTCGAACCCGATCGCCACCTCGCGGCGGGAGGGCCCATGCGTGTACGCGCTCGTGCCGCGGCTGCGGCAGCCGCTCACCCGGTACAGCGCGGCCTTCGGCGGCGCTCCCAGGCTCGAGAGCAACGCCACCAGCGCCGGGATCACGAACGCAGCACGCACCGCGGCCCACGATACATAGCGTCGTGGGCGCCGGGTCGGAAGCTAGGGCGTGAGGACGACCTTGAGCGCCTCGCGCCGGTCATACACGGCGTAGGCCTCGGGCGCGTCGTCAAGCGTCATATGGTGCGTGACGAGCGCGCTCGGGTCGAGCACGCCGGCGGACAGCAGCGCGAGCACGCGGTCGACATGGCCGAGCACGTTGGCCTGGCCGCCGCGCAGCGTGAGCGTCTTCAGCCACAACAGGCCCATGTGCACGTCGGCGCGCTCGGCGTACACGCCGATGCACTGGATGCTCCCGCACGCGCGCGTGAGGCGGATGGCGCTGTCGAGCGCCTTGGGGTCGCCGACCGCGTCGATGCACACGTCCACGCCGCGGCCTTCGGTCGCGGCGCGCACCGCGGCGCGGGCGTCCTGGTCGGTCAGGTGCACCGCCTCGGCGCCGAAGGACGCGGCCACGCGCAGGCGCTCGGGGACGGTGTCGATCGCGATCACGTGCGCGGCGCCGAGCGCGCGTGCGGCCTGCACCGCGCACAGCCCGACGGGGCCGAGGCCGAGGACCGCGACGACGTCGCCGGGCTCGAAGTCGCTCTCGACGACCGCATGGAAGCCCGTTCCCATGACGTCGCCGGCGAACAGCGCGACGTCGCTGCTCATGCCCTCGGGCACGCGGCGCAGCACGAGGTTGGCGTGCGGCACGAGCGCCATGTCCGCCTGCGTGCCTTGCAGCGCGCCGAGCGCGGCGCCGTGCCCGAACGTGCGCGACTGCACGCAGCGGTGGTAGTCGCCGCGCCTGCAGAAGAAGCACTCGCCACACGCCGTCTGAAAGCAGCCGAGCACGCGATCGCCGACGGCCACGCGCGTGACCGTGTCGCCCGCCGCGACGACCGTGCCGACGTACTCGTGGCCGATCGTGAAGCCCGGTTCGATCTGCACGCGCCCGTGGTAGATGTGCAGGTCCGAGCCGCACACGCCCGTGGCCTCGATCCGCACGATCGCGTCTCCGGCGTCGATCAGCTCGGGCTCTGGGCGCTCCTCGACGCTGACGACGCCCGGCGCCTGGAATGTGACTGCTCGCATCGGCGGACGTCAGCCTACCGGTCGACCTCGCGCAGGGCGCCCGTCTCGGGGTCGAACACGAAGCCCCTGATGTGCTCGCGCGACGGCAGCTCGCGGCTGGAGCGCAGCCGCGCGAGGCTGTGGCGGAGCGTGTCCTCGACGTCCACGAACGCGCCCAGCCGCCACGTGGGCAGCGCGCCGTCGGCGGCGAGCGCCTGTGCGAACTCGTCCTCGGAGGCTCCATGCAGGCCGCAGCCGTCGTGCATCACCACGACGATCTCCTCCGTCCCCAGCAGGCGCTGGGAGGCGCTGAGCGAGCGGATCGCGTCGTCGGTGACGAGGCCGCCGGCGTTGCGGATGATGTGTGCGTCGCCGCGGCGCAGGCCGAGCATCGGGAACAGGTCGATGCGCGTGTCCATGCACGCGAGCACGGCCACCTTGCGGCGCGGGCGCGGGCTTAGGCCGGGGGCGGCTAGCTCATCGGCGCGCGCCTGCGCGGCGCCCAGCATCTCGTCGGCGTGCGGCATCTGTGGGGGATCGTATGGCGCGCGCGAGCAGATCGTCCATGCCGCGGCCTATACCGGTGGTCAGCACGTCGATGTCGGGGGCGCCGTCGTAGTCGCCGGTGACGCCGAAGTACAGGCCGCCGTCGTAGGAGAAGATCGCGACGACGATGCGGATCGAGCCGACGACGGTGACGAACGGGTAGGACTCGAGCATGCGCCGCCCGAGTGTCTGCACGGGCTGCTGCGGGCCGGGGACGTTGGTGGTGGCGGTGTGCATGTTCAGGCGCGGCGAGAGCGTCACGAGGCGGCTGCCGAGCGCGAGCAGCAGCGGCGGTGCGAAGCCGGACATCGATGTGAGCACGTCGCCGGCGACTGCCTGCTTTGACTCCTTGATCCCGTCCATCTCCGCGCGGATCCGCGCGAGACGCTGCTCTGGGTCTGCCAGCCCGACGGGCAATCCTGCGAACACGGCCGACACGCGGTTGTTGTAGACGCCGCGCTCGCCCTTGCGGCGCACCGACACCGGCACCATCGTGCGGATCACGCGATCCTCGCCGACCTCCTCGCCGCGCGAGAGCAGCAGCTCGCGAAAGCCGTTGGCGATGAGCGTGAGCACGACGTCGTTGACGGTGCCGCCGAGCGCGTTGCGCACGGTCTTGACGTCGGACAGGCGCGTATCGGCCCAACTCCAGCGGCGGTGCGGCCCGATCGGGCCCGTCAGCGAGGACGCGCCCACGGGGCGCATGCTGGGCGACGCGGCGACGCTCGCGCGCACCGCCTCGGCCAGCGAGCGCAGCGTGTCCCGCGGCGCGTCGAGCACCTGGCGCAGCGTGTGCAGCTGCCCGCGCGGGCTGGCGCGATGCGCGATCGTGCGCGCGAGCAGCTCGAGGCCCGACGGCTCCGGTGGCGGCGCCCACTCGCGCGTCGAGAAGGCGACGGTCGTGTCCGAGAACATCACCGACATCAGGTCGGTCGCGGCGACGCCGTCGACCATGCAGTGATGGACCTTCGACAGCAGCGCCCAGCGCCCGTCGTGCAGGCCCTCGACGGACCACAGCTCCCACAGCGGCTTGTCGCGGTCGAGGTGTTGCGAGAAGATGCGACTGGCCATCTCGCGCAGCTGCTGCTCGGTCCCGGGCTTGGGGATGGCTGTGTGGCGGAGGTGGTAGTCGAGGCTGAAGTGAGGATCGTCGATCCACGCAGGCGAGCTGATCGCGAACGGCACGAACCGCACCTTCTGCCGGTAGCGCGGCACCAGCTCCAGCTTGCGCGCGACCATCGCGCGCAGATCCTCAAACGCCGGCGGCGGACCCTCGAAGATGCTCACGCCGCCGATGTGCATTGGCGTGGTGGCGTTCTCCACGTGCAAGAAGGACGAGTCGATCGGACTCATCCACTCCATGCAGCCTCCGTGGCGCCGTCGAGCGTCTGCTCGAGCACCCGGTAGACCTGCGGGTGGACCGACATGCCGCAGTGGCTCGAGTCGACCTCGGCCAGCTCGGCGTACGGGTCCAGGCACGCGCGCCAGTCGACGATCCCGTCGCTGCGCGAGTAGACCGCCACTGCCTCGATGTCGTCCGCCAGCGGAGCGGCGAGATCGGCTGCGAACGCGGCGCAGCACTCGCCGTCCTTGCAACTGCTCGAGAACACCCCCGGTACCCCAAGATCGCCCAGTCGCGCAACCAGCCGCACGGTTCGGAGCACGGACGGCGAGACGGCCAAGCCGTCGCACACGGGCGAGCCGAGCATCACCAGCCCGCACACGAGCTCAGGATGGCGCACCGCGAGCGCACGCGCGAGCACACCCCCGCGGCTCTGGCCGATCAGCACGACCGGGCCGCCGCGCTCTGCCGCAAACGCCTCGAGCTGCACCTGCAGGCGCTGGACGATCGCCTCGGCGCAGCCGATGTTGACGCGCATGCCGCTCATCGCGACGCAGTGGCCGCGGCGGCGCAGCCAGTGGCGCATCACCCGCAGCGAGTTGTCGCCGGCCATGAAGCCGGGGATCAGCATCACCGGGCTGGCGTCCTCGCAGCGTCCGGGGGCTCGTAGGCGTGCGTCGGAGAGCAGTCGCACGAGCTCTCCGCCATAGCGCAGCTCGCCCCAGACCGGCGCCTCCAGCGCCCCACCAGCCTCCCTCTCCTGCGCGAACATCGTTGACATAGAGTACGCCCAATGGAGCTTCGCGAGCGGCATATCGTCGTCACGGGCGCCGCCGGCGGCATCGGCAGCGCGCTGGTGCGCAGCTTCGTCGAGGAGGGTGCGCGCGCAGTGGTGGTCGCCGACCTCGACCTGCAGGGCGCTCAGGCGGTGGCCGGGGAGCTGGGCGCCGCTGCGCTCGCGGTCGAGCTCGACGCGGGCAGCGAGAGCAGCGTGCGTGAGCTGATCGCCACCGCCACGGACGCCAACGGCCCGATCGACATCTTCGTGTCGAACGCCGGCGTCGGCGGCATGGGAGGCGGCCCCGTCGAGGCGACCGACGAGGCGTGGGACGAAGCGTGGCGGGTGAACGTGATGGCGCACGTGTGGGCCTCGCGCGCGCTGCTGCCCGAGATGCTCGCGCGCGGCGAGGGCTACCTGATCAACACCGCCTCTGCGGCCGGCCTGCTGACGCAGGTCTCATCGCTGATCTACAGCGTCACCAAGCACGCCGCCGTGTCGCTGGCGGAGTGGATGTCGATCGAATACCTCGACCGGGGCGTGCGCGTGTCGTGCATTTGCCCACAGGGCGTGCGCACGCGGATGCTCGAAGAAGGGATGCAGGAGGCCGCTGCGGCGGCGGCGCTGTCGGCGGGCGGCCTGATCGAGCCCGAGCAGGTCGCCGACGCGGTCGTGGCGGGGATCCGCGAGGAGCGCTTTCTGATCCTGCCGCACGAGAACGTGGCTGAGTTCATGGCGCGCAAGGGCACCGATCCCGAACGCTGGATGCGGGGCATGCGCCGGCTGGTCGCGGGGGCGCGTTCAGCGCCCGGGGCGTAGCGTCGTCTAGGAACTACAGCTTGCGCTCGTCCAGATAGGACGGGTCGTGCGAGCAGATCAGCTCGACTTCGTCTGACTGTCGCTCCGCCAGCTCGCGCAGGCGCTCGACGTTGCCGCGACGCGCGGCGCCGTCGACCTGGTCGAACGCCGCAAACGCGGCGAGCCCCGGCGGGCAGCGCGGGTGCGTCGCGACCTCGCCGTGGTGGAAGTAAGCGTCGCCGCAGTGCAGCAGCCAGCCATCGCCCTGCCTGATCGCGACGCCGGTGTGCCCGTGTGAGTGTCCGATCAGCGGGATCAGCAGGATCTCGGCGTCGCTGTCGGGCAGGACGCGCACGCTGTCGAACCCGTGCCACTGCTCGCCGCCGGCGGCGTGCTGCACCCAGCGGGGACCGTGGGCCCAGTGCGCGGCGACGTAGCGCGGGCGATCGCGCCAGCTGGGGTGCATGGCGGCCTCGAGCTCGAGTCCGAGCAGGTGCACCTCGGCGTCGGGGAAGTCCGGCAGCCCACCTGCATGATCGAGGTCGAGATGAGTAGTGATTATGTGGCGTACGTCGTGCGGGTCCAGGCCGAGCTCGCGGATCTGGGTGATGGCGGCCTCACGCGCGTTGAGGCGCGGGCGCACGATCGCCTTGAACGCCAGCCCGAGCTGACGCGGGTTGCGCACGTCGTCGAGGCCGAAGCCAGTGTCCACGAGAACGAGCCCGTCGGCGCCCTCGATCAGCAGGCAGTGGCAGACGAGCCGCGCCTCGGCGAGCAGGCCGCCAACGCCCGTGAGCATGCGCGCGCCACGCGGGCAACAGGTGCCGCAGCTGAGGTGGTGGATCGCGCGCGGAGCGGTGTTCAACGCACCGCGAGCATATGCGGCTCGGACAGCGCGCGTCCGTGGCGGATCAGGTCGGCGGCGCGCTCGGCGACGGCGATCGTGGGCGCGTTGGTGTTCCCGCGCGGGACCATCGGCATCACCGAGGCGTCGATCACGCGCAGGCCCTCGAGGCCGTTGACGCGCAGCTGGGCGTCAACGACGGCGCCGGCGTCCTCGCCCATGCGGCAGGTGCCGACGGGGTGGTAGATGGAGAAGGTCGTGCGCGCGATGTGCTCGCGAAGCTGCTCGTCGCTGTCTCCGTCGGGGAAGATGCACGGCGTGACGGCGTACGGCGCGAGCGCCGGCTGCGCGCAGATGTCGAGCATCTTGCGGAAGCCGGCGATCATGCGCTGCATGTCGTCGCCGGCGGTGTAATAGGAGTGGTGGACGATCGGCTTGGCGCTCGGGTCGTTGGAGGCGAGGCGCACGTTGCCGCGGCTGTTGGGGGTGAGCAGGCACGGCGTCGCCAGGAAGCCGTGGGCCTCCGGGTCGCTCATGCCCTCGTCGAGGATCTGTGCGGGGATGAAGTGGAGCTGGATGTCAGGCGCGGGCGCGTCGGGCGCGACACGCACGAAGCCGCCCGCCTCGGCGAAGTTGGAGGCGAGCGGGCCGGTCTGCGTGGCTTCGTACTCCTCCAGCGCCTGCGGCTCGAGCGCGCGCAGCAGGCTGACCTCCTCGGGGGTGCTCCACACGGCGTAGGACGCGGCGTGGTCTGAGAGGTTCTCGCCGACGGCCGGCTGGTCGAGCAGCACCTCGATTTCGCGCATCATCAGGTGTTCTGCGGGCCCGACCCCGGAGAGCATCAACAGCTGCGGCGAGTTGTATGTGCCGCCGCACAGGATCACCTCGCGCTCGGCGCGCAGCTCCTGCGTCTGGCCGAGCTGGCTCGCCTGCACGCCGACGGCGCGATTGCCCTCGAACAGCACGCGCTGCACGAGCATGTAGGGCATGACGGACAGGTTGGGGCGCTCGCTCACCGGGTGCAGGTAGGCCGCCGCTGCGCTCGCGCGCATGCCGCCGCGGTGGGTCACCTGGTAGAGGCCGACGCCGTCCTGGTGCTCGCCGTTGAAGTCCTCGTTGCGAGGCAGCCCGGCCTGCACGCCCGCCTCGACGAACGCGCTCGACATGGGGTTGTTCGAGCGGCCCTCGCTGACCGGCAGCGGTCCGCCCGCGCCGTGCCAGCGCGATGCGCCGCGCTCGTTGTCCTCGGCCTTGAGGAAGTACGGCATCAGCTCCGCGGCGGACCATCCTGGCACGCCCCATTCGTCGTAGTCGAGCCGGTTGCCGCGGATGTAGACCATGGCGTTGATCGAAGAGGAGCCGCCGAGCACCTTGCCGCGGGGCAACGGGATGCGGCGGTTGCGGCACTCGGGCTCGGGCGCGGTGTAGTAGTCCCAATCGACCTCCGTGCGCGCCAGCTGCAGGTAGCCGAGCGGCACGTGGATGTTCTCGTTGACGTCCGGCGGCCCGGCCTCGAGCAGCAGCACCTGCACGTCGGGGTCCTCGCTCAGCCGGTTTGCGAGCACGCAGCCGGCCGATCCCGCTCCGACGATCACGTAGTCGTACATATCCCAACCCTCCTTCGCCGCTTGCTCACTCCTCCGCGCCCACGATACTCCTCGCGCGCGACCCCGACGCCGCGTGAGCGGAGCGGACGGGGGTGGGCGGGGATCGGTTAGCTGCCGGCGGCGACCTTCGCGAGCTGGCGCTCGGGCGAGATGCGGATCACGTCCCAAACCAGGCCGATGCGCTCCATGCCGGCGATCAGCCATGCCGACGGATCGAGCTGCCACCAGCGCAGACCGTGGCGCGCGGAAGTGGGAAACGCGTGGTGGTTGTTGTGCCACGCCTCCCCCAGAGTGGGCAGCGCCAGCCATGGCACGTTGCGTGACTCGTCGCCCGTGTCGAAGCTGCGCCGGCCGAAGAAGTGACATAGAGAGTTGATCGAGAAGGTGGCGTGGTGCAGGCAGAAGATCCGCACCGCACCGCCCCACAGCATGGCGGTCAGCCCTCCGGCGATCGTGCCGGTCAGCGCGACGCCGAGGCCGAACGGGATCGCGAGCCCAAGCGCCACCCACAACAGGAACGTGCTGTCGACGAAGCGCACGACCGGGTCGGCGAGCAGGTCCTTGGCGTAGCGCTGCTCGTCCGCCATCGCGTCGCCGTGCAGAATCCAGCCGACGTGCGCGTGGTACAGGCCCGCCAGCGCGCCGCGCCAGCCACCGCCGTGGTCGACGTGCGGGCTGTGCGGGTCGCCCGGCGCATCGGAGAACTGGTGATGCTTGCGGTGGTTGGCCACCCACTCGATCACCGGCCCCTCGACCGCGGCCGAGCCCAGCGCGGCGAACACCCCACGCAGGGCGGGACTGGTCTTGAAGCTGCGGTGGGTGAGCAGACGGTGGAAGCCGACAGTAATTCCCGCGCCGGTCATCAGATAGGTGATCGCCATGACCAGCAGATCCGGCCAGCGCAGGGCGCCGCCCCAGGCGAGGTACGCCGCGAACCCCACCAACGCCAGTGGCACGACCATCACCACCACGTTGGCGATGCGGTCGATCGTTTCGTTCTCGGGTTGTGAGTCGATGCTGTTCACGCGCTGCGCGAAGGCTCCCACAGATCGATGCCGCCGTCGACGGCGTGGCGATCGATCTCGACGAGCTCCTCGGGCGTGAAGTCCAGGTTCTCGAGCGCGGCGACGTTCTGCTCGAGCTGCTCGACGCTGCTGGCACCAAGCAGCGCGGAGCTCACGCGCGGGTCGCGCAGCGCCCATGCGATCGCGAGCTGGGCGAGCGATTGGCCGCGTCGCGCGGCGATCTCGTTCAGCGCGCGCACACGTGCAAGGTTCTCCTCGCTGAGCAGGCGCTCGTCGAAATCCTCGCCGCGCCGCACGCGCGAGTCCTCGGGAACGCCTTGCAGGTAGCGGTCGGTGAGCAGACCCTGGGCGAGCGGCGAGAACACGATCGCGCCCACGCCGTCGCTATCGAGCAGCGCCAGCAGCTCGTCCTCGATCCAGCGGTTGAGCATCGAGTAGGACGGCTGATGGATCAGCAGCGGCGTGCCAAGCCCGTTGAGAATCTCGATCGCCTCGGCTGTGCGCTGGGGCGAGTAGGAGCTGATCCCGACGTACAGCGCCTTGCCCTGGCGCACGGCGCTGTCGAGCGCGCCCATCGTCTCACGCAGCGGCGTGCGCGGGTCGAAGCGGTGGGAGTAGAAGACGTCGACGTGGTCGAGGCCCATCCGCGCGAGGCTCTGGTCGAGGCTCGCAAGCAGGTACTTGCGCGAGCCCCACTCTCCATACGGCCCCGGCCACTGGTCATAGCCGGCCTTGGTCGAAATGATCAGCTCGTCGCGGTACGGACGGAAGTCCTCCTTGAAGATGCGCCCGAAGTTGGTCTCGGCGGCGCCGTACGGCGGCCCGTAGTTGTTGGCGAGGTCGAAGTGCGTGATGCCGAGATCGAACCCGCGGCGCAGGATCGCGCGGCTATTCGCCAGCGGGCGGTCGTCGCCGAAGTTCTGCCACAGCCCCAGCGAGATCGCAGGCAGCTGAACGCCGCTCGAGCCGACGCGGCGGTATGGCATTCGCTCGTAGCGGGCCGGGTCGGCCACGTACATCGGTACGGCGCGCCCTGTGTCGAACGGCATCGGTTCGAGTATTGCACTGTGAGCATGGCGTCTCCGATGGGCCGGCGGCGATGGCTGCGCTGCTCGGGCGGGTAGGCGAGCAGTTTGCTCGCGCTGCCTGGCTCAGGAGCGCGAGAACGGCCGGTGATGCGCGGCCCCCAGACGGTCGAGCACCGCCGTCAGCACCGCGGTCATTTCCGCGGTGACCTCCTCGGCGCTCACCTCCTCGGCCGCCATCAGCTCGGCCGAGATGCCGCCGATCGAGCCATCGGGGGTCTCGCGCGCGGGCGCGCTCGCCGTCGCGGCGTGGGTGGACTCGGGAAGCGCGGCGAAAGGATGCGCCTGCGCGAATGCCTTGGGCTCGAGCACCTGCCGTATGGCCTCAAATGCATCCGCACGGTCGGCTGTGGGCTCAACCGAGAGCGGCTGCTCGGGCGTTTCGTCTCGCTCCGGTTCGGCGTCCGCGTCCTCCACGGGAGCCTCGATCTTTGGCTGCGACTTGGGGCGCCGGCCGAATAGGCGCGCGAAGAAGCCGCGGCGCGGCGCTGGCTCGGGCTCGGGTGCAGGCGCTGGCTCGGACCCGGACTCGGCCGTCGATGCGGCCTCCGGCTCCGGCACGGGCGCTGGTGCAGCCTCGTGCTCCGGCGCAAGCGCTGGCTCGGACCCGAGAGCGACGGGCTGCGGCTCCTCCTGCGGCTGGGCTTCGAGATCTGGAGCCGGCTCCGACGCCTGGGCCGGCGCGTCGGCGCAAGCGCGCTCCACGGTCTCGCGGGTGACGCTGAGGGTGACCTTCGTCCCCCATCCGGACGCCTTGATGGAAACGGTGCCGGTGGTGTTCTCCGCCGCCCACTCGACGGTGCTTTCGGGCTCCACGCGAACGATGCGGACCTCTCCAAGCTCGCCGAGGTGGCGGGCTAGGGCGGTGGGATCGCTCAGCTCCGCCCAGAGCTCCGGCGGCGACTTGACCAGCGTTCGCTGCACCTCCGAGGAGATCATCACTTCAAGATTCGAGCGAACGCCCGCTACTCCTCCCTTCGCGCGACTGACCGGGCGGCGGCATATGCTCGCCCGCTGGGACCGGTGGCGCTCCCAGGAGCTAGGCCTCCTGCGCGCGCTGTCCGCTGACGGAGACTGACAGGCGGCGGGCCGCGATCTCGTCGTCTTGGAACGGCAGCAGATCGAGGATGCCTGCCTGTTCGAACGCCCGCTGTATGAAGCGCGAGCCGGGGACCAGCGAGAAGCTGTACCCCTGGCGCTGGCAGAGGCCGCAACGAAACGAGATCACGGCAACTCCGACAGAGTCGATGTAAGTGAGCTGACGGAGATCGAGCGTGATGCCCGTGACCCCTTTCTCGCAGAGATCCTCGATCTCGGTTTCGAGCGCGTGCACCGAGCGACGGGTCAGCTCGCCGGTCAGGATCAACGTGTGCGTCCACACGCCCGCGGTCCTCAGTGTCGGGCGAGGCTTAGTGGCGATGCTTACTGCCGACGTCGTTGGTTGACCTTCCATGAGATACAGCTCCTTCCGAGGAGAGGCTTCGGATTGATTTCCAGGACGCTGGATCACGAGATCCAGCGCCGAACCGACGCGACCGGGAGGAGCTAGCCCGGGCGCTCTGGAATCAGAACGAAGAACGCCGTGCGCCACGGCTGGCACGAGAGCCGCAGGCGACGCATCGCGCGCGGAGCCGCCAGCAGAAGAAGACCCGCGAGCGTGAAAAAGCCCGAGACACCGACGCCGACGCCGGAGGCGCCGGTCGCTGAGCCGCCGACAGCCCCACCCGGTGACGGACCGGGCGGCGGCGTGGCCGGATGGCTCCCACCGACGGAGCCGGTGTAGCCATCGGCGGGCGGACCCGTCCTTGGCCGTGTCCCCGACGGGAAGCCCCCCGACGATGGTGAGAGGAAGGTCTGAGCGCTCAGCCAGCCGGCCGTGCAGTTGTTCGTCGCCGACTGTGCCATTCCGGAGAGCTCACAGCTGAGCTCTCCGGCGCGCTGCGCAGCGCTCAACCGCACCGGTGCTTCGATTGAGGTCGAGCCCGCGGCTCCTCCAGGCGGCTGTCGAGGGCCACCCCCGGATGCGCCCGGCGCAAGACGGCCGATCACCACACTCGACAATTCCGCCGCGGCCGGGCTCGCGACGGGTGCGGCCAGCGCGGGAGTCTGCGCCGTCGGGGGCGGTGTCAAGGTCTCGACACCGGCGAGCTGTGTCGTGGTCGGCGCGGCCGCGGACGCCGTCGCTTCCGCAGCGACCGGCGTTTCTAGCACCGGCGCCGTGGCAGGCGCGAGCGACGCTTCCGGCGCAGGTTCGGTGATCGGCTTCACCGGCGGCGCGGGTACCGGCGGCGCGGATTCAACTGGCGCGGGTCCGGCGATCGGCGTCACGGGCGCGGCTTCAACTGGCGCGGGTTCGGCGATAGGCGTCACCGGCGTCGCTTCAACAGGCGCGGGTTCTGGGATCGTCTTCACCGGCGTGGGTTCGGCGAGCACGGTTTCGGTTGACAGCACAGGCGTCGGTTCAGACGTGGATCCAGTCGGCGGCGTCGCTTCAGGCGTGGACCCGGTCGAGGTCGTGCCTTCCGGCGCAGCTTCACTCGAGGATCCGCCCGGCGTTGTGGATACCGGCGCAGGTTCAGGAGTCAACCCGGCCGTCGTGCCGGATTCGGGCGCCGCTTCGGCGGCACTCGCGCTTGCCGCGCCAGCAAACGTTCCGACGAGGGCCAAGATCACTATCCCCGCGCATACGGGGCCTTTGGCAACGATCCTAGTCGACGGGTTGTGGGTGATCCGGAGCACGCTTCCTCGTTGCTTGCGCTTCCCGTGGCGTCCGATGATAGACCCAGGCTCGCGCCCGTGCAGCCGACGGAACGAGCCGCTTGACACACTGCTCGCGCCGAGCCGTCCGGCCTACTGCTGCAGACATGCGTAACGAGTTAGACCGTGCACGAGACGCGTCAACCCACAGTCACGGCGACTGCGGCAGCTTGACCGGTCCGCGCTTGGCGGTCGCGGCGGAGGGCGGCGGCACCACCGGGCCGATGTCCCCGTCTGGCGCCTCGTCCAGATCGACGATCACCGGCGCGTGATCGCTGGGTCTCGTTCCCTTGCGCGCCTGCCGGTCGATCCAGGCCGCGCGCACCCTATCTGCGACCGGCGCGCTCGCCAGCACCAGGTCGATGCGCATGCCGAGATCCTGATGGAACATGCCAGCACGGTAGTCCCAGTAGGTGAAGATGCGCTCGGCCGGCCAGCGATCGCGCACGACGTCGCGCAGGCCAGCTCCTTCCAGCTCCGCCAGTGCCGCGCGCTCGGGCGCCGTGACGTGGGTGTGGCCGACGTAGGCGGCCGGGTCGAACACGTCGATGTCGGCCGGCGCGATGTTCATGTCGCCGCATACGATCGTCGCCTGCGGGCCAGCGGCGACCATGTTTCTCAGCGCGGCCAGCCAGGCGAGCTTGTAACGGTAATGCTCGGAGTCAGGGACGCGGCCGTTGGGCACATACACGCAGTGCACCCGGATCCCGCCGCACAGCGCTGAGATCGCGCGCGCCTCCGGGCGCTCGAAGCTCGGTTCGTCCGCGATCCCGACGGTGACATCGTCGAGTCCCGCCCGCGACAGGATCGCCACGCCGTTCCACTGCGCTTCGCCGTGCCGGGCGAACGTGTAACCGCGGCCGGCGAGCTCCTCCCCGAGCAACTCGTCGAACGCGTCGTCGCCGATCTTGGTCTCCTGCAGGCAGACGACGTCCGGCTGGCGCTGCTCGAGCCACGCCAGCAAGCGCGGCAGGCGCTGCTTGGCCGAGTTCACGTTCCAGGTCGCTACCCGCACGCGGCCTACGCTAGCGGGGCTACCCGATCACGCGTCGGCCCCACGCAAACGAGCTCCCGAGCCAGCTCCCGTTCAGCGGCAACACGTAGACGCCCTGGTCCGAGGAGTGAATCACCCAGTTGTCTCCAAGGTAGATCCCCTCGTGGATGATGTTGCTCTCGGTGGCCTTGCTGGTGAAGTGGGCAGATCCGAAGAACAGCAGATCGCCGGGCTCGAGCTGATCGACCCGCAGCCGCTGCGATCGGGGGATTTCGCCGGCCTGTTCAGCGGCCGTCCGTCCCCGTATCGATTCACCCCAGTGCAGGCCGGAGACCTTGTACACGCGCCACGCGAACCCCGAGCAGTCAAAGCCACCGTGTTCGAGGCCGTCTTCGGTGCTGTCCGTGGTGCCGCCCCAAACGTAGGGGTAGCCGATTCGGGAGACGGCGATCTTGAGTGCCTGGCGCTGCGCGCTCGTCATCGGCGGGAGCTCGAACGACGACAGCGCTTCGCGCGCGTATGAGACGGTCCAGGCGCTCATCGCGATCACCTTCGCGAGCGACCACGCAGCCTCGGCGCGCGTGACCGGGTCGCCTGGGAAGAGGTCGAGTCGCTGAGCGCCGACCGGGTGCTCGTAGCGCAGTTCCAGCATGCGCGCCACTGTCTCCGATCCAAAGTACGGGGGTGGACTCACCCCGGCGGCGGCCGCCGTGTCCTGTACTTGCGCCGCGACGCTCGCCAGGCCGAGCTGTTCCACGAGCATGCGATCGAAGGTCACGACCGTGACGGGGGTCTGCGCGGTGTGGGCTACAGGCGCCGCCGACGCGCTCGCGGCGGCGGGTTCGCCAGGCGCGTTCGGCACGCCTGGTACACCCTGTTCGCCCGCCTCGTCCTGGAGCCTCGTCGCGAGCGCGACCATCGTCGCGTTGGCCTGCGCAGCCGAGAGCTGACCGGCGCCAGCGAAGGACCCGCCGCTCGCTTGCATCAGCCCAGCGGCGAGCACCTGACGCTGCTGAGCCGCATCCCAGCTCGAGCTCGTCGGCGCGGCTGCGGCCCTGGCCGTAGTCGCAAGGATCGCGCAGCATCCGTAGAGGACCACGATGGCAAGGGCCGCCATGAGCAGCGAGCGGGTGCGGGCACGCGGGAGCGGAAGGTGTGTCACCGGCTTCCTATCGGCCGTGCCAGCCCACTGCCATGGCGCTCCGAGGCGCACTGGACGAATCGACGGCTCAGCCGTGCACGATCGCGAAGCCGATGCTGACGACTTTGCTGTGCCCGCCGCCAGGGTAGCTGGCGGTCACTTCCAGACGGTAGCTGCCGGCCGGGAGCCTGTGCCGGGCAATGCGGCCGGTGAAGTAGAAGCGGTTGACGCCCGCCCGGTCGCTGTGTGTGAAGGACCCCACGCGCGCGTAGCGTGTGCAAGCGCCGTGCCGGCGGCGAGCGTGGGACGCCCTGGCGAGGCAGCGCTTGCCGCGTCGTTCGCCGGACACGGGCCGCAGCACCACGAACGTCGTGGTGGCGGCGCGCGTGTCGTCGTAGGAGACGGCTGCGCCCGGCTGCTTGCGGTTCCTGCGCCCGTGCT
Organism: Solirubrobacteraceae bacterium; assembly: GCA_035939335.1. Lineage (GTDB taxonomy): Bacteria > Actinomycetota > Thermoleophilia > Solirubrobacterales > Solirubrobacteraceae > Palsa-744. Next base: position 27,238 of record DASZFY010000025.1, on the reverse strand, counting down.
TGCCGCTGGGCGCCCCAGCGATGCTCGCGCCGCTCGCCGCGGCGGCGAAGCGCGAAGGCGAGAGCTTGAGGTGCGACAGCGACGCCGAGGCAGCGGCCGTGCCCGGCGGGCAGCCGGTGACTTCGATGCCAACCTGGCGTGTGACCCTGGCTCCGTTCTGGGCGGTGAGGACGCTCGGCATCAACAGCGTTTCCCCGCACAGCGCGCCGTTGGCTGCGAGCGCCGAGTTGGGACCCATCGGCAGGCTCAGCGTGAAGTGGGTGAGCGGCACGTCGGGGATCGCGGGGAATGTCGCGGTGATCTGGCCGGCCTTGATGTTGGTCTGCCCGTGGAGCATCAGGCGCACACCGTCGCCCGTCAGGACGAGGTTGAGGTCGGGGAAGGCGGCGCCGGCGTTCGACACGAGGTATGCGGGTCCGGTCAGCTCGCCTGGCAGCAGCGGGGTGGCGACCGCCGCTTCTCCGATGTGGGAGGCGGTCGCGCAGGATGCCGGGTTCGCGGCGAACGCAGCTTCGGGACAGGCGTTCTGCAGCGCACTGAGGCGTGTCGCGAGCTGCGTCGGCAGCGTGCTCGAGACCGAGGCGAGATTTGCCTGGTGTTCGGCGGGATAGGCCAGATTGACGAGCAGGCTGGCACCGTCCAGTTTGGAGAACTTGGCGCTCGTCGAGGCCGACAGCGACGGCGCAAATGGGAGTGCACCGCAAGCCGCGGGCTGGAAGGGCGTCGAGGCCGACTTGACCGCTCCGGCGGTTGAGGTGAGCTGACTTTCGACGTCCGTCGCAGCGCAGCTGGTCGGATTCACCATGAACGCCGAACTGATGCTCACGGTGAGCGTCTGTAGTCGCAGCGGCGCGCCGCCGACGATCGTTGGCAGCGCGCCGCTCGTGATCGTGACGCGCGCGTTGTGTTCGTCGATTTCGATCTTCGCCCTGGCCAGCACGGTGCCGAAGTCGAAGGGCCCGACCGCTTCGGCGGGCACCGCGATCGCGAGCCCGAAGGGCGCGCCGGCGTAGGGGCCTGTCAAATAGACGGCGCCGGGCAGTTCCAGCGGGCTCGCCCCTGCGCCGACGCCTGCGAGGACGGTTCCGATCTGGCTGGCGGATGGACACGCGCCGACGTTCGCCTGAGCTTCAGGGCACTGCGTGGCGGAGCTGATCCTGCCGAGCAGGCCGGGCGGCAGGGTGGTGTGCAACTGAGAGATGTACTGCTGACCGTCGCGGCGGGAGAAGCTGAGGGTGAACGCGGCGTTCGCCCCCGCGGTGGCGGGCTGAGCGACGGCCGACTGGCCCGGGGAGAAGGGCAACGAGGAGGGGCACGCTCCGCCGCGTCCGTCGTTGTCGACCGTGTATTCGCTGCTCGGGCCGGCGGGACTGCCGCTGACGGGAACGAGTGTGCTGGTGAAGCGCGCCGGCCCGCATTCCTGGGGATTGGCCAGTGGCGCGTGCGCTCCGCCGTCGAGCACGAGCCTCAGCTCGCTGAAGGGCACCGACGGTGTGCTCGGGAACGTCGCCGTGAGCCGTCCGCTGGCGGGGTCGGCCGCGAGCAGGCCGATCAGTCGCACCGACAGGTCGTATTCGGCGTTCTCGGCGTCCAGGAACAGGCGGTACTCCTGTCCGGACGCCGGTTCGCCGCTCAACGGCTGCCCCACGTACAGCGATCCCGTTAGCGGCGTCGGCAGCAGCGGCGTGTCGATTTCGACGCTACCGATCGCCGAGGCACCGGGGCACGCGACGGGGCCGGCGAAACCGATCGCGAGCTCGGCGTCGGTGCACGCCTGCAGGCCGTCGGCGACGGCCGGGTTGAGGGTCAATCCGGGCGGCAGCTCGGCGACGGCGCTGTGCAGTGCGGAGCTGTTGGAGGACATCTTCAGGTCGAGCGTCTCTCCGGTGGGGGCGTCGCGTTCGGTGCTCGTGGGGGTGACCGTGAGCGTTGGCGAGAAGGACAGCGATTCGCAGCCGGTCATCTGCACGGCGTCGGAGAACGGTTGCGAGCGACCGGCGATGGATGTGAGGGCGCCGAGGATCGCGGTGGGACTACAGTCTGTGGGGTTCACCAGGAAGCCCGCCTTGTCGATGGCGACGACGACGCTCCGCAGCCGCAGGGGGATGCCTTCGACGATCGTCGGCAGCGGATCGGTGGTGATGTCGATCTGGCCGTTGACCGTGTTGACGGCCACCGCCGCGCGCGCAACGACCGTTCCGAGGTTGTAGGGGCCGGCGATGGCGGGAACAGCGATCGACAGGCCGAAGGGCTGGCCCTCGTACGGGCCTGTCAGGTACACCGAGCCGGACAGCGTCAGCGGTGTCGTGCCGGCGCCCGCGGCGACGGTGACGGTGCCGATCTGGCTGGCCGCGGGGCACGTGCCGTGCGCGGCGTACGGTTCGGAGCAGAGCGTGATGCCGTTGAGGTTGGCGAGCAATCCTTCTGGCAGTTGGGTGTCGAGCGTGTCGAGCAGCTGTTCTCCGTCGGAGCGGGCGAGCGCGATCGTGAGATCTCCGCTGGAAGCGGCTTTGGTGCTCGAGAGGGCTGCATTGGCGGTCGGGGCGAACGGCAGGGGGCTCGAGCAGCCGCCGCCGGAGCCGTCGTTGTCGACCGTGAAGGCGCTCGTGGGCGTCGCGGCGGCGTTGCCGGAGTAGGGCACGAGGCTGCTCGTGGTGGTGGCGGCTCCGCAGCTCAGCGGGTTGGCGAACAACGCGCCCGGGCCGGTTTTGAAGGCGAGCTTCAGCGCTGTGAACGGGACCTGGGGACTGCCGGTGAAGGTGGCTGTGAGCTGGCCGGTGGCGGCGTTGGCTGTCACCGACCCGATCAGCCTCACGATCACCCCGCTGGCGGTGTTCTCGGCGTCGAGGAACACGCGATAGAGGTTCCCTTCCTCGGGCGCTCCGACATACAGCGATCCGGTCAACGGCGCCGCCAGCACGGGCGTGCTGATTTCGACGCTGCCCACCACGGATGAGACGGGACACGCGACGGCGCTGTTCGTGCCGGCGGCGAACTGCGCTTCGGTGCACGCCTGCAAACCGTTTGCCGCGGAGGGATCGAGCGACATGCCGGGCGGCAGCGTGATGGACGCGTTCTCCAGGTGCGAGCTGGCGATGCCTGCCGGGTTCTGGTTCTGCGCCACACCCACATCGACGGTGATGCCGTCGGGCTTGTCGCGCTGCATGGTGCTCGGCGTCACCGACACGGTCGGAGAGAACGGCACGTGTTCACAGCCACTGGTGCCTACCGGCGTCGTGTAGGAGGAGCGCCCGCTGACGACCGGCGAGTATGTCGAGGCGTAGATGTAGGTGGTCTGGGGCCCGCCGCAGCTCGTTGGGTTGGTGAGGAAGGCGTTGTTGGGCGCACCGCCGCCGTTGTGTTCCTCGGGGGCACCCCAGAAGACCAGTTCCGACTTTTCCAGTGCGGTGCCCAGCAGGTTGCTGATGGAGCTGATCGTGAAGTACTCGCCGAAGTCGCCCGGCTGCCCGTTGCTGGCGTAGTCGCGAACTCCTCCAACGAGGTCGGTTCGCACGGTGAAGAGCGCGCCGACGGTGACTTCGAACGCGAAGTCCGCGGGCGCGCCGGCGGGAGCGGTCATGTTGTAGACGGCGCCCGACACCGTCTGCTTGCCGAAGATCGGAACGTTCGCGATCGTGACAGTGGCGGTGCCGACCCTGGTGTCGGAGGCACAGCTGCCGAGGGTCGTACCGGAGGCGCTGCAGCGCGGGATCGCCTGCGGGTTTACCGTGAGTCCTGCGGGCAGGTCGACGCGTACGAATTCCGCCGACCCCTGGCTGGTGTCGAGCGTGAACTTGGTGTAGGCGACATCGGGGTGCGAGCCCGCCTGTGTCGCGTAGTCGGACGGCTGTGGGTTGGCGGTGTTTTCATCGACGAGCACGCCGGCGCTGAAGCTGGTGAGGAAGTTGGCCGCCGTCGCCTGGCGCGGAGCGAGCCCGAACGCCCCGAGCGCGACGGCCGCAGCGGCGAAGAAGCTTGAGCTCCGGCGCGGGCGTCCTCGTATGCGACGGGCGACATCGCTGGCGCGGGCACTGTCCATCGATTGATCGTTATCTCCTTGTATGTTTTTTCTCGACATCCCCATCGGCACGGCCGGGTGCTCGATTTAGTCGCGCGTCGTCCCGCTCGTCAATTTGGCGCGGAGAGCGGGTGTCACGTTTCGGCGGCTGCTGGCACATTGAGAGGTGATGGCGGACGCTGGCGAGTTCGATGGCTTCTATCGCCGTGAGAGCGAGGGGGTGCTCGTGTTCTTCGCACGTCGGACGCTCGACCCCGAGGCGGCGTTGGACCTGACGGCCGAGACGTTCGGCCACGCGTATCTGGGCTGGCGCGGGCTGCGCGGCGACTCGCATGAGGAGCGCCAGGCATGGCTGTACACGATCGCCCGCCGCCGCCTGTCGCGCTACCTGCGTCGCGGCCGCGTCGAGCGGCGCGCGCTGCGGCGCCTCGGCATCCAGACGCCGGTGGCACATGAGGACGATCTGGCGCGGATCGAGGAGCGGGCGGGGCTTGTGCAGATGCGTGCGGCGCTCAGCTGCGAGCTCGTGCGCCTGAGCGCGCAGCAGCGGCGGGCGCTCGACCTGCGGATCGTGCAGGAGCGACCGTACGCGGAGGTGGCGAGCGTTCTGGGCATCTCCGAGCTCGCCGCGCGGGCGCGCGTCTCGCGCGGCCTGCGCGCGCTGGGCAATGCGCTCGACGTGCAGATCGCCGCGGGAGAGCAGCTATGAGCGAGCTCCCGGTGCTCGAGGCGCTCGGCGGCGAGTTCCGGCGCCTGGGCGAGCCGCGGAGACCTCGCGGCGGCGTGACGCGACGGACGCTGACGCTGACGCTCGTGCTCACGCTGCTGCTCGCGGGCGTCGCCGCCGCGGCGCTCCTGATCACGCAGGGCACGTCGCTCCCGGCCCCGAACGCGCGGGATCTGCAATCGAGCGGCGTGCCGCTGCCCGCGAGCGCGCGCCTGGCCGGCCTCGACGCACTCGATCCAGACCCCGCGGAACCCCCGTGGGACATCCGTCTCTCACGCACACGCGCGGGCGAGACGTGCACGGCCGTCGGGCAGGTGCTGGGCGGCCAGTTCGGCATCGTCGGCCTCGATCACGTGTTCCGCGCGCTGCCCCTCGGCGGGGTGGATGCGTGCGGCGTGGATGCGCCCGACGGACCGGTGCTGGCGGGAGCGAGGGTGTTCGTGGGCTCGAGCACGCAGGCCGCGCGCACGATCGTAAACGGCGTCGCGGGCGCGGGCGCGCGATCGGTGACCGTGTACGGACCCGAAGGTGCGCGCGCGCTGCGGCTCGGCCCGCGGGGGAGCTTCATCGCGGTGTACTCCGGATATGTGGAAGAAGTGCGCCCGCGGGTGGTCGTGGTGACGCGCGACGGCAGAAGCCACTCAATCGCGTTCGCGCAGTCATCGGCGTTCGAAGTCGCCGATCCCGACGGCGGCTCGCCGTGGGAAATCAGCGGCGGAGCGGACCTCGGACCGGGCGCCTACCCGGATGAGAACTGCGCGCAGGCATCGCAGGAGCTCGGACGCGCCAACCCGAGCCGCTTCGGCTTGCCGATGACGCCGGGGGTGTGCGGTCGTCTCGGGGCGCACCCGCTGTTCGTGCTGATGCGCCGCTTCGTCCCGGAACCGGGCGAGCACGTGGGGACACCATGGGGAAACAACCCCGCGCGCACGCTCGTGTACGGAGCGGCTGCGAGGCGGGTGCTCTCGCTCACCCTGGCCGGCGCCGGCGCGCCGCGGCGGCTCGCGATCGACCCGCACGGCGGCGTGTTCCTAGCGGTACTCGACGGGCACGTGGATCCGCGCTCGCTGACGCTGACCGCGCGCCTGCGCGACGGCGCCTCGGTCACCTACCGCCGCTCGACGAACCTGCTCGAACCACCGCTCACGCCCGTCGAAGGCCCGGCGAGCACGACCAGCCGACCGCTGCGCGAACCTCCTGTCCCCGCCTACCGTAACCCCTTTCCCGCGCGCCAGGCCCAACCTCAGCCATCGGATATCCCGCTGGCGGGTACCGTGCGCGAGACGCTGCATGCGAAGGATCCGGCTGGTGGCTCCGAATGGGCGCTGCGCAGCTGGCAGGGATTGCGCAACCCGCGCGCCGACTTCGGCCCGGGCTACCGTCCGGCGCGCTTCATCTGCGTGCAGGTCGGCGCCGTCGAGGGCCACCGGCTCGTGGAGCCGCGGCCCGGCGCGGCGGCGCTGCCGTTGAGCGTCGGCGAGGAACCCGCAGACGGCGTCGGGGGCTGCAACGCGCCGAGCGACTTGACGCGCTTCGGACCGATGGGCGAAGCCATGAGCTACGTCGCGGACCCTTACGCCTACACGCCGCGGCCGCTACGCACGGTGGTCTACGGCACGCTGCGGCTCGACGCCACGCATCCGCTGCTGCTCGGCGCCGGCGCGCCACGGTCGCTGGCGCTCGACGCCAACCACGCGTTCTTCGCGGTGCTGCCCGGCCGCTACTGGGACACGCCGCTGCGCATCTCCGCGGTGATCGGCGGGCGGACGGTCCTCGGTCGCGCGCTGCAGTCGATCCCAGGTCCGCCGTCCACGCCGCAGGCGCGCGCGCCGGACCCCAACGGCGGCGCGCCGTGGGGGTTCGCGGCTGGCCCAGACGGCTCGAGCGCCTTCGGGCAGATCGTCGCGGGACGTCTCGCGACGATCGACGCGCGCACGGGCGCCGTCCACTACGGCGCAAACGGTTGGAACGGTGGCGGCATTCCAGCGGCTCGCGGCAAGCCGCCGCCGGTGCGCTTCGAAAGCCACGGCGGCCCCGAAGAAAGTCTGCTGGACAGGCGCGCGACCGCGCTACCTCGCCCCGAGCTCGAGCGCCGCACACTGCCCGGCCGCACGATCATCACCGGCGTGGCCGACGCCGATGTCATCTCGGTCACGCTGGCCACGCCTCGCGACGTGCGCACGCTGCGCCCGAGCGGGCCAGAGCACGTGTTCATCGTCGTCTACGACGGACAGTTCTTCCGCGGCGCGATCATCGCGACGGTCGCGCTGCGCGACGGGCGCACGGTCACGGAGGCGGTGAACAACCCTGACAGCCCCGGCCCGCCGGCGGCGGAGCCGCCGCCGCCATCGCTCGCAAAGCAGTTGCAGCGCGACCGGGTCACGCTCGCGGGCATGCGCAGCCTCCTCGCGCGCGCCGCGCACGCGAACCCCCGCAAGCGCGAGAAGCTCCTCGACGGCGCACCGCTCTCACAGATCGTGCACGGCCTGCGCGACATCGAAGCGATCGTCGTTGCCGATGCGAGCCGCATGGCCTACATAGCGGCCCATCCCGGCGTGCTGCCGCTCGAATAAGGACGCCCGGCCGCGCTTGCGATCGTTAGCTCTGGGCCAGCCGGATGAGCCCGCAGAACACGCCGGAGACGTGCGGGTCGAACTGCGATCCGGAGTAGCTTTCGATCTCGGCGAGCGCCTCCTCGACGGTGATCGCGTCGCTGAACGGGCGCTGGCGCATCATCGCGACGAATGCGGCGCACACGGCGATGATCCGCGCGCCGAGCGGGATGTCCTCGCCGGCGAGCCCATCGGGGTAGCCGCTCCCGTCGAAGCGCTCGTGGTGGGAGCGTACGAGCCGGGCGGCGTGCGCGAGCGACGGCGCGGCTGCGAGGATGCGCTGCCCGACTTCGGCGTGCGTGCGCATCAGCGCCCACTCTTCGTCGACGAGCGCACCCGGCTTGTTGATGATCGCGTCGGGGACCGCCAGCATGCCGACGTCGTGCAGGCGCGCCGCCAGCTCGATGCGCTCGACCTCGTCGTCGGAGAGCCCCATTCCTTCCGCCGTCGCGACGGCGAGGCGGGCGACCCGATTGAGGTCGTCGAGCACGCCGGGGGTGCGTTCGTTGAGGACCTTCAGCAGCAGGTAGAGGCTTTCCCGGCCTCCCGCCGCGTGGTCGGCGTCTTGCTGCCCGTTGACGGTCTTGAACATCTCGCTTTCGTATCGCGCCTCAACCGGCGCAGCTTGAACCTACGCGCCTACAAAAAACCGATGTTCCATCTGTCGTCAACGCCCCGCATACGGGCGCTCCCGTGTCAACCTGTCTTGGTCGCGCTCCAAGGACCGCCGGATGTGCCATTGACCTGGTAGGTGCCGGACATGGAGCTGCCTGAGACCGAGCCTGAGTAGGTGATCGCTAGGGAGCCGACGGTGCCGAAGCTGATGTTGCTGCCGGCCAGCGTCCCGTGGATGCTGAGGGTGCTCGCGGGAGCCGAGAGCTTGATGGTGCCGTTCAGGTTCGACCCTGACTGTTGCCATTTGAGGGTGAACATGCCGTGATATGCGCCGCTGTATTCGCCGGACCATGTCCCCGAGAGTCCACTGCTGGCCGCCGCTTTGGTCGGCGCTGTTGCACTGGTAGTCGCTGCGGTGTCGGTCGTGGCCGCCGTCGTCGTCGCGGGTGGCGCGGTGGTGGTCGTGGTGTTGTTGCTGCTTCCACAAGCGGCGGTCACGAGGGCCAGCGCTGACAGCACGACGGTGAGCAACAGCCCAGACGAAACAGGCGAGCGCCGCGACGCGGAAAAGGGGATGAACCTCGCAGGATCACTTTGGGCTGGACGGGGCATCGGTCGCATGATGGCTGTCCTTTCTGCGTGTACAGGAGCCTGAGCTTCGGGATCGTAGTCGTTCGTCGAGGCGACGTGATACCGCGTATCAGATTGTGCCGCACAGTCGGCACGTGTCGCAAGCTCCTGTACGCGTCCCTACTTCCAATTTATACCGCACAGGGGCCTTGTTACAAGCCCCGGCCGTGCCGCATAATCGCCCGCCCCAGGCCAGACCCTACGGACATAGGAGAGCTAGATGCGTGTGATGACCGAGCATGCGGTGGTGATCGCAGGAGGCGGTCCGACGGGCATGATGCTGGCGGCTGAGCTGGCGTTGGCGAAGGTCGACGTCGCGGTGCTCGAGCGGCGCCCCGATCACGTGCTCGTCGGCTCACGCGCAGGAGGCTTTCACTCCCGCACGATCGAGGTGCTGGATCAACGTGGGGTCGCTGATCGCTTCCTCGCGAAGGGTCAAGTGGCTCAGGCGTCGATGATCGGCACGACCGTGCTGGACATGAGCGACTTCCCAACGCGGCATGCGTATTCGCTCGGGATCTGGCAGAACCAGATCGAGCGGATCATGGCGGCCTGGATCGCCGAGCTGCCGGTGCGGATCTACTACGGACGTGAGGTAACGGGCTTCGTGCAGGACGACACCGGTGTCAACGTCGAGGTGGCCGACGGCCAGTTGCTGCGGGCGCAGTATCTCGTCGGGTGCGACGGAGGACGCAGCGTCATCCGTAAAGCAGCCGGCATCGAGTTCCCGGGGTGGGATCCGACCAAGAGCAACCTGATCGCCGAGGTCGAGGTTACCGAGGAGCCGGACTTGGGCATGCGGCGCGACGCCGTCGGCGTCCACGCGATCGGCAGGCTGGAGTACGAGATCCGCGATGGCGAGGTGGTCTACATGGACGGAGGGCCGGTACGGGTGATGGTGACCGAGCAGCAGATCGGCCCCAGCAGCGAGCCCACCCCGAGCGATCTGAGCGAGGCGCTCATCACCGTATACGGCACTGACTTCGGAATCCACAATCCCACATGGATCTCCCGGTTCACCGACATGACACGTCAAGCAGCGGCCTACCGCGCGGGCCGCGTCCTACTCGCTGGTGACTCGGCGCACGTGCACTACCCCGCGGGTGGACAGGGCCTCAGCCTGGGTGTGCAGGATGCCGTGAATCTCGGATGGAAGCTGGCCCAGGTGCTCAACGGGACCTCCCCGGAGAGCCTCCTCGATACGTATCGCGACGAGCGCCACCCGGTCGTCGCCCGAGCGCTAAAGCACACGATGGCGCAGACCGCGCTCCAGCGTCAGGACGAGCGCTCGAAGGCGTTGGCCGACGTGGTGTCGGAGCTGGCGGTGATGGACGAGCCCCGAAAACGGCTCGCCGGCATCGTCTCCGGGCTGGACATTCATTACGACCTCGGCGAGGGCCACCCGCTGCTCGGCCGCCGCATGCCTGACCTGGACCTCGTGAGCGCTGACGGCCCACTCCGAGTCTTCACCCTGTTGCACGACGCCAAGCCGGTGCTGCTCAACCTCGGGGAGCCCGACAGCTTCGACATCGGTCGATGGGCAGACCGCGTCCAGCTGATCGACGCTGAATATGACGGCCCGTGGGAGCTCCCGGTACTTGGCGCGGTCACTGCTCCGACTGGCGTGTTGATCCGGCCCGACGGATACGTCGCCTGGGTCGGAAAGCCAACCCACCCCGGACTCCCCGAAGCGCTGACCACCTGGTTCGGACCGCCGACCGCGACGTAGCGCACCGGCGCCCCAGATCGGGGAAAGCCACTGCTCAGGCGACCGCCCCGACGCCGCCGAGGTAGCGGAACAGGCTGGGTACGGCCTCGCGTGGGGCCGTACCCTCGATCGGTACGTATGGCGCCGCGTCGTTTCGAGCGTCTCCCGCGTCGGAAGGCTGGCAATGCGCTTCGTCGATGGCCCTCAGGTAGTGGGCGTTCAGGAGGTGACCCCACGCGCCGTCGTGCCTGAAGCGCGGGCCGGCGATGTGGATATCGCACTGGCGCGGATCGGGCGCGAGCATGCCTAGGCGCGCCACGAGGTCGTGCTCGTTGCCGTAGCTCTCGATCTTCGGCAGCTTCCGCTCCGGGTCCAGGTAGCTCATCTCGCTCGCGCAGTTGGCGAAGCAGTAGATCTCGAGCTTGGACAGCTCGGTCGGAGTCACCGGCTTCAAGCGCTGTGCGTCGACCGTCAGTCCCTCCGCGGCCGCGTGCAGGCGGATGGCCTCGCGATCAGATTTCGCCAGGTCCCTGCGCCTGCCGCTCATGGTGTGTCGATACACACCGCCGATGAGCCGCAGCACGACAGCCGTGATCAGGGTGCCCTGCGAGTGAGCGATGAGCACGACGCGCTTGTTCTGCGAACTTGAGATCGCGTCGAGCAGCGGGTGGAACGCGCTGTCGACGTCCTCCCCCGTCGCGCCGAGCTTCTCGGTGGTGCACTCGAGCAGGTCCACGCCGATCCCGTCGGTGGAGTTCCACAGCACGTTGATCGGCCGGCGGAACAGGTGGACCAGATATGCCGCGTTCATCCGAGCGACGTCCTGGTTGGTGAGGATGCCGTTGATGAAGAACCAGCTTTCGCCTACAAACGGCTGAGCGTGGGCCTTCCCGGCATCCTTCAGCTCGTGTGATCGATGGAAGAACAGCGAGGACAGCGGCGGGCAGATCCACGCGGGCGCCCTACCGGGGACCGACGGGACCAGCGTGTCGGCCAGATAGCGCGCGAGGCGCGGGATGTTCCCTGACCAGAGCAGGTCATACTCGGAGTACGGGGCTTTGCCCATCGAGCTGAGGTTGCCGAACACTGACCTGGGCCACTCCAGCGGGTTGAACCACGCGGCGGCCTTGACGCTCCCGATCAGCTCTCCCAGCTCGGGTGCGTGGCGGATCGTCCAGTCCTCGGGCGATTCGGTGATCTGCGGCTCGGCCTGGCTGTTGGCGCGGGTCTTCGTATCGGCCATCTGCTCTCTCCTCCGTCGTCGATGTCGCGACGCCGCCGCCGCGCTGAGGGCGTCTCATGCGAAGACCTCGTCGCCCGTCGGCTCGATGTGCGGCGTGCGGTTCATTTCCTGGCGCAGCCGCGACAGCTGCTCGTAGATCGCCAGCCGCGCGCGGTTCTGATTGCCGAGCGGCCGGTGCGCGGCGATGCAGTGCCACGGGTTGATCGAGAGGTTCCCGGCGAAGGCAAGCTGCGCCGGCGAGTCGAAGCTCTGCGCCGGCAGACGCAGCTTCGCGACGGGTACGTGCGGCGAAAGGCTTTCAGGCCAGCGGACCGAGGCGTCCTCGATCGGCATCCGGTAAGAGTCGGTCTGCAGCTGGACGGTGAAGTCGAACGTCACCTCCCCGCGTGAGAGCGTGCGGGCCATCGCCTGGCGCAGGTAGTTCGCGGAGGGGCGCAGCGGCACGCGCGTGCGCTGGCTCGAGCAGGGCGCGAGCGAGTACTGGACGGCCTGGCCCTCGCCGAGCAGGTATGCAGCGCAGCTCCAGTAGCGCGCCTCCAGCGGACTGGTCTGCGTCTTGGCGAAAAGGCCCTGCATCAGCATGTCAAGGACGTGCGGCGAGGAGGGGTCGATGAAGTAGAGGGCGGGCGTGCCCGCGCGCACGTGGCGCTGCAGCTTGACGTTCTCGCGGATGTTGGGGGTGGTGAACGTGGGCGCGCTGATCGCGGTGAAGTCCTGTGTGAACCGCTCGTCGGCGACCAGCTTGCGTCCCGGCACGGACATCAGCTTGACGGCGACGCTGAGGATGCCCGAGTCCTTGACGTCGGAAGGCGAGAGCGGGCCTGGCCCGGCGAAGCGAACCCACGCGGGGTAGGAGCGCGGGCGCTCGAAGATCCCCTTGCGCAGCTTGGTGGGCAGACTGTCGAGCACCTCGAACACGCCGCGCACGACGCCGTGGGTCTTGGTGTTGCCTGCCCGCTGATACTGGCCGGGTGCATAGGTGGCCCCCATGAAGGCCCCCATCGCGTCGATGATCTGCTGCGTGAGCTCGGCCTCGCCTGGCAGGCGCTGCTCCTCGGCCAGGCCGAGCTGCTCGTCCGGCCTGCGGAGGTTGACGAGCGTCTGCACGGCGCTGACGAGCGGTTCGCGCAAGGCCCGGTCGAACGCGGGCCGGAAGTAGGGGTCGACCCGGCGCTCGAGGCCGAGCGCGCCGACGATCGCGTCGTTGAGCGCTCGCTCGGCGAGCGTCAGAGCGCCCTGCGTTCGCCCGGCTGCAGCGCCGGCGAGGGCATCGGAGACGCTGGCCAGGGAGGAGACCGCGGGCCGTGCCGGCAGCTGCGCGGTGATCGAGCTCACGAGCTGACCTTCGCGACGCTCGCGAGGTAGCGCAAGGCCCTGACCCCGGGGAGGAAGAAGTAGCCGCCACCGCGCGTCTGGACGAACGGCGGCAGCTGCAGGTAGCGCTTGCGCACGGGCTCGGCCTGGACGGTGAACGTTCGCGTGCCGCCGCTGACGAGCGGATCTGCGTCGTCGTAGAGACCGTCGAACTTGGTGCTGTTCACCCAGGTGCGCTGGACGAACTCGTACTGGCGCTCGATGCTCGCGCACAGGCAGATGAAGTGCAGTCCGCGCTGATCGCCCTCGCTCGGGCTGCTGGCGAGCGCCTGCTCGGCGGACAGCACCGAGCCGTACTTGCGCCCGCGGCGCAGCAGGCGATGGTGCTTGTCGAGCTCGATCGAGCTGTCCGTGCCGGGGCTGGGGTCGAGCGAGTCGCGCGGGTGGCTGCGCCGCACGTGGGCACCGATCGGGCAGCGGGTCCCATCGGCGTCGTGGGCGAAGTAGCCGAAGTCGGCGGCGGCGGCCAGCTTGGGGTCGTCGCGGTCGGGCGAGAGCGTGAGCGGCGCGCCGCCCGGCCAGCGCCCGACGAGCTTTGACGCGAGGGCGACTCGCCGAGCATGGGGGTCGCCGTTGCCGTTGACGCTTGGTCCGGAGCTCGGGGCGGGCGCGGAGTCCACCCAGCGCCAGAAGCCCGGGACGTCCTGGCTCAGCTGCCTGAACACGAGGTAGCTGCCGTTGCGCCCGAGGTCTCGCCTGCCCGAGCCGGCGGCGTCCTCGGGCAGGACGTCGTGGGGGTCCTCACGCGGGTCCAGCAGCGGCCGGTCGGTGAGCTGGCCGTACTCGTTTCGGTAGCCGAGGAGGAACTCGCCGGCCCGGATCGTCTGCGCCGGCGGGCCGCTGCGCAGCCCCGCGACGAACGGCTGCGAGATCCCGTCGCGGAAGCCGAAGTGATCGAAGGTGTCGCTGGACGCGGGCAGCTCCAGCACGAGCGTGACACCGCGAGCCGCCTCGCGCTGCTCCTCAGCCAGGAGCGCGAGCTCGTTGGGTGTCTCGCCGAAGCACAGCAGCAGGAGATCCACCGGAGGCGAGTCGGGCCCGCCCCAGGCCCACAGCTCGGGCGCGTTGACGCCGACGTCGCCGAGTATCCGGCGCCGATGCGCATCGTCGACCATCCCGCCGGTGAACTCGGTGGGGAAGCCGCCGCGCGCGACCTCGGAGAGCCCCAGCTTGACGAGCGCCGCCGCGCTGAGTGCCACATTGAAGGAGCGTCGCGCCTGGCGCGCCCGGGCGGTGGTGACGGTGTCGGCGAGCTGCACCAGCCACCGTGCAGCCGCGGGCGCGTCGTCGATAGTGAACAGGAGATAGGCGCCATGGGGAAGGTGCCCATAGCCGCTGGCGAGCAGCCCTTGGATGTCCTCGCGCTCGCCGCTCAGAGCAGACGCAGCCACCGCCGGGCCTCCTCGGAGCCGATCGAGCCGGCGAGGCCGGCGCGGACGTTCGCGTTGTTGGTGATGTTGAGCGCCGTCAGGGTCGGGTAGGCGCTGAACCAGACCTGCGTCGGGATCTGGTGGCGGCGAAGGTAGTACTTGAACTCCTGCTCGTTGCGGCAACCGTCCCACAGCAGCAGGAACGTCCGCGGCCACCCGACGCCGTTGGAGAACACCAGGTTCAGTCCCCACCACAGCCTGTCGATGAAATCGTCGTTGTAGCTCTTGACGGTGCCGTCGTAGTTGCTGGTGAAGATCAGGCGCCGGCCGGAGTCGAGCATCGTCCAGTGGGCGAAGTGGATCGTCTTGACGCCCGCTAGCGAGCCGTTGGTGAACAGGTGGCGGGCGGCGATGTCGAGCCCGCGGATGCCGAGTGCGATCGTCGCGCGCCGCAGTAGTCCCGGCTTGACGAAGCCGACCGCGCTGAACTGGTTCTGGGGGCCGCGGTCCTCGAGCTCCGCGAGCCGGCGCTCGTGCGCGGCGGTGGGGCGCTCGGTGTCGACGGTGTCGGTCAGCTCGTGGAGTCGCAGCGCGAGGAGGTAGGCGGGCGCCAGCGCCAGCCACACGGGCGCTGCGGCGGCAGCGCCGGCGAGCGGGAGGGCCACGGCGGCGGCGTCGCGGGCCCGGTCGAGCAGCGTGCGCCCCTCGCTCGGCGTCAACGCCCAGGCGAGCTCGGGGCGCGTGCCGACGTAGTCTTGGATGGCGGCGCGGATCTCGAGTGGGTCGCGCCCGTCCCAGTCGTGACCGTCGAGGAACACCTCGATGCAGTCGCGAAGCTCCGCGTCGCGCAGGATCTGCGCGACGGTCAGCCCGACCGTGTTGACGTAGTAGGCCTGCGTTTCGGTCAGGTGGTCGGCGAGCCAGCACGCGCGAGTCCCGCGGGTGGCGGTCGTGCGCGTCGGATAGCCCTCGCACGCGCCGAACACGCGGTCGAGACCCGCGGCGAGGTCGAGCAACTCGTCCAGATGGTCTGCGAGCGGCTCGTCGATGTCGCACATGTAGAGCAGTTGCGCAGGGATCGCGTTGCCGTCGAGGTCACAGGCCCGCTCGAGCAGCACGAGCCGGGCGAAGTGCACGCCTCGCAGCGACCCGAACGGCAGGGTCGCGTTCCCGGCCGGATCCTCTCCCATCGCCTCCAGCAGCCTGCGCAACTGCGCAAGCCGGCGCGGGCGCACGGGCGCGACGATCGTGACCGACAGCTGGCGAGTGAAGGCTCGCGTGGTCGCGGACGGCTCCTCGGCCGGCGGGCGAGGGGCGCCGGAGAGCAGGTCCTCCTGCGTGTCAGGGGTCATCGCTACGCGCCCTCGGCGAGCAGCTGCTCGCTCTCGCGCTCCGCCGCCACGGGCGGCGCGAACTGGTTGCTCGGCCGGGCGCTGTCCGCGGCGAGCAGCTCGCGACCGTGGATCATCAGGTACGCGGCGCGCTCGGCGAGGGCACTGATCGTGGCGGTAGGGTTGCGCGAGAGCGCGGTCGGCACGACCGATCCGTCTACTACGAACAGGCCGGGATAGCCGTGAACCTCGCAGCGGTGGTCGACGACGCCATCCGAGGGGTTGGCGGCCATCCTGCATCCACCGAGCGGGTGCGCGGTCAGCAGATCGCCAGCGAAGGAGAGAGGGCTGGGGACATACTCGCCGTCGAGCGCGCGGCTGAGCTCGCGCAGGGTCTCCTCGAGCTCCTGGAAGCGCTCGGCGCTGGTGGCCGGATTCCATTGCAGGTCCAGGGCGCCGGATGGTTCGAGCGCGAACGTGCCGTCCGCCGCGTCCTCGCACATGCCGAGATAAGGCAGGAAGCCGCGCGTGCGCCCGCCGCCGAACAGGCGCTCGCGCTCGCGGGCCACTCTGCGCGTGGCGCCGGGAACCCGCAGCTCACCCTGAACCAAGAGCTTGAGGAGCCGGAAGGCGTCTCGCGCCCCGGCTGCGTCGGCGAGCATCCCCTCGAGGAACCAGAACAGTGGGCCGGGCAGACCGAGATCCTCGACGTACATCTGCTGCGATGCGGACGCGAAGTCGGCGCCGGCGGTGATGCTCGGCCCCGGCCCGGCGTCGATGTCCATGTCGGTCAGCGTGCCAGCGAGCAGGAGATCGCCGTTGCCCGAGAACCCCAGCCCTAGCGCCGGGCTCAGATCCGGCAGCGTGTTGAGGCGATCCCGGCAACGCAGCAGCAGCTCGGCGGTCCCGAGCGTGCCGGCCGCGACGATCACGGTGTCCGCGCGGACCTCGCCCGCGGTGATCTCTGCCGCCACGCCCTCGACGTGCCGTGCGTAACTCACGCGGTAGCCGGCCCCGCGCTTGGCGGGCGCGATCTCACTCGCCTGGTGCAGCGGGTAGACCTCCGCGCCGTGCTGTTCGGCGAGCGCGAGATAATTCAGGTCAAGCGTGTTCTTTGCATGGGTGGCGCAGCCGATCATGCAGTCGCCCGAGTAGTCGCACGGCTGCTGGCGCACCCCTCCGTGGGAGTTGCGACGCCCGGGGCCGGTGTAGACGGCGAGCGGTACGAGCTCCCCGCGGCGCTTGGTGCCAGCGCAGGCTTCGAGAAACGCTGTCGTGCGCGTCGGAAGGCGCCGCCCGGACGGGGGGCACAGGGGCTCGGCATCGAGCATGTCCGCGGCAAGGCCGTAGTAGGGGCCAAGCGTGTCGAGGTCGATCTCCGCGGGCCACCGGGGATCCTTGAAGATCGCTGCGGGCGGTGAGAGGTGGACGTTGAAGTAGTGCAGCGATCCGCCGCCGACGCCGCACCCCTGGATCACGTGCATGCGGCTGAACACGCGGTAGTCGAGCAGTCCGAAGCGCCCGTGTTCGGGGTCCCAGAAAGCGTTGTGGGCGATCTGGCTGGGCGAGCGGGGAAAATCGACGTTGCTCCAGCGACGGCCGCGCTCCAGCACGCACACGCGCCGGCCCGCCTGCGCCAGCCGGCACGCCGTGATGCTGCCGCCGAAGCCCGAGCCGATCACGACCACGTCGTAGCGGCGCTTCACGCGTGCCTCCCGCGCGGAGCGCGCATCCAGGTCATTCGTTCTCCAGTCGCCGAAACCGAAGCGAGAAGTTGATGGTCTTGGCGCCGACCCAGTAGACGACACCTAGATACAGGCCGGGCGCGACCTCTCGAATCTCGTCACGGATCGCGCGGAACGGCAACGAGCTGACGGAGTAATCGAGCACGATCGCCTCACGCCCGTCCATCCAGCTCGCGTCGCGATAGACGCGGGCACGGGCAACGAGGAGCCCGAACGGGCCGACCCTGTTCAGGAGGTCGGCCTGCTCGGGGTAGAAGACCTTCCCCTGCCAGGCGAGGTGGATCAGCGCCACCAACCCTGCGGCAACCGGCGTCCCGGGGACGACGATCGCACTACCGTCTCCGACGCCGCTTGGTGTTGGCCCGGCGGGACTGCGTGAGAAGAGCGCGTCGAGCTCTTCTTGAGACATCTGCGGCAGATCGGCGGGACCAATCACCGGTGGCGGAGTGCTGGTCAGCCTGCGCTTGGGGCTCTTCGTCGCCACGTCCTAGCCTCCCGCCTGTCGGTCAGATCACGCTCTTAGATTCCGACCCTCTCCTCCGACAGATGCTGGCCAGATCACGATACTCATCCAAGACTTGGAATGCAAGGCCGGTCGATCGACGCTGACACCGAGTCGGGTCGATGACCAATCCAGGAGCGGCGAGCGGGGGCGCCCGTATGGCCGTTCCGTCAGCGTTTGTGTTTTTTGGCTGGCTGGTGCAGCGTGAGCTTGGCTGTCTTCAGAACGCTCGAGCCCTGCGTGACTGTCACCTTGACGAGCAGCTTTCCGTGGAGGGCCAGCAGTGTCTTGCCCGTCCTGCTGAGTGAGACCGTCACGGAACGCGACTGCCCAGGTGCGAGGGTGACGCTCGCGTGCCCGACGACGATCGTCTTATGCGTGACCCGCGGATGGCCGCTTGCGCTGAGCGCGACGAGGGTGTGCCCGCGAAACGTCTCTGAGACGGTCAGGAGGACCTGCACAGTGCAGCCTCCCGATCCCGCGCTGCAGCTGAGCGATACCGAGGCCGTACTCCCTTTCGCGGTGACGGCACCCGTGGCGCCCTGCGCGGCGGAGGGCCCGGGCGTCGTGGAGACGGGTGTCGGACCTGGGGCCGAGAGGGTGTCGCCTGGTCCGCCGCCCCACGTCGGCTGGATTGCGCCTGTGACGAGCAACTGCGGGGCGCCGCCGCCAGCGGGGACTGTGTAGATCGAGGAGGAGCTCCGCGTGAAGGCGATCGCCGAGCCGTCTGGCGACCATGCGGGACCGGCGTCTTCGTTGCCCGAGGTCAGGTCGGTCAGGTGTCCGGCCGTGGCCGCGTTGTACAGGGCGATCAAGCCGCCCGTCGGGCTTGCGTGGGCGCTGCCTTCGGGATAGGGGACCGCCATCACCGCCACCTTGCTCCCGTCGGGAGAGCCGGCCGGGTCGTAGAGGTCGCGGAGCGGGTCTTCGGCGACGTTTTCGTTTTTGGAAGCAGGAGCGCCACACGTATTGCTTGCCGCCGGGCAGATCGAGCGCGCGGCGCAGTTGCCCGCGGGAGGGCTGCACACATGCGGAGCGTTGCTGTAGGCGTCGCGCAGCAGCGTTGTGCCCAACCAGCCCGCCGTCAGCGCGAAGCGAGCATCTTCCGGCGCGGAGCGGTTGCTGCCGTCCGGATTGACGGTGAACAGCCACGGCACCGACTGTGATCCTTCGGTCCTATCTTCGATGAACGCGACCTGCCCGCCGTCGGGGCGCATGAACGTGGCCAGGACGCTGCCGCTGTTCAGGGTCGTGAGCGCCCCGGCCGGCATCGTCATCGCATAGGCCGTGTTGCCCCTGTCGAATGCGAGCAGGGTGCCGTCGCGCGAAAGCGAGGGCGTGCTGTAGGAGCCGGCGGCGCCACCGCCGTCGGTCGTCAGGGCGCGCTGTCCGGTGCCGTCCGGGTTGACCTCGCTGAACGGGGGGAGGATCATGTGTAAGGCCGAGCTTGACCTGAGCCCGCCCGACATCCACGAGGTTGATCGGCTCCTTGAACCTCATAGCGGCACGGAAGGCCAGCTTCTCCAGACCGAGCAACTGGACGAATATGACTCGTGCGTGGGCCGCGTGCATGTCCCGACGAACGCGAGCGTTGCCAGGGTAGCTGTCGGGCGGTCCCTTTGGGCAGCGGCGGGTTACCTTGAGTTCAATTTGTCAGTGAGCGGAAACGCTAAGCCAAGCCATGCCCCGCCATCCATACCGCGCCGCGCCACACCGCGCCAAGCCAGACCAGGACGCGCCTTGCCCCGCCCAGCCGCGCGACGCCAGGGCAGCCCCAGCGTAG
Organism: Solirubrobacteraceae bacterium; assembly: GCA_035939335.1. Taxonomy (GTDB): domain Bacteria; phylum Actinomycetota; class Thermoleophilia; order Solirubrobacterales; family Solirubrobacteraceae; genus Palsa-744. The sequence goes on along the minus strand of DASZFY010000025.1, from coordinate 7,580 downwards.
CGAAATGAGAGGACGCCGGGTTTGAGTCGGCGTCCTCTCGTCTTCATTCCGAGCCATGCCAGAGCCGAGCCACGCCTTGACTTGCCCGACCGGGCCGCGCCTCGCCAGTCCCGGGCTGGGCGCGCCATGCACGCCTAGTCTATGCGGAAGCCTTGATTCGGCGAGCCATCGTCTTTACGGCTTTTTCGGCCTTCTTGTCTCGCGGCTTGGCACCATTCGCGCGCGCGGGCAGGCGCTGCTCGCGCTCGAACACGATGCTCGCGCTGAAGGCACCAAACTCTGGTCGGTAGTCGCCGAGCCCATACTTCGGTGAGCGTCCAACAACGTCCTCGATCAGGCTGAAGTCGAGATCCTCGGGGTCGTAGGCGATCTCGCACTCAAGCGCCCACTCGTCAAAGCACGGTCTCGTGCGAGGGACACGTCCAGAGCCAGCGCCCGAATTGGCGACCATCGCCGTATAGCGGAACCCCGCCGCCCACAAATCCGCAGGCTTCTTGGGTCCGTCGTAGATGAGCGGGATGCGATATTCAGGGACCACGAGAGATCGCTTGATGTCCTCACCCTTGCGCCACTTCGTAGCTGCCGAGCGCAGCAACTCCTTGATGTTCTTGCCAGGTATGTACACACCAATCTTCTCGTCGTAGTAGAGCCGCGTGTACCACTCAAGTTCACGGAGCCTCGACTCCTGCTCATCAGACTTGCTACGGACCTTTGAGAGCGACCGGAAAGCCTTGAACGTATCGCTGTCGCGATCCGCCTCGCCGGAAGACATCAGGAGGGGGCTCTCGCCAACCAGCGACAGTTTGCAGATGTGGTAGCCGACGGGGATAACCCGCCGCATCGGGCCAGACATACCAGCTCCTTTCGGGAAAGTGCCTATAGGCGGACTTGTACCGCAAGAGCGCTGTTGGACCCTTGTCCGGCTGGCAAGTCGCTTGCACGTAGCTGACAGATCACTGGCACAACGCTGACACGGCGGGCTGCGTACCGCAGGGGCTGGGATCGCGCCTTGCTTGGGTGTTCGCGGAGATAAAGATTTGGCGAGCTTGTCCCATTAAGAGGCCTAAATCGACCTTTCTTGGTTGCCGAACCTAGCGAAGTTTTCGCGGGCTGTACCGCAGAGCCCTTGGGAAGCACCTTTCCTATTTGGGAGGGCTCCTGAGTCGGAGTTCGCCGCCGCCATGGGGCGCCGCCGCGGCTCGGCTGTCCTGTTTGGCGCTCAAGAAGCTGCGCTGGGAGCTGCTCACATGAGCGGCTCCCAGCCGCAGACCCAACCCGCCAGCGGGGCGCCGATAAGGCTGCTGCCGGGCCGCATGCTGCCGATGAGCCGCGAGCAGGAACAGGGGCTCGTGCGCGCGCTGGCCGAGCTTCTAGTCGAGTGGATTGAAGCCCGTCCCGAGCGGCTGCCTTCCAGCTTGAGAACCGGCCGGGGATGTGATCTAGATGGATGCTCCCGAGCCAAGGAGCAGCCATGAGCAGACGCGCATCCCTCGCCATCGTGCCCGACCCGGCCAAGAGTGCCGGGCCGGTGCGCGTGGCGACATACACACGCATATCCACCGATGAGGAACGCCAGCCCAACTCGCTTGAGGCACAGCGCGTCCGCCTAGAGTCATTCGTGAGCAGTCAGCCCGAGTGGGGAATCGAGCGTCGTTACAAAGAGCAGTTCACCGGCACGGTGGTAGACCGGCCCGAACTCACTCGGATGCTCAGAGACGCAAAGCGTGGACGCTTTGACGTGCTGCTCGTCTACCGTGTCGATCGGCTCGCGCGCTCGATACGCGGGCTCGCGCAAATCATCGACGAGCTTGACCAAGCAGGTGTGATCTTCCGCTCCGCGACCGAGCCATTCGACACCGGCACCCCCGCAGGCCGAATGATGGTGCAAATGCTCGGGGTGTTTGCCGAGTTCGAGCGCGCGCTGATCGTGGAGCGAATCACCGCCGGCCTTGAGCGCAAGGCAGCACGCGGCGGGTGGTGCGGCGGACAGCGACCGTTCGGGCTCAATATCGCCTCAGACCGTGACAGCCTAGAGCGCAACCCCACCGAGGCGCCCCTTGTCCCGGTGATCTTCGACCGCTACGTCAATCGGCAGGCCGGATCATCCGCGCTCGCGGACTGGCTGAACGAGCAGGGCTACCGCACCAAGAACGGCAGGTTGTGGAGTTCAGCGAGCGTCATCACCGTGCTACGCAACCGCGCCTACCTCGGCGAGATTTACTATCGCGGCAACTGGTATCCGGCGGCGCACGAGCCGCTGATCCCGCAAGAGCTTTTCGACCGTGCGCAGGCCATCCTCGCTGAGCGCTGCGAGGACCGCTCGCGGCGAGCGTCAAACCCGGCCGAGTACCTGCTGACCGGCCGGATACGTTGCGGGCGCTGCGGCCAAGCGTATGTAGGGACAGCGGCACACGGGCGCTCGGGGCGGTACACGTACTACACCTGCTTTACGCGGGCACGCTATGGCACCAAGCATTGTGCGAATGATCGCCTCCCTGCCGAGCAGCTAGAGCAGGCCGTCACACGCCGTCTGTGGAAGGTGCTCGGAGACGACGACCTGATCGACCAGGCAATCACACAGGCATACGAGCGGCTGACGCAACGCGACGACGAACAGCAGTCCGAGCTAGCCGCCATACACGACAAGCTCGCAAAGACACGCGCCGCGATGGACCGCTACTTCCGCGCGTTCGAGGCCGGCACCATGCCCGAGGACACCTGCGCCCCGCGCATAGCGAGCCTCGGCGAGCAGACCAAAGCCCTAGAAGGCCGCGCCGCCGACCTCGCGGCCGTCGATGACGACGAGCAGCCCGAGCGCGCGAACACCGCCGAACTCGACGCCCTACGCAACACGCTTCAAGCAGCGCTGAGGGACAGCACGCCTACGCGCACCAAGGCCGTGCTCCAAACGATGATCGACGGAATCCGCGTGGATGCACGCGACCACATCGAACCGACCTTCCGTGTCCCGGCGGTTCGCATTGACTACGGTTACATGGAGCCAACCGGGATCGAACCGGTGACCTCCTGCTTGCAAAGCAGGCGCTCTCCCAGCTGAGCTATGGCCCCAGAAGTCTCAATATACGGCCTGACGCCGCGTCGCTCCCCTCAAACAGCAGTGGAGCTCCGACCGCGCCTTCCCCTGCTAGTCGCGGTGCGATCGCGCCCGGCGCGCTTGGCTTCGTACAACGCCTTATCGGCCAGATCGAGTAGCTCGGCGGGCGATGCCTCTGGGAGAGAGGCAGACACGACACCTGCGGAGCATGAGAGGCTGCCGCTTGCGATGGGGATGCGCGCAATCGCGCCGCGGACGCGCTCGGCCATCTCGTATGCGGCGTCCACGTCGGCGTCTGGCATCAGGATCGCGAACTCCTCGCCGCCCATGCGCGCCACGGTGTCGTGTCGGCGGATCGACGAGCGCAACACGTCCGCGACACCGACCAGCACCTGATCGCCAAGAAGATGCCCGTGCTCATCGTTGATCGCCTTGAAGTGATCGAGATCGAGCACGACGATCGACAGCTCGCTGCTGTCGCGCTGCATGCGGCTGGACTCCGCCGCGCAGGCGCCGTAGAAGGCGCGTCGGTTGGCCAGACCCGTCAGCGGGTCCTCCGCGGCCTGGTGTTCGAGGCTATCCACGAGCCGCGCGTTCGTCAGCGCGATCGCCGCGTGCGCCGCGTACGCGGACAGCGTGTCCGAATCGCCCGGCAGGAACGCGGTCGAGCCGTGTGCAAGCGCCACCAGCGCGCCCAGTAGGCCTTCGCGGAAGACCAGCGGAGCGGCGCACATCGAGCCGAACGGCATGTGCTCGTCGAGCGGCACGTTCACGAGCGCGGCGTCGGTTCGCAGGTCGTCGATCACCACCGCGCCACGCTCGAGCAGCGTCTCGCGGCGCTGGTCGGCCCACGATTCCAGTGCGCTCAGCGAGGCCGCGGGGATATCCGAATGCCGGTCGGCGCGCATCTTCCCGCCATCGGCGAGCAGCAACACGAACTCCTTGCCACCCACCGCCGTCTGCGCCTTCGCTGTGATCTGGTCGAGCACCTCGTCCAGGCGAAGGTCCGACGAGAGGTCCTCCAGGGAGGAGAGCAGGCGTTCAGCCGCGTCGTCCTGCTCGCTCACGCGCAGGTCGAGCAGGCGCAGACGTCGGGCCATGAACCTCATCGCCCGCACGGCGATCCCGAGCTCGCCGATCGCCCAGGCGCCCGCTGTGATCGGCAGGAGCGCGGGATCCAGTAAGGCGCTGACGCCGGTGAGCGCGCCCGCGCCCACTGCCAGCGCTATGGCGGCGCGCTTGAGATCCTGCGTACCGGTCGTCCAGCGGATCTCGTACTCGCAGCACGGCGCGCCGTCGACGCCACAGCTCGTGTGCCTGACGCGCGCAAGCGGCAACCCGAACAGCTGCGGCACCGTCGCCAGCAGGCTCTTGGTGTATGCGCAGTCATGGCGGTGATAGCCGACACCGGACACGTCCGTGTAGCGCATGCGCATGTAACCCGTGCCTCGATCGACCACCACCAGCTCGTGCGCCCAGTTGAACTTGGCGTTGGCGCGCGCCACGTTGCCGTACACGAGCGCTGGGGTCCCTAGCGCGCGCAGGGTGCGCTTGAGCGCCATTGCCACGGAGAGGTCGAGTGCCGAGGCGCCGACGTGCTCCGCGATGTCGGGATCGCCGAGCACCTGCTCAGCGGCCCTGAACAGCGCGAGCTTCGTCTCAAACGAGAACCAGCTGTTCTCATCGCGCAGGCGGTCCTCCATGCCATCCATGCCAGCCACCGCAAGCATCCGCCTGACGGCCTGCCCACCGGCTTCGCGCTCCACATGCGCGAGGATCAGCCGCGATGTCAACCCTGAGCACCCGTGCTCTTGGCGCCACGCCGAGGTGACCTGCCCACCTCGCGCATCGCGATCGTCGCTCTCGCCGAGCCGTGCCTTCATCCGTCTCGTATCGGTCGAAGGACTCAACGAGTCAAGCGACAGCGACCGAAATGCACGCTCAAACGAGCGGGCGAGCTACTCGAACGAAAGCCGCTCCTGCCCCGGGATTTCCTCCGGCACAGGCTCGCGGTCGCGCTCGCCGGGGAGCTCCCACTCGAGCGAGTCCTCGCTCGGCGCATGCTCGCTACCCGCGCCGGGGGCAAGCTCATCCATGGCCGGGGCGAGCGGCGAGCCTGGGTCAGCGGCGTCTGGGTCTTCGCCCATCACCGCCTGCATGTCCAGCTCCACCGTCTCCTGAGCCCCGGCGGATGGGTCCGGCATGCGCTCCTCCGCGGGTTCGCGAGCCGCCGCGGGAACGGCTCTGGCGGCCGGAGTGATCTCTGCTTCCTGGCGCAGCTCGTCATGCGCCTCCGCGCCCTCGTCCTCGGGCACCTCCGCGACGCCAGGCTCCAGCGCCTCACGCTCCTCGCGCGCTATCGCGCTCGGATCTCCGCCCCTGCGGCGCTTGAGCTCCAAGTGTTCGCGTATGGCTTCATCGAGCAATCCCATCGCGCCCACAAACCATACTGCGCCCGCCGTGACGCGTTATACGACTACACTTCTCAAGCCGTTCGCGTGGCCCTCGAGCAACGCGCGCGGGGCTATAGCTCAGTTGGGAGAGCGCCTGGATCGCACCCAGGAGGTCGGGGGTTCGAGTCCCCCTAGCTCCATAGACGATTCGCCTGCTAGATCGCGGTTTCCCACACAGAACCGCGGTCGAGCGTTTGAAGTGGCGTGGATAGTTACGAGCCCAGGGCTGCTAGGTCGGCTGGCGCGCCTTGCTCGGCGTCGTCGGGACGCTCCGCTCGGCGGTGTAGCTGGCTGCGATAGATGGTGTCGTCGAAGTGCTCGACGATCAGTGTGGCGATGCCGACGGCGACCATCGCCGGCGCAAGCGCCTCGAAGCTGCCGGTCATCTCGCTGACCATCAGCATCATCGCGAGCGGCGCTCTTGCGATTGAGCCGAAGCACGCCATCATCGCGACGATCACGAACGCGGCGGGGTCGTGGGGGATGCCGGGAGCGATTGGAGCGAGCAGGCGCCAGACGGCCGCTCCGGTGAACGCGCCGATCACCATGCCGGGGCCGAAGATGCCGCCCGAGCCACCGGAGCCGATCGACAGCGTTGTCGCGACCATCTTCGCGAGCGGCAGCAACAGCACGATCCAGAGCGGGATCGTCAGCAGCGAGCGGCCGAGGCCGAGCTGAATCCAGCCGTACCCGGTGCCGAGCACTTGGGGCATGACGAGCGCGATCAGGCCGACGGCGAGCCCTCCGATCGCGGGCCTGAGCATGCGGTTGATGGGCAGGCGCGCGAAGAGGTCTGCCCCGCCGTAGAAGCACTTGGCGTAGAGCAGGCCCATCCCGCCGCAGATCACACCGATCAACGCGAACCAGGCGAGCTGAATCGGCTCGTGGAAGTGATAGCCGCTGGCGGCGAAGCCGAACAGCGGCGTAAAGCCGTAGACGGCGGAGAAGACCGTGTAGCCCACGATCGAGGCGATGAACCCTGGGACCAGCGCCGAGATGTCCATGTCGTCGCGGTAGAGCAGCTCCGCGGAGAGCAGCGCGCCGCCGAGCGGGGCGCCGAAGATGGAGCCGATGCCGGAGCCGATGCCGACAGAGACCGCGATCCTGCCGTCGGCCGGCGACAGGTCGAGCAGGCGCGCAAGCAGTGATCCGAAGCCCGCGCTGATCTGAGCGGTCGGCCCCTCGCGACCGCCTGAGCCGCCGGAGCCGATCGTGACAGCCGAGGCGATGATCTTCACGAGCACCGTGCGCACGCGGACGCCGCGAGGGTCGTGGTGGAAGGCCGCGATCGCCGCGTCGGTGCCATGTCCCTCAGCCTCGGGCGCGAACGTGAACACGAGCACCCCCGAGACCAGGCCGCCCAGCGCAACGATCGCCGGCAGTAGCCACACATGCCCGGCCGCCGCGCGCAGGTTGTCCCCCTCAGCGAACGGGGTGAGGACCTTGTAGCCCGCCAGCTCCCCCAGCAGCAGGTGGGTTGCAAGCGAGAGCGCCGTGTAGAAGGCGATGGCGCCAACCCCTGCCACAACGCCGAGCAGCGTGCCGAGCAGCAGCCATCTGCGCAGATAGCTCATCGACCCGACGCGCCAGGCCAGGAGCTTGCGCAGCGAGGAGACGTGGCTGCGCCACGCGGCTGCGAGGGCGCTCATCGACACGCCTCTACAGGTTCCAGCCCGCGGCCCAGTCTGCCTGCGGGAGCTCGCCAGCGGCGGCGGCGAACAGCCGGAACGCCTCGATCAGTGAGGCGAGCCGGTCGCTGGGCACGTCCTTCAACAGCGCCGCGACCTCCCCGCGGCGCCGCTGCGTGACGGTCTCAACCAGCTCCTGCCCCGCATCGGTGAGGCCCAGCACCACCTGGCGGCGGTCAGAAGGGTTCGCCTGCCGTTCCACCAGGCGCTTGCGCACCAGCCGATCGCACATCCGCGTCGCCGTCGGCGCGCTGACGCCGAGCGCAGCGGCCAGCGTCGCCGCCGGCTGAGGGCCGCGCGTGCCGAGCACCACGAGCATGCGGTACTGCGGCAGCGTCACGTCCTCGTCGCAATCGGCGAGCGAGCGCGCCGCAAGCCCTACAA
>DASZFY010000024.1:0-6492 GCA_035939335.1 Solirubrobacteraceae bacterium | reverse complement strand
CAGGCCCGCGCCGAGCTCGGACTGGACCCCGAGCGGCCCTACCTGCTGTTCGCCGCCGATCCCGCGCGCGCGGAGAAGCGACACGACCGCGCGCTCGCGCTCGCACAGGCCGTGGGCGTGCCGTTGCTGACACTCGGAGCGGTCGATCCCGAGCGCGTGCCGCTGTGGGTCAACGCCGCCAACGCCGTGCTCGTGCCGTCCGAGCGCGAGGGCTTCGGGCTGGCGGCGCTGGAGGCGCTCGCGTGCGACGTGCCAGTGCTAGCCACGCCCGTCGGCGTCCACCCCGACGCGCTTGCGCACGTCGCGGGCACGCTGTGCGCGCCGTTCGCGATCGATACCTGGCGCAGCGCGCTCGAGCCACACGTGCGTGCGGTTGATCCCCGCGTGGACGGTCGAGCGAGCGCCAGCCGCTTCTCGGCGCACGCGATGGCCATCCGCGTCGCACACGCTTGGCGCCAGGCGCTCGAGAGCTCGGGCTGACGAACGCGCGCGTTCGCTGGCACACCGGCTCTGCGGTGAGCGATTTGGGCAGCGGTCTGGGTAGCATGAATCCGGCGTGAATCAAACATCTGGCACGAGCCCCTCGGACGCTCCCGCGCAGACGCAGGACCAGGACCAGCAACAGCCCGCCGACAGCGGTGCTCCGTCCGGGTCCCCCGGCTTCCAGTCGCGCGGTCGCGCGCGTCGCCGCGCGCGCTTCCTGCGCAAGGCGCGCGAGCTCGCCTACCGCGACCTCGGCGGCCTGGTCTTCAACCTGCACCGCTTTGGGCAGCGCAACGACGCGCTGGTGCTTGCCAAGCTGACGACGCTCGGACAGATCGACAGCGAGTTGCGCGCGATCGAAGGCGAGCTCGGCGAGCGCCGGTCGATCACGGTGCTGCGCGAGGCCGGTATCACCGCCTGCCCCCGCTGCGCCGCGATCCACGGCAGCGAAGACAGCTTCTGCCCGAACTGCGGGCTGTCGATGGGTCGCCACGTGGATCTGCCGATAGCAGGCGCCGCGGCCGCGCCGTCCCCTGCCGCCGCAACACCAGCGCCCACGCCCGCCCCCGCGCCCGGGCCGGCGCCGCCTCCCACCCAAGCGCCGCAGCCGCAGACCGGCCGCTCGCCGTCTCCGCCCAGCACCGGCGCGACAGGCCCACCGACCGCGACACCGGTCCCGGCGGTACCCAAGCCGGCGGTCGAGGACGGACCCACAGAGATCATTCGTCCTCCGGCGTTGGGCTCGTGAGCGTCGCGCCGCCGCCGACCACCGGTGGCATGCCCGTCGCCACCGCACCTCCCGCGCCGGCTCCGGTAGGCGATGCGTGCCCTCTGTGCGGCGCTCCGCTGCATCCGGAGCAGGAGTGGTGCCTGCGCTGCGGCGCCGCCGCACGCACACGACTGGCGGCGTCGCCCAACTGGAAAGGCCTGATCGCCGCGCTCGCGGTCGTCGTGGTGCTTGCACTGGGCGTGCTCGCGGCGGCGCTCGTCAAGCTCGCAGGCGGCTCGGGCTCGGCGGGGCCCGCGACGACCCGGACCGTTACGACCGCGGCCGCGCTGGCGCCGACCCCGACAACCACCGCGCCGTCCGGCGCCCTGCCGGGTGCGGCCGGCGCCGGGACGATCACGCCTGGGACGACGACGCCGGGTACGGGCAAGAGCGGCGCAGGCGCGACCGGCACGAGCAAGCTCGGGACGAGCGTGTCCCCAGGCGCCGCCACGACCACGCCGGGCGTGACGCACGGCTCGACCACGCCGTCCGTCCCCTCGGCGCCCAAAGCCAAACTCAGCCCGACGGCGCACGAAGAAATCGCACGAGAGGTCAGGGAACGGCTGGGCAAACTCGGTCTGGGAAAAGCCCTGCCCTCGACGGGCGCCAAATGACGCGCGTCTGACGCACGGGCGAGGGCTCGCGGCCACGCGGCCAGATACGGTTCCGGCAATGCCCGTACTTCCCTCGGCAGGAACCCACGACGCCGACATCGCAGTGGTGGGCGCGGGGGCCGCCGGTCTGTATGCGGCGCTGTGCGCGGCGCGCGAGGGGGCGCGCGTGGTGCTCGTCTCGGCCACGCCCCTGGCGCAGACGGCCAGCTACTGGGCGCAGGGCGGCCTCGCGGCGGCGCTGGCAGCAGACGACAGCTTCGAGCTGCATCTGCGCGACACAGAGCTCGCGGGCCGTGCGCTGGTCAGGCGCTCGGCCGCGGAGATCCTCGTCCGTGAGGCGCCCGCCTGCGTGCACGACCTGCAGGCGCTCGGCGTCCGCTTCGACGCCGATCGCTTCGGGCACCTCGCTCTCGGCCTCGAGGGCGGACACTCGGTCAGGCGCGTGGTGCACGCCGGCGGCAGCGCCACCGGCCGGCGCGTGGTTCGCCAGCTGTCAGCGCTCGCGGCCAGCGAGCCGCGGATCGCGGTGTTCGAGGGCGCGCGAGCGCAGGCGCTGTGGACTGATGGAGAGCCCACCCACCGCAGCTGTCGTGGCCTGGTGTGCGACGACGGGCGCGTGATCGCGGCGCGCGCGGTGGTGATCGCCACGGGCGGCGCCGCCGCACTGTGGGCGCGCACGACCAACCCGCCCGGCTCCCAGGGAGTCGGCCTGCTGCTCGCCCACGCCGCCGGCGCGGCGCTCGCGGACCTCGAGCTGTTGCAGTTCCACCCAACGGCCGTGATCGGTGTTCCCGGTCGCGAGGGCTTCCTCGTGACGGAGGCCATCCGCGGCGAGGGCGCGACGCTGCACGACGCCGACGGGGAGCGCTTCGTCGACGAGCTCGCGCCCCGTGACGAGGTCTCGCGCGCGATCCACATGCTGCTGGAGCGCTCGGGCGAGCAGTCGGTCGGCCTGGACATGCGCGCGGTCGACCCTGCTCACTTCCCCAACGTCGTCGCGTCACTGCGCGAGGCGGGGCTGGACCCGACGCGTGAGCTGATTCCGGTCGCGCCCGCGGCCCATTACATGATGGGAGGCATCGTCGCCGACGTGCACGCGCGCTCGACGCTCCCGGGTCTGTACGCGGTCGGCGAGTCATCGTGCACGGGCCTGCACGGAGCCAACCGGCTTGCGTCGAACTCGCTCAGCGAGTGCTTCGTGTTCGCCCGCCGCGCGGTCGCCGACGCGCTTTCGCGCCCGGCGGACGCCGCCGCGACACCGAACGAGCGCGAGCTCGACACGCTGCGCCAGCTGCCCGCGCCCGCGAGCGCCGACGCCGCCACGCGCGCGGCGCTGTGGCGCGATGCGGGCGTGGTGCGCACGCCGGAGGGCTTGGGCCGGCTGCTCGCCAACCCGCACCCGCTCGCGCGGCTGATCGGCGCCTGCGCGCTGGCGCGCACCGAGAGCCGTGGGGCACACCTGCGCGCCGAGTACCCCGAGCGCGACCCCGCGCTCGACTTCCATCACGCCATCGTGGCCAACGAGGACCCGATCTCTTGGCAGATCTGGCGCTGAGATGTCCACTCTCGCATACCTCGTTTTTATAAATAAATAAATAGCTCCGTAATTTTTATCTCGCGATCCTTTCTATTTGCAAATGTGTTACTTGCGAATGGAAGTTCCCGGGGCCAACGGAGTCTCTAGGAACGGCGGGTGTGCTCTCTGACCAACAGATCGAGCAAAAAGACGGCGAGGAAAACACCATGTATCAGTTCAGTCGAGCCATCTACCGGGAGCTCGCTCCCTATATCGAGGCTCCACACCCCGACGCGCCCCGCACCGCCAACCACGCCGCCGTGCTGCGCGCCTGCGAGCAGGTGATCACGCGCCTGGCCACCGACCGCCACTACTTCGCACGCCCGGCGCGCACGCTGTTCTTGGATGTCCGCAGCTACTTCCCGATGTCCGCACAGAGTCACGTCCACCGCGTGATCAGCCGCTACATGGGCTACGCGCAGACGTTCCTGGCCGAACATCCGCACGAGGGATACACCGCGGTGAGCGGCGCCCCGCCGCAGTGCCGCGCGACCACGCGCAAGGGCTCGGCCTGCCAGCGCACGCCGCTGCCGCACAACGGCTACTGCCCCTCCCACCAGCACCTGGCCGACACCGAGGATCGCGAGCTGGCCGCGGCTTGACACTCCCCTACTAGACTCGGCACATGCTCCTGGGCGTGGATGTCGGCGGCACCTTCACCGACGCGGTTCTCCTCGACGACGACTCCACCGTATACACCGCCAAGGTGCCGACGACGCCGTCCCGCGAGTCGGTGGCGGTGCTCGAGGCGGTGCGACAGGTGCTCGCGCGGGCCGGCGCCAGCGCGACGGACGTCGAGCGCTTCGCGCACGGCATGACCGTGGCCACCAACGCGATGTTGGAGGGCCGCGCGGCGCGGACCGCCCTGCTCGCCACGGCCGGCTTTACCGACGTGCTCGAGCTCGGCCGCCAGAACCGGCCCCACCTCTACAGCCTGTGCATCGCCGCGCCGGCGCCGCTCGTGCCCCAGGATCTGCGCTTTGCGGTGCCCGAGCGCACCGGACCGGACGGTCCGCTACGCGAGCTCGACCCGGTGTTGGCACGCGAACTCGTCGAACGGCTCGCCGCCGCTGAGCCCGAGGCGGTGGCGGTCTCGCTGCTGCACTCCTATGCCCACCCCACGCATGAGCGGGCGCTCGGAGCGATGATCGCCGAGCTCCTGCCCGAGACGCACGTATCGCTCTCGTGCGATCTTGTGGGCACGTTTCGCGAGTACGAGCGCACGGCCACGACCGTTCTCGACGCCGCCCTCTCCCCGCTGCTGAGCAGCTACCTGCGTCGGCTGACCGACGACGCCCGCGTCCTCGGCCTACGCGAGCCCCAGATCATGCAGTCCTCCGGCGGCCTCACCGACCCGTCCCACGCGGGTGCGCACGCCGCTCTCACGGTCCTCTCCGGTCCAGCCGGAGGTGTCGGCGGCGCGCTCGCGCTGGCCGAGCTCGCGCACGAGACCGACGTGCTGTGCTTCGATTTGGGCGGAACCTCGTGCGACGTGTGCGTCATCCACGATGGCCAGGTCGCAGAGACCGCCGAGCGCACGATCGCAGGGCGGCCGCTGTCGCTACCCGCGCTGGACATTCACACCGTCGGCGCGGGCGGCGGCTCGATCGCGTGGTGCGACCCCGGCGGCGCGCTGCGCGTGGGCCCGCGCTCCGCGGGGGCCGACCCCGGGCCCGCGTGCTACGGCCGCGGCGGCCAAGAGCCGACCGTCACCGACGCCAACCTGATGCTCGGGCGGCTGCTCGAGGACTCGCCGCTGGCGGGTGGCCTGTCGCTGGACCAGCGCGCAGCCGAGCTCGCCGTCTCGCGCCTGGCGAGCAAGCTCGAGCTCGAGCCGATGGCGTGCGCCGAGGGGATCGTGCGCGTCGCCGAGGCGGAGATGCTAGGAGCGCTGCGCGTGATGAGCGTCGAGCGCGGGATCGACCCACGCGGCTTTGCGCTGATGCCGTTCGGCGGCGCCGGCCCCCTGCACGCGGTCGCGCTGGCCGACGCGCTGGGGATCGCCCGGGTGCTATGCCCGAGCGCCTCCGGCGTACTGTGCGCGCTCGGCCTGGCCGCGGCGGCACCGCGGCGGGATGCCGCGCGCACGATCATGCTGACCGGTCGATCGCTCTCCCCGGAGCGCCTGCGCGAGGCGCGCGAGACGCTGATCGCCGAGGCGCGCGTGGCGCTCCCGGAGATCCCTTCGCGCGTGCGCGTACGCCACGAGCTGCGCTACCGCGGCCAGTCGTTCGAGCTCGCGGTCGATGAGGAGATCGAGCCGCGCGCGCTCGAGCCCGCCGACGGGCGCTCGCTCGGGCTCGACCCCGACGAGCTGCGCACCGCCTTCGCGCGGGCACACGAACTGCGCTACGGCTATCGGGATGACGCCGAGGTGGAGCTCGTCAACATGCGCGTGTCGGTGTGGGGGGCCGCTCCGGCGCTGCGGCCCCGACCGGCGAGCACACAGGCGCCCTCCCGCGACGTGCGCCAGATCGTGTTCGACGGCGAGTCCGTTCAAGCGACCGTCCTGCGTGGCGAGCTCGCGCCCGGCACCCTCATTGCCGGAGCGGCCCTGTGTGCGCTGCCCGAGGCCACGCTGCTGATCCCGCCCGGCTGGTCGGGAGAGGTCGACGAGTACGGCACCATCCGCCTGACGGCCGCCAGCGCGAGCTCGACGAGCGGCGACGGACGGGCGCTGAGCACCGACGCGAGCCTGGTATGAGCGCGCTCGACCCAATCGAGCTCCAGGTCATCACGGGCGCGCTGCGCGCCGCCTGCGAAGAGATGGGCGTCGTGCTGATCCGCTCGGCGCACTCCTCCAACATCAAGGAGCGCCGCGATGCCTCCACCGCGCTGTTCGACGCCGACGGGCGGATGGTGATGCAGGCCGAGCACATCCCGGTGCATCTCGGGGCGATGCCGGCGGCGGTCGCGGCGGTACTCGGCGAGGACCACGCGCCCAGGCGCAGCTGGATCCTCAACGATCCGTTCCGCGGCGGCACCCACCTCCCCGACATCACGGTGATCACGCCCGTGTTCGCGGGGGCCGAGCTGGTCGCGTTCGCCGC
>DASZFY010000023.1:0-10889 GCA_035939335.1 Solirubrobacteraceae bacterium | reverse complement strand
CGCCAATGGATGGAAGCGCTCGACGTCCACGCCGCAGGGCAGCACCTGCGCGCGCCGGCGCGCGGCCCGGCCAGGAAGCTCCTGCGCGAGCGGGGTGGAGGCGGCGGCGAGCAGGTCGATCAGCGGTAGCACCGCGGCAGTCGCCACGCGCGTGCGCGGATGGCGGACGTCGGTTCCGTGGACCGTGAGCGCGCGTACGCGCGTGGGGACCGCCAGGCACGGCCACGCGGTGAGGCCGAAGTGCGCGTGCACGACGTCGAAGCGTGGCCGCGCGTAGCGGCGGCGCAGCTCGCGTGTGGCGCCCGCGAGTGCCCGTGCGCCCGGAGCGAACTCGTGCAGCTCGACCTCGAGGCCCTCGATCCCGTCGCGTGCGTCGAGGCTGCGGAGCGCGGCAACCTGATCGCGCACGAAGCGACCGCGCTCAGGGTGGGCCCGGTCAGGGAGCATGTTGGAGACCACCAGGGCGCGCAAGATGCCCCGACCGTAGCGCTCTGGAATGATGGCGCGCGTGAACAGCGGAGCCACTCAGCGCAGCTACGGTCGCGGACCGGACGATCTGCGCCCGATCACGATCGAGCCGGGGTTCGTGCGCACGGCCACCGGCTCGGCGCTGATCTCCGCCGGCGAGACGCGCGTCATCTGCACGGCCTCCGCGCAGGAGGGCGTGCCGCGCTGGATGACAGGGAAGGGCCGCGGTTGGGTGACGGCCGAGTACGGGATGCTGCCGGCGTCGACTGGCGAGCGCAAGCAGCGCGACGCCACCCGCGGGCGCCAGGACGGACGCACGATCGAGATCCAGCGCCTGATAGGACGCTCGCTGCGAGTGGTGGTGGACTTCCAGGCGCTGGGCGAACGGACGATCTACCTCGACTGCGACGTGCTGCAGGCCGACGGCGGCACCCGCTGTGCGTCGATCACGGGCGCACACGTGGCGCTGTCGCTGGCGTGCGCGCGACTGCAGGCGGACGGAAAGCTCGAGCGCTCGCCGCTGACCGGAACGCTCGCGGCGGTCTCGTGCGGGATCGTCGACGGCGTCGCGCTGCTCGACCTCGACTACTCGGAGGATTCGAGCGCGGAGGTCGACGCGAACGTGGTGATGACCGGCGAGGGCGGCCTGGTCGAGGTGCAGGCCACGGCTGAGCGAACGCCGCTGTCGCGCGCGCACCTGGATGAGCTGCTCGGGCTCGCGGCCGCCGGGATCGAGCGCCTGCGCACTGCCCAGGAGCAGGCGATCGCCGCCGCGCAGTGAAGCTGCTGCTGGCCACGCACAACGAGCACAAGCGCCGGGAGCTCGAGCGCCTGCTCGGGCGCTCCTCAACCGCGGGTTGGGAGATCGACGTGCTCCCCGACAGCGTCGTGATGCCACCCGAGGACGGAGAGACGTTCGCCGAGAACGCGCTCGGCAAGGCGCGCGCGGCGGCGCTTGCGACCGGACGGGTGAGCATCGCCGATGACTCGGGCATCGCCGCGGCGGCGCTCGACGGTGCGCCGGGAGTGCGCTCGGCGCGCTACGCGGGGGAGCAGGCGAGCGACGAGGAGAACCTCGAGAAGCTGTTGCGCGAGGCGCCCGCGGGCAGCGCACTGGAGTACGTGTGCGCGATCGCCCACGTGGATCCGGCGAGCGGCGCCGAGCAGCTGTTCGAGGGCCGTTGCTCGGGACGGCTCGCCGCGGAGCCCAAGGGGCACGGCGGCTTCGGCTACGACCCAGCCTTCCTCGCAGACGACGGCCCGCCGGGCATGACCATGGCCGAGCTCAGCGACGAGCAGAAGGACGCCATCAGCCATCGAGGCCGCGCCGCGCGGGCGTTGCTGCAGTGGCTCGAGGAGGGCAGTGTATGACCATGGATATACAGAGTCCGTCGAGCTACTAATCCGGGCGCGGTACAGGTGTTCTCACGGTGTTCTCACGCGGCGAACGCTGTATAGCCATCGCTATACGGGCTTTTTTTAAAACACGTTGATGGCGGCGGACGCGGCGACCGCCACGCCGAGCCCGGCGTAGCCGTCGTATCCGGATAGCAGCAGCAGCAGCGCGGTGACGAGCGCCACCAGCACCGTCACGAACCATGCCACGCGCGTGATCGCCATCGGCGTATTCTTGCGTATACGCCTGTCCGCACGCGGTGTTAGCGTCGTAACAACGGTTTTACGAACTAGGAGGGCGAAGTGACAAAGTCCGAGCTGGTCGACCAGGTGGCGGATCGCGCCGCTTTGACCAAGCAGGATGCATCGCGGGCGGTGGACGCGGTACTCGCCACCGTGGAGGACGCGCTGCGTCGCGGCAGCGACGTGACGGTCTCGGGGTTCGGCAAGTTCCATGTGAGCGAGCGCGGTGCACGGCTGGGCGTGAACCCGCGCACGGGCGAGCGCATCCAGATCGCGGCCTCACGGGTGCCGCGCTTTACGGCGGGCAGCGGGCTGAAGAGCGCGGTGAAGGGTCGCTGACACCCGCGGCGTCCTTCGGCGACACGCTGGCTGCTCGGGTCGCTGAGCGCGAGTCTCAGCTCGTGCTCGGCCTCGACCCTGACCTGTCGGCGTTGTGGCCGCTGGCTGGCACGCGGACGCCGACCGGCGGCTCGCCGGCCGAGTTGGCGGCTGGCGCCGTTCTCGAACACTCCCGCGCGTTGGTGGACGCGGTGGCGCCCGCGTGCGTGGCGGTCAAGCCTCAGCTAGCGCGCTTCGAGCTGCTCGGCGCGGCGGGATGGGCGGCGTTGGAAGCGGTGATCGATCACGCGCGTCGCCTGGGATTGTTGGTGATCGCCGACGGCAAGCGCGGCGACATCGACGTGACGGCGCGTGCGTATGCGGGCGCGTTGATCGGCGGAGCCGACAGCCCGTTCGGCCGGCTCGACGGCCTGGGCGCCGACCTGACGACGGTCAACCCGCTGATGGGCCGGGACGCGGTGGAGCCGTTTGTGAGCGCGGCGCGCGCGGTCGGCGCGGGGGTGCTGGTGTTGGTGCGCACGTCCAACCCAGGGGCGGCGGACTTCGAGGATCTGAGGTTGGCGGGCTCGGGGACCTTGTGGGAGCGGATGGCGGCGCTCGTCGACGAGCTCGGCGCCGCGGGCGTGGGCGAGGCGGGCGTGAGCGACGTCGGCGCTGTGGTCGGCGCCACCGAGCCGGGCCATCTCGAGCGCGCACGCGAGCTGATGCCCACGGCGCCGTTCCTGCTGCCCGGCGTAGGGGCGCAGGGCGGTCGCGTGGAGGATCTGGCGGCGGCCTTCGCGCCGGGCCGCGCCGGGGGGCTGGTGTCTGCGTCGCGCAGCATCGCCGACGCGCACCGCACGGCCGGCGGCGAGCCCGCGGCGGCCGCTCGCACGGAGGCGGAACGACTGCGCGAGGTTGCGTGGGAGCTGTCCGATCGCGTCCGCTAGCCTTTGTGTCGTGCAGGCCAGGGCATCTTCTGCCAGTGAGGCGTGCCGGAAGGGTGGAGAGCCAGGATGATCATCACGGTCACGCTGAACGCGGCGATCGACAAGTCGCTTGCGGTCCCGAGCTTCAGGCTTGGACGGCGCCATCGCACGGTCGACCAGCGCACGATGGCGGGCGGCAAGGGCGTGAACATCGCGCGCACGCTGAAGGCGCTCGGCCAACCGGTGATCGCGACGGGCTTCGCCGGCGGCGCGACGGGCACGCACATCGTCGAGCAGCTCACCGAGGAGTCGATCCTCAACGACTTCGTGCGCATCCGCGAGGAGTCGCGCACGAACACGTCGGTACTCGACCCGACCACCGGCGAGCAGACCGAGATCAACGAACGGGGCCCTTCGGTGTCGACGCGCGAGGTGGAGCTGTTCCGCGACAAGCTGCTGTACCTGGCGCGCGGCGCGGCGATCGTGGTGTTCGCGGGCTCGCTGCCGCGCGGGGTCGAGCCCGAGATCTACGCGTCGCTGATCCGCGACCTCGAGCGGCTCGACGTGATCACCGTGGTCGACACCGACGGCGAGCCGCTGCGTCAGGCGGTCCGCGCCGAGCCGGACGTCGTCTCGCCGAACGTGCTCGAGGCCGAGGAGCTCGTCGGGCACGAGTTCTCCAACGAGGAGGAGCGCTCGCTGGCGGTAGCCGAGATCGCTGCGCTGGGGCCGCGCGAGGCGATCATGACGCTCCCCGACGGATGCTTCGCGCAGGTGCTCGTGGACGGACAACGGCTGCTGAAGCGCGCGAGCATCGAGCTGCGCGAGCCGGTCGCCCGCAGCGGCTCCGGCGACGCCTTCCTCGCCGGCTATATCGCGGCGCGCTACGAAGGTCGCGCTCCAGATCAGTGCCTACGCTTCGGCGTGGCGTGCGGAGCCGAGTCGACCGCGCGCCTGGGCGCCGGGCTGATCGACCCACGCGAGGCGCGACGGCTGATGGGCGACGTCGAGCTGACAGTGGTCGAGCTGCCAGCTGAGGTCACCTGACCGCGTCAGGCGGCCCGACCGTCTACCCGCCGGCCACGTCCCGCCGCAGGAACACCAGGAAGCCGGCGATCAGCGCGGGCACTCCGTAGAGCGCGCAGACCCAGGCGGAGTGGGCAATGGGGGCCCAGTCGGTGGGCGTTCGCAGCAGGCCCTGCCAGGCTTGGAACTGTTCGGTGAGCAGGTAGGGCTGGATGGCTTCGAGGCCGGGTATCTGGGCGATGATGAACAGCAGGATGACGAGCCCGATGGTGCCGACGACGGCGGCGGCGCTGTTGCGCGTGGTGGCGGAGAGCAGCACGCCGATTCCGACGACGGCGGCCAGCGGGATCAGGTAGGCGGCGTTGGCGGCGAACACCAGCAGCAGCGCTTCGGGCGCGGAGACGAGCGTGCCGGAGTAGGTCCTGACGGAGTGAAATCCCCAGGACGCGACGCCGGCGACGGTGGCGACGGTGGCTGCGACGATCACGGCTAGCACGGCGTAGGTGATGGCGGCGAGCGTCTTGGCGGCGAACACCTGGCCGCGATCGACCGAGCGCGTGAGGATCGTCTTCAGCGTGCCGTTGCCGTCCTCGTTGGAGAAGATGTCCCCGGCGACGAGCGAGGCGACGACGGGCAGGAAGAAGCCCGACATGAACAGCAGCATCAGCACCGGCGTGGCGAGACCCGATTGACTGATCTGCGCGGCGAAGATGTTGTCGCGCTGATCGTGCTGGTGGTGCAGGCTCTCGAAGACGACGAAGATCAGCGGCAGCAGGCAGAGCAGGCCCAGCCCGACATAGGTGCGAATCTGTGAGACGAGCTTGCGCAGCTCCCAGCGGTAGACGACCAGCGTGGAGGGACGGCGCTTGTGCGCAGCTGCGGGGGCGCCGGCGGCTGCGGCGGGAGAGCTGACTGCGGCGGTGCTCATGCCGCGACCTCGACGGCCTGGGGCGTGGCTCCGTTGCCGCCCTCGGTAAGGCGGAAGAACAGGTCCTCGAGCGTGGCGAGCTCGGGGGTGAGCGCGAGGATGCCGATGCCGTCCTGCGCGAGCGCCAGCGAGAGCTGGCCGACATCGTGCTCCTGCGCCTGGAAGCTGAGGCCGTGCTCGGGCGGATGGGCATTGATCGCGTGCTCGATGCCGGCGTGCGCGCGGATGAGCTCGAACGCGCGCTCGTCGTCGGTGGTGCGCAGCCGGTAGCCGGCGCCGCCCTGGCGGCGCAGATCGGCGAGGGCGCCCTCGTAGACGACGCGACCGGAGTCGACGATGGCGACGCGGTCGCACAGTTCCTGGACCTCGGGCAGCTGGTGGCTGGAGAGCAGGACGGTGATGCCCTCTCCGGCCAGGCGCCGGATCAGCGCGCGCATGTCGCGCATGCCCGCGGGGTCGAGGCCGGTGGCGGGCTCGTCGAGCATCAGCAGGCGCGGGCGGCGCAGCAGCGCGGCAGCGATGCCCAGGCGCTGGCGCATGCCGTGCGAGTAGCCGCCGACCTTGTGCTTGGCGCGAGCGCTCAGCTCGACGATGGCGAGCACCTCGTCGATGCGCCCGGCGGCGCCGTCGCCGTCGAGCGCGGCGAGCAGTTCGAGGTTCTTGCGCGCGGTCATGTAGGGGTAGAAGCGAGGCGCCTCGACGAAGCCGGCGACTCCCTCTAGGGCGCGGGCGCCGTGGCGCATGGGGTCGCGGCCGAACAGTTCGACGGTGCCCTCGGTGGGCGTGATCAGGCCGAGCGCCATGCGCAGCGTGGTCGTCTTGCCGGCGCCGTTGGGGCCGAGGAACCCGTACACATCGCCGGTGTGGACGTTCAGGTCGATGTGGTCGACTGCCAGAACGTCGTCGTAGCGCTTGACCAGCCCCCGAGCCCGTACGGGCTGGGCCCCCTCCTCGCTCACGCTAGAGACCTCGCGCGACTTCTTCTACCGCGGCGGGGGAGACGGCGCCCGCGACGAGGTAGCGAACGCCGGAGCGCTCGAACGTGAGCAGCGTGCCCAGCTCGGTGCGCAGCTCGCTGGCGCTGGTGCCGTTGATGGTGACCTTGGGCAGCCCTTCGAGCGATCCGCTCTTGCCGGCGGCGCTGTTGGACTTGCTTTCGAGCACGGCGATCGTCGCGGGACCGTGGCCGTGGGTGGTGACGTTGGGCTTTTCGCCTTCACCGGATGTCTTGGCGGCGCCTTCGTGGTGGTCTTGGGGGAAGGTGATTTCCTGCACCGTGGCGTTGGCGGGTGGCGTGATTTCGAAGATGGAGCTTTCGACCGGGCCGAAGGAGACTTCGGTGGCGGCCAGTTCGATCACGGGCGCGCTGCTGGTGGACGAGTACACGGCCGCGCGCAGCGGCACGCCGTTGTTGGCGTCCCAGGAGAGCTCGGCGCCGCCGAGCAGGCTGCCGCTTTCCTTGGGGGAGACGCGCACGGTGTAGGCGGGCTGTCCGGCGACGTCGGTGGGCGTGGCGCCGGAGAAGTCGGCGTGCTTGCCGAGGTGGGCGATGGCTTCTTCGATCTTGGCGAGCGAGGGGACTTCGTGCTTCTGGCCGGAGCTTTGGTCAGGGGAGGAGGAGCCTTCGTGCGCGGGCGGCGTGTAGCGGTAGACGGTGTTGCTGGCGGCGTCGTAGATGGTCACGGTGTGTCCGTCGTAGACGACCTGCGTGTCTCCCTTGTGCGACTGCAGCTCGAGGCGGACACGGCCGTCCTTGGCGATCCACAGCCTTCCCGATGCGCCGGTGATGAGCGGGCTGGAGGCGAGTCCGCCGCCACCGCCGCCACCAGCGCCGCCACCGGTGGCGAGGCTGGCGCCTTCGAGCAGGTGGTCGGTGAGCTGGACGTTGGCGCTGACGCCTTCGATCTCTGTCCCTTGCGCCCCGGCGAGCGTGTCGTGGACGGCCTGCGCGAGCGGCTTGGCGGGCGGCGTCGGCCCGGAGCCGACGGCGAGGGCGATCGCGGTGATGGACACGCCAATGGCCATGACGAGCGCGCCCAGTAGGAGTAGGCGCGAGAGGGGAAGACGTCGAACGATGTTCACGGCGATGGCTCCATGTCCTTTGCTTGCCGGTCCACTGCTGAGGTTAGCGCGCCGCCTTTGGCGTCGATAAAGGTGGGAAGGCTCTCATCGTCAAGGGGTCGCTCGACGGGGTCGCTCGACGGTTCGGCGGCCCCACCCGATATCTTCTCCGCGCGCATGCTCCTGGTCTTCATCATCTTCTGGATCGTCGTCGGCCTGGCGGTTTTCTTCGTGGCGATGCGGCGCGGCTCGCGCGGCGATGGCGGCTCGGCGGAAGAATCGCGGCTCAGCCGGGGCGCGATCACGCTCGGCATCATCGTGGCGTTCGCGTTCGGACTGATCGTTCCGGCGATCGTGCTGGCGGTCAACGGTGCGCACAAGGCGAGCGAGGCGGTCGGGGGCGTGCACCTGAACGCGGAAGAGACCAAGGGCCGCGAACTGTTCGCGCACACGTGCAACGTCTGCCACACGCTGGCGGCGGTCAAGTCCGTCGGGCGGGTCGGCCCCAACCTCGACATCCGGGTGGGCGACGATATTCCGACCGCCGCCGGTCGCATCGCGCTGGTGGAGAACGCGATCCACGAAGGGCGCGCGCGGGGCCTGGGCAACATGCCGGCGCTGCTGTACACGGGCAAGGAAGCGGAAGATGTGGCGAAGTTCGTAGCAGCCGTCGCCGGCCATTAGCGGTTTGGCCAGCAGTCGATAGCGCGCGGCGGTATCCATCGGTAGGGTCCGGCGGGATGGCAGATCAGCCGAGGACAGCGGAGGACGTGAAGGCGTTCGTTCAGGAACGCGACATCCGCTTCATCCGCTTCTGGTTCACGGACATCCTGGGGCAGCTGAAGTCGTTCTCGATCAACGCGGCGGAGCTGGACGACGCGTTCGAGGCGGGCATGGGCTTCGACGGCTCGTCGATCACGGGCTTCAACGCGATCGAGGAGTCGGACATGATCGCGATGCCCGACCCGAGCACGTTCGCGGTGCTGCCGTGGCGCCCGGAGGAGCAGGGCGTTGGGCGGATGTTCTGCGACGTGATCACGCCGGAGAAAACGCCGTACGAGGGCGACCCGCGCCACGTGCTGCGCCGCGCGCTGGAGCGCGCGCACGCGATGGGCTTCGACACGTTCAACGTGGGCCCGGAGCTGGAGTACTTCCTGTTCAAAGACTCGCGCTCGACGGAGGTGCTGGACGAAGGCGGCTACTTCGACCTGACGACGCTGGACGCGGGCTCGGACGTGCGTCGCGAGACGGTGCTGGCGCTGGAGCAGCTTGGGATCCACGTGGAGTACACCCATCACGAGGTGGGGCCGTCGCAGCACGAGATCGACATGCGCTACGCGGACGCGATGAAGATGGCAGACGACTGCATGACCTACCGGATCACGGTGAAGGAGTACGCGATGAAGTACGGCTGGCACGCGACGTTCATGCCGAAGCCGCTGTTCGGCGAGAACGGCTCGGGTATGCACACGCACCAGTCGCTGTTCAGCGACGGCAAGAACGCGTTCTATGACGCGGACGACCAGTACTTCCTGTCAGACGTGGGCAAGGCGTTCATCGCGGGCCAGCTCAAGCACGCGCGCGAGATCTGCGCGATCTTCGCGCAGTGGGTGAACTCGTACAAGCGCCTGGTTCCCGGCTTCGAGGCGCCGGTGTACGTGGCGTGGTCGCGGCGCAACCGCTCGGCGCTGGTGCGCGTGCCGCTGTATCACCCCGGCCGCGAGAAGGCGACGCGCATGGAGCTGCGCTGCCCGGACCCAGCGTGCAACCCGTATCTGACGTTCGCGGTGCTGCTGCAGGCAGGCCTGGAGGGGATCGAGAAGGGCTACGAGCTGCCGGAGCCGATGGAGAAGAACCTCTACCACCTGCCCGGCGAGGAACGCAGGCGCCTGGGCGTGGAGCAGTTGCCGGAGAGCCTGGGCGAGGCGATCGAGCTGACGGCGGAGTCGGAGCTGGTGCTGCGCACGCTGGGCGAGCACATGTTCAACCGCTACGTCGAGATCAAGCGTCAGGAGTGGGACGACTACCGCGTGCACGTGACGCAGTGGGAGCTCGACCGCTACCTGTCGATCCTGTAGGCGATCGATCGATTTAAGGGCCTACGCCCTGCCTGTGCCCAGAATGGGTATCGGGCTCCGGCTCAGCGGGTCGCGCGTGGAGGACCGCCGGGATCGGGCATGCGAGCGGGCGGGCAGGCGCGAGCCGCCAGTGCATCGCCTGCAGCATGTGCCCGAAGGCGCTGGGGTGACGTGGAGCGATCTCGGAGACGAGCGCGACCGCGCCCAGAGCGTGGCGCTCGTACTCGTCGTTGCCGGTGATCTGGGCCAGGCGCAGCAGGCCGACGGCGGCGCTGGAGGAGCCGGACGGGATGGGGGAGTCCTCGAGGTCCTTGCGCCTTACGATCAGCGCTTCGCCGTCTGATGCAGTGGAGAAGAAGCCGCCCCGCTCGGGGTCGGCGAAGCGGGCGAGGATCTCCTCAGCGAGCGCGATCGCCTGGTGGAACCAGCGCTCGTCGCAGGTGGCTTCAAACAGCGCGATCAGAGCCTCGAGCAGGAACGCGTGATCCTCGAGGTAGGCGTCGATCTTGGCGCGCCCGTCGTTGTAGGTGCGCAGCAGGCGCCCGCGAGAGTCGTGCATCTGAGTCTGCAGGAACTCGGCGCACGCGACCGCCGCATCCAGATAGCGCGGCTCGCTGAATGCCGCTCCGGCCTCGGCGAGCACGCAGATCATCAGCGCGTTCCAGCTGGTGAGGCGCTTGTCGTCGAGCGCCGGTCGCACACGCTGCTCGCGCGCGTGCAGCAGCGTCGAGCGGATGCGCTCGACGGTCTGCCGATCGGGACGGGGCCCGCGATCGGTCAGGACGTTGAGTCCCACCTGGGGATGGTGAGGGTCCTGGAAGCTGCCCTGCTCGGTCACTCCCAGCCACGTGATCGCCGCGTCGGCGTCCGCGCCGAGCACGTCGCGCAGCTCGGCGACGGTCCACACGTAGAAGCGTCCCTCGACGCCCTCGGAGTCGGCGTCCAGCGCGCTGTGAAAGCCGCCCTCCGGGCCGCGCATCTCGCGCAGCGCCCACTCGAGCGTGTCGACGCATACCTCGCGCAGACGCACGTCCCCTGGGTCGTGCGCTTCGTGCTTCTGGCGCGCATCCCGCGTCGCCTGCCAGCCGTGCAGATACGCGCGCGCGAGCAGCGCGTTGTCGTAGAGCATCTTCTCGAAGTGCGGCACCGTCCAGCTGGCATCGACGCTGTAGCGCGCGAAGCCGCCGCCGAGCTGGTCGTGGATGCCGCCGCTGGCCATCGCGTGCAGCGTCGTCAGTGCCATCGCCCGGCCGGTGTCGCGCAGCAGCAGGAACTCGAGCACGGGCGCCTGCGGGAACTTCGGCGCGCGGGTGGGCGGGCCTCCAAAACCGCCGTGGCGCGCGTCGAAGCTCTTGCTCAGCTCCGCCACGGCCTGCTCGAGCGCGCTGTCTCGGAGCGGATCTTCAGACGGCGACAGCCGCGCTCCGCCGGACAGGCGCTCGC
>DASZFY010000022.1:0-17696 GCA_035939335.1 Solirubrobacteraceae bacterium | reverse complement strand
CGACCTCACCGATGCGCGGTTCGTCCATGAGCTCCTCGCTCGGTTCGCCCCCGACGCGGTCGTGCACTTTGCCGAGCAGAGATCGGCCCCCTACTCGATGGTGGATCGCGAGCACGCTGTCCGCACGCAGGTGAACAACGTGGTCGGAACGCTCAACCTGCTGTTCGCCATTCACGAGCTCGGCGGCGCCTGCCACCTGGTCAAGCTGGGCACGATGGGCGAGTACGGCACGCCGAACATCGACATCGAGGAGGGTTACATCGAGATCGAGCACAACGGCCGCCGCGACACGCTTCCGTATCCCAAGCAGCCGGGCTCCTTCTACCACCTGTCCAAGGTCCATGACAGCCACAACATCATGTTTGCCTGTCGCACGTGGGGCCTGCACGCGACCGATCTCAATCAGGGGATCGTGTACAACGTGCAGACTGAGCACACCCGCGCGGATGGACTGCTGGTCAACCGCTATGACTACGACGGGGTCTTTGGAACCGCGCTCAACCGCTTCTGCGTGCAGGTCGCAGCGGGGGTTCCCATCACGGTACACGGTCACGGGGGACAGACGCGAGGCTTCATCGACCTGCGCGACACCGTTCGCTGCATCGAGCTCGCGATCGCGCACCCACCGCCTGCTGGCGAGCTCCGCGTGATGAACCAGTTCACCGAGCAGTGGTCGGTGTTGCAACTGGCCGAGCGAGTGGCCAGGGTCGCCAGCGCACATGGGCTCGACGCCCCCATCAGCCACGTCGAGAACCCCCGCGTGGAGAGTGAGAGCCACTACTACCACGCCAGATCCTCCAAGTTGGTCGATCTCGGCCTGGAGCCTCATCCGCTCGACGACAGCACCGTCGCGGAGCTGCTCAAAGCTGCGGTCCGTCACCGCGACCGTGTGCGACTCGACACGATCGCGGCGAGCGTGGACTGGCGCACGGTCCCATACTGGGACGCGCCGCCCGTCGATGCGCACCGGAACGGCGTAGTTCACTCAAATTCAGCGGGTTCCATCGGCTCGTAGAGCTGACGCCGAGCACTTCACTTCGAGTACAGCGCGAAGAAGTCCCTATCGTCTGGTTCGAGGTAGCGGGTGGCCGGTCGTTCCATGCCTTCGAGCAGCTTGGTGGGTTCTTCCGCGCCGGCGGCGCCGTAGCTGATGAACGTGGTCCAGTAGGAGTTGATGTCGAGCTCCATCGCGCGGATCGCCCCGGCTCGTATCAGTGCCTTTGCGAGGCTCGCGACGGTCTGACTTTCACCTGCGGCGTAGATGAGGTTGCCATGCGCGTCGACGCCGATCGCCGAGCGCCACACTAGAATCGCGTTGCCGACGGTGGCGCCCCATTCAGCGGTGTTGGCGATGTTGGCGCTCGGCTTTCCTTCTTCCACGATCAGGGGAAGGTTCTGGCGCGCGAAGGAGACGCCGGCCGGGACGCTCGAGCCGTATCGCCAGTCGATCACATCGACGCGACCATCTTCATACCCCACGATCGTGCCCTGGCCGTTGTGCAGCGGAGCGTAGGTGTGCCCGTTCACGGCAAAGCCGCCGTGGGAGTCGCTCAGCTTGAACCCGCTGTTGAACGTCGCGAGCAGCCGCGCGCGCTGAGCGGTGGGGACGTCCATTGCCCCGCGCGGGAGCGGCACCGAAGGCTCAAGTCGCCCTGGGTTGAGCGTTAGCGTCGTGCGTTTCGTGTCGATCCACGCCAGTCCCGTCACCACGCGTGGATATTCCGGTTGATCGCGCAATGTGGTCAACAGGAGGGGCGGGGCGGCTGCGAGGCTCGGACGGGTGGGGTGCCAGACGCCCTCACCGGGTAGGGCGGGATGGAGCAGGGGTTCGACGCGTGCGGGCCGATTTTCCGGGTTGGCCGCCAGGCGCGCGGCGGCGCTCCCGCCGTAGCCGACTTTCGGCAGCGCGTGGAGTGTCGGTCCGCCCTTGCTCGGCGCCGTCAACGTGTAGTAGATCGACTCGACCTGTGCCACCAATCCGGCGGCGCCGTTGTCACGCAGCCACTCAACGCTGCGGATGCCGAGACTCGAGTTGGATGTTTCGGTGATCATCCCCCAAATCGATAGCGCGACGGGAATCAGCGCGCTGATCGCGGCCACGAGCGCTATGCGGCGAGCCCGCGCCAGCAGCGACATCTCGTGGGGGAAATGCGGATGGCGACGGGATGCGGGTCGAATGTGCGCGCTGGCGCCGAGCCCCATGCTCATAATGTAGTCGAGGCCTCACCGAGCACAGCCAACTGTCAGCGATGGTGAGGGAATTCTAAGTGAGAAGATTCTCACAGTTAGGGTGTTGCTTTATGCGGGTGAAAGGATCGCCGTGTGGAATCCTTGCGTCGCTCGACCGGCGAGCTGTCTCCCGCGTTTCGCCCAAGCCACTGGAGGTTCGGCATCGTTCCCGTTGAAGCACTGGCCGAGGATCAACGGCCACCTGAAGCGCCTCTGCGCAATGCTTCGGCTCCCGCGCACGGGCAGCCATCGGCGCACGCTAGCCGGTCGATTCGAAGCTCGTGTGCCGTTGTGCTGCGCGCGTGTCGGCCGCGCCAGTGGACCAAGAACCTGCTCGTGTTCGCGGCTCCGGCCGCAGCCGGCTGGATCGGGCGGCCGGCGATCGCCGCCGAGGCCGCCGGCGCGCTGGTCGTCCTGTGCATGATCTCGAGCGCGACCTACCTGGTCAACGACGTTCGCGACCGCGAGCAGGACAGATTGGATCCACGCAAGCGCCTGCGTCCGGTGGCAGCCGGCGAGCTATCGCCGCGTGCGGCGCTGTGGACGGCCGCCGTGCTGGCGATCTTGGGCATCGCGCTCGCGGGCGCGATCGCGATCGACCTGGCACTGCTCGCGTGCGGCTATCTTGCGTTGACGGGGAGCTACTCGCTGTGGCTGCGCCGGGTGCCCGTGCTCGACATCCTCGTCGTCGCGGCCGGGTTCGTGATCCGCGCGTTGGCCGGCGGAGCAGCGACCGACATCTATCTGTCGCGCTGGTTTGTCGTCGTGACGGCGTGCTGTGCCGTCTTCCTCGTCACCGCCAAGCGCTACGCCGAGCTTCGCGCACACGCCGGGTTCGCTCCCGCGCGCGCGACACTGCGACGCTACTCGCTGGGGCGCCTGCGGCTCATGCTCGCACTGTCTGCCACCGCGGCCGGGGTCGCCTACACCTCCTGGGCGTTCACGCGACCGGAGCACGTCGTCTGGTACGCGCTCTCGATCCTCCCACTGGTGCTGTGGCTCGGTCGTTACGCGACGCTGATCGGGAGAGGCGGTGGCGAGGCGCCGGAGGAGCTGATCCTTCACGACCGTGCCCTGCTCGCCATCGGGCTCGTATGGGGCGCGCTCTTCGTCGGCGGCGTCTATGTCGCTGGCTGAGGTGAGCACGCGAACGCCGCTCGTCGCGCCGGTGCGCTCGCTGAGCGGCTGGGGGCGTACCGCGCGAAGCAGCTGTCGTGTACTCGCGCCGCGCGACGCCTGCGAGATTCTCGACGCGCTGACGTCCGCCGGCGCCGGCGGCGTGATCGCGCGCGGCGCCGGGCGCAGCTACGGCGACGCCGCGCAGAACGACGGCGGCACGGTGCTCGACCTGACGGGGCTCGATCGGGTCGTCTCGATCGACGCGGAGAACCTTCTGCTGACCGCGCAGGCCGGTGCCACGATCGGTCAGCTGCTCGCACGCCTCGCCGCCGAGCGGTTGACGCTTCCGGTTGTCCCCGGTACGGCCCACGTGACGCTTGGGGGAGCGATCGCAAGCGACATCCACGGCAAGAACCATCACCACGACGGAGGCTTCGCCCGGCACGTCGCCTCGCTGTCGCTGTGCACGCCCGCCGGCGAGGTCGTGGAGCTCTCGCCCGACAGCGATCCCGAGCTGTTCTACGCCACGCTCGGAGGCATGGGCCTGACGGGCGTGGTCGTCGAGGCGAGCGTGCGCGTCGAGCCGCTGCAAGCCCCATGGGTTCTCGCGGACACCGACCGCACCGACGGCCTGCGCCAGACGCTGACGATGATTAGCGGCGAGGAGCGCCACCGCTACTCGGTGGCCTGGCTCGACCTGCTGGCGGACGGCGCGAAGATGGGACGCGCAGTCGTCAGCCGCGCCGACCCGATGCCCGCGGACGGCCTCACGCCACCGGCGCGCGGGCGCCGCGCCGCGAGCGCCGGGAACCACGGCTCGCGCGCGCGCCGCGCCGTGCTGGAGATCCCCCGCGGCTTTCCCGGCGCGCTCCTGCGCCCGTCGGGCGTGCGCGCGCTCAACGCGCTGCACTGGTCCGCCGCGCCGCAGCGCGAGCGCGCTCGTCCGTTGGCGCTCTCCCCGTATTTCTTCCCGTTGGACGTCGTCGGTAGGTGGAACCGGCTCTACGGCTCCGCCGGCCTGATCCAGTACCAGTTCGTGATCCCAACCGGCGCCGAGGACGCGCTCGAACGCTGCTTTGAGCTGATCCGCGCACGTCGCCTGCCGGTTTACCTCGCCGTGTTCAAGCGCCTGGGCGCGGCATTCGGCGGGCCGCTCTCGTTTCCGCTGGAGGGCTGGACGCTCGCGCTCGACATCCCCGCCTCGGCGCCCGGTCTGCCCTCGGCGCTCAGGGAGCTCGACGAGCTGATCGCGGGTGTCGGCGGGCGCGTCTACCTGACCAAGGACGCGCGCCTCGGTCGCGACGCCCTGAGCGCGATGTATCCACAGCTCGATCGCTTCCACGCACAACGCGCGAGGGTAGATCCGCACGGCGTGCTGCGCTCGGATCTCGCCTCGCGCCTCGGACTCTGCGGAGCGCGCGCGTGAGCGCCGCGGCTGGCTCCGGTGGGCGCCGTGTGCTGGTGCTGGGCGGCAGCTCCGAGATCGCCGTGGCGATGGTTCGCGAGCTGCAGTCGCGCAGCCCGCGCGAAGTCGCGCTCGTGGGACGCGACCCCTCCGCGCTCAGCGCCGCGGCTGGGGAGCTCGAGGCAGCCGGATGCCCGTGGGTGCTCACCTTCGAGCTCGACGCGCTGGAGGTGAGCCGCCACGAGCTTGTCCTGGAGCAGGCGTTCGGCGAGCTCGGCGGCGCCGACATCGTGATCCTCGCCGTCGGCGTGCTCGGCGAGCGCGGCGGCCTGCCGGGCGACATCGGCGCGGGAGCGGACGTGCTCCAGGTGAACCTCGTCGGCGCGGGCTCGCTGCTGATGCACGCGGCCAGGCGCCTACGCGACGGGCCAGGGGGAACGATCGTTGTGCTCTCCTCGGTGGCCGCCGAGCGCCCGCGGCGCGCAAACGCCGTCTACGGAGCATCCAAGGCCGGCCTCGACTCGCTCGCGCAGGCGCTCGGCGACGCCTTGCACGAGCAGGGCGTACGTGTGCTCGTGGTCCGGCCCGGGTTCGTGAGGACGAAGATGACGCACGGCCTCGAGCCGGCGCCGCTCGCGAGCACACCGCAGGCAGTCGCCGCCGTTGCAGTCAACGGACTCGACAGCGGCGCACATACGGTGTGGGCGCCGCGTTCCCTACGCTGGGTGATGCTCGCGATGAAGCTCATACCCCGTCGATACTTCCGCAGGATCGAGCAATGAGCACGCGCCCGTCACGGCAGCGCCCGGCTCAGCAGATCCGGCCCGCCCCCGCTGATATCGCCGCGTTGCGCATCCGACGCCGCCAGGCGCAGCGCAAGCGCAGGCTCGCGCGGGTGGACCTCGGACTCGGCGTGTTCGCCGGCCTGATGCTGTTGATCATCAGTCCCGGCCTCGCCATCAGCGGACTGGTCGCCCTGCTCGTGCTCACCGCGTGCGCCATCTCGGTGCTCGCGCCGTGGTACGCGCGCCGCCGCCGAGCCAAGGCGCCTCGGGCTCGGCACCACAACGGCGAGGGCCGCAGCGATGGCGTCCGGCGCAGAACCTGAACGCCGCGCACATGTGACGCCTCTCACGTCTTGCTGATGTCCGGCTTAACGTCCTACTTAAGACTTAAATCATGTCCGGTGCAGGCAAGCGACCGGTAGCTCGGCGGTTAACGCTGGCGCTTGCCGCGGCGCTGATCGCCGCGGCAGTCCTTGGCGGCGGACTCGCCGCCGATCGCCACGCATCTGCGCGCTTGACTTCCGCCGTCGAGAGCCGGCCGGCCGCTCCGGCCCTGCGCCCCCGGCGTGCTCAACCTCCTGACCGGGCGAGCGTCGCGACGAGCGCCTCCTCGCCGACATGCGGACCGGAAAGCGCGAGCACGATCGCAAGCGTGGACCACACAGTCGCGAACGGCATATACGCGGCCGAGATATCCAGCCCCGAGGTCTACGCGGACATCGGACACATCACCGGCTCACAGGCACTCCTGGGCGCGCTGGCGAGCAACAACACAGCAGCGGTCTACGAAGCGGTACACAGCATCGTCTACATGCCTGGCTGGCACATCGTGCGCCTGCGCGTCGTGAAAGCCGGCCGCGTCGTCGCCGACGTCGGCGGACCGGACATCATCGCGCCGGTCTCCGGCAGGCTGCGCTCGAAGGGCAGGACGCTCGCCACCTTCGTGATGTCCGTGCAGGACGACCTCGGCTACGTGAAGCTCGTGAGCCGCTTCATCGGCGTTCCGATCGATCTCTATCGAGGCGGCTCGTTCGTGATGGGCACGTTGCAGCCCGCTCCGTCCACGGTCAGCGCCGGCGCGACGGTCCATGTGCGCGGCACCTCCTACTTCGTGGAGCAGTTGGATGCGCGGGCGTTCCCCAGCGGCACGCTGCATGTGGCGCTGTTCATCCACGAGCCCTCGCGCGCCGTCTCCGCCGAGAGCTGCGCGGCGGTGCGGCTCTCGGCGTGGGGAAGCGTCGCGATGCACATCGCAGCTCGTTTCCAGCCGCTGCAGTCGAGCTACCAGTCTTTCGTAGACGTGCTGCACGGCACCACCGGCGGCCCCGTCTACGTGCGCGCCGGCTCCACGCGCATCGCCGGCGGGGCGCTACCGGCGCGACTTCCCCGTCACGGGACGGTCAGATTCGCCGGGCGCTCGTGGGCGATCTTCTCGTGGGAGCCTGTCCCGCCCGCACGGATCTACTTCCTCACGCCCCTCTCCTGAGCGCGATGATCCGAGAGCGCGCGTACGTGGGCGGGCGATTGGGAGCGCTCGCTCTGCTCGCAGTGCTGGTCGCAGGCGCAGCCGCTGTCGTCTCACGCCTCGAGCGCTCCGGACCGGGCGGCGCGCACTCGACGGGCGCCGAGCACACCGCGCGCGTCCCCGACGAGGGCTCGACTAACGGCTCGACGCCCATTCCCCCACGCTCGCTGCCCGTCCACCCGGTGGCGCCGCTGCAGGTGAGCCCGCCGGCGCACGCGAGCGCATCGTGGACGACCGTCGCGCGCGTGCACGGCCGGCCCGTCGCGTGGCTCACCGAGCGATCCGGCGTCACGCTCATGCGCTTCGAGCAGGGACCGCTTCGCCTCGACCTGCACGCGGGCTCGAGCGACGGGGGCGTGGCCGGCTGGAGGTACGGGGATCAGATAACGCCTAGCGAGATTCACCACGTCGTCGCTGCGTTCAACGGCGGCTTCAAGCTCAGCTACCACGACGTCGGGTTCATGTCGGGCGGGCACGTGGCGGTGCCGCTCAGGTCGGGGCTCGCGTCGATCGTCACCTACACCGACGGGAGCACCGACATCGGAGCGTGGCACGAAGGCGTGCCGAGCGCTCACGCGAGGGTCTTCTCGGTACTGCAGAACCAGCAGCTGCTGGTCGATAACGGCGCCGTCGCAGCGACCGCCGCGGGCTGCGTGATCGCGTGCTGGGGAGGAACCGTCGCGGGACGCGACTCCGTGCCTCGCTCCGGCCTCGGGGTCACCGCCGGCGGCCAGCTCGTGTGGGCCGCAGGCGAGGACCTCCTGCCCGCCGAACTCGGCGCCGCACTGGTCCTCGCCGGCGCGGTGCGCGCGATCGAGCTCGACATCAACCCGTACTGGGTCGCGGGGTACCTGTACATCCATCATCAGAGCGGTCCGTCCGCCGTGCCGGTCGTGCCCGGTCAGCGCGGGATCGCCGGGGAGCTGCTGGAACCGTACACTCGCGACTTCCTGACGATCGTCGCCAACTGAGCGGACTCTCGCGGAAGCGAGCACCGACTCCACGGGGACGAGGGGCCTCGCGCTCAGCCCTTCGGCGCGACCGTGACCAGCGCGGCGCTGCTGGGCGCGAGATCGACCGTGATCACACCGTTCGTGTTGGCCGCGTGCGGCAGCACCCGCGGCGGGCTCCAGCTGCCGTTCGCCGCCACCGCGCGACCTCCCAGCTTCACGCCCGACAGCGCCTGCGGCGACGGCGCCGTCAGCGACAGCACCGTCGCGCCGTGAAAGCCGGCGCCGACGTGCAGGCGCATCGCCGCGCCGCGCGATCCCGGAGGATCGTCGTCGACGAGCACGAACTGGGTCGTGCCGTCGGCGGCCCCGAACGCCCTCGCCACGACGTTCGGCCGGTGCGCCGGGCCGACGATCGTACGCAGTGGACGCTCCCCGACCAGCGCCTTGGCGAGCAGCAGCGCATACCAGTCCGGCTGCGCCTCCAGCTTGCCCGTGGCGGCGGCTTCGCCGTTCGGCGCGCAGATCGGCGTATAGCCGACGCAGTTCGTCGGGTTGCCCTGGAGGTTGATGCCGGCCGCCCCCATGCTCATCGCCTGCGTCACGTAGCTGACCGCCCACAGCGCCGAGGCGAACGTGTCACTGATGCCGGGCACGCCGCCGCACGACACGCTGTTGGTCTCGTCGAGGCGAAACGGCACTTCGGTCTCCTGCGCGATGAACACGTAGCGGCGCAGCGAGCGTTCCTCCAGTTCGCGGATCCGAGGGCTCAGCAGCAGGCTGATCGTCGGCGCGGGATGCTGCGCGCAGCCGAGCGGATAGTGGTGGCCGGTCAGCAGCGCCGGGCGTTGGTAGATCGCCTCGCTCAACCCCCAGTTTTCATACGCACTCGATCCCGACGGGTCCGGGCCGGCGAGCGGGATTCCGGGCGCCAGCGCTTCGATCGCGCCGCGGTACGCATCGACCTGTTCGTTGTACTGTTCCGGCGTCCACGGCGCCGCGCGTAGACCGTGCCTCGCGTAGGAGTCGGGCTCGTTGCCGATCTCGATCGCTTCGAGCGAGCTTCCAAGGGCCGCCTTCGCCACCGCCGCCTCGCGCGCCGCCGCCTGCGGTTCGAAGTGACCGAACCCGAGCGTCAGCAGCACGCCCCATCCACTCGCCCCGGTCAAGCTGCCGAGCTCGCGCAGGTTCGCCGGTTCCAGCGCACGCAAGGCCCACGCCGGCCGCGGTGTCGCTTCGTCGGTCCACCCGACCTGCTCGTCGGCGGTCACGCCTCCGAAGCGAAGCACGCCCACGCCGAGCGAGCGCAGCATTGTGACCAGGTCGCCCTCGCTCGCGTAGCTCGCGAGCTGGGGCAGCGCCGCGACCTCGAACGACAATCCCAGGAAGTTGCGCGGAACCGGCGGCCCCGGTTCACTCGTCATAGCCGTCACCGACACCGGGGTCGGGCCGACGCTCGCCGCGCGCCGCTGACGCTGCGGCGCGCTCGACAGCCCGACGGATGGCAGCACGAGCGCGGACGTCGCACACATCGTCAGCGCCAGCGCTACCGCCACACGCGCGCGCGTTCCGCGGATGCGTTCAGCGTTCAGGGCTGACCGCGAACCAGTCCGACTTGAGCTCCGGCGCTGAGCTGCATCGCGGGAAGGCTACACGGCGGGTCGTCTCGCCCGCAAGCGGGGCCAGCTAGTGGCGCGGACAGGGTGCGCTGTAGTTGACGCTCACGGTCTCAGGCCGTGAGATTTCGCCGTTTTCAGCGAACGTAAACTGAGCGCGGACGGGGAAGCCTCCGCGCGGGCACCTGGCGGGAACGCGCCCATAGTAGATCGTCTTGCCATGCTTGCGATAGGCGGCCCCGAGCGTGATGTCGATTGCTTCGACCGACGCATACGGCGCACCGGGGACGGTCGCGACCAGAGGTATCGGCGTCACGAGCTTCGGGCCGAACCCTTCGCCGCCGGCGAGATTCTCAAGCTGGCCGCTGGTGGGGACTTCCAGCGACACCGGTGAGTGGCCCACCGTGAGGAACGCGATGCGATTGCCAGGGATGAAGAACGAGTAGATTTCGGCAGTCTCGGGGACACGTTCGGTGCCGAAGGTGACAACGCCCAGGGCCTTGCCCCGCGGCCCCGCCGACGAGCCTTTAGGGCACTTTTCAGGCGTTGCTTCTTCGAGGATCACGCGAGCCGGACACGTCGGAAACCCCTGTGGGTGCAGCTTCACCCCGCTCGGCAGCCACGCCGTCACCCCGATCAGCGGCGGCGGGGCACCCGCATATTCGCTCCCCGAGATCGTCACTTCGGCGTGCACCGCCGCACCCGCTCCCAGGATGTTGCCGGTGTGCGGGAACCCCGGAATCGGGACCGCCTCGCCTTTGATCTTGACCACCGGCGTAGCCGACGCGGCGGCAGGGATCACAAGCGTCGCGAGGACGGACAGCAGCACGGCGAGACACGCCCGGTAAGAACCCACTCCGCCGATTTGGCCCATCGCCCCATCCTTCCCTCGCGAGCACAACACAACACAACACAACACAACACAACACAACTGAGGCTACCTCACCGCCCGCGTGA
This sequence comes from Solirubrobacteraceae bacterium, assembly GCA_035939335.1. Classification (GTDB taxonomy): domain Bacteria; phylum Actinomycetota; class Thermoleophilia; order Solirubrobacterales; family Solirubrobacteraceae; genus Palsa-744. The sequence goes on along the minus strand of DASZFY010000022.1, from coordinate 7,110 downwards.
GCAACTTGACTACACCTGTACCCGCGCGCCCGCGTGAGCAACTTGACTCCACCTGTACCCGCGCAGCGGACTGTGTCATGCGATGGCAATACGAGACGCCCGCCGGCGGCTGGCTAACCCTCGTACCCGCCTCAGCGAGGTGTATAGTCACCCCCGGTGTGGGGGGCACGGCATCGAGCTGGCCGGCACGGAGCCGTCGCTCTGGTGAGCTTGCTCGCGCTGCTGCTGGTCCCGGCCGGCGCATCGGCGCTTAAGATCTCAAACCCGCCACCGCTCGCCAGTAGTGGCTTCAGTCTGAAGGTCCGCGGAGGGTCCGGAGTCTTCCAGGTGTATCTGAGCCCGGGCCGGAAGCTCGTGCGCGGCGACGTATCGCTCGGGCGCGTGAAGGTCAGACGCGGGAAGCTCGCGGTCAAGATCAACGCGAGCACCAGGCCGGGGATCTACTACGTGCTGCTGTGCCAGGGTCGCGGGCGGCGCTCGAAGTGCGTCGGCGCGAAGACGGTGACCGTCGTGCTGGCGAAGACGCGCACGGTCTCGGCAGGAGTTGCGGGTGCGGCATCGCTCGCGACCGGCTCGGCCAGCACGGGGACGATCGCCGCCGGCGGGGGCATGCTCACGGCGACCGGCCCGGATGGCACGAAATACGCGCTCTCCTACGACGCCGGAGCGCTCGCCGCGGGCACGCAGGTGACGCTGGTCCCGATCGGCACGTTCTCCGCGCCCGGCGCCGGGCGCCTTGCGGGCGGCGTCGAGATCGAGCCCGCTGGGCTCACCTTCCTGAACCTGTCGGTGCTCGTAATCACGCCGGCCCACCGCGTCGCGCCCGCGGCACGCCACGCGGTGACCTTCACGGGCACTGGCCAGGACGCCTATGCCGTCCCGCTTCTGCCGCGCGCGGCGCCGATCGCGATGGCGGTGCCCGCGAGCGGCGGCTACGCGCTGCTCTCGGGGGGCAATGGCGTGGGCGCCGAGGCGGCCGGCGTCAACGGCGGTCCTGTCGGTCGCGCGGCGATCGCGAACTCGGCGGGCTACGCAGGCTTCTACGAACCGTTGCTCGCGGGGTTGATCCAAGACATGCCGGTCTACGGGACCACCGAACACAACGAAGCGGCGGACGCCTTCCGCAAAGTTGCCGGCTCGCTCTTCGAAGAATGGTATGCGGACATCACGTCCAACCTGATCCCGGCAGGGCTGCAGAGCGACGAAGCGGCGAACCTCGCGATCGCGGAACTTGCCCGATGGGGTCAGCAGGGCGCATTCATCCTCGGCGACGGCTCTCACAATCAGGTGACCACCGACGGCCAGATACTCCAACCCTGGGATGGGATGTCCGCGCAGTACGGGCCGAACTGGGATGAACAGTACGTCAAAGTTCCATCGCGCAAAGTCGCCGGATCCGCGTACAACCGCGCGCAGGAACAGTGCGCCAGCGAACACGACCTCAAGAAGATCGAAACGATCATCGCGTGGGAGGCCACCGACGAGCTGCTCGGCCATGCCATGGTCCCGTACTCGGAAATGCTCGCCTGCGAGCAGTTCGTGCTCGACTTCGCCTCGCGCATGACCGACAACCTGCTCGGGCAGGGCGAAGACCCCAAGGGCCAGTACATCAATGAATACAACGCGCACGTCAGGATCAAGCCCGAAACGGTGGACACCGGGACGTTCCCGCTGAGCGGCAGCAACAAAGGCAACTACGGCCAGGCATCGGGCCACACCGAACAGCCACACGAATGCAACGAAGAAAAGTCGATCGAAGAATCGACCGAGGAACGCGGCTCGGGCGATACGTTCAACGTCGTCAGCCTCACCATCCCCAACGGCTACGCCTCCGGCGGCGGCCCGCCGGCGATCACCTTCGAACTCGGCAAACCCTCGGAGACACTGCTCGTCAAACAGACGCCCGAGCTGTGCGGCGCGATCCCGCAGAGCTCCCAGGTGTACTTCTGGTTCGCCGACTGGGTCGCCCAGCACAAAGCGGCGATCGTCACCAGCGGCGTCAGCGGCCTCGCGTTCAAGATGCCGCTTCAGACCGGCACCAGCTTCATAATGGAGTTCGAAACCTTCAACGATCTCCCGTTCGCGAAAGAAAACGCCGAAGGCGTCGAGTCCACGTCGATCGACGTGACCCAGTCGCCGGGCTACTGGATCAAACTCTGACCCACCCTCCGCCCCGGCCGCTTTGGTCGAGGCTCGGCTAGCGCGCCTTACTTACACGCTACGGCCCTACCCGGCTGCCGGCTCTGAGTCCCAACCAGTTCTAAAGCTGCCGAACCAGACTCGCCTGGCCAAGATAGCGTGATAGCGTGCTATCGTTTTTGTCGTGGCGCAGATCTTGATCCGACGGCTCGATGACGACGTGAAGGCAGCTCTGCAGCGTCGCGCACGTCAGCATGGCCACAGCACCGAGCAGGAGGCACGCGAGATCTTGCGCAGCGCAGTACAGAGCGGTGAGCATGCCCGCGCCAGACTGGGCTCGCGGATCGCAGCGCGCTTTACAGGCGTCGGACTTGAGACGGAGCTTCCCGAGCTGCGCGGGCAGCCGGCACGTCCGGCTCGACTGGAGTAAGTGAGCGCCGAGCCGCATAGCGAGCACCCGGATCGGTGTCCGCCGTGATCTTGCTCGACACGAATGTGCTCTCGGCATTGATGCAGCGAGAGCCCGACCAGGCCATAGTGGCGTGGCTGGACGAGCAGCCCTCGGAGTCGGTCTGGACGACTGCCATTACCGTCCTCGATGTGCGAATGGGGTTGGAGCTACTTGCGAATGGCCGTCGTCGCAGCCAGTTGGAGCAGGAGTTCGACAGGCTGCTGTCCGAGGATCTCGACGGTCGCGTGCAGCTCTTTGACCGCGCGGCCGCTGACGCCGCCGGCACGATCGCAGCATCACGGCAGCGTGCCGGCCGTACCGTGGAGATCCGCGACGTTCAGATCGCCGGCATTGCGAGCAGCCGCAAGGCGACTCTCGCCACACGCAACGTACGCCACTTCGAGGGTCTCGGCATCCGCCTTGTCAATCCCTGGAAGAAGTAGGTACCGTCAGCCGAGTCCAACCGGCGGTGGCGCCATCAGCACTTGGTTTGCGCGCCGAGCAGCTTCGCTCTCTCAGCCGAGCACGAACTCGCCGCTCGCGACGATCACCGCCGCCCCGGAGACCTCCACGAGCTCGATCGCGTCCGTCGAGCCCGACGCTCGTGCGCGCAGCAGCGACGGGCGGCCGAGCTCGGCGCCTTGGCGCAGCTCGATCTCCTCACCGAACGCGATCCTGCCGTGGCGCGCGAGGTGCACAGCCAGCGGCCCCGCCGCAGAGCCCGTCGCCGGGTCCTCGGGCACACCGAGCGCCGGCGCGAACATGCGCGTCTTCCAGCTCGTGCCCGAGCCCGCGAAGCAGCTCACGCCCAACTCGCCCAGCGCCGCCAGCGCGCGCAGGTCGGGGCTCAGCGCCGCCACCTGCTCCTCGCGCGCGAGCTCCACGTACACGTGCCGTGGACCGTTGACGTAGACCTCGACCGGCAGGCCCGAGCTCGCCACGCCGAGCGCGTCGAGCAGCTCCCGCTCGCGCTCGAAGCGCTGCCACGTCGGGATCGGCTGGTGCATCGATCCGTACCCCGACCGCTCCATCCGCCCCGTCGGCGCCAACCCATCCCCTGCCCCACGCCGCAGTGCCACCGGCACCGCTCCCGCGCCCGTCTCGAGCGTCACCTGCGCGAGCCCGCGCTCGATGCCCACCACAATCGCCGTGCCGAGCACCGGGTGCCCCGCGAACGGCAGCTCCGCCGCGGGCGTGAAGATGCGGATACGCGCGTCGCCGCCGTGCTCGGGCGCGAGCACGTACACCGTCTCTGACAAGTTCAGCTCACGCGCGAGCCGTTGCAGAACCTCTTCTGGCAATGCAGCCGCATCGGTGAACACAGCCAGCTGGTTGCCCTCCAGCGGCACGTCCGTGAAGACGTCCACCACCACATAGCGGTGAGCGACGCTCACGCGGCGCCGCCGTTCTCAGGAGTGCTCGTTCGCAAGGGGCGTCGCCGCACAGCTTTCCACCGGCGACGCGCTCGTGACCTCCTCACGCGCCGGCGGGCGCGCGCGCAGCAGCACCGCCGCCGCGAGCGCACCCAGCACGCTGAGTCCCGCCGCCACCGCGAACGCTATGCGAAAGCCGCCGCTCAGCGCCGACGGGCCGGTGGCGCCCGTGAGCAGGTCCGCGCGCGTGCGCGACGCGGCGATCGTGCTCAGCACCGCCAGCCCGAGCGCCCCGCCCATCAGGCGCGAGGTGTTCAGCATGCCCGACGCCAGGCCGCTCTCCTTCGCCGAGACGCCCGCCACCGCGGCGATCGTCGCCGGGACCAGCGACAGGCCCAGGCCCATCCCCGCGAGCAGCCCGCCCGGGAGCACGTCTGCCGTGTAGCTCCCGCCGGCACGCACCCCCGTCAACAGGTACAGGCCGACCGCGGCCGACAGCATGCCCACGGTCAGCACCGTGCGCTCGCCGAAGCGCGACACCAGGCGCGGCGCGAGCGTGCTCGTGGCCATGATCGCGAGCGTCATCGGCAGGAAGCGCAGCCCCGTCTGCAGCGGGTCATAGTGGAGGACCTGCTGTAGGTACAGCGACAGGAAGAACCAGATCGCGAACACAGCCGCGTACAGCAGGAACATGATCAGGTTCGCCGCGCGCAGCCTCGCCATGCGGAAGACGCGCAGCGGCATCAGCGGCGCACGCGCCACGTTGCCCTCGACGAACACGAACGCCGCCAGCAGCGCCGCGCCGACGGCCAGCGGCGCGAGCACTCCAGTGGAGCCCCAGCCGAGCGTGTCCGTGCGCACGATCCCGTAAACCAGCGCCGTCAGCGCGCCCGTCACCAGCAGCGCGCCCGTCGCGTCGAAGTGGCGCACCGCGGAGCTCATACGACCCTCGGGGATCAGACCGCGCGAGAACGCGATCACCGCGATTCCGATCGGCACGTTCACTAGGAAGATCGCCGGCCAGCTGAACGCCTGCGTGAGCACGCCGCCGAGCAGCACTCCCAGCGAGCCGCCGAGGCCGCCCATCGCGCCCCACACGCCCAGCGCGCGGCTGCGCTCGCGGCCCTCCTCGAACGACGTCGCGATGATCGCCAGGCTCGCCGGCGAGATGACCGCGCCGCCGATGCCCTGCAGCGCGCGCGCGCCGATCAGCAGCGAGCGCGAGTCCGCCAGCGCGCACGCCAGCGACGCGAGCGCGAACAGCGCCGTCCCCGCGAGAAACACGCGCCGGCGCCCCAGCAGGTCCGCCGCGCGCCCACCGAGCAGCAGGAAACCCGCGAACGTCAGCGTGTAAGCGTTCACCACCCACTGCAGGCCTGTCGTCGAGAAGCGCAGGCCGTCGCGGATCGAAGGCAGCGCCACGTTCACGATCGACACGTCCAGGATCACCATCAGCTGTGCCAGGCACACCAGCACCAGCAGCGCCGCCGAGCCCCGCCGCGCGGCCGGGCCCTCGCTCGCTGGGTGAATCTCACTTACACGGTGGCTCTGCGTCAGGGCGGCTGCCATTTGCGTTATCCTTCGTCCGTAAGTACGGTGACCATCGTACCATAAGTTAGATGATCGTCGTACAATGAGGGATATGAGCCTGTACCACCCCGCACGCGAGGACCTCGAGCTACCTGCGGTGCTGCACGCCCTCAGCGACCCGCACCGTCTGCGCATCGTGCGCGAGCTGAGCCGGGACCCCGAGCCGCGCCCGTGCGGCAGCTTCCTGCTCGGCGTCAGCAAGTCGACCACCACGCATCACTTCCGCGTGCTGCGCGAGGCCGGCGTCGTCGCCCAGCAGCCGATCGGCACGTCCAAGCTGACGACGCTGCGCCGCGAGGATCTCGACGCGCGCTTCCCCGGCCTGCTCGACGCCGTGCTCGCGCCCAGCGGCGCACCGGAAGGCGTACTCGCGTAGCCCCGCGCCGGCGTCCGCGTCGGCGCCGCGGCTGCGGTGCGACCCGTTCCCCGCTACGCTCGAACTAAGGGCATAGCTGCGAGCGAACGGAGCAGGGATGAGCGAGGCCGTGCAGACACAAAGCGAAGTGGTGCAGATGCAGATCGACGACAGCGTGGCGCTGTTGACGCTCAACCGGCCCGAGCGGCTGAACGCGTGGACGGCCGAGATGGAGCATGCGTACTTCGCCATGCTCGAGCAGTGCGCCCGCGACGAGGACGTGCGCGTGATCGTCGTCACCGGCGCCGGGCGGGGCTTCTGCTCGGGCGCCGACATGCAGCAGCTGCAGGCTCTCGGCGACGGCACGCTGAGCGCGGACGCCGACGCAGGCGAGCGCCGGCCACAGACCTTCCCGCTGTCGATCTCCAAGCCGATCATCGCCGCCGTCAACGGCGCCTGTGCAGGGATCGGCCTCGTGCAAGCGCTGATGTGCGACATCCGCTTCGCCGCCGAGGGCGCCAAGCTCACCACCGCGTTCGCCCGCCGCGGGCTGATCGCCGAGCACGGCATCTCGTGGATCCTCCCCCGGCTCGTCGGACCGGCGCGCGCGCTCGACCTGCTGCTCTCCGGCCGTGTCGTCTTCGCCGAGGAGGCCCAAACGCTCGGGCTCGTCAACCGCGTGCTCGCGCCCGACAGGCTTCTCGACGCAGCACTCGACTACGCGCACGAGCTCGTCGTCAACTGCTCGCCCGCGAGCATGGCCACGATCAAGCGCCAGGTATACGCCGACCTGCAGCGCGATCTGCCCGGCGCGCTCGCCGATGCCGACAAGCTGATGCTCGCGTCGTTCGCCGCGCCCGACTTCGTCGAGGGCGTCACCAGCTTCGTCGAGCGGCGCGACCCGCGCTTCGCCGCGCTCGGGTCGACCTGACAGGAAGACAGCGTTCAGGTCAAACCTGCACTCGCCGTCGTATGCTCGAATTGTTGAGCTATTCGTAAGCGCGTAGGTCGCTACTTGAGTCGGGGGTAACCTTGGCCTCTGACTGCCGATCGGAGGTGGTGCTGTGTCTGTGTTGGTGGTGGTGGGGGTGTGTCAGGGTTCGTCGCGTCGCGGTGGCTGGGTGCCGTTGCTGAATGGTGTCTCGTTCGAGGTTGACGCTGGCGAGGTGGTCGCGATCGTGGGTGGGCGGCTGTCGGGCAAG
>DASZFY010000021.1:0-29004 GCA_035939335.1 Solirubrobacteraceae bacterium | reverse complement strand
AGGCGCTGGCGGTAGCCGTGATCGACGAGCAGCACCGCTTCGGCGTGCGCCAGCGCGCGGCGCTGGGCGAGCGGGACGGGGGAGATCCCGCCAGCTCGGGTGCGGGCTCTGTCCAGGCGCCGCACACCCTGCACATGACCGCCACGCCGATCCCGCGCACGCTCGCGCTCGCCCGCTACGGCGACCTCGACACGAGCACCCTGCGCGAGCTACCGCTCGGACGCCAGCCGATCGAGACGCGTCTGATCTCCGGCGAGCAGGAGCGGGCAAGGGCCTATGAGGATCTGCGCGCCGAGCTCTCCGCCGGCCGCCAGGCCTACGTGGTCTGTCCGCTGATCGACGACCCCGACGCGCTCATCGCGAGCGCGGACGCCGGCGCCAGGACGAGCGCCCCCGGGCCTGAGTCGGGGCTGCGAGCCGCCAGCGCGGAGCTGCTGCGACTGCGCGAGGGCGAGCTCGCGGGCTACGAGCTCGCGCTCATGCACGGCGGCATGCGCCCGCGCGAGAAGCAGGAGGCGATGGCGGCGTTCGCGTCCGGCAAGGCCGACGTGCTCGTCGCCACCACCGTGATCGAGGTCGGGATCGACGTGCCCAACGCGACCGTCATGTTGATCGAGAACGCAGAGCGCTTCGGGATCTCACAGCTGCACCAGCTACGCGGCCGCGTCGGGCGCGGCGAGCACCGCTCACGCTGCCTGCTCGTCGGTGGGGCGGGCGGGACCGGCTCTACCGGGTCGGGCCGGCTCGGTGCGCTCGTCCGCTACGCCGACGGCTTTCGGCTGGCGGAGATCGACCTCGCGATGCGCAAGGAGGGCGAGCTGATCGGCACACGCCAGTCCGGCCTCGGGCAGTTCCGCGTGGCCCGTCTGCCCGACGACGCCCAGCTGCTCGAGCTTGCGCGCGCGCGCGCCGAGGCGATCCTCGCGGGCGACCCCGAGCTGTGTGAGCCCGAACACGCTCTGCTTGGCGGTGCGCTGGAGCGGCTCGCAGGCGGCGAGGCAGCCGCGCCGATCCCGGCGTAGTCATAGCGACGCTAGGTTCTAAGCATGCGCGTTATAGCCGGCGAGCTGGGCGGCAGGCGCTTGAAGGCGCCCGCGGGGAGGGTGACCCGGCCGACGTCCGACCGCGTCAGAGAGGCGGTGTTCGGGATGCTCGGCGACGTCGGGGGGGCAAGCGTGCTCGACCTGTTCGCTGGCACCGGTGCGCTCGGGATCGAGGCGCTCTCCAGGGGCGCGCACAGCGCGGTGTTCGTCGAGCACGACGCGGGCGTGGTGAAGGTGCTGAAGGGGAATCTCGCGGCGCTCGGCATCTCCCCGGAGGCGGCCGAGGTGCGTCGCGCGGACGCCCTCGAGTCGCTGCGCAGCGCAAAGATGGACCAGGAGACATACGATCTCGTCTTCATCGACCCCCCCTACGGGCGGGCGCGACCAGCACCTTCGGCGTCGGGGCCACCGATCGGCGAGCGGTGGGGTCCAGAGCTCTCGGCGATTCTGCCGGCGCTGCTGAGCCCGGGCGCGCGCGTCGTCGTCGAGAGCGACCGGCGAGCACCACTCGAGCTAGAGCTCCCCAGTACGGGGACCGGCGAGCCCGAGCGGAGCAGGCGCTACGGCGACACTTCGATCACAATCCACCTGCATCAATGACCCCAGCGCGCAAATCGGTAGTCGTATGTCCAGGCTCGTATGACCCGATCACCAACGGTCACCTCGACGTGATCCGCCGCGCTGCCTCGCTGTACGACGAAGTCGTCGTCGCGGTGGTCAACCGCTCGGTGCGCAAGAGCGGCGCGCTGTTCGGGATCGACGAGCGCGTCAGCTTCATCGAGCACGCGCTGGCGGACCTCGACGGGGTGCGCGTCGAGCCGTTCTCGACGCTGGTGGTGGACTTCGCCAGGCGCATTGGAGCGAAGGCGATCGTCAAGGGACTGCGCGCGATCTCGGACTTCGAGTACGAGCTCGAGATGAACCAGCTCAACCGCCGACAGGATCCTGAGATCGAGTCCGTGTACCTGATGGCCTCTCCGCAGTACAGTTTCCTCTCATCCAGCGGCGTCAAGGAGCTGGCCACGTTCGGAGGCAAGATCGACGATCTGGTCCCCGACGAGGTAGCCCGGCGCTTGCAGGAAGAGCTAAGGCGCTGACGAAATCATCAACACGCGGAGCTGGAGGCCTCGCGAGGTGACCACCAAATGGATGTCCTAGTACTCATTGACAAGCTCGACGACTTGGTGCACAACGCCAAGACGATCCCGCTGAGCGATTCCGTGCGCGTCGACAAGGAGGAGATCTACGACATCCTCGATCAGATGCGCGCGACGATCCCAGAGGAGATCAAGCAGGCGCGCTGGATCGTCAAGGAGCGCCAGGAGATGCTCGCCGAGGCCAAGAAGGAGGCCGAGCGCATCATCAAAGAAGCGCGCGAGCGCCAGGAGCGGCTGGTGGGCGAGGAGGAGGTCACCAAACAGGCCGAGCGGGCCGCCGAGGATATCGTCGAGGACGCCCGCGCCCGCGAGCGCGAGATCAGGCTCGGCGCAGAGGACTACGCCGACGAGATCCTCAACACGCTCGAGGTCAACCTTTCGAAGTTCATCGCTGCCGTACAGCGCGGTCGCGAGCGTCTGCAGGGCAAGGATGAGCCGGCTGAAGTCAGCTAGGGAGCAGGCCGCGCTCGACCTGTCGAGGGCTGGCTGCTTCCGGGTCGATACGTGAACGCCCAGACGGCCGCGCGCGCGGCCAGGCACAAGCTGCGGGTCGCACGGTCGCTGATCGACACGGGCATGTTCGAGCCGCTGCGCCCGGACAGGACGGTGCAGTCGCTGGTGGCGTTGCGCCGCTGGGGGGCGACGCCGGCGGGAGCGTATTCGGGCGCCGCCGCCCGCCACCCCGACCGCATGGCGGTCATCGACGAGCGCGGCGTGCTCACCTTCAGACAGGTGCATCGGCGCACCAACGCGCTCGCGCACGAGCTGCGCAAGGCGGGGATCGGCCAGGGCGATGGGGTGGCGATCATGTCTCGCAACCACCGCGGCTTCGTCGAGGCGACGGTCGCGTGCTCAAAGCTCGGCGCGGGCGCGCTGTACCTGAACACCGCGTTCGCCGGTCCGCAGATCACCGACGTGCTCGCACGCGAGGACCCGGTGGCGGTGATCTACGACGAGGAGTTCAGCGCGCTGGTCAGCGCGGGAGCGGCCAGCCGGCTGCGTTTCGTCGCGTGGGGCGAGCCCGTGGCGTCATCCGCGCAGACTCCGGCGAGCTCACGGGAGCTCACACTCGAGGAGCTGATCGGGCGCGGCGATGACTCCGATCTGGAGCCGCCTGCGGAGAAAGGGCGCGTCGTGATCCTCACCTCGGGAACCACGGGCACGCCGAAGGGCGCCGCGCGGCCACAGAGCGACTCGGTCGAGCCCGCCGCGGCGCTCTTCTCGAAGATCCCGCTGAAGGCACGCGAGACGACGATGATCGCCGCGCCGATGTTCCACTCTTGGGGCTTCGCTCACTTCCTGCTGAGCCTGCCGCTGCTCTCGACGCTCGTGCTGCGCAGGAAGTTCGACCCGGAGGAGACGCTCAAGGCCGTCGCCCAGCACCGCGCGAGCGCGCTCGTAGTGGTGCCGGTGATGCTGCAGCGGATCCTCGAGCTGGCGCCCGAGACGATCGCGAGCTACGACGTGAGCTGTCTGAAGGTGATCGCCGTCAGCGGCTCGGCCCTGCCGGGCGAGCTCGCGACGCGGGTGATGGACACGTTCGGGGACGTCCTCTACAACCTCTACGGATCGACCGAGGTCGCGTGGGCGACGATCGCGACCCCCGAGGATCTGCGCGCCGCGCCGGGGACCGCCGGGCGCTCGCCACTGGGGACGGTCGTAAAGCTGCTCGACGAGGACGGCCGCGAGGTGCCGCAGGGTGAGGTGGGTCGCATCTTCGTCGCCAACGAGTTCCAGTTCGAGGGCTACACCGATGGCGGCGGCAAGGAAATCGTGCGCGGGCTGATGCGCACCGGCGACGTCGGGCGCCTTGACTCCGGCGGACGGCTGTTCGTCGACGGCCGCGACGACGAAATGATCGTCAGCGGCGGCGAGAACGTGTTCCCGCGGGAGGTCGAGGACCTGCTCGCCGATCACGACGAGATCGAGGACGTCGCCGTCGTGGGCGTTGAGGACAAAGAGTTCGGCCAGCGGCTGAAGGCGTTTGTCGTGCCGCGCAACGGCAACCAGCTGACCGCGGAGGCGATCCAGACCTACGTGAAGGAGAACCTCGCCCGCTACAAGGTTCCGCGCGACGTGGTGTTCGTCAAGGAGCTGCCGCGAAACGCGACTGGCAAGGTGCTCAAGCGCGAGCTTCGCGCACGCTCCTAGAGCCTCGCCGTTTGTCTCGCTAGCCTGGGGGATCATGGCTATCGAGACCCACGATTTCGACCTCGCGGGGCTGCGTCTGAGCCCTGGCGAGGGCCGCCGGATCGCGCTGGCGACTCCGATCGAGCCGCTGCTGTTGGGCAGCGAGCGCTACCTCGCACAACCGCGTCCGGTGCCTGTGGAGCTGAGCGTCTCGCGCATGAGCGGAGGCGGCTACGCATTGCGGCTGCGCTTCTCCGCCGAGGTCGTCGGACCGTGCATGCGCTGTCTCAAGGACGCGAGCCCGCTCGTGGACGTCGAGGCACGCGAGGTCGACCGCCCCGGTGGGGGCGACGAGCTCGACAGCCCGTACGTGCGCGATGAGACCCTCGACCTCGCCGGTTGGGCACGCGACGCGTTCGCCCTGGCGATGCCCGTCAAGGTCCTCTGCCGTGCGGACTGCGCCGGTTTGTGCCCGATCTGCGCGGCGGACCTCAACGAACCTCCCGCTGGGCACCACCACGAGTCGGCGCCCGACCCGCGCTGGGCGAAGCTGCGAGAGCTGAAGATCGAATGACGGGCGCTGCGCCCCGGCCTGAGCCGCGATCGCTCGTCCTGCTAGCCTTCTCACGCCGATGGCCGTCCCCAAGAAAAAGCAGTCGCACAGCCGCACAGCCAAGCGGCGCGCGCAACACAAGATCGGCACGCCCGCGCTGAACGCGTGCCCGCAGTGCCACAGTCCGCGCCGGCCGCATCGGGTGTGCCCGGTGTGCGGCAGCTACGCGGGCCGCGAGATCGTGACGCCGGGAGCGCACGATCACGATCACGAGCACGACCACGCCTAGCCTGCAGTGACGCCAGGGGCTTCGTCCTCCGGGTCACCACCGCTCTCACCGGGGCGCGAGCCACCGGTGGTCGCGGTCGACTGCAATGGTGCTGACCGCGGGCCCGCGGAGGTGGCGGCGGGCGCGGCGCTCGCTGCAGCGGCGGGCGCGCGGGTGCTGCTGTTCGGGCCTGCGGCCGTGCTCGGCGAGCTGCCGCCAGGTGTGGAGGTCGTGGACGCGCCCATATCGATAGCCAAGGCGCAGGACCCGGCGCTCGCGGTGCGCACGACGCCCGAGGCCTCGATCGTGCAGGCCGCGCGAGCGGTCGCACAGGGCAGGGCGCAGGCGCTCGTGTGCGCGGGCGCCACTGGCGCTGCGCTGGCGGCGGGGACCTTCAATATCAAGCGCGCGCCCGGCATCTACCGTCCGGCGCTCGCGATCCCGCTGCCCGTTCCCCATCACCCGGTGACGCTGCTGGACGTCGGTGCGAGCTCCGATGCGCGCAGGGAGCACCTCGTGCAGTTCGCGTTCATGGGTGCCGCGCTCGCACGCACCGTGCTCGGCGTGCCAGCGCCGCGCGTCGGGCTGCTGTCCAACGGCGAGGAGGCCGCGCGTGGCAGCGCTCTGGTGCTGGAGGCTCACGCGGAGCTGCGCGAGCGCGCGATGAATGGCCTCGATGCGTTCGAGTTCGTCGGCAACGTCGAGGGCGGCGACGTCGTCAGCGGCCGCGCGGACGTGATCGTGACTGACGGCTTCACCGGCAACATCGCGCTGAAGCTGATGGAGGGCGTCTCGCAGACGATGCTCCGCGCGATTCGCGAGGCCGCAATGTCATCCACCCGAGCGAAGCTCGGCGGCCTGCTGCTGCTCGGATCGCTCGCAGGCATGCGCGAGGAAATTGACCCGGAAGCGAGCGGCGGGGCGTATCTGCTCGGCCTGCGTCGGCTCGGCGTCGTGCCGCACGGGCGCTTCACGCGCACGGGCTTCGCGCAGGCGATCCTGCGCGCCGAGCGCGGCGCGCGCGAGGACATCGTCGCGCAGACGCACGCCGCGCTCGAGCGGGCGGGCGCACTCAGGCGCGCGCCCGTGTCCGCGTCGGCCGCTAGCCTGCCGCAGGCGCCATGACCCGCGAGCAAGTTCTGACCCTGATCCGCAACCACCTGGCGGACGAGCTTGACGTCGATCCCGACGCGATCGTCGAGGGCACCCGTTTCAAGGAGGATCTGGAGGCCGACTCTCTGGACCTGTACACGCTGGTGCAGGAGCTCGAGGACACCTACGGAGTGCGCATGTCTGACGAGCAGGCCGCACAGATCCTGACAGTGGGGGCAGCCGTGGACTTCGTGCTGGCCCATGACGGGATCGCGCATGAGGAGCGATGATGCTGCTGGGCGAGCTCTTGGACGAGCTGCCCGAGGAGCTCGCACGCCAGGTGTTCACGCACGCCTCCTGGAGCGAGCGCCCGAGCGGCTCCTACACGCGGCTGGCGTTCCTCGGCGACAGCGTGCTCGCACTGGCGGTCACCGCGTACCTGTATCCGCTGCTGGAGGCCGACCGCTTCGGTGCCGGGCGGCTGACCAAGATCCGCGCGCAGGCCGTCTCTGGAGTGTCATGTCGAGCGGTCGCCGAGCGCCTGGAGCTGCCCGAGCGGCTGCGTGCGGCGGCCCCGCCGGGCGTGCGCCAGAGCGCGGCGGCGCTCGTGGAGACCGAGCGCGTGCTCGCTTCGGTGATCGAGGCCGTGATCGGCGCGTGCTACCTGCACACCGGCTACGAACGCACCGCCGAGGCCGTGGTGGAGGCGTTCGCCCCGGAGATCGAGGGTGCGCTGGAGCACCCCGTGGACTTCAAGTCAGCTCTGCAGGAGCTGCTCGCCCGGCGCGGCTCGGAGGTCAGCTACGAGATCACCGGCGAGCACGGGCCGCCGCACGAGCGCATCTACGCTGTCGTCGCGCGGGTAGACGGCCGAGAGCTGGGCAGCGGCAGCGGCAGGAGCAAGAAGCACGCGGAGCAGGAGGCGGCACGCGTGGCGGTCGAGCGTTTGGCCTCGGAGCAATGAGGAGCGCGGCATGCGGCTGAAGTCGCTCACGCTGAACGGCTTCAAGTCGTTCCCCGACCGCACGCGGCTCGATTTCGGCGAGGGTGTGAGCGTCGTCGTCGGCCCGAACGGGTCGGGCAAGTCGAACGTCACCGACGCGGTCCTATGGGCGATGGGCGAGCAGTCGCCGCTTGCCGTTCGCGGACAGTCGATGCAGGACGTGATCTTCGGCGGCGGGCGCGGCGTGCAGCCACGCAGCGCGGCGGAGGTGGAGATCGTGCTCGACAACTCCGACGGCACCGTGGACGTGCCGCTGAGCGAGATCTCGATCGTGCGACGCCTCGACCGCAACGGCGAGGGCGGCTACCGCCTGAACGGCGCACGCTGCCGACTTACGGATGTAATCGAGGTGCTCTCGGACACGGGCCTCGGCAAGGAGACGCACTCGGTCATCTCCCAAGGCCGAGTCGACGCGATCGTGACATCCAAGCCGCGCGATCGGCGGCTGCTGATCGAGGAGGCTGCCGGGCTCGGCAAGCACCGCAAGCGCCGCAGGCGCGCGCAGCTCAAGCTCGAGCGTACGCAGGAGAACCTCGACCGCGCGCTGGACGTCGAGCGCGAGGCGCGCAGCCGGCTGCGACCGCTGAAGCGCCAGGCCGAAGCGGCGGAGCTGCACGAGCGCCTCGAGCGTCAGATCCTGCAGGCGCGCTGGGAGCTCGCGAGCGATCAGTCGCGGGCGCGGCGCATCGAGCTCCACGCGGCGGAGGCAAGCGTCGCGCAGGCGCGTACCGAGCGCGCTGAGATCGAGCGCACGCTGCAGCAGACGATCGACCAACGCGGGATCGCCGAGCGCGCGTTGGCCGAGCGCGCCGAGCGCCATGACGCGCTGTCGCATGGCGTGTACGAGTCTCGCTCCGCGCGCGAGCGGCTGACTCTGCGCGCCGAGCAGGTCGGCGTAAGCGCGCAGGCGCTGAGCCGGCGGATCGAGCGCATCGCGCAGGAGCTCGAGGGGCTCTCCCAGCCGGAGGCCCACGACGGCGATAGCCTCGACGCCGCCGAGGGCGAGGAGCGCATCGCCGCCCTGCAAGCGCAGCTCGCGGAGATCGAGGCGGGCCGCGAACAGGAGATCGAGCGCGAGATTGCCGAGCTGCAGACGGCGCTCATCGAGCAGACGGCGCGCATCGAGCAGGCCGAGGCGGGTGCCACCGCGGCCCGAGCCGCGCGGACCGAGGCGGACGAGCGAGCCGAGCAGGCGCGCCAGCGTCTCGCTGCCGCCGAGCGCGAGGCGCAGGACGCCCGGCGGGAGTCCGCGCGCGTCGGCGCCGAGCTCGCCGCCGCCAACCAGTTCCTGCGCGGGCACGCGCACCTCGGCGGCGACCGGGACAACGCGCCGAAGGCGCTCAGCGAGGAGCTGCGAGTCGAGGACGGCTATGAGCTGGCGTTGGCGGCCGCGCTGGGAGGGCGCCTGGATGCGGCACTCGTCGAGGATGTCGCCGGCGCGCAGGCGCTGCTCGACCGTGCCGGCCCCGACGGCGCCACAGCGCTGCTGGCAGGCTCGCAGACGGCCGCTGCGCAACCGGGCGAGCCGCCGCTGGCTCCCGCCCCGGACGCACGCAGGCTGATGGACCTGCTCAGCGGGCCGCCCGCGGTGCTCGAGTTGGCGGGGCGTCTGCTGGCGGACGCATGGGTGGTCGAGCGCCTCGAGCAGCTTCCTGAGGATTTCGCCGGCATCGCGGCCACCCGTGGCGGGCGCGTGTGGTTCGGCGCGTGGGGGGAGGTGCGCCAGTTGAGCGAGGGGGGGACCGAGCTCGTGCTCGCACGGCGCAACGAACGCGACCGGCTGATCGAGCATGTCGAGCGCGCGGCGCAGACTGAGCACGTCGCCCGCGCTAGCGGCGAGCAGCTGCTCGCCGAGGTTCGCGCCGCGGAGGAGGCACGGGTGACGAGCGAGGGCGCGCTGCGCGAGGCCGAGCGCGAGCTCGCCGAGGCGGGCGAGGCGGCTCGGCGCACGAACTGGCTGATCGAGCAGCGCCGCGTGGCTCCCGCCGAGGGAGCGCTGGCAGTTCGCCAGGCCGAGATCGAGGGCGAGCTGGCGGCCGAGCGCCGCCAGGCCGAGCGCCACCAACGCGAGCGCGCCGAGCGCGCCGCGCGACTGCAGCGCCTGAGCGCCCAGCACGCGCTCGACACGGCCACCGCCCCGCACGCGCAGCGACTCGCGCTGGCGATCGCCGGCGCCGCCGAGGGCGTACAGCAGCGGGTCGCAGCGCTCGAGGCAGAGCTCGCGGCCGAACGCGATGCGGGCGAGCAGATGACCGCGCAGCTGCGCGCCTGCTCCGCGCGCGAGGCCGAGATCCAGGCGGCCCTGCGCAGCGCCGGCGAGGCCGTCACCGCCGCGGAGGTCGCCGCGCAGCGTCTGCGCGACCAGACGAGCGAGGCCGAGATGGAGCTCGCGAGCGTCGCCGAGCGGCTGGGGCTGACAGCCGGGCAGGGCACGGACGACACGGGTCAGACCGAGCGCGAGCCGTTGGCCGAGGAGGAGGTGGCGACGCTGCAGGCGCGGGTGCAGCGGCTGACGCGCCGACGCGAGCAGCTCGGGCCGGTCAACCCGCTCGCGCAGGAGGAGTACGCGGAGGCGCTCGCGCACGTCGAGGAGCTCGAGAGCCAGCGCGCAGACCTCGAGACGGCGCTGCGCGAGCTGCGCTCGGTGATCCGCGAGACCGACCGCCAGATCGAGGAGACGTTCGAGGAGACCTTCACGGCGGCGGCTCGCAACTTCGAGGAGCTGGTAGGAGATGTGTTCCCGGGCGGCAGTGGCCGACTTCGACTGGTCCGCGACGATCAGGCGCCCAGGCCCGTGCTCGGTGGCCAGCCACTGCCCGACGGCCAGGACGCCGACGCCGACGCGATCGAGGCCGCCGCGGAGGCTGAGAGCGAGGCCGAGCGCGGAGGCGAGGAGGAGCAGCTCCCGGGAGTCGAGATCGAGATCACCCCGGCGGGCAAGTCGACCAAGCGCCTGACGCTGCTGTCCGGCGGCGAGAAGTCGATGACCGCGCTGGCGTTCCTGTTCGCCGTGTTCCTCGCGCGTCCGTGCCCCTTCTACATCCTCGACGAGGTCGAGGCCGCGCTCGACGACCTCAACCTCGACCGCTTCCTGACGCTGCTGCGCCGCTACTCCGGCCGCGCTCAGTTCATCGTGATCACACATCAGAAGCGCACGATGGAGGCGGCCGACTGGCTATACGGAGTCTCGATGGGCCAGAACGGCGTCTCCAAGGTGCTCTCGCGGCGCCTGCCGTCAGAGCCGGCGCAGCCGGAGGTCGCGGAGGTAGCCGAGGTCGCCTGAGGGCAGCACGGCCGCGCGTGGCGCTTCGGCCGACAGAGAGCTGTCCGCCGAGGGCACCCGGCGGGGCGCTGCTATCGTCGCGCGCCCCGTGGCCCGCGACTGGAGCGACCTCTTCATAACCGAGCAGGGCGTCGGCGCCGAGCCCGGCGCCGCAGACGAGCCGCCCGCACGCCAGCGCGGTGGCCTGTTTCGTCGACTGCGCGAGAGCATGGCCAAGACGCGCCAGGCCCTCGGCTCGGAGATCCAGGCGACGCTGTTCGGCGTGCTCGACGAGCACACATGGGAACGCCTGGAGGAGGCGCTGATCATGGCCGACGTCGGCGCGAGCACGACCGCGTCGGTGGTGCAGACGCTCGAGACGGAAGCATCAGACGGCAAGCTCGAGGGCGGCCAGGCGCTCAGCGAGCGCCTGATCGAGCTGCTCGCCGCGACCGCGCGCGTGGGGGAGGGGCGGATCGACCTGCGCCCGCAGCCAACGGTGATCATGGCGGTGGGCGTCAACGGCACCGGCAAGACCACCACGATCGGCAAGCTCGCGTGGCACCTGCGCGAGCAGCTCGGGCGCAGCGTGCTGCTGGGTGCGGCGGACACCTTCAGGGCCGCCGCCAGCGAGCAGCTCGAAGGCTGGGCGCAGCGCGCGGGCTGTGAGATCGTGACCGGGCCCGCTGGCTCGGACCCCGGCGCGGTGGCCTTCGACGCCGTCGCGCAGGCGCGCGCAAGGGGCATCGACGTGGTCATCATCGACACCGCCGGGCGACTGCACACACAGGACGACCTGATGGGCGAGCTCGCGAAGGTGCGGCGTGTGATCGCACGCCAGCTCGACGGCGCCCCCCACGAGACGCTGCTCACTATCGACGCCACAACCGGTCAGAACGGGCTGCGCCAGGCAAAGCTGTTCGCGCAGACCGCCGAGGTGAGCGGCGTTGTGCTGACGAAGCTCGACGGCACCGCGCGCGGGGGCATCGCGCTGGCGATCGCGCGCGAGCTGGAGCTGCCGGTCAAGCTGATCGGCGTCGGCGAGTCCGTCGAGGACCTACGCCCGTTCGACCCCGACGACTTCGCACGCGCGCTGATCGCCGAGTAACACGAGCGGCAGCGGCGCTCCCGTCGCGACCAGACGAGCGGCCATTGTGGCTCGCGGCCGCGTCGTGGAGAGGTAATCTGATGGTATGGATTGGATCCTGTGGTTGGTCGCTGCGTGCATCCTCGGCATCGGTGAGATGCACACCGGCGCGTTCTATCTGATGCCGTTCGCCGCCGGCGCGGGCCTTGCAGCCGTCGTCAGCCTGATCGGCGTCGGCGCACCGCTCGCGGCGGTCGTGTTCGTGCTCGCCTCGGTGATCATGTTCGGCGCCCTGCGCCCAGTCGCACGCCGCCACCGGCGGCTGCCGCCCGCGATCCGAACCGGCGCCGCCGCGCTCGTCGGCCGGCGCGCGATGGTGCTCGAGCGGATCGCCAACGATGAGGGCGTCGGCTGCGTAAAGATCGACGGCGGCGAGGTGTGGACCGCGCGCTGCTACGACGAGGACGAGGTGATCGACGTCGGCGAGCGCGTCGAGGTGGTCGAAATTAAGGGCGCAACAGCCCTAGTCATGCACTGAGGCGGCCGAGGGCCGGCGCGAGACGGCGTCCTCGATCGCTCGTGTGCAGAGCACACTTCGCTCACTGCGTCCTGGTCTCGCTTGACCCTCGGCCGCCTCAGCCGCGTGAGTACGGCATCGGCGGGTCGCTTTAGAGGTACGCTCTTTCTTCTAGGAAGGAAAGCGAAAGGAACCTGCCGTGGTCGCCATCATCGTCATCGTCGTGATCGTCATATTCGTGCTCGCCGTGGCCGCGCGGACGATCCGCGTGATCCCGCAGGCACGGGCTGGCGTCGTGGAGCGGCTCGGTCGCTACAGCCGCACGCTGGAGCCGGGCCTTACGATCGTCACGCCGTTCATCGATCGCGTGCGGCCGCTGGTGGACCTGCGCGAGCAGGTGGTCAACTTCTCGCCGCAGTCGGTCATCACCGAAGACAACGTCGTCGTGGGGATCGAGACAGTTCTGTATTTCACGATCACCGACCCGCGTTCGGCTACGTATGAAATCGCCAACCCGCTGCAGGCGATCGAGCAGCTAACGGTCACCACCCTGCGTAACGTGATCGGGGGGCTGACGCTCGAGGCGACGCTGACCGCGCGCGAGAGCGTCAACACCGAGCTGCGCGTGGTGCTCGATGAGGCGACCGGCAAGTGGGGAATCAGGATCAACCGTGTCGAGATCAAGTCGGTGGACCCGCCACAGGACATCAGGGCGGCGATGGAGAAGCAGATGCGCGCCGAGCGCGACCGCCGCGCCGCGATCCTCACCGCGGAAGGCGAGAAGCAGGCGCAGATCCTGACCGCCGAGGGCGCCAAGCAGGCGGCGGTGCTCAACGCCGAGGGCGCTCAGCAGGCGGCAGTGCTCGACGCCGAGGGTGAGCGCCAGGCGGCGATCCTGCGCGCCGAAGGCGAAGCCAAGGCGATCGACACGGTCTTCTCGGCGATCCACGCGGGTAAACCCGACCGCGCGCTGCTCAGCTACGAATACCTGCAGATGCTGCCGCAGCTCGCCGAAGGCGATTCCAACAAGGTGTTCGTCGTGCCCTCCGAGTTCGCCGAAGCGTTCGGCGGCATCGGTGAGGCTCTACGTGGTCGCCTGGGCGACGGCGCCGCCACACCTGCCCGGCCGGCCGAGCGAAATGGTCCCCCCGCGCGCCCGCCCGCGCCGCCGGCCAAGCACGACGACTAGCCGCCTCGCCGGCTCGACATGTTCGACTCGCTCGCCGAGAAGCTCCAGGGGACGCTGGCCGATGTCCGCCAGCGCGGCACTCTGACAGAGCAGGACATCGATGCCGCCATGCGCGAGATCCGCCTCGCGCTACTCGAGGCGGACGTCAACTTCAAGGTCGTCAGGCAGTTCACCTCGCAGGTGAAGGAGCGCTGCCTGGGAGCGGATGTGGTCGGTGGGCTGAACCCTGGGCACCAGGTCGTGAAGATCGTCTCCGACGAGCTCACCGCATTGATGGGCGGCGCCGCGGCCGGCATCAGCTTCTCACCGCGGCCCCCGACGGTGATCCTGATGGCGGGGCTGCAGGGCTCGGGCAAGACGACCGCCACCGCCAAGCTCGCGCGCTACCTGCGCGAGGAGCATTCATCGACGGTCGCCGTCGCCGCCTGCGACGTCTATCGCCCGGCGGCCGTCGAGCAGCTCGTCAAGGTCGGCGCGCAGGCCGGCGCTGAGGTCTATGAGCAAGGCACGGACCGCGACCCGGTGGAGATCGCCGCGTGGGCGCTCGAGCGCGCGCGCCAGGAGGGCAAGGACGTGCTGATCGTCGACACCAGCGGGCGTCTGCACGTCGACGAGCAGCTGATGGCCGAGCTCGTGCGCATCCGAGACGCCGTCAAACCGCACAACGTGCTGCTGGTCGTCGACGCGATGACCGGCCAGGACGCGGTCAACGTCGCCGAGAGCTTCGCCGAGGCGGTGCAGTTCGACGGCGTCGTCATGAGCAAGCTCGACGGCGACGCGCGCGGCGGCGCCGCGCTGTCGGTCAAGGCCGTCACCGGCAAGCCGATCTTGTTCGCCTCCACCGGCGAGAAGCTCGATCAGTTCGAGCGCTTCTACCCAGACCGCATGGCGCAGCGCATCCTCGGCATGGGCGACGTGATGAGCCTGATCGAGAAGGCCGAGCGCCAGTTCGACGAGGACGACGCGCTCGCGCTCGAGCGCAAGCTGCGCCGCAACGAGTTCGGCCTCGACGACTTCCTCGACCAGCTCAAGATGGTGCGCAAAATGGGCCCGCTCACGAGCATCCTCGGGATGATCCCCGGGCTGGCCGGCCATCAGCTACAGAACATGAAGGTCGATGAACGCGAGCTCGACAGGATCCAGGCGATCATCCTGTCGATGACCCCCGAGGAGCGACGCAGGCCCGAGCTGATCAAGGGCTCGCGCAGGCTGCGCATCGCGCGCGGCTCCGGCACCAACGTCCAGCAGGTTAACCGGCTGGTCAAGCAGTTCGGTCAGATGCGCAAAGTCATGCGCCAGGTTGGGCGCGGCAAGATGCCCGATATCGGCGCGCTGATGCGCGGCGCGCGCTGAAGCCTATTCCCAGCTGTTGCCGGGTGCGCGCATAAACGTCTTGCCTTCACGCCACACGAGCTCGACGCCTGCGTGCGTTAGCAACTCGCACAAATCCTCTCGTGGCCGCGA
Organism: Solirubrobacteraceae bacterium; assembly: GCA_035939335.1. Classification (GTDB taxonomy): domain Bacteria; phylum Actinomycetota; class Thermoleophilia; order Solirubrobacterales; family Solirubrobacteraceae; genus Palsa-744. The sequence goes on along the minus strand of DASZFY010000021.1, from coordinate 14,239 downwards.
TGGTAGTAGCACGGCCAGTCGCGGCGAGGGCTTCACAAATCTCCCGTAGTCCAGGAGCTGTCCGATTGCCATGCGGATGGCGCCACGCGCAACGGTGCCCTTCGCCTCGAACAGCGTGTTGGTGGTGCGGTCGATCAGATCCGAGAACAATGGCTTTGCCTCGCCCGGTGGCACGATCTTCAGCCGGCTGACGTCGTGGCCTGCTCTGAGCAAATAGTCGCGAAAGGCGAGAACGAGTGTCTGCTCTCTGCGCTCCGCCTCATACTCCTTGCGGCTTGGCGCCACAAACGCCTTCTCCGTCCACTGCTCTTCGACGGGCACATCTTCAACGCCAGCGCTCGCCACCAAATCAAGCCTCGACGAGCTCCGCTTAGGTTGAATATCCAATGGTTGCAGGCGAAACACGATGACACTCCGGTCGGGGCCGCCGTTCGTTTCGGGTGCATCGGTTGTATAGAACGGCCGGTCGGGCGCTAGCCCAAACTCGCCCTCGTAAGTGACCTGGCCGCGCGCTCCCAGGAACAACCTGAGCGCACGGCCGTCAACCTCGTAGTTCAAGATGGCGGCGTTGCCCGACTTCATTTGCTGGTCGCCCCGCTGGCCTTCCCCGGTGTAGTGGAAGCAGCCGTCAGCTCGCCAACCGTCGAAGTACCAGTGCGGCTCTCCGGCTGCGGGCTCCGAGAACACCAGGACGTTTGGCGATCTCCGAGACGACCCAATCCCGCCTTGCTTGCGTCCGCCATAGCGGTCATGCAGCGTCGTTCGTTCGATCGCCTCGCCGGGCTGAAGAGCCCACACGAGCGGATCACCGTAGCCTGTATCGCTAGCTGCTGGAGCGACCATCGCCGCCATAATCACTGCCCGATCGGACGGCCGGTCTGCCTCGAGCGTTCACACCGTCTAAGCTCTTGCAGGCCAAATAGGCGAGGAAGCGATGTTCGGCTGCAAGCAGCACCGTTACGCCAAAGCACCAGAGAGGACAACGTGTCGGTAAGGCTCAGGCTCACGCGAGTGGGCGCCAAGAAGGACCCCATATGGCGCGTCGTCGTCGCCGACCAGCGTTCTCCGCGCGACGGTCGCGTGATCGAGACGATCGGCCACTACAACGCGCAGACCGATCCCTCGACGATCGTGATCGACGAGGAGCGCGCGCGCAGCTGGCTCGCGCGAGGCGCGCAGCCGTCGGACACAGTCCGCAAGCTGCTGCGCATCCAAGGCATTCACTAGGACCGCGCTGAGCAGGATGGCGAGCGAGAACCCCAGGCGGCTGCTGGAGTACCTCGCCGAAGGCCTCGTCGACGACCCCGAGTCTGTGGCGGTTGAGCAGTTCGAGGAGGACGACGGCACGATCGTGCTCGAGCTGTGCGTCGCGGCGGACGACTACGGCAGGGTGATCGGCCGTGGCGGGCGCACCGCCCACGCGCTGCGCACGGTTGTCAAAGCCGCCGCCGCCGGCGAGGGCAGCCACGTGCTCGTCGACATCGTCGATTGACGCGCGAGGCTGGCGAGCCGGGGTCCGAGAGCGCGGCTGAGGGCTCCTCTGGGAGCCTGCCGGCGGGCCGCGTCGGGCGCCCACACGGACTGGACGGCAGCTTCTACGTCACGCGCCCGCGCCCGCGGCTGCTGAGCGTCGGCGCCGTCGTCACCGTCGCCGGGCTAACTGCGCCGATCGTGCGCCGCGCCGGAACCGAGCAGCGCCCGATCATCCGCATCGAGGGCATCGAGGACCGGGCCGCGGCGGAGGCCCTGCGGGGCATGGAGCTGGTGCTCGAGGGCGGCGACGCGCCCGTGCTCGGCGAGGGCGAGTGGTGGGCGCACGAGCTCGAGGGTTGCGCGGTGCTCGACGGCGAGAGGCTGCTCGGCACCGTCAGCCGCCTGATCGAGCTGCCATCGTGCGAGGCACTCGAGGTGCTGCCCGCCGACGGCGGCGACGCGGTGCTCGTGCCGATGGTCAAAGACGCCGTCCGCGAGGTGGTGCCCGCGGACAGGCGCATCGAGGTCGACCTCGAGTTCCTAGACCTAGTTGCCCGCTCACGCGAGCAGCCCGAGCGGCGGGGCGCCGACGAGCATCGGGGCGGCTCGTGAAGATCGACGTCTTCACCCTGTTCCCCGAGTGGTTTCAGTGGTTCGCCTCGCAGCGACACGTGCAGAACGTGCTCGCCGCTGGCTCGAGCGTGGAGTGCGTCAACCCGCGCGAGCACACGCCGCTGAGCGGCGGACAGGTCGACGACACGCCCTTCGGCGGCGGCGCCGGGATGGTGCTGCGCGTGGACGTCCTCGACAGCGCGCTGCGAGCCCACTACCGCGTCGATCCGGTGGTGCTGCGCGACCAGCGTCGCGTGATCGCGCTCGCGCCCGGAGGCAGGCTGCTCGACGAGCCGCTCGTCGAAGAGCTCGCCCGCGAGCCCGCGCTAACCCTGCTGTGCGGGCGCTACGAGGGTTTCGACGAGCGCATCATCGAGCACTTCGCCAGCGACGTCGTCTCGATCGGACGCTACGTGCTCAGCGGCGGCGAGCTCGCCGCGATGGTGCTCTGCGACGCGGTGCTGCGCAAGCTCCCCGGAGCGCTCGGAGACGAGCGCTCCGCGGCCGAGGAGTCTTTCAGCGCCGCGCTCGAGGGAAACCCCGAGTACCCCCACTACACCCGACCGGCCGAGTACCGCGGCTGGCAGGTGCCCGAGGTGCTGCTCTCTGGTCACCACCAGCAGATCGCGCGCTGGCGGCGCGAGCGCAGCCGCGAGCGTGGCGCGGATGAGCGGGGCCGCGACGGGGATTGACGCGCATCGCCAGCCCGCTGCGACGGAGTGAGCCGGCGGTCCGCTACCATTGCTCATCGCGCCGACCGAGACCCCGTCTTGGGGCGTCTCCCGGATCACCACTAGGCGCCCCTTTCCCTTCCTTACGTCATGAGCAGCGTCATCGCAACCATCGAGCGCGCGCAACTGCGTCGCGTTCCAGACTTCGCGCCGGGCGACCGCGTCAAGGTCCACTTCCAGGTGATCGAGGGCGCCCGCAGCCGCGTCCAGGTGTTCGAGGGGGTTGTGATCAAGCGCCAGGGACACGGTGCGCGCGAGACGTTCACCGTGCGCAAGCAGTCCTTCGGCGTGGGCGTGGAGCGCATGTTCCCGGTGCACTCGCCCAAGATCGAGCGGATCGAGCTCGCCGCGCGCGGCGACGTGCGGCGCGCGAAGCTCTACTACCTGCGCGACCGCGTCGGCAAGCGCGCGCGTGTGCGCGAGCGCCGCTACACCGGTCCCGAGGTGGCCGTCGAGCCGGGCTTGCTCGCGCAGGACGCACGCGTCGAGCACGAACAGGCGACCGACAGCGATGGCATGACCGCGGAGGAGGCGGTCGCCGAGAGCGTCGTGGCTGACGCCGACGGCAGCGCGACGGCACAGACGGAGACAGAGGCTGGGGCTGAGACGAGCCCCGAGACGAGCCCCGAGGACTCCGCCGCAAGCGCAGGCGAGGCCGCCGATACCTCCTCCGATGCTGGCGACGCCGAGGGAGGCGTTACCGCCGGCGACCAGCCGGCGTGAAGCTCACCGCCAGGAGCGGCAGAGGCGAGAGCTCCGGCTCGGACGCCGGCGGCGATAGCTCGGGGTCGAACGTCGCCGCCAACTCCTCGCTGAAGGCCAAGGCCGGACGCAGGAAACCCAAATCGACGGTCGGCGCAATCGTCGAGCTGGTCGTGATCATCGCCGTCGCGCTCGGATTGGCGCTCGGCATCCAGGCGTTCATCGTCAAGCCCTACCGCATCCCCAGCGGCTCGATGGAGCCGACCCTCTCGATCGGCCAGCGCGTGCTCGTCAACCGCATCGGCATGGACTTCAGCGAACCTCACGTCGGCGAGATCGCCGTGTTCCATCCCCCCGAAGGCGCCGAGCAGGAGGAGTGCGGGCCCACACCGCACGTCATCAAGCTCGGCGGCGCCGCGTGCGCGGCGCCGGTGCCGAAGGAATCGAGCGTGAACTTCATCAAGCGCGTCGTCGCCGGCCCGGGCGATGAAATCTACATCAAGGAAGGGCACGTCTATCGCAAGGCTGCCGGCACGAGCCAGTTCGTCCGCGAGCAGGACTCCTATATCCGTGAATGCGGGGTGAGCCCGGAGTGCAACTTTCCGACGCCGATCAAGATTCCCGCCGGTCACTGGTTCATGATGGGGGACAACCGTGGGGAATCCGACGACAGCAGGTTCTGGGGGCCAGTCCCCACCGGATGGGTCATCGGACAGGCAATCGCCACCTACTGGCCCCCCGACCGCATCGGCATCTTCTAGCGACGGTGACGCTCATGCCGACGGTGCCGGCGTCGTGAGCTCAGCACGGACAACCGGCTCCGGCTCCTCCGCGCGCGCCCGGCGTCGAGCGCGGCGCGCGGGCAGCGGCAGGCGGCTGTTCGCATTCGACCGTCGCCTCGGCTATCGACTCGTCGCCGGCGCCGACGAGGCCGGGCGCGGCTGTCTCGCAGGGCCGCTCGTCGCCGCGGGCGTGCTGTTCGACTACGAGTCGCTCACCACTCGCGAGCTGCGCGCGCTCGGGGCGTTGAACGACTCCAAGCAGCACACCGCAGAAGCGCGTGAGGAGCTCTACCCGCTCGTCATGCGCAGCGCCGCCAGGGTCGTCGTCGTATCGCGCTGCGTCCGCGGGATCGATGCGCGCGGCCTGCACAAGACGAATCTCGCCGCCCTGCGTGACGCCGTGCGCGGGGCCACCGCGGGCGTATCCGGGGAGGTGCTGTGCCTGCTCGACGGCTTCTCCGTGGCTGAGTTCGAGCACCCCCAGCGCGCGATCGTCGACGGCGACGCCACCAGCGCAGCGATCGCCGCCGCGTCGATCGTCGCCAAGGTCACCCGCGACCGTTACATGCGCTTCGCCGACACCCAGCACCCAGGCTGGAGCTTTGCCGAGCACGTCGGCTACTCCACGCCCTCGCACCGAGAAGCCATCCTCCGCCATGGCGTCTCGCCGCTGCACAGGATGTCCTTCCAGTCCCTCGCCTATCAGCAGCTCGCGCTGTAGCGGCATCCGCTCGGCCGTGCCTGCACGGCTCGCCACGCTCGCTAGCCGACCGATGCGCCTACCACGCCGCCTCGACGTGGTCGAGCCGCACGAGTTGCCCGCGCGCGTCGAGGATCACTCCCACCGCATCGAAGCGGATCGTGCATGCGGTCGGTCGCTCGTGGCGCGCGTCGCTCAGCCACGCACGCGCGAGTCGGCGCACCCGCGCACGCTGGCGGGGGCGCAGCCACGCAAGCGGCTCCTGATCGGGGCGGATAGCAGACCCGCGTGATCCCGCGCAGCGCGTCTTGACCTCGACAAACGCCAGCGTGCGCCCATCGAAGACGATCAGGTCGATCTCGCCGTGGCGCGTGCGCACGTTGCGGGCGAGCGTCGCGAAGCCCAGCCGCCCGAGATGCGCGGCCGCGAGGTCCTCGCCGAGACGCCCGAGCGTCCGGCGCGGGTCCACGCCCGCGCTCGCTGAGCCGCCGCGGCCGGCTGGGCGAATTGCGCTTCGGGCGGGGGGCTGTCGCGCGCACATGACCGGCACGCTAGGCCTCTAAATGTGACGCAGGGGAGCTGTCTGTGCCGATTCAGCGACCGAACTGTGTCAAATGTGTGTCCTCCGCGCGCTCGGCGTCACTGACGGCCCACGCGAGCCGCTCGACGAGCTGCGCAGCCGCGTGTCCGCTGCTGAGGTGCACTGAGTGGATGTGCTCTTCGAGCAGCACCGGGATCTCGTCGGTCGGCTCGGATGAGACGGGGTCGGTTGTCACGATGATCCTGGGCATAGCGGTCCCCTGTCGATCTCGGGTTGGCGGTCGTGGTGTGTCCGGGAAGCGGGCGCGCGGCGCCCTGGGAGCTTCGTCCGGGGAGGGCTCGCGCCCTCCCCGGACAGGAGGGATACGTCGCAATGCGGGATCAGTGGGGTCCAGAGCCTACATTGTCTACTAATCATATCGAGATTATGTAGAAGATCAAGGGGTGGGCGGTGGGGGCGATCGGCACGTAACCTGTGTGCCGTGAGCGACGATCCGAGCAGCTCCCGCGAGGCAGCACCGCACGCCGGCGCCGAGCAGAACGGGCACCCCGAGGCGGAGCACGGCCACTCCGAATCGAGAGAGTCCTCTCGGCCGAGTGGGCCGAGCTCACTGGATGGCGTCTCCGGCTTCATGGGGCTGCGCTGGGAGGACGCGCAGACCGTCCGCATGCAGATCCGCCCCGAGCTGATCAACCGCGGCGGCCTGCTCTCCGGCGTCGCCACATACGCGATGGTCGACTACTGCATGGGCTCGACGCTGTGGGCGCAGACCGCGCCCGAGGAGCGCATCGCGACGATCAGCATCTCGATCAACTACATCCAGACCGCGACCGAGGGCGAGGTCGTGTGCACGACCGTGCTCGACCGTCGCAACAGGACCGTCGGGATCATGAAATCTGAGGTTCGCGACGAGCACGACCGGCTGCTCGTCACCGCGCTCGGCAGCTATTCGATTCGAGTTCCCCGTGAGCTGCGCCGGCCCGCGCCGCCGTCGGACGCCAACGGCGCGCAGTGAGCGACGGCGCGCCCGCCAGCCCACGCACACGCACTCCCGTCGCGCTGACGATCGCCGGCTCTGACTCTGGCGGCGGCGCTGGGATCCAGGCCGACCTGAAGGCGTTCGCGCGCTGCGGCGTGCACGGAACGAGCGCGATCACCGCGATCACCGCGCAGAACACCGTCGGCGTCACCGCCGTGCACCCCGTGCCCGGCGAGATCGTGCTCGCACAGGTGCGCGCCGTTGTCTCCGACATCGGCGTCGACGCCGTCAAGGTCGGGATGCTCGGCACCGCCGAGGTCACGTTGGCGGTTGCCGCCGCGCTCGACGAGCTGCCGCCCGGCACGCCCGTCGTCGTCGACCCCGTGATGGTGTCCGAGTCGGGCGCGTCGCTGCTCGACGCCGACGCCCGCCACGCGCTCGTCCAGGAGATCCTGCCGCGGGCGAGCGTGCTCACGCCCAACCTGCCAGAGGCGCGCGCGCTCGTCGGGCGCGAGCCCGCTGCGCAGGAGGAAGAGGACGGCGAAGCCGAGGCGCTCGCCAGAGCGCTGCTGAGGCTCGGGCCGCGGATCGTCGTGCTCACCGGCGGTCATCGCGCGCGCGCATGCGACCTGTTCGTCGACTCCGCCGGCGACGGTCCCGCGGTGGAGATCGACGGTGAGCGCCACCCCGACGGCGCCGCGCACGGCTCCGGCTGCACGCACTCCTCCGTGCTCGCCGCCCAGCTGGCGCTCGGCCACGCTCCGCTCGACGCCGCGCGCACCGCGCGGCGCATCGCCGGAGAAGCCGTCGCCGCCGGCCTGCGCGACGTCGGCGCCGGCGCCGGGCCCGTCGACGTCCTGCGGATCTCGCGCTGGCGCGCCTGAGCGGCGATCCGAGCGCTCCGTGGCAGGGACGTCCGCAGATCTCACCGTGGTGTGCCTGACCAATGATTCGCGCCCGCGTCGTTTGTCATAATCCGATAACCATGAAGCTGCTGCGTATGAAGCCCGGTCATGGCGAGATCGTTCTCGCCGAGGGCGACGTGGCGGTGCCGGAGCAGGAGCGGGAGCTGATCGAGGCGTTTCGCCGCGAGCTCGACGCGGGCATGTGGGCGGCGGTGCCCACGCACGCGCCCGGCGGGCGCCGCGAGGCCGAGCTCGTCAAGAGCTTCGACGAGGTGCCACGCGACGCCGAGCGCGTGATCTTCTTCCCGCGGGCCGCCGGCGGCGCACCCGCGGCCACGCGCTAGCCGGCGATGGGGCTCGCGCTCGGCACCGCCGCGGTCGTACTCGTGGTGCTGCTGTGGGAGCTGGCGCGCCCGACGCTCAAACGCGCGCTCGCGCATGCCGGCGAGCTGTGGGCTGCGCACAAGCGCGGCAGCGCACCGGTCGGCTACGACCCAGGGCGCGAACGCCGCGCCGAGCAGCGCGCCCGCGCGCTGCTGCGCTCGTGCGTCGGCGAGCACGAGTGGGCGATGTACCGCGACCTCGGCTTCCTGCGCGTGTGGGGTGGACTCGGCGTGCGCGCGGGCGAGGCGCGCGGCAGTCGAGCGTCCTACGCCTACCTGATCTACCCGCACAAGCCGATCGTCGCGTACGTGCCCGACACCGGGGAGCTGCTCAACGAGTACTGCGTCGCGTTCCCCGACATGTCCAAGCCCTTCGGCAGCGTGCGGCTGCCCGACTCCGACGACGTGCTCGCCAAGTGGATGGCGCTCACCGCCGACGAGCGCCGGCTGGTGGGGGAGGCCAACATGCACCTGCCCGGACGCCAGGTCGACCCCGACAGGGTCCGTCGCGACCTCGCGCGCCTGGATCGCTGGGAGCACGAGCTGGAAGACCGCTCAGCCCGACGTGCCGGTAGTGTGCGCGCCGCGTGAGCACCACCGACACCTTCGACCCCAAGCATCGCAGCCGCGCCCTCACCGAGGGGCCTGGGCGGGCGGCCGCGCGCGCGTACCTGCACGGCATCGGCTACTCCGCCGAGGATCTGGCAAAGCCGATCGTCGGCGTCGCGCACTCGTGGATCGAGACGATGCCCTGCAACTTCAACAACCGCGTGCTCGCCGCCAAGGTCAAGGAGGGCATCCGTGCCGCCGGCGGCACGCCGATGGAGCTCAACACGATCGCCATCTCCGACGGGATCACGATGGGCACCTCCGGGATGCGCGCGTCGCTCGTCTCACGCGAGCTGATCGCCGACTCGATCGAGCTCGTCGCCAGCGCCCACCAGTTTGACGCGCTCGTCACGATCAGCGGCTGCGACAAGACCATCCCCGGGACCGTGATGGCGCTCGCGCGCCTGAACATCCCAGGGTTGATGCTCTACGGCGGCTCGATCAAGCCTGGCCACTACAAGGGCGCCGAGGTCACCATCCAGCAGGTGTTCGAGGCCGTCGGAGCGTTCGCCTCTGGCAAGATCTCAGAGCAGGAGCTGCACGAGCTCGAGGAGGCCGCTTCGCCCGGCGCGGGCGCCTGCGGCGGGCAGTTCACCGCCAACACCATGGCCATGGCCTTCGAGGCGCTCGGGATCTCGCCCTCCGGCTCCGCGATGGTCCCCGCCGAGGACGGGCGCAAGCTCGATGTCGCCAAGAAGTGCGGCGAACTCGTGATGGACGTGCTGCGCCGGGGCCAGCGCCCGAGCGAGATCATCACCAAGCCCGCGCTCGAAAACGCCATCGCCGCCGTCGCCACCAGCGGCGGCTCGACCAACGGCGTGCTGCACCTGTTGGCGGTCGCGCACGAAATGGGCGTGCCGCTCGAGATCGACGAGTTCGAGGCGGTCTCCGAGCGCACGCCGCTGCTGTGCGACCTGCAGCCCGGCGGCCAGTACGTCGCAACCGAGCTCTACGAAGCGGGCGGCGTGCCGCTCGTGCTCGCGCGGCTAAACGAAGCCGGCCTGCTCAACGCCGACGCGCCAACCGTCACCGGCAGGAGCATCGGCGAGCACGCCGCCGAAGCGCATGAGACCGACGGCCAGCGCGTCGTGCGGCCCATTACCGACCCGATCAAAGCGACTGGCGGCTTCGCCATCCTGCGCGGCAACGTCGCGCCCGACGGCTGCGTCGTCAAGCTCTCGGGCCACGAGCGCCGCAAGCACGTCGGTCCCGCGCGCGTGTTCGACGGCGAGGAGGCCGCAATGGCCGCCGTGCTCGCGCACGAGATCCACGCGGGCGACGTCGTCGTGATCCGCGGCGAGGGCCCCGCCGGCGGCCCCGGCATGCGCGAGATGCTGTCCGTCACCGCCGCGATCGTCGGCGAGGGGCTCGGCGAACAGGTCGCGCTGATCACCGACGGGCGCTTCTCCGGCGCCACCCACGGCTTCATGGCCGCGCACGTCGCGCCCGAGGCCGTCCGCGGCGGCCCGATCGCCGCGCTCGCCGACGGCGACCAGATCACGATCGACGCCGACACGCGCCGGCTCGACGTCGCGCTGTCTGACGAGGAGATCGCCGCGCGCGTCAGCGCCTACCGCCAGCCGCCGCGCGCCGACGAGCACATCGACGTCGCCATCCAGAAGTACGCCAAGCTCGTAGGCAGCGCCGCCGAGGGCGCAGTGGCTCGCTGAGCTACTCTGCGAGGAAGTCCCCCAGCAGCGCGTTGAACTCCGCCGGGCGCTCGAGCATCGCCATGTGGCCGGTGTCCGCGAACACGACCTTGCGCGAGTTGGGTATCAGCTCGGCGAACACGTCCGCGTCCTTCACCGTGATCAGCCGGTCGCCGTCGCCCCATACGATCAGCGTCGGGCACGCGATCTCCGGCAGGCGCTCACGGATGTCGTAGTCGAGCACCGCCTGCAGGCCCTGCAGGAAGCCCGGCTTGCCCGCGCCGCGCAGCTGCTCGGCGGCGAGCGCCGGCGCCAGGCGACCGGGGTGGCGCACGACGACGTTCAGCAGCGCCTCGCGCAGACGCGCTCGCCGCGCGACCGTATCGGACTTGGACGCCACCCACGCGCCGCCCATCGCCAGCACGCGCTCCAGCCGGCGCAGCGCCGGCACGACCCGCACCGTCCCCGGCTGTGCCTGCGCCGTGGTGGAGATCCCCGCGGCCGACACCAGCACCAGGCGCTCGACCCGCTGCGGGAACGCGATCGCGAGCTCCGCAGCGATGAAGCCGCCCATCGAGTTGCCCACCAAAACCGCCGCGTCGATCCCCAGCTCGCCCAGCAGGCGGTCCAGCAGGCGCGCATAGCCCGAGATCGAGATCTGCTCGCGCGGCATCGGCGAGTGGCCGAAGCCGGGCAGGTCGAGCGTCACCACGCGACGCTCCGCAGCGAACACCGGCAGCTGCTCCAGCCAGTTCGGCCACGATCCCGACAGGCCGTGGACGAACACCAGCCGCTGGCGTGCGTCAGGCTCGCCGGCCTCACCCGCGGCGCGCTCGGGGCCGAGCTCGATCGTGTTCACCGGCTGGCCGTCGATCACCAGCCAGCGCTGATGGGTGCGCCAGTCGACGTCCATCCATCCGGAGCGCCCGCCCGGCAGGTGCCCGCCGGCCTCGGAGGCACCGGCCAGCGTCGCTGTGTCGCTGTGCGACTCGGCGCTCACGCGGCGACTGTACCGCAGGCGACGCTGCCCTCGCTACGCGTCGCTCCCTCCAGCCCGCGATCCTCCCATTTTTAAATCTTTGTATAACAATCGTATTCCAGCGGCCGTGTACAGGGCCGGACAGGCAGGCGCAGCATCGCGCGTGGCGAAGTAAAGGATCAGATGAGCATCCCAACTGAGGAGGGGGTGGCGACCGTGGAGCAGGTGCGCCCGCGCGGTGCCTGGGCTGAGGCGGGCGCGCTGCTCGAGCTCGACCTGCGCCGGCGCGACGCCGCGCCACGCACGCGCCACGCGTACGCGCTCGACATCGGTCAGTTCGCGCGGTGGGCCTGCGATCGCGGCCTCGCGCCCGCCGACGTCGACCCCAAGGCCGTGCGCCGCTACGTCGCCCATCTCTCAGAGCGCCCGCCCGCGGGCGAGGGCGCCGCGCCGAGCACCTCCGCGCGCAAGCTCGCCGCGCTGCGAGCGCTGTTCTCCAGCCAGCGCGAGCACGGGCACATCGCGCAGAACCCCGCCGACCTCGTGTCCACGCCGCGCCGCGGCTCGCACCTGCCGCGCGTGCTCAGCGCCAACGAGGCCGCCCGGCTGCTCGACGCGATCCCCGCGTCCGATCCGTTGGAGCTGCGCGACCGCGCCATGTTCGAGCTCGCCTACGCCTGCGGGCTGCGCGCCGAGGAGCTCGTGTCGCTCTCGTGTTCGGACGTCGACTACGACGGCGAGCAGCTGCGGGTCGAGGGCAAGGGGCGAAAGACGCGCTTCGTCCCCGTCGGTGAGCCCGCCATGGTCGCCGTCACGGACTACCTCGAACGGGGAAGGTCGAAACTCGCGGAACAGGCCGCAGCCACGCCGCCCACAGCGTCCTCGAGCGCGCTCGCGCCTAGCGCGCTCGACGCGCTTTTCCTCAGCAAGACCGGGCGCGCGCTCGGCACCGGCGACGTGCGCCGGCGGCTGCGCATGTGGACCGCGCGGACAGGAGTCGGCGCTGGCGCCTCGCCGCACGCGCTGCGCCACAGCTTCGCCACGCACCTGCTCGACGGTGGCGCGGACCTGCGCAGCATCCAGGAGCTGCTCGGGCACGCCAGTGTGTCCAGCACTCAGATTTACACTCGGGTAGAGTCCGCCAGGCTTAGAAGCGCCTATGCGCGCAGCCACCCTCGGGCCTGATTAGGGGGGACGGAGCCCTGGAGACGAACGTCAAACCGATTGAGCTGCGCGAACTGTGGCGGCGCTATAAGAACGAAGGGGACAGTCGCGTTCGCGAGCGGCTCGTCGTCGCGTACTCGCCGCTGGTCAAGTACGTAGCCGGGCGCACCGCCGCCGGGCTGCCCCCGCATGTCGAGGAGGCCGACCTCATCTCCTACGGATTGGTCGGCCTGATCAGCGCCATCGAGCGTTTCGACCTGTCCCGCGACATCAAGTTCGAGACCTACGCCATCATGCGCATCAAGGGCGCCATCATCGACGAGCTGCGCTCGCTCGACTGGGTGCCGCGCAGCGTGCGCGCCCGCGCCCGCGAAGTCGAGCGCGCCAACGCCAAGCTCGAGCACACCCTCCAGCGCGCGCCCACCGACCAGGAGCTCGCGGACGAGCTCGGCATCACCGTCGACGAACTCAACGATTCGCTGCTCGCCATCTCGCACTCCTCGATCGTCGCGCTCGACGAGCTCTGGAGCGTGTCCGACTCCAGCGGCGACCAGGTGTCGCTGATGGACACCATCGAGGACCCCGGCGCGCCCGACCCCGCGCGTGCGCTCGACGTCGGCGACCTCAAGGACCGCATCGCCGAGTCCATCGCCGCGCTGCCCGAGCGCGAGAAGCTCGTCATCGCCCTCTACTACTACGAGAACCTGACGTTGCGCGAGATCGGCGAGGTGCTCGGCGTCACCGAGTCGCGCGTCTCGCAGATGCACACCAAGGCAGTGCTGCGGCTGCGCTCGCGGATGCAGGAGGAGAGCTTCGACGATTAGCTGAAAAAGGTGGCGCTCGCCGGGGTGCGGCGCTATGGTGCTCGCACCAGCAAAAGGGAGAACCTCATGCACCCCCCAGCGGATCGGATTCGCAACGTCGCCCTCGTCGGCCATCGAGGGTCGGGGAAGACCGCGCTGCATGAGGCGCTGCTGTTCGAGGCCGGCGCGATCGCGCGCCTTGGGTCGGTGCCGGACCGCAGCACCGTGTCGGACTCCGACCCCGACGAGCAGGCGAGGCAGATGTCGATCTCCGCCACGCTCAGCTCGCTGCAGTGGCAGGAGCGCAAGGTCAACCTGCTCGACACGCCCGGCGAGCCCAGCTTCGTCGCCGACGCGCTCGGCGCGCTGCGCGTGTGCGAGTCGGCCGTGTTCGTCGTCAACGCCGTCATGGGCGTCGAGGTCTCCACCAGCCGCCTGTGGGCGCGCGCCGCCGAGCTCGACATCGCCCGCATGCTGTTCGTCAACATGCTCGACCGCGAGCGCGCCGACTTCTACCGCACGCTCGAGCAGCTCAAGGCCGCCTTCGGCCCCCACGTCGTCGCCACCGAGATCCCGATCGGCGCCGAGCACGACGTCGACGGCGTCATCGACCTCGTCGACATGAAGGCCTTCCGCGCGCAGCTCGCACCCGAGCGCGGCGCCGCGCAGGAGATCCCGATCCCCGCCGAGCTCGAGGCGCGCGCGGGCGAATACCGCGAGAAGCTCATGGACGAGGTCTGCGAAGTCTCCGACGCGCTGATGGAGCGCTACCTCGAGGGCGAGCAGATCTCCCACCAGGAGATCGTCGACGCGCTCAAGGAGGGCACCAACCACGGCAAGATCTTCCCCGTAGTGTGCGGCGTCGCCACCCGCAACCTCGGCACCACGCGCCTGCTCGATGCGATCGTCGAGGACCTGCCCTCGCCCGTCAAGCACGGCTCGCTGATCGTCGGCGACGTCGAGCTCACGCCCGCTGAGGACCGCGAGCTGTTCGCGTACGTGTTCAAGACGCGCGCCGACCAGTTCGCGGGGCGCATCAACCTGCTGCGCGTCTACCAGGGCGTGCTGCGCGCGGAAAGCCAGGTGCTCAACACGCGCGCCCACGCCAAGGAGCGCATCGGGCAGCTGGTCACGTTTCAAGGCAAAGAGGTCGTGCACGCGCAGGAGTTCGGGCCCGGCGACATCGGCGCCGTGGCCAAGCTCAAGGAGACGCGCGCCGGCGACTGG
>DASZFY010000020.1:0-168144 GCA_035939335.1 Solirubrobacteraceae bacterium | reverse complement strand
ACGTAGATCGACGGGACGTTCCTCACCGCCTCGATCGTCGCGAGGCTCATGATCAGGAACACGCCCACGGCGACGAGCGTTATCTGCGGGCGCATTCCAATCCCGAACCACAGGATGAAGAGAGGGATCAAGGCGAACAGTGGAACCGGCCTGATTGCATCGACTGTGAACTCGAACAGGTTGCGGGCGACACGGCTGTAGCCAAACAGGAGCCCGGAAGAGACACCGAGGATGCCGCCGATCGCGAAGCCGCTGAACACCATCTCGAGTGAGGTCTGGAGCCCTGGCAGCAGCAGCGAGTGCAGTTGGCTCACGCGGCTGATCACTTCTGCCGGCGACGGCAGATCGATCGGCGCGATCGAATGCGTGACGGTGGTCAGGAGCACCCACGCGACAGCCGCGCCCACAGGGACGCACAGCCGTACCGCGTACGGCGTCAGACGCGCCACCGGACTCAACGCGCTCGTCCGGATCCGCTATGTGACTCGTGCAGCGTCTGGATCAGCTGCTGGCGAAGGTCCTGGAACTCGGAGCTGGTACGCAGGAGCGGATCACGTGGTCTGTCGAACGGTACGCGAACCGCCTCTTGCAGGCGTCCCGGATGTGCGCTCATCGGCACCACGAAGTCGCTCATGAACAGCGCCTCCTCGATGTCGTGAGTCACGAGCAGCACGGTCATCTCGCTCAGATCCCAGAGCCGCAGGAACTCCTCCTGCAGCCTCGTCTTGGTCATCACGTCGAGTGCGGCGAACGGCTCATCCATCAGCAGGATCCGCGGCCGCGGCGCCATCCCGCGAGCCACGTCCACACGCTTGCGCATGCCACCCGAAAGCTCGTGCGGGTAAGCGTTCTCACGGCCGGCCAAGCCGACGAGCTCGATCAGCTCGGCGGCGCGACGGCCACGCTCGGCCTTTCCCACGATGAACCGCAGGCCGTATTCCACATTCTTCCTGACCGTGTACCACGGGAAAACCGCATCGTCCTGGAAGACCATGCTGCGGTCGGCGCCCGGGCCGGTTATCGGCTCGCCGTCGAGGAGGATCGTCCCTGCGGTGGGCGCCACGAAGCCAGCGACCATGTTCAGGAGCGTGGTCTTGCCGCAGCCGCTCGGCCCGATCAGCGCCACGAACTCCTGACCCATCGCGAGATCAGCGTGCTCGATCACCGCGGGGCCCTCGCCGTAGGCGGCGCACACTCCCTCTAGGCGGAGGATTGTCCCTGGCTTCTCAGATCCGGCGGAAGAGCCTGTGCCTTTCTGCAACGGATTTGCGCGCAACGTCTTCACCCAGCGTCCCCATTCATTTCCCGTGTCCCGTTCGTCCTTCTTGATCGTTCAAGAGAGCCGGCGCTCGACGCTCCTTGATCGTTCAAGGAACCATAGATCGTCGCGCTGCTCTTGTCAACCGTCAGCAGGCGTTGGCGTCAGCTGCTAGAGCTTCTTGCCGGGGTTCATCAGGCCCTTGGGGTCGATCGCGCGCTTGACCGCGTGGTGCATCGCCAGCGTGGCGGGGCTGGACTGCACCCCGAGCTGGCCATGCCTGACCCAACCAAGCCCATGCTCCCCGGAGATCGACCCGCCATAGCCGACCGCGACCGCATAGAGCCGACGCGCGGCCTCCCGCGCCCGACCGACCTCCTCCTGGTCACGCGGATCCACCATGAACGTCGAATGCAGGTTGCCATCCCCCGCATGACCCCAGCTGCACGCTTCGAGCCCATGCTCGCGCGCGATCTCGAGCGTCGCCTCGATCGCGTCGTCGAGCCGGTCCAGCGGCACGACGATGTCCTCGCTGATCTTCCCGCCCCGCACAGCCTCAACCGCAAGCGACAAACCATCACGCCAGCGCCACAACGCCGCGACCTGCTGTGAGCTCACCGGCGACTCGACGTGCAACGCGCGTTCCGCGAGCACCTCACGCAGCTCGCCCACCACCGCCTCGGTCTCCGACACAGAACCGTCGGCCTCGGCAACGACCATGAAACGAGCATCCCCAGACAGCTCGAACGGATACGCCCCACGAGCAGCTCGCACCGCGCCAGCGTCGAGGAACTCGAGCGCGGCGGGCACGATCCCGTTCGCGAGCACCGCCTCGATCGCCTGACAACCGTCGGCGGAGCTTCGGTAGGTAGCAACCACCGGAGCGCGGGCGGGCGGCGCGGGCGTCAAACGCAGCCACACAGACGTCACGATCCCGATCGTGCCCTCGGAACCGACGAGCAGGCTCTTGAGGTCATACCCCGCCACGTCCTTGCGGATCGCGCCACCAACAGCGATCACCTCACCAGGAGGCACGACTGCCTCCAACCCCGTCACCCAATGACCCGTCACGCCGTACTTGAACGCATGCGGCCCACCAGCATTCGTCGCAACGTTCCCACCGATGTGCGACTGCTCCGCGGCACCCGGATCGGGGGGAAACAAAAGCCCATTCTCACGAGCCAAACGATGCACCTCGCCCGTGCGCAACCCCGCCTCCACGTGCATACGCCACAGCGGCGGGTCGAAGGCGAGCACGCGGCTCATCCGCTGCAGATCGACCACCACCCCACCGTCCACCGGAACGCTGCCGCCGGCGAAGCCCGTGCCGCCGCCGCGGGGCACGATCGCGATGTCCCGCTCATAACACAAGCGCACGACCGCAGCGACCTCCGCCGTACTCGCCGGGAGCACCACCGCGCTCGGGATTCCGCTGAGACCCTGCGCCTCGGTGGCGTCGCGATGGAAGCGCACATCCCCTACCGAGCCGACCCCGTCCTCGCCCACGATGCCGCGCAGGTCGCCCTCGAGCGCCGCGCTCATCGGCCGAGCTCGACGACCTGGTTGCGCAGCATGCCGATCCGCTCGACCTCGACCTCCACCACGTCGCCCGCCTGCAGCGAGCGCACCGGCGACATGAACTCGCCGCAGCCCCACGGTGTGCCCGTCAAAACCACGTCCCCGGGCTCCAGCGCGAAGCTGTGCGAGCAGAACGACAGCAGCTCGGCCACGCCGAAGATCATCTCCGAGGTACTCGAGCTCTGCACCGTCTCACCATTGACGCGCGTGCTCAACGACAGCTGCTGCGGGTCGGGGATCTCATCGGCAGTCACGACCACCGGACCGAGCGGACAGAACGTGTCGAGGCTCTTGGCGCGCACCCACTGGCCGTCGGCGAACTGCAGATCGCGGGCCGAGACGTCGTTCGCAGCGGTGTAGCCGAACACGTAGTCGAGCGCGTCCCGCTCACCCACGCGCGACATGCGCCTGCCGATCACAACCCCCAGCTCGACCTCCCAGTCGACACGGGCAGTCAACTCACGGTCGATCACGATCTCGTCCCCGTCGCCGATCAGGCTGGTGGTGAACTTGGTGAACACGAGCGGCCGCGTGGGCGCCTCGAGTTTCGTCTCGCGAATGTGGTCGAGGTAGTTCAGCCCGATGGCGACGATCTTGGGAGGGCGCAGAGGCGCCAGGAGACGGACGTCCTCGAACGGCTCCGCGCCGCTGTCGATGGACAGGGCTTCGCCCCCGGCGATCAGGTCGAGCAGGGTCGCGCCGGCCGGCGCCTTTAGGGCAACCAGCCCGCCGTCAACCTGCGCTACCGGACGCTTCTCGCCCGCGATCGATGTCAGCCCCAGGCGCATATCGCCGGCCTCCTTCGTGGTGGATTGGTCATCGGGGATTGCTCATCGCACGGCCCCGCGGCCGGTGACAGGCCACCAGCCGACTGGCGCACCGCTGCGGTGCGCGAGCACCTTCGGCTGCATGTAGGTCGTGCCGCAGGCGTGGTTGGGCACGATGCTCACGGTCTCGCCGAGCTCCAGTGGCGGTTCCTCGGGCGAGAGCTGGACGCGGGCGTGCTCCTCGAAAAGCTCGTCGATCGTCGCTCCGGGTCGCTCCAGCAGCAGGCCATAGCCCTGCACTCCGGGCGCCTCGACCGAGTCTGTCGTGAGCACCTTGGAGCCGGCGTCGAGGATCGCCCGCCCGGCGGTCGGCCGGCTCACGACGGTGGCGTGCACGTGCAGGGCGCAGTCCTCGAGCGGGACGCTGCCGTTGGCGATGCAGGCGCGGTCACCGAACACGTAGGTGCCCGTCCGCAGCTCCGTCAACTCGGCCAGCTCGTGTGTGCGGAAGGCGTGCTCGGTTCCGCCTCCGCTGAGCGTCCTGACCTCGAGGCCGGACGCCTCGATCAGCTCGCGAGCCGCGGTGAAGAAGGGCGCGGTGAGCGGCCCTGTGGGGTAGGTCATCAGCCCCGCGAAGTGCAGGCCGGGCAGCCCGTCGACAAGGCGCGCGAGCTCCAACGCCTGCTCGGGCGTCTGCACGCCGGTCCGCCCCAGCCCCGTGTCGCACTCGACGAGGAAGTCGAGCTCCTGTCCTCTGCGCGCGAGCGCCCCTGAGAGCCCGACGGCGACGGCTTCGGAGTCGGCGGCGAGCGAGATCCGCGCGAGCGACGCGAGGCCACAGAGGCGTTCGAGCTTTGCCTCGCCGAGCAGCGGGTAGGCGATGAGCACGTCCTGCACCCCGGCCGCCACCATCACCGCCGCTTCGCTCACCTTCTGGCAGGTGACGCCGACGGCGCCGGCGCGCAGCTGCTCGTGGGCGATCGCGGGCAGCCGGTGGGTCTTGACGTGCGGGCGCAGCGACAGGCCGTGGCTGTCACAGTAGTCCTGCATTCGCTGGATGTTGCGGGTGACCGCGTCGAGGTCCACGCTCGCATACGGCGTGTCCAGACCATCCGCTGGGAGCGTCTCAGCGGTCAACCAGAACTACCGCGTCGGCCTCGACGTCGAAGCCGGCCAGCTCGGACTGGATCGTGGTGCGCGCCGGGCGCGGCTCGGCGAACACCTCACGATAGACCCGGTCCATCACGTCGAAGTGCTCCAGGTCGCTCAGGTAGACACCGACGCGCGCCGTCTGCGAGAGCGAGCCACCGGCGGCCTCGGCCACCGCCTGGAGGTTCGCGAACACCTGACGCACCTGCGCCTCGATCGATCCGTCCACGAGCTCGCCAGCCGTGTCGAAGGGTCCCTGGCCCGAAAGGAACAGCAAGCCCCCGGCGAGGATGCCCTGCGAGTAGCCGCCCGAGGGCGCCGGGGCATCCGGGGTGTGAATTGGGCTGATGCTCATCGCAGTGCCTCCTCTTGTCCGTGGCGTGGCAGCCAGTAGCTCTCGTACTTGGCCGCGTGGTCGGGGTTGCAGAAGACGCGCGGTGCTCCGGCGGCCGTCTGCAGCCAGTAGCGGCCGGGGACGAGCTGTCCGCAGAGCTCACACACGACCCTGTAGGGCTCGAGGTATCCGATCTCGCTTTCTCGCCATTCACCCATCTGAGTGCTCCTTCTCGGACTCATAGCCATAGTGCTCGCGGGCTGCCTCGATGGTGACGAAGCCCTCGTGGAGATCGCGCTCGATCAGCGCGCGATCACGCTCGAGCGGGTCGCCGTAGCCGCCGCCACCGGGCATCAGGATCTTCACCTGGTCGCCGTCGTGCAGCATCACCCCGGAGAACTTCGACGGCGAGGCCGTGCCGAACTCCTCCACGAACGTGCGCCACTCGCCGTTGCCGCCGCGACGGACCCACAGGCCACCATGGGCGCCGGCTCCGCCGCCGAGGATGCCCCACGGGTCGGCGCGCATGCGGTTCAGCAGCGCGCCCACCGTGACCTCATCGACGGTGACCGTGAAGATCCGCTCGCCGCCGAGACCGCCGCGGAACGTCCCCGGCCCGCCCGAGTCGGCGGTCAGGCGGTAGGACTCGATGCGAAACGCCGGATAGCGGGTCTCGAACACCTCGACGGGCGTGTTGCGGCAGTTGCCGTTGATGGTCACGATCATGTCGTTGCCGTCGGAGTCGTGACGCCCACCCCAGCCGACGCCCTCGAAGTGGAAGTGCGCGTACGGTTCGCCGCCGCTGGCGTTGCGACCGCCGAACAGGAACGGCGAGGAGGTGCCGCCGCAGGAGGCAACCACACGCTCGGGGATCGCATCGGCGAGCGCGCCGAAGACCATGTCGGTGATCCGCGGGCTCGTCTCGGTGTTGCCGCCGGCCACCGGCGCGGGGAACTCGCAGTTGACGATCGTCCCGCGCGGGGCGACGATCGTGAACGGTCGGTAGCAGCCCTCGTTGCGGGGGATCGTGGAGTCGGTGAGGTGCAGGAAGGCGTTGTAGATCGCGGAGGCAGTGACGGCGTAGATCGCGTTGACCGGCCCCACCGCCTGGCGCGCCGAGCCTGTGAAGTCGGCGATCACCTCGCTGCCGGCGATCGTCAGCTCGAGCTTCATCGGAAACGAGCCCTCGCCGATGCCGTCGTCCTCGATCGCGTCTTCGAAGAAGTAGACGCCGTCCGGTATCTCCTCGATCTCGGCGCGCATGCGCCGCTCGGCGATCGCGATCAGCTCATCCCCACCGGCGGTGAACGTGTCCACCCCATGGTCGGCGATCAGCGAGTGAAGACGCCGCTCGGCGAGCTCGAGCGATGCCATCATCGCGCGGAAGTCGCCGTAGGTGACGCGCGGCGTGCGGTGATTTGCGAGCACCATCTTCCAGATGTCCTGGACGTCCTCGCCGCGGCGCCTGAGCTTCACCGGCGGGATCAGCAGCCCCTCCTGGAAGATCTCCGTCGCGTCGCCGGACAGGCCACCGGGGGTCTTGGCGCCGACCTCTGACATGTGCGCGACGTTGGCCACGAACGCGACCAGCTCGCCCTCCCAGAAGACGGGGCGCAGGAGCATGTGCTCGGGCACGTGCCCCGAGCCTCGGTAGGGGTCGTTGTGGATCACCACGTCACCCTGCTCGAAGGCCTCCAGGCCAAGCTCGGCGATCGTCCACTCGACGGTGAACTTGATCGTCCCGATCTGCGACGGGCAGAACTCCGCCTGGGCGAGCATCTGGCCGCGAGGGTCGAAGATCACGCACGAGAAGTCCAACGACTCGTTGAAGATCGGCGAGTACGCCGTCGTCATCATCGTCACGCCCATGTCGCGGCACGTGCTCGTGAGGTAGTTGTCGAGCACCGTCAGGGTGACCGGGTCGAGCCCGACCGCTGCTGTCGTGTCGCGGGAGGGCGTCATGGCCGGACCTCGACCAGCAGGCTGCCGTTCTCGGTGCGCTGCACGGTCATATCGGGCGGCACGAGCGTCGTGGAGCTGTCCTCCTGAACCAACGCCGGACCGCGCAAGACCTCCCCCGGCTCGAGGCTCGAGCGGTGCACGAGCGCGGTGTCGACGAAGCCCAGTCCGCGAAAGTAGACCTCGCGGCTGGAGGACTCGCGCACCTGCTCGGACGGAGTGTCGACGAGTCGCACCGGCGGACGAGCGCCAATCGCGGTGACCTTGAAGCTGACCAGCTCGATCGTCTCGCCCTCGATCGCATAGCCATAGCGCTCCTCGTGCATCGTGGCGAAGCGCGCGAAGGCGTCGGTCAGCGCCTGCTCGGTCACCTCGCCGTCGGGCAGCTCGAGCTCGTGCTCGTAGTTTTGGCCGAGGTAGCGCATGTTGATCGAGCGACGGACCTGCGGCTCGCCGCTGAAGCCCTCCTGGCGCAGTTCGGCGACCGCGCGCTCGGTGATCAGACCGAACTGCCGCTGCACTTCGCCGGCATCCACATCGGTGGAGCGAAAGGCCTTGGTCCACACCTTGTCCACGCGCAGATCTGCGAGCAGCAGCCCCACGGCTGAGAACACGCCGGGGAAGGGCGGGATCAGCACGCGCGGGATCTCCAGCGAGCGGGCGACCGCGGCCGCGTGCAGCGGGCCGGCGCCGCCGAAGCCGAGCAGCGCGAAGCGGCGCGGGTCGTGACCGCGCTCGAGCGAGACCATCTTGATCGCGTTGGCCGTGTTCTCGTTGGCGATCTCGACGATCGAGGCGGCCAGCTCGAGCGGCTCCATGGCGAGCTGCTCGGCGAGACCCTCGATCGCCGTCCGCGCGAGGTCGAGGTCGAGGCTCATGCGCCCGCCGAGGAAGTAGCCGGGATCGAGGCGCCCGAGCAGGACGTTCGCGTCGGTTACGGTCGCCTCGACGCCGCCGCGCCCAAAGCAGGCCGGCCCCGGCTGGGCGCCCGCGCTGCGCGGACCCACCCGCAGAAAGCCGCCGCGGTCGACCCACGCGACCGAACCGCCGCCCGCTCCGATCGACTTGATGTCGATCACCGGCACCGAGGCGGGCAGGCCCCACTCGATCTCGTACTCGGTCGTGTGCCGCTGTTGGCCATCGACGATCAGGCCGACGTCGGCGCTGGTGCCGCCCATGTCGAAGGTGATCACGTTGGCGATGCCCTCGCGCGCGGCCACGCGCTCGGCCGCGATCATGCCGCCGGCCGGCCCGGACATCACCGTCTGGATCGGCGCGGTGGCAGCGGCCGAGGACAGCATGGCGCCGCCGTTGGACTTCATGATCGTCCACGTGCGCGTCATCCCGTAGCGGACGAGCTCCTCGCTGAGGCTGGTCACGTAGCGGCGCATCAGCGGCTTCAGGTAGGCGTCCGCGATGGTTGTGTTCGAGCGCTCGTACTCGCGCCAGATCGGCGCGACCTCGTGGGAGACCGAGACGGGGATCTCGCCGAGCTCCTCTTCGATGATCCGCTTGACGGTCTGCTCGTGCTCGGTGTGCGCGTAGGAGAACAGCAGGCAGATCGCGACCGCCTCGATGTCGTTCTCGCGCAGCTCTGCGCACAGCTCGCGCACCTGGTCCTCGTCGACGGCGCGAACGACCTCGCCGCCGGCCGAGAGCCGCTCGTTCACTCCCAGGCACGCGCGACGGGTGGCAACCAGCGGTTTGGGCTTGGTCCAGCTCAGGTCGTAGAGCACCTTGCGATTGATCCGCTGGATGTAGGGCGTGTCCTCGAAGCCCTGCGTGGTGAGCAGCCCGACGCGGCAGCCAGTGCGCTCGATCAGCGTGTTGGTGCCGACCGTCGTCCCGTGCGTGAAGCGCACGAGCCCCTCACCCGAGATGCCGGCGTCGGCCAGCGCGGTGGTGATCGCCCGGCCCGGCTTGTCGGGGCGGGAGGAGGTCTTGAGTGCCCGCAGCGTCCCCTCGGCGGCGTCTAGCGCGACGAGGTCGGTGAAGGTCCCTCCAGTGTCAATGCCTGCGTGTAGTTCCATTCGTGTCCGTTCTCTATCCGCGCCGTGTTACCGCGCTACTGCTCCTGTGGAAAGTGGCCAACGTCCATCGTCGAGGCCGCGTTGAGATGCTCTTCCATCGCTTTAGCCGCGGCGTCGGGGTCCCGACGCACGACCGCGTCGGCGATCAGCGAATGCTGCTCGGCGACGTCACGGAGTTCCTGAGCACCCAGGTGAGACTCCAGCCACACGACCGACAGCGCCTCCCAGAAGCTGCGGCTGACGGCGGCGAGCACGAGATTGCTCGAGGCTTGGGCGATCAGCCGGTGGAAGGCCTGGTCGGCGGCGAGCACGCGGCTGCTGTTGGCGATGTCCTCGGTGAGCACCCGCATCTCGGCGGCGAGCGCCGAGAGTTGAGCCAGCTCACGATCGGAGCCTCGCTCGGCCATCCAGGACGCCGCCGGGGGCTCGATCAGCAGGCGGAAGTCATAGAGGTCATGCCACAGCGGTTGCAGCCGATCCTCGCGCCGCAGCGCCTCCTGGACCACCGGCGTGAGCACGTTCCAGTCGTCCGACGGGCGTACGTCGGAGCGCTTGCCGTGGTGGACTCGCACCATGCCGATCATCGACAGCGTCTGGACCGTCTCGCGCGCCACGGTACGCGAGACCCCGAACCGCTCGACGATCTCATCCGCAGACGGGAAGTGGTCTCCGGGAGCGAGGGTGCCGTTGACCACGTCGCACGCCAGGGCCACGGCCACACGCTCGTGTAGGCGCGGCTCACGCAGCGCCGCGACGGGAGATTCGACGAAAGACATCATCTGACCATCAGAGTATACAGCGATCGGCGGTGAATGGCAAGCCGGGTGGCATTTTAGACGCTCGCGCCAACGGGGTTGCACTTTGCATCTCTGTCGCTTATCATCACTGATGTTATGTCTAAAATGCAAGCACTTGTATTCAAGAGAACGGGCCACATGGCCCTCGAAAGCCGGCCACATCCCGAGCCACGTGACGATGAGGTGCTCGTCCGGGTGTCGGCCGCGGGCATCTGCGGCTCGGAGCTGACGAGCTTCACCGGCCACAGCACTCGCCGGGCGCCGGGGCGCATCTTCGGGCACGAGCTCGCCGGCGTGGTCGTCGCGTGCGGCCGCGACGCCGACGCGGAGCTGGTGGGTCAGCGCGTGGCGGTCAACCCGCTGCACCCGTGCGGTCACTGTGCACAATGCAGATCCGGACGCTCCAACGTCTGTCCCACGCGTGTGCTGCTGGGGATGCAGGTCGACGGAGGCTTCGCCGAGCTGGTGGCGGTCCCGCAGTCGGGTGTCACGCCGCTCGGCTCGCTCGATGACGTCGCAGGCGCGATGGCCGAGCCAATCGCCAACGCGGTGCACGTCGCCGAGCTGCTGCCGAGCACGCTCGGGCGTCGCGTGGCCGTGTTGGGCGCGGGGGCGATCGGGCTTAGCGTCGTCACCGTTCTACGGGTCGCGGGCACGGCCAACATCACGATCATCGATCCCGTCGCCACGCGGCGAGACGCGGGCCTCGACAGCGGCGCGGACGCCGCTCTGGCACCGGAGGACCCGAGCCTGCGCGAGGCGCTGTTCGATCACGTGATCGACGCCGCGGGCACGACGTCTTCTCGCAACAGCGCGATCGAGCGCTGCGACGCGGGCGGATGCGTCGTGCTGCTCGGTCTGCACAGCGCCAACAGCGAGCTCGCGATCAACGCGGCGGTCGCCAAGGAGCTGCGACTCCAGTGCTCATACGCATACACGCAGGCCGACTTCGACACCGCTCTGGAGCTGCTGCGAGCTGATCTGGTGCCCTACCGACACTGGATCACCGTGCGGCCGCTGAGCGACGGGCAGGATGCGTTTCAAACGCTCGTGGAGCGGCCCGAGGAGGCGACCAAGATCGTGCTGCGGCCGCCTGCCCCCTGATGGACCTCGCTCGCCTGGACGGGCGCACGGCCGTGGTCACCGGCGCCGGCGGCGGGATCGGACGCGCGGTGGTCAGACGGCTTCTGGCGGAGGGCGCCAACGTCCTGATGACGCAGCGCGCGATCGACGCTGGCGAGGCGCTGCACGCCGAGCTCGAGCGCGAGCATCCCGGCCGCGTCGCGTTCCACGCCGCCGACATTCGCGACCCAGCGTCCGTGGCCAGTCTGGTGCGGGCGGCGGTCGAGCGATTCGGCGCGCTGGACATCCTCTGCAACAACGCCGGCACCGGCCTGCTGCGAGCGGTGCACGAGACGACCGACGAGCAGTACGAGCTGGTGATGGACACCAACGTCCGCGGGGTGTTCCTGGCCTGCCGCGAGGCGATCCCGCAGATGCTCGATCAGGGCCGCGGGAGCATCGTGAACATCGGCTCGGTCGCCGGGTGGGTGGGCTTCGAGCGCGATGCCGCCTATTGCGCCTCCAAGGGCGCTGTGCTCGCGCTCACCCGCCAGATGGCGCTCGACTACTCGGCCCGCGGCATCCGCGTCAACTGCGTGTGCCCAGGCTTCGTGGAGACCGAGATGATGCTGCGGTTCATCGACAGCCACGACGAGCCGGAGCCGGTGCGCGAGCAGATCGTCGCACTGCATCCGATCGGCAGGGTCGGACGGCCCGAGGAGGTCGCCGGCGCCGTCGCGTTCCTGGCCTCCGACGACGCGTCGTTCGTGACGGGCGAGTCGCTGGCGGTTGACGGCGGGCTGCTCGCGCGCTAGGGCTGAGCGGCTCGCTGCCGGTAGAGGGCGGGCCGCCCTCTACCGCTGAACGGATTCGATCTCGCCGTCGCCCGCCGGGCCGGCGCTGAGCGGGAGCACCTCGCAGCGGACATGGCGGCCATCGCCGCAGTCGCTCAATGGCTGGGGCTGCATGCAGCGCTCCTCGGCATACGCGCAGCGCGTGTGAAAACGACAGCCGCGTGGCATGTCAAGCGGCGAGGGAATGTCACCGGCCACGGCGGGCGCGCCACGGTGGCGCTCCGCGTCGGGCTCCGGATGGGCGTCCAACAGCGCACGGGTGTAGGGATGGCGCGGAGAGGAGAAGACCTCCGCGGTTGGGCCCTGCTCGACGACCTGGCCGAGGTACATGACGGCCACGGAGTCGGATATTTGCGCGATCACGGCGAGCTGATGGGCGATGAACAGCGTGGCCAGTCCGAGCTCGTCGGTGAGTTTGCGCAGCAGCGCCAGGATCTGGGCCTGAATCGAGACGTCCAGGGCGGAGACGGCCTCGTCGGCGATCAGCACATCCGGTTTGAGCGCGAGCGCCCGCGCGATCACGGCGCGTTGGCGCTGGCCCCCGCTGAGCGCCTTTGGCGGACGGCCATAGGCGGAGCTCGGCAGTCCGACGAGCTCGAGCAGCTCCTCGACATACCGCCGCTCGCCGGCGGCGTCCACGAGCCGGTGCACGCGCGCGGCTTCTCCGATCGCCGCGCCGATGGTCAAACGCGGGTTGAGCGAGGCGTAAGGGTCCTGGAAGACCATCTGCACCCGCTTGCGCATGGAGCGCAGATCCGCGCGGCCTAGCGTGAGCAGGTCGGTGTCCTCGAGGCGGATGCTGCCCTCGTCGGGCTCGACCAGGCGCAACATGCAGCGGGCGAGGGTGGTCTTGCCGCAGCCAGACTCACCGACGACGCCGAGAACTTCGCCGCGACGCAGCTGCAGTGAGACATGGTCCACGGCGATCAGCTCACGCGCCGGCTCGCGGCGCGCCCACTGCAGCGGCGAGCGCGACATGGAGAAGCGCTTGCACAGCCCCTCGACCGTCATGATCGGGGTCGTATCGGACTGTGCGCCGGTGGCCGCGCTCACGATGGCACCATCACCGTCTCGGCAAACGGGCAGGCCGTGTCGTGGCCGGCCCCCACGGTGACACGTGTCATGTCCACCTCTTGGCAGGCGTCGGTGACGTATCGGCAACGCGGTGCAAACGGGCAGCCGGGGGGCAGGTCGTCGAGCGAGGGGGGCTGGCCGGGGATCGGCTCGGGGATTCTTCGCGGCTGCTCGACGTGGATCGACGGCAGCGCCTGGATCAGGGCGGCTGTGTAGGGGTGGCGCGTGGCGGAGAAGATCTGACGGGTGGGGGCGGTCTCGACGATCGAGCCGCTGTACATCACCGCCACCGAGTCCGCGTTCTGCGCGATCACCCCGAGGTCGTGAGACACGAGCACCATGCTCATGCCGTACTCCTCGCGCAGCTCGGCCAGCAGTCCGAGGATCTGGTCCTGGATCGTCACGTCGAGGCTGGTCGTCGGCTCGTCGGCGAGCACGAGCTCGGGCTTGCACGAGATCGCGATCGCGATCATCGCGCGCTGTCGCATGCCGCCGCTGAGGTGGTGCGGGTAGGCGTTGATGCGCTCGCGCGGGGAGGGGATGCCCACGCGCCCGAGCAGCTCGATCGCCTCCTTCTCGGCGCTCGAGCGCGAGAGCCCGCGATGGGCTCGCAGCGGCTCGGTTATCTGGTCGCCGATCGTGAACAGGGGGTCCAGCGCGCTGCTGGGGTCCTGGAAGATCATCGCGATCTCGCTGCCGCGAACGCGGCGCATCGCGCTCGGCTGCGCGCTCACGAGATCGCGCCCGCGCCAGAGGATCTCGCCGGCAAGGATCGCCCCGGGGCGGGGCACGAGGCCGAGTATCGCGCGACAGATCATCGTCTTGCCCGAGCCCGACTCGCCGACGATGCCGGTGACGTGGCCGGGCTCGACGCTCAGCGACACGTTGTTCACGGCGACCGCCAGGCCGCTGCGCGTCGGGAACGCAACCGTCAGGCCGCGCAGCTCGAGCGTGCTTGCCGCGTCGTGCGCCTCGGCCTTTGCCGGCGAGCCGCTGCTGTGCTCGAGCGTGGTCATCGAGGGAGCTCCAAGCGCCGCCCGAAGCGATCCGCGAGCGCGTCGCCCACCAGCGAGAAGCCCGATCCGAGCACGACGAGCACGAGGCCGGGCAGCGTCGCGATCCACCACGCGCTGAGCAGATACTGGCCACCTTCGGCGATCATCGCACCGAGCTCGGGGGTCGGTGGTTGAACGCCCACTCCCAGAAATGAGAGCGAGGCGAGCACGAGGATGTTGAGCACGATGTCGGCCATCGAGAAGACGAGGTTAGGACGGATCAGGTGGGGCAGCGCGTGCTTGAAGATGATCCGCGGCGTCGAGTAGCCGAGCGCCTCCGCAGCGACGATGAACTGCTGCTCGCGCAGCACGAGCATCTCGGCCCGCGTGAGCCGCGCGTACAACGCCCACGAGACGGCGATCTCGCCGATGTACACCCCGGTGAGACCCGGCCCGACGATCGCGACGATCGCGAGGATCAGCACGATGAACGGGAGCGCGATGGTGACGTCGGTGATGCGCATGATCACCGTCTCGCGCCAGCCGCGGTAGTAGCCCGCGATCGCGCCGAGCGCCATCCCGATCACGAGCGGCACGTAGGTCGCGACGATCCCGAGCAGGAGGTCGACGCGCAGACCGTAGAGAGCGCGCGAGAAGATGTCGCGGCCGAAGGCGTCTGTCCCGAACAGGTGCGCCGTGGACGGGTGCAGGAAGCCTTCTGTCAGGTGTTGGGTGTTGGGCTGGTCTGGCGCGATCACGCTGGCGAGCACCGCGGCCAGGACGAGCAGCGCCAGGATCCCCGCGCCCGTCCACAGCGTCAGATCGGCCCACCGGTTCTGGCGGTCGACCTGGCGACGCAGCGCGCGCGCGCCCGAGAGGACCAGCTCCTGGCGAGCGACCGGTGTCATGTGGTCGAGGCCTGACGCACGCGCGGGTCGATCACGGCGTAGGCGAGGTCGGCGAGCAGGTTGACGCCGATGACGAACGCGCCGAAGATCAAAGTAAGCGACTGCACGACGGGGAAGTCGCGCGACTGGACGGCCGTGACGATCAGCGAGCCGAGTCCGGGAATGTCGAATACGACCTCGATCACGACGGTTCCGCTGATGAGGAAGCCGAGGTTGACCGCGAGCACGGTCACGGTGGCGATGCTCGCGTTGCGGAGCACGTGCTTGAGAACCACGCGCCGCTCCGACAGCCCGCGCGCGCGCGCCGCCTCGATGAAGTCACTGTCGAGCACGTCGAGGACGCTGCTGCGCAGCGTCCTGATGAGCATCGGCGCGAGGTACAACGCGATCGTCAACGAGGGAAGCAGGAGGTCCTTCAGCTTTTCCGCAAAGCTCCCGCCGTAGCCGGACACCGGCAGCAGGTGCGCGCGGAGGCTGAGCAGCTCGACCAGCACGAGCCCGAGCCAGAAGGCGGGCATCGCAAAGGTGACCATCGTCACGATCCTGATCACGTGGTCGGGCAGGCGATCGCGCTTCAGCGCCGAGACCAGTCCGAGCGGGACCGCCAGCAGGACGGCGAGCACGGTCGAGAATCCGACCAGCAGCACGCTCGGCAGGATGCGATTGCCGACCAGGCTGCCAACGCTCGCGCGCTGCTGGATCGAATAGCCGAGATTGCCTTGCAGGGCGCCCGTGACGAAGTTCAGGTACTGGGTCACGAGCGGCTTGTCCAAGCCCAAGGTGTGGCGTGCCTCGCTGACGGCGGTCAGCGAGGCACGTGGGCCGAGCGCGATGCGCGCGGGATCTCCCGGCACGAGATGGATGAGCGCGAACGAGACGATCGAGACGCCGACCAGCACCAACAGCGACTGCAGTACACGCCGACTTGCCCTGGCGCTGATCACCGCTCTGCTACTCCGGCGACGTTCACTTGAGCCAGGTTTCAGCCAGTTCCCACCAACCGGTCCGAAGCGTCTGGAAATGTCCGACGTTGCTCCGTACGGCGGTCAGCTCCGGGGGGAACACGACCGGTACCCAGGGAGCGTCGGCCATCGACTTTTCCTGAATTTCCGGCCACAGGGTGGCCTGTTCGGCTTCACTGGTGGACCTGTCGGCCTTGAGCACGAGCGCCTCGACGGCCGGGTCCTTGTACTGGGTGAAGTAGCTCTGGTAGCTGGGCGTGTAGACGAGCCATGCCAGCGCGAGCTCCTCGGGCACCAGCACGTCGCTGGTGGTCGCCGGCTGCGGGATCGCGGCCTGGTAGTTGCCGGACGAGTATTCGCTGAACAGCGTGTTGGTTTCCACCGGCTCGATCGAGACTTTGACGCCGATCTGGCTCCACTCTTCCTTGGCGATCAGCGCAAGGGCCCCATAGACGGTGTCGCCGGCGGGAACTTTCAGCGACATGCTGAAGCCGTTGGGGTATTTCGAGGCCGCCATCAGTTCCTTGGCCTTTGTCAGGTTGTATGCGTACCCCACCACCTTCGAGGACCAGAACTTGGTCTGGGCGAGCGTGCTGTTGTTCACTTCGGCCTTGCCCGCGTACACGGACTGGTTGATCGCAGGCTTGTTCAGGGCGTAGTTCAGCGCCTGGCGCACCTTCACTTCCGCGAGCGGGGCGTAGCTGTCGTTCAGCCAGACCGCGTCGTATGCGACGAACGGCGCGCTCTGGACGCTCACGCCGGGCTGTGAGGAGAGCTCTGACAGCTGCGTGTAGGGGATCGACTCGGCCAGGTCGGCCTGTCCGGATGTGACCTGCAGCACGCGCGTGTTGTCGTTGGGCACGTAGTTGATCGTGACGCTGTTCAGATACGGCAGACCGGAGCGCCAGTAGTAGGGGTTGCGCACGAGCTTCACGTACTGTCCGCGTACCCAGCTCGACAGCACGAACGGGCCGCTGCCCACCGGATGGCTGCTGAATTCGCTGCCCTCGCGTTCGACGACCGCCTTGGGGACGATCGAGGCGACGGGCACGGCGAGCGCGGCCAGGAAGCCGGCGTCGGGGTGCTTCAGTTCGACCACGAAGGTTTCGGGGTTGGGGACCGAGCTCGACTTGTACGCCGCGGCGAGAAATTCCGCGTATGCCGCGTCGGTCTTGGGGCTGGCGAAGCGGTCGACCGAGAACTTGATGTCCTGCGCCGTCACCGGTTCGCCATTGGAGAAGCGCGCTTTGCGCAGCTTGAACGTGTAGACGAGGCCGTTCGGGGAGATCGTCCATGAGCTCGCGAGCCCGGGCTGGACGTTGAGGGTCCCGGGCCTGTACTCGACGAGCTGGTCGTAGATCTGCATCATGTCCCAGAGTGAGCCGTTGTCGCCCTGGGTCTTCAGCGGATCGAAGGTGATCGGCTCGTAGGCACGCGCGAACACGAGGTTGCCGCCTCGGTGCGGCGCTTCCGAGCTCGTGCTCGAGGACGACGTGGTCGGCGAGGAGCTTCCTCCGCATCCGGCGACCAGCAACGCAATCGCGGCGGCTGCCAAGATCACGACGAAGTATCGGGTGTTTCTCATTGTGTCTCTCTCCCCTTAGAGGCTGGCGCGGCTTGTTTCAACGGTCAGCAAGCATATATAATGATATGCAGAGATGTCAAGTATGTGGTGTTGGTTGGACCCGGCCATACAAAAGCCCTTGATTTTCGGTGCGACTGTACGTAGATTGCACGCTGAGCATCTCAAATGGTTATAATAACTCTATGAACGACACCCAACACTCACCAGCCTGGCGGGGGATCTTCCCGAGCCTCCCGACGCCGTTTACAGACAGCGGCGACATCGATCTCGCGGCACAGCGAGAGGTCACGAGATTCGCCCTCGACCAGGGCTCGCACGGCCTGATCTGCTTCGGGCTCGCTGGCGAGGTGTTCCGCCTCACGCCCGACGAGCGCATCGAGTTGCTCCGCGTGATCGTCGCGGAGACGAACGGTGCGGTCCCGGTACTGGCTGGCGTGGGAACCGAGGCCACCCACGGCTCGGTGCGGCTCGCCAAGGCGGCCGCGGAGGCAGGCGCCGACGGGCTCGTCGTTCCACCGCCGCTGACCTCCCCCGCGTCCAAGCCCGCGCTGATCCGCTACTTCCAGGAGATCGCCGCCGCGACCGACCTGCCGGTGATGATCCAGGACGCTCCCGAGTACCTCACCGTGGAGCTCGGTCCGGAGGTCGTGGCAGAGATGCTCGAGAGCATCCCCAACCTCGCCGCGGTCAAGCTCGAGGTGGGCGCGAACGGGCTTGCCAGCTGGGTGTCGGCGTTTGGCGATCGCGTCAAGCTGTTCTGCGGCAGCGGTGGCCTGTACCTGCTCGACTGCCTCGAGCAGGGCGCCGCCGGCGTGGCTCCGGGCGTCGACCTCGTGGATCAGCTCGTGGACATCTACGAGCTCTGGAGCAGCGACAGGCGCCCCGAGGCACGCGAGCGCATGAGAGCGGTGCTGTCGATGCTCGTCTTCCAGATGCAGACGATCGAGCACTACAACGCCACGGCCAAGTACGTCCTGTGCAAGCGCGGCGTGCTGTCCGTCGGTCAAATGCGCGAGCCGGCCGTCCAGCTCGACGACGTCTGCAAGACCCTCCTGGATCGCCACATGGCCGAGCTCGGCCTGTCGGCGATCACTTCTTGACTCGCTTTCCCTAACAGCGAGCCAACGGGGGCGTGCACCCGCGAAAGCAGGTGCAGCGTGATCGACGTGCGGCCGCTACTACCCTCTGGGGCCTGTGAGGCGCATCGACATCGACCCGGCCGCGACGGATGCAGGCGCGTTCTACCTGCTGCTCAACTCGGTGGTGATCCCGCGGCCGATCGCGTGGGTCTCCTCGCGCTCGCCGGCCGGCGTCGACAACCTCGCTCCGCATTCGTTCTTCACGGTCTCCTCGGTCGACCCGCCGATCGTGCAGTTCACTTCAGTCGGGCGCAAGGATTCGCTCGACAACGTCGAGCAGACGGGCGAGTTCGTCGTGTGCCTCACCCCGGCACGCCTGCTCGAGCAGGTGAACGCGACGGCCACCGACTTCCCGCCTGAGATCAGCGAGTTCGACGCGGTGGGATTGGAGCGCGAGCCGAGCAAGCTGGTAGCGCCGCCGCGCGTGGCCTCGTCACCGGTAGCGCTCGAGTGCACGCTGCACGCGAGCGTGGGGTTCGGCACGAGCACCGTCGTGATGGGTCGGGTCGTTCACGTGGCTGTCAGCGAGGACGTCATGCGCGATGGTCGCCCGGCGGTCGACCTGCTGGCACCGGCCTCGCGGCTCGGCGCCAACGAGTGGGGCGAGGTGGGTCAGATCACCGAGATCACACGGATCGGCTACCACGAGTGGCCGGGGCACTACCGCGCGAGCTGATTGCTCGAGCCGTCCAGCTGCGCCCGTGCCCATTGGCCGCTCGGCGAGAGCTCATCGACTTCCATCGCCGCGGCGACGTTCAGCCACATGCCCTGCGAGATGAACTCGTCGATGCGCGCCGGCTCGGCGCCGGAGAGATCGACAACGTGCGCGACGAGCCGCGCGTAGCAAGTGCGGACTCGCTCTCGAATCTCCGGCTCGTCGCACGCTGCGTACGCCTGGTGCTGGAGCATGAGATAGTCGCGGTTGGAGCCGAGCAGCTCGACGTAGGCCTTTCCCATCGCGTGGAGAACGTCGTCGTCCGGCGACGCGGAGGCCGGGTCTAGCGCGGCGGCGGCTCGCGTGAACGTGTCTTCGGTGAGCTGAAAGTCGCGCTCGACCGCCGCCAGGAACAGCTCGCGCTTGCTGGCGAAGAGGCTGAAAACGTAGGGCTGTGCGACCCCGACCCGGCGGGCGATGCGCTCGACCGGGGTGCCGTGGAGGCCTCCATGTGCGAACTCGTGGATGGCGGCCTCGATCAGCGCGTCCCGCCGCTCGGCGGCCGACACGCGCTGGCGAGGCTGCTGATCTGTGGATGTCGGCGTCGGCGTGGTGGCCATGGCGGTTGGGGACGATGCTACGGCGCACTCAGGCCGCGTGCACGACCTCGACATTGCGGAGCTGCGCCCGCTCGTCGAGTTGCTCGGCTGCCGCATTCGCGGTTGCCGATGTGCGGGTGTTGAACGGAAGCACCGCGGCGATCAACGCGCCGGCCGCAAGGACGCCGGCGCCGACCCACATCGCCGGGATCAGACCGGCGACGAACGCGTGTGAGGAGGCGTAGCTGCCGTGGCTTGTGAACACGGTCGCGAGCACGGCGATGCCGAGCACTCCGCCGAGCTCGCGGATCGCGTTGGTCGCGCCGGATGCCTGCCCTGCTTGATCGGTGCGCACCGAAGCGAGCACCGCATTTGCGGCGGGCGCGAACACGAGTGCCATGCCGGCGCCGGCGAGGATGAACGGGGCGATCATGCTCGCGTAGCTCTGGTTCACAGCGGCGAGCGACGCGAGCCAGCCGAGAGCCAGCGCCTGCAGGCCGAGTCCGGCGACCATGAACAGCCGACTGCCGTAGCGCTCGGAGAAGATGCCCGCGAGCGGTGACACGATCATCGTCGCGCCGGTCCAGATCAGCAGCTTCTCGCCCGCGTGCAGCGGCGTGTTGTGCAGCACGTTCTGCAGGAACTGGCTGAGGAAGAAGATCGAGCCGAACATCCCGAAATACATCGCCATCGAGACGACGTTGGTGACAGCGAAGCCGCGGTCGGCGAAGAAGCCCAGGGGCAGCATCGGCTCGGCGGCGCGCAGCTCGTAGATGATGAATGCGGCGAGCGCCAGCGCACCGGCGGCGAGCGCGATCACGACCTCGGGACTGCTCCAGCCCACCGATTGTGAGCGCACCAGCCCGAACACGAGGCCGAAGAGGCCGCTCGAGGCGAGTGCCAGGCCGGGCAGGTCGAGCTGCGTCGACGCACCGTGGCTCTCGGCGAGGCGCAGCGCCGCGAGCCCGACCAGCACGACTCCGATCGGGACGTTGATCCAGAAGATCCAATGCCACGAGCCGGCCTGGATGACCGCGCCGCCGACGAGCGGTCCGAGCGCGACGGCGATTCCGCTGATGCCCGACCAGATTCCGAGCGCGACGCCGCGCCGTTCGGGTGGGAACGCGTCCGCCAGGAGCGTGAGCGTGAGCGGCGTCACGACCGCCGCGCCGACGCCCTGCGAGGCGCGCGCGGCGATCAGCAACGCCGTCGAGGGCGCGAGCGCGGCGGCGGCCGAGGAGAGCGTGAACAGCGCGATGCCCGCGATGAACATGCGCTTGCGCCCGTATCGATCCCCGAGCGCCGAGCCGGTGAGCAGCAGCACCGCATATGCCAGCACGTAGGCGCTGACGGTCCACTCGAGCGCTTGTATCGAACCGCCCAGGTCGCGGTGGATGCTCGGTAGGGCGACGTTGACGACGAGATTGTCGAGCACCACCATGAACAGCCCGATCGAGACGATCGCGAGCGTCCACCCGCTGTGGCGGGGCTGCCCTGCGTGGGAGTCGGTCGGAATATTCATGAGCCTGCCTCTTTCTTAGTGAGTGCTAACTAGATTGAGGTTAGCAGCCACTAATCAGATGTCAAGCGCTACAGTCGTCGCTCCATATCAAGGGACGTGCAGACATGGCATCAAGCGGCAAGAAGAAGACGACGATGGCGAAGCTCACCCGCGAAAGCAAGCTGCGCGAGCGGCGCATGGACAAGCAGGCCAAGAAGGACGCGCGCAAGTACGCGGCGGCAAATCCGACAGACGAGCCCGACGACGCGCTGGATACGACCAGCGGCGAGTCGGCCGAGTCCGATGTCGAGCAGCCCGCTCTCGAAACCGTCGGTCAGGGGTAGCTGAGAAACAGGTTCTAAGCTGGGGAGACGATGACGAGCACCAGCGAGCCGATGACCGCACGTGGCGCCCACTACACGGCGCTGCTCGAGACGATCGAGCGTCAGGGATCGACGAAGCTGCACGCTAGAGAGCGCGAGCAGCTGCTGGAGGCCGCCGACGCCCTGCTGTTCGGCGAGCCGGAAAGCCGGCAGGTGCTTCGCGCCGCCGAGGACCTGATCGAGGCCTTGGAGACGAGCGAGCGCTGGTCGGCCGAGACGTGCGACCAGCTGCGCGAACACCTGTACGGCTGCGACGCCGCCGCGGCGTAGTCAGCGCGGCTCCATCGCCGCTTCGATGGCATCCGCCACCTGAGAGGTGCTGGCGGTGCCGCCAAGATCGCGGGTGTGAGCGCTGCGGCTCGCGAGCACCTGCTCCATCGCCTCGCGCACCGCCTCGCCGGCGGCGGTCTCGCCCAGGTGCTCGAGCATCATCGCCCCGGACCACACCGCGCCGATCGGGTTGGCGATCTCCTGGCCGGCGATGTCGGGGGCGGAGCCGTGCACCGGTTCGAACATACCCGGCACGCCGCCCTGCGGGTTCACGTTCGCGCTCGCCGCGACGCCCATGCCTCCCTGGATCACGGCCCCGAGATCGGTCAGCACATCCATGAACAGGTTGGAGCCGACAACCACGTCGAATCGCCGCGGGTCGGTCACGAAGTGCGCCGCCGCGGCATCGACCAGAACGCTGTCCAGCTCGACGTCGGGGTAGTCGCGCGCGACCTCGGACACGACCTTGTCCCAGAAGACGAACGCGTGGCGGCCGGCGTTGGACTTGGTCACGCTCGCGACGCGATGCGAGCGTGTGCGCGCGAGCTCGAACGCGTAGCGCGCGATCCGCTCGACGCCGACACGCGTGAACACGTCGGTCTGCAGGCCCACCTCCATGTCCAGGCCCTCGTGCACGCGCCCGCCGGCGCCGCAGTACTCGCCCTCGGTGTTCTCGCGTACGCACATCATCTGGATGTCCTCGACGCCCTGCTCGCGCAGCGGGCCGTCGATACCGGCCATCAGCTTGACCGGGCGCAGGTTCACGTACAGGTCGAAGACCTGGCGGATCGGGAGCAACAGGCCCCACAGCGTCACGTGGTCGGGCACCGCCGGCGAGCCGACCGCCCCCAGGTAGATGGCGTCGTAGCCGCGCAGGGTCTCGAGGAAGTCCTCCGGCGCCATCGTGCCGTGCTCGCTGTAGTAGTCGCTGCCCCAAGGCAGCTCGTCGGCGATCAGCTCGAAGCCGCCGTCGAGTTCTGCCGCCCGGCGCAGCACGCGCAGGCCCGCCGCGATCACTTCCGGGCCGACGCCGTCGCCGCCGATCACGGCGACGCGGTGACGTCGGATGCCGTCGTTTACTTCTGCTGGTTGCATGTCGACCTTCCTGGATTGGGGGAGGGCGGGCGGCGTTGGCTCGCCACGATCATCGGCGCTCGGGCGAATGCGCTCAACCGGCGAGTCGTCGCTCGATCGCCGCCCGCCCGTGACGTTGCGTCATGGCGTGACGACCCGCT
Source organism: Solirubrobacteraceae bacterium (assembly GCA_035939335.1). Lineage (GTDB taxonomy): Bacteria > Actinomycetota > Thermoleophilia > Solirubrobacterales > Solirubrobacteraceae > Palsa-744. The sequence goes on along the minus strand of DASZFY010000020.1, from coordinate 145,050 downwards.
CCGAGCCGGCGAGCACGACCGCCAGCCAGTCCTCGAGATCGGTACGCTCGGCGGGCGTGAGCTGACGCAGCGGACGGCGCACCCACGGCTCGAGCGCCACGTTCTGGGCGATCAGCGCGAGCTTGCCGGCAGCGTGGAAGGGGTAGCGCTTGATCCCCGCGAGCAGCGCGCCGAGCGTGGCGCCGCGATCGCCCGGGTCGGCGACGGAGCGCACGACCTCCCGCGGCAACGCGCCGGCCAGGCCGGAGAGCGCACCTACGGCACCGCGCGCGAACCCCTCCTTGACGAGTGACTCCGTGCCGACAACCATGTCGAAATCGGGGAACAGATAGCGCTCCACATCCTCGATCGTCGGGTCTGAGACCTTCATGCCGAGCAGGTTCTCGGCCGTCTCGCGCAGCGTTTCAACCACGGGGACGGGAATCGCGTATCCGGAGTGCCGGCGGATCTCACACAGGTAGAACGGCACCGGCGCGCACGCGTCGGCGATCGCCTGGAAGTGGGCGATCAGCGACGCTTGGTCGAAGACGAAGAACGGGGGGGCGGCGGCAACCGCGACGGCTCCGGCCTCGACAGCATGACTGGCGAGCGCGACGGCGTCCGCGGTGCTCTGCGCACCGGCGTGGACGGCGACGGGAAAGCGACCGGCGGCCGCGTCGACGAAGCCGGACACGAGGCGTTCGCGCTCGGGACGCCTCAGCAGCAGGCTCTCGCCGGTCGTGCCCGCGACCATCACCCCGTCGACCCGCGCGCCGGCGTAGAAGTCAGCCAGCGGCCCGATCGCGTGCTCGTCGAGCGCCTCGCCGCCATCGCCCAGCGGCGTGAGGGCCGCGGCGAGCACGCCATGCAGGGGCCCATGGACCATCTCTAGCGAGCGCGAACGTCGATCAGGAAACCGTCCGCCGTCGGCCGCGTGAGCGTGTCCCCGGGGTGCAGCACGATCGTCGTGGTCGGCGCGACCACCAGAGCCGGGCCCTCGACCTGGACGCCCACGACAAGCTCGTGAACATCGTGTACGCGGGTGTCGACAAGGCCGCCGGCGGCGGCGAAGAACGCCTGCCGGATGCGTGCCGGCTGTGCCGACAGGGGCTGGTTCCCGTTGGCGCTCGCGACCTGGCGCGGCCACCCGCGACTCGCGCCCACCGCCGCCACGCGCCAGTGCAGGCACTCGATCGGCATGCTCTCGCGGCTGTACGCGAACTGCGCGCGGTGGCGCTCGTGAAATGTGCGCTCAAGCTCGGTGACGGCCTGCGCGTCGAGCACCGGGCTGTCCGGGACGGGAACGGTGATCTCGTGCACCTGACCCGGGTAGCGCGCGTCGACCGACCGCTCCAGCCTGATCTCCGAGGACTGGAAGCCCTCCTCCAGCAGCTGGCCCGCGGCCTGACGCTCGAGCTCGCCGAGCAGCGCGTTGACGCTGTCCAGATCGATCGAGTCCGAGACCGCATGCAGCGCGGCTAGATGGTCGTGGCGAACGTCCGTGACCGTCATTCCGAACGCGCAGAAGACTCCCGCCTCCAGCGGCACGAAGACCCTCTGCATCCCCAGCTCGCGCGCGAGCTCGGTGGCGTGCAACCCGCCCGCCCCGCCCCCGCACACGAGCGTGAAGCGGCGCGGATCGAGGCCGCGCTCGATCGACACGGCGCGGATCGCGCCGACCATGTTGGCGTTGACGACCCGTACGATGCCGGCCGCGGCCTCGACTGTGGAGAGCCCGAGAGGCACGCCCACGCGACTGTCCACGGCGGCGACGGAAAGGTCGTCGCGCAGGCGCCGGCGCCCGCCGAGAAACGCATCCGGGTCGAGATATCCGAGCACCACGTTGGCGTCGGTCACCGTCGGCTCCTCGCCGCCGAAGTCGTAGCAGGCCGGCCCGGGACGCGATCCCGCGCTGCGCGGGCCCACGCGCAGCGCGCCCCCGCCGTCGATCCATGCGATCGATCCCCCACCGGCGCCGATCGAGTGCACGTCCACTGCCGAGACGCCGATCGGCTGGTCCTCGACCTGGATGTCGCGGCTCATCGCCGCACGGCCGCCCTGGATCATGCACACGTCGAGGCTCGTGCCTCCCATGTCGACCGTGATCAGATCCTCGCCGACGCTGTCGGCGAAGTACATCGCGGCGGCCGGCGCGGCGGCCGGGCCCGACGCGAGGATGTTCACTGGCACGCGCAGGATGTCCGGGATGCGTGCACAACCGCCGTTGATCTGCATGATCAGCGGCGGCCGTTTGAGCCCCGCCTGCACGAGCTCGCGTTCGAGGTTGGTCAGGTACTCGCTGATGCGCGGGATGATGTAGGCGCTGATCGCGGTTGCGGACGTGCGCTCCCACTCGCGGATCTCCGGCAGGACGGTGTGCGAGCAGACGACCTGCACGCCGGGAAGCTCCTCGGTCAGGATCTCGGCGGCGCGCAGCTCGTGCTGCGGGTAGAGCATCGACCACAGGAAGGTGACGGCGACGGCCTTCACGCCGGCCTCGGCGAAGTGCCGTGCGGCCTGCCTGACCTCCTGCTCATCCAGCTCGGCGATCTCGCTGCCGTCGGGCACGAAGCGCTCGGTGACGCCCACGCGCAGCCAGCGATCGACCAGCTCCTGCGGGTGAGCCAGTTTCATGTTGAAGCGCTGCGGCTTGTAGCCGTCGCGGAAATACAGGACGTCGCGGAAGCCCTTGGTGCACAGCAGCCCGATCGTCGGCCCGTTGCGCTGGATCAGCATGTTCGTCGCCACGGTGGTGCCGTGGACGAGCAGCTCGGTGCTGGAGAGCAGGCCGCCGAGGTCGGTGCCGAGCTGTTCGGCAACCGCGTGCAGGCCACTGAGGACCGCCCGGCCGGGATCGTCGGGCGTCGTGTCCTCCTTCCACAGCAGCAGCTCGCCGCTCGACCTCGCCACGGTGAAGTCCGTGAACGTCCCACCGACGTCGACCCCGATTCGGTAATTCATAGTGTCGGCCTCTCCACTCATAGCTGGGGGTTCAGGAAGTACTCGTCGCCCTCGCGCATGTGCTCCGAGAGCCAGGTGGACGCGTCGGGCACCGTCGGCGTCACCGGCGGGCCACTCTGCTGGCGAAGCGGCGCTCGCAGTCGCTCTGTCTCAGCCTCGTCGAGCACCGGGTCGGCGTCGTGTGAGAGCGCGACACCGAATATCTCCCTTGCCGCGGAGGCCGATATGAAGCCGTCGCGCACGTCGCGGCGAACCTGCTCTGGCGGACGTTCGCAGGGCGCGCCCCAACCTCCCCCGCCGGTCGACACGCCGACGTAGAGCTCGCGACGGTGATCGACGGTGAAAGCCCCGCTCGATGACACGTAGCGCCGCCTGGTGCTCTCCAGGTCTTCGACGTACTGTCCGCCGCCGCTGCCCGGCGATCCACCCATCGCGCCGTGTGGCGGATTGGAGGCGCCATCGCCGAAGGTGATCGTGATCATCTCGTCGACGAGCGGCTTGATCGCGACGATGTTGCCCGGCCCGCCGAGCCACTGCCCGAAGCCGCAGGAGTCCGTCTCGATCTCCGCACACTCGACGCGCACCGGGTAGAGCAACTCGAGCTGCTCGATCGGCTGGATCTTCATCCCGCCCAGCGCCGCCTGGTTGTACCAGAGGGGCCAACCGTCGTTGTCCTTCGCCGCGCCGCCGGCGCCGGCGTTGTTGAACAGCATGAAGCCCCAGGGGCTGCTGCCGTCAGCGCCATTGCCCGCGAACTGGGGGATGTTGGCGCAGCGCGCGCCGCCCGCGGGGACACGCTCGGGCATGGCGGCGACCATCGCGCGGTTGACGGCGTCCTGCATCGCGTCGGAGGGGACGATCGTGGCGCAGCTCGTGCACGCCGGATACCTGGCCCAGCAGACCGAGCCCTCCGGAGCGGAGACCTCGACGTGTTCGATCACCCCGTGGTTGTGAGGGATGTCGGCGTCGATGTAGTACAGGAACGGAACCGCGCCGGCCGCCTGCGAGGTCGCGTAACTGCCGTTGGCGCCGCCCCTGGCCTGGGGACCGCTGCCGGCGTAGTCGACCTTCACCTGGTCGCCCGCGATCGTCACGGTCACCTTGATGGGTATGTGCTCGACGTCGAAGCCGTCGCTGTCGATCCAGCCTTCGCCCGTGTAGGTGCCGTCGGGCATCGACTCGATTTCCTGACTGGTGCGCCGTCCGGCGTAGGCGATTATCTCATCGACGTAGCGCAGGACCGTGTCGGTGCCGTACTCCGCGCACAGCTCGTTCAGGCGTTGGCGCGCCTTCTCGATCGAGCCGATCTGCGCTCGCAGGTCGCCCTCGACGAGATCTGCGTAGCGGAGGTTGGACAGCAGCATGCGCAGGAAGTCCTCGCGCATCGTGCCCGCTTCGACCATGCGCATCGGCGGGATCGTCACTCCCTCCTGGTAGACGTCCTGGGCGGATGCGACGACGCTGCTGGGGATGTAGGCGCCCGTGTCCATCTGGTGTCCCTTGGTGACCGACCAGAAGACCAGGCGACCGTCCGCGAACACGGGGGCGGCCGTCACGTAGTCACCGACGTGTGTGTTGTTGGAATAGGGGTCGTTGCAGAGGAACACGTCGCCCTCGTTGATGCTCCCGGCGAACGCGTCGGCGATCTCCTTGACGACGAGATGCAGCGAGGTGGTGTGGATCGGCAGCGCGTCGTACATCGACACCTGGCGCGGCAGCGCGTCGTAGATCCCGCAGGAGTAATCGTGTGCGAGCGCCAGGATCGAGGTCCAGGCGGAGCGCTCGAGGACCCGCGTCATCTCGTTGACGATCGCGTCAAAGCGGCTGAGAATCACGCTGAACGTGATCGGGTCCAGGGACTCGCCGTTCTGCGCGGATTCGGCAGCGGAGGCGAGCACGGAGCTGCGGTCGGTCGTCAAGTGAGGCTCCTCTCGATCGTGTGACAGTGAATCCGCCGATCTCTCCCGTGAGATCACTGCGGCGGGGCGTAGCCGAGGCGGATTCCCGGGTCGCCCGCGTGCTCGAGCTCGGCGATCTCCGCGCGATAGCGCGGATACTTATAGGTGTCGTAGATGCGCTGGCAGCGCTCCGAGCAGCTGAAAAGCTGGCGCTCGTGGTGCTCGAAGCGAAGCTCCTGCGTCGGGATCAGGATCCCGCAGTTGACGCACTTGGGCATTTCGTTGACCTCGCGATACATGCTCAGCTCCTGTTCCGCTCGGTCTCGGCCTGCATTACCTCGCCGGTCGCGGGGTCGAGCGCCACGCCGTAGAGCTCACCCGCCTCCGCGAGCGTGTATAGGCCGTTGCGCACGTCCTCGGCGACGAGCTCTGGCGCTCGAGCGCTGGGATCTCCGTAGCCGGCCCCGCCGGGCATCCCCAGCGAGACTTCATCACCCTCGTGCAGCTCGACGTTGGAGAACTTGCCCGACGAGATGCTCCCGAGTAGCTCGGGTGCGGTTTTCCACTCCTGTTCGCCGCGGCGGCGCAGCCGCACGGTGCAGTTGCCTCCCTCTGCACCGCCAGCCTTGCCCCAGGGATGCACGCGGTTGCGGTTGGTGTGCGCGCTCAGCGTCATGCTCTCGGCCGTCACGCGCATGACCCGCTTGGTGCCGAAGCCGCCACGGAACTCACCTGCGCCCGGACGTCCCGTCACGCCGGTGTTGAGGCTGTACTCGACGCATTCCAGTGGGTAGCGGGTCTCGAGCACCTCGATCGGCGTGTTGGCGCAATTGGACGTCTTGGGCACCTGCGCGGAGTTGCCGTCGTGGTCGTGGCGTCCGCCCCAGCCGCCGCCGTCGAAGTGCAGGTGCGCGAACGCCTCGCCCGAGCGAGGGTCCATGCCACCAAGGCTGAGAATCCCGCAGGTGTCACCATCGCTGGCGGTGCCCTTGCCGGCGATCTCAGAGATCGCGCCGAGGATCACATCGACGGTGGTGGGTGAGCTGTCGGAGTTGCCTCCCACGCACGAGCCGGGGTACTCGACGTTCACGAACGAGCCGACCGGAGCGATGATCGAGATCGGGCGATAGCAGCCGTGGTTGAACGGGATCGCGCCATAGATGTTGAACATCGCCGCGTACGTCGCCGACGCGGTCACGCCCCACGTCTGGTTGGGTGGACCGGGGGACTGCGGGCTCGATCCGGTGTAGTCGACGATCACCTCGTCGCCGCGCACGACGACGGTCGCGTGGATCGTCCACTCCTGGTCGGGCTCGACGCCATCGTCCTCGATCACCGCCTCGAAGGTCCATTCGCCGTCGGGCAGATCGGAGATCGCGCGGCGGGCGAGAATCTCGGAGACCGTCTTGATGTCCTGCGCGCAGCGGGTGAACTCCACCTCACCGTATTTCTCGACCAGCTCGACGATGCGCCGCTCGGCTACGTACAGCGAGCCGATCATCGCCTTGAGGTCGCCGTAGCCGAAGCGTGGCGTGCGGATGTTGGAGACGAGAACGCGGAACAGATCCTCGACCTCCTCGTCTTCGCGGTAGATCTTCACCGGCGGGAAGCGCAGACCCTCCTGGAAGATGTTGCGAGTGTCGCCAAAGGCCGCCGGCACGAGCCCGCCGATGTCCACCATGTGCGCGATGTTGGCTGTGTAGGCGACGATCTCGCCGTCCACGAAGCACGGCTTGAGCACCATGAACTCCGGCAGGTGGCAGCCGCCGCGGTAGGGGTCGTTGTGGAGGATCACATCGCCCGGGCTCATGTTCTCGGGTCCGACCTCCTTGATGCACCACTCCACGACATGCGGGATCGCGCCGATCTGCGCCGGACAGAAGTCGGCCTGCGCGATCATCTCGCCCGAGGCGTCGAAGATCACGCACGAGAAGTCCAGGCCCTCGTTGAAGATCGGCGAGTAGGAGGTGCGCATCATCGCGATGCCCATCTCGCGGCAGCTCGTGATCAGGTGGCTGCGCATGACCTCGAGCAGGATCGGGTCGGTGTCGATGCGCGTGTCCAGCGGGGTCGATCTGGTGTTTGTGACGCTCATGTGGTTGGCCCTCCGACGGTGATGATCAGGTTTCCGAAGCTGTCGAGCACGAGCCGGTCGCCGGGGGCGAGCAGCACCGTCGCGTCGGGCTCCGCGATCAGCGCCGGTCCCTCGATGCGGTTCTCCGCGCACAGATCCGAGCGCCAGTAGACCGGCGTGGAGTCGTGCGTCTCGCCGTCGTCGAAGGTGACGCTACGGTTGGCCACGGGCTCCGGCAGCGGGCCGGTCTGCAGCTCGGGGAGCTCCGGCGTGGGGCGCGGGGCGATGGCGGCCAGCTTGAAGTTCACCAGCTCGAGATCGCCGTCCGGCAGGCTCCAGCCGAAGTGCGAGTCGTGCTCGGCGTGGAAGCGACGCTTGACCGCGTCGATCGAGTCTGGTCCGGGCTCGCCCTCCAGCGGCACCTCCAGCTCCCAGTTCTGCCCGGAGTAGCGCAGCTCGACGGTGCGTAGGAGCGTGGGCGCGGCGGCGATGCCCTCGCGAGCGAGATCACGGGCGGCCTGCTCCTCCAGGTCGGCGTAGATCGACTGGATGCGCGCGACGTCCGCCGAGCGGGCGGCCATCACAGCGGTTCGCATGTAGTCGAAACGGGTGTCCGCGATCAGCGCGCCGAACGCGGAGAAGGCGCCGGGGAAGATCGGCACGACGACGTTGCGCATCGACAGCGCACGCGCGATCGCACTTGCGTGCAACGGCCCCGCGCCACCGAAGGCCATCAGCGCGAACTCGCGCGGGTCATAGCCGCGATCGATCGTCACCAGCCGCACGGCCTGCGCCATGTTGTTGTCGGCGATTCGCAGGATGCCCAAAGCGACCTCCGCCCGATCGCGCTCGAGCTCCGCGGCCAGCTCGCCGATCACGCGCTCGCTCGCCTCGACGTCGAGGTCGAGATCGCCGGCCAGCGGCAAGTCGTGCGGAAGCCTGCCGAGCACGAGGTTGGCATCGGTGACCGTGGCGCGGTCTCCGCCGCGCCCGTAGCAGGCGGGCCCCGGATCGGCGCCCGCGCTCTCCGGCCCGACGCGCATGATGCCCGCGGCGTCGATCCAGGCCACCGAGCCTCCGCCGGCGCCGACCGAGCGCACGTCGACCATCGGCACGGCGATCGGTATGCCCCACTCGAGCTCCGAGAAGGTGGTGAGCGCCGGCTCGCCGGCGCGGATCAGCCCCGTGTCGAAGCTGGTGCCGCCCATGTCGGCGATGATCAGGTTCGCGAACCGCACGAGCTTTGCCACATAGGACGTCGCGATCACGCCGCCGGCGGGCCCAGAGCGGACCATCGAGACGGGCTTCTCGCGCGCCCCCGCGGGCGTCATCACGCCGCCGTTCGAACGCATCACCAGCAGGTCGGCGATGCCGCGCTCGCGCCCGAGCTCGCTGAGCTCGGCGGCGTAGCGGGCGACGGTCGGCTTCAGGAACGCGTCGATCACGCACGTACTGGTCCGCTCGTACTCACGCCACTGGCCGAACACCTCTGAGGAGATCGAGACCTCGAGCCCGGGGAGCTCCTCGTGCACGACGGCGCGCGCCTGGCGCTCGTGGTCGCTGTTGAGGAACGAGAACAGGAAGCTGATCGCGATCGCCTCGACGCCCTGCTCAGCCAGCTCGCGTGCCGCGCGGCGCACGTCGTCGAGATCGATCGGAATCGACACGGAGGCGTCGGCGGCGACGCGCTCGCGGACCTCGCGCACCAGACGGCGCGGGACCAGGTGGCTCGGCTTTACCCAGTGCAGGTCGAACGAGCGCGGTCGCGAGATCCGCTGAATCTCCAGCAGATCGCGAAAGCCGAGCGTCGTGATCAGCCCGACCACCGCCCCGCGACGCTCGATCAGCGCATTGGTGGCGATCGTCGTCCCGTGCACGAGCGTTCCCACCTGACCTGGCTCGCCGATACCTGCCTTGGTGAGCGCTTCGCCGGTCGAGCGCGCCGGGTCCGACGGGGTAGAGAGGGTCTTGGCCATGCGCAGCACGCCACCCTCCGCGGCGATCAGATCGGTGAAGGTCCCACCGGTATCGATGCCCACGCGCGTGGCGCTGGTAGTTGATTTCGTGACTGTGTCCGTGCTCATCGCTCAGCTCCTTGCTAGATCCGCCGCACCGAACTTCGACCAGAACCCGATCGCGACGAGCGAAAACAACAGGACGACGGTGCCGATCGCGTTGATCTGTGGGGTCAGGGTTCGCCTGAGACCGGAGAGCACAACTATCGGCAGGGTGTCCTGTTCGCCGACGACGAACGTGGTGCGCGCGGTCTCTTCCAACGAGACGGCGACGCCAAGCAGGGCGGCGCCGAAGATCGCAGGCTTGATGTTCGGCCAGGTGACATGAATAAAAGTGCGTATCTCGTTCGCTCCGAGATCCCCGGCGGCCTCCTCCAGCGAGTGATCCCAGCGCGCCATCACCACCGCCATCTGGATGACGACGACTGCGATCAACATCGTCGCGTGGGCGATGATCACCGTCTCCAGTGACAGTTCAAACTGGAAATCGAGGATCACTGTGAGTAGCGTCAGGCCGCCGATCAGTCCAGGCAGCACGAATGGCATCATCAGGATTCGCTGGAAGGTCGTCTTTCCCCAGAATTCGTAGCGGGCGATCCCGAGTCCGGCCGGTAGCCCCAAGGCGATCGCGATCGCGACGCTGACGATCGCGACGATCGCCGAGTTCTCCAGTCCTTCCATCATCGCTTCATTGGCAAAGACCTTGCTGTACCAGCTCAAAGTCCCCGGGTCTGGCGGCCAGCCCATGATCGAGCTCTTGTTGAACGAGTACAGGGCGACGACGACGGCGGGTGCGAACAGGAAGACCATGATCGCGGCGATCCCGGCTCCGATCCCCACTTTTGAGAGCAGGCGCCTGCTCATCTCGCCGCCACGTCCCCTGCAGCCGCCGTGGGCACCGCCAGGTGCTGAACGCCACGCTCCAGGCGAGTACGCGAGATCCACCTGGAGATGGCGATCGTCACCGGCGGCAGCATCAGGGCGATCAGCACCACCACGATCATCACCACGCCGATGGCTGCGCCGACCGGCCAATCGAGACCGTGTTCGAACTCACCAGCGGCCAGGTTGGCGATTCCCAGCGAACCGGGATCCCCGACGAGGGTCGGGGCGAGATAGTCGCCGAAGGACAGCACGAACGCAAAGACCGCGCCGATCGTGACGCCGACCCCGATCAGCGGCATCTCCACCTCGATGATCTGCCGCCAGCGCCCGGCCCCAAGGTCCGCGGCGGCCTGCATCAGGCGGTGTGGCACACGTTGCATGACGACGAAGATCGGTATGAAGCTGAACGACATCGCCAGATGCGTCTGGACGATGATCACCGCGACCGAGTTGAAGACGAGGCCACCGGTCGGATGCTTCAGCACACCGATCCCGGTGAGGATGCCGTTGATGACGCCATCCCTGCCAAGCAGCAGGCGCCAACCGATGATGCACAGCAGGTAGCCGAGCCACAGCGCGACGACCACCGCGCCGAACCAGACGAACTGGTGCCGTTTTACTCGGAATGAGATGAAGTGCGCGAGCGGCAGGCTGAGTGCGACGGCGAGCACAGCCACGATCAGCCCGCGCGTCACAGAGCGCACGAGGGCGTCGGTGTAAAGCGAGTTGGAGAAGATCGTGTGAAAGTTTTCCAGCGTCCAGTTGGAGACGAGGTGGTAGTACTGCATCTGCGAGAGGCTCATCTTCACCGCGTCGAACACGGGGAAGACGATGAAGAAGGCTCCCCAGATGGCTGCAGGCGCAATCAGGATCATGGCCTGCAGCCATCTGTGTTTACGAATCAGGGTCATCGGAGATTGGAATCGGCGGGCTGATGCTTGTCTGCGTCAGTGCAGCCCGGCGATGATTTCCTCCATCGTCTGGTTATATGCCTGCGGATCGGCGAGAGCCTGCTTGAAGATCGCGCTGCCGAGGAAGGCTTTGGGATTGTTCAAGCCAGTCTGTTCGATCAGCTTCTTTGACATGTACGTCGCCGCTCCGGGGTTCGACGGGGTGTATCCGCTGGAGGCGGCGAGAGCCGCTGCCCCCTTCGGCGCGATCGTCCAGTTCAGGAACTCGTACGCGGCCGCTTCGCAGTTGGCGCTTATGTCAGATGACAGCGAGGCGCCTTCCGCCCAGCCCTGAGCGCCCATGTCGGCGAGTTTGGCTTCGGCGACGGGCTCGTGTTTGGCCTTCAGTTCGTTATAGATAAAGCTCCAGCCCTGCGCGGCGCCAACCTCGTGCGTGGCGAACAGCTGGATCAGATCGCCGCCGCTGTTCCAGACCGTGCGGACATTGCCCTTCAGCTGCAGCATCTTGTTCTTGATGGCAGTGAGCTGCGCCTGGCTCAGGTGGAAGAGCTGTTCGGGATTCTTGTCGTAGCCGAGCACCGAAGCACCGATCCAGATCAGCGAAACGTCTTCCCATAGCGAGACCTGGCCTTTCAGCTGCGGGCTCCACAGGGCCGCCCAGCTGGTCGGCGGCGTTTTCAGCACGTTGGTGGAATAGATGAACGGGTTCTTGCCCCAATCCTCAGACAGCGTGTAGACCTTGCCGCCGACTTCGAATGTCTTCGTGGTGAACGGGAAGAGCTTGCTGTATTCAGGGAACTTCGACGTGTCCAGCGGCTTGATCACGCCGGCTTCCTTCATCGGCAGGGTGTCTTCTGAGCCATCGAAGATCACGTCGTACTGTTTCGCCCCTCCAGCCGCCATCTTGGCGAGCGACTCCGCGCCTGAGGTTATGTAGGAGACCTTCACCGGCACTCCGTACTGTTGTTCAAAGGGTTTCAACAGCGACGCGGGCGCCTCGCCTTCCCAGGTGTAGAGATTCAGCGAGCTGCAGGCCTTTGGGTTGCCCGCCCTGGCCACCGCCTGGCTGGGGCCGCTGGAGCCACCGCAGGCAGCCACGAGCATCGCCACTCCGACACCGATGGCGCCCAGCAATGAAGCTCTGATCGCCCCGCTTCTGCTCTTCTTGGGACCCCTCTCGATTCTCATCTCAGGCACGACTCCCCTTTTTTGGCTGTTGGTGTGTTGTGGACTGCTGGCGCCCTGCGCTGTCCGCTCCTGCTTGGACGAGGACTGTCTTCTGCGCCGGGAAGCACGCGATCACGGCGGTTCCCGGTGCGAACATCTCCACCGCGGCGGGCATCCGCGACATCAGGTGCTCCCCGCTGGAAGTCGCGAGGAAGTAGTGGACGTCGCTGCCGCCATACTCGAGCTCGGTGACGGTGGCCTCGATGCGGTTCACGTCCTCCGACGCCGCCGGCGGGACCCCGTCGCTCGCCACCAGTTGCAGGTGCTCGGGGCGAACCATCGCGACCGCGTCTGGCCCCGGGGCGAGGGCGGGGCGGGCGAGAATCCGCTCGCCTGAACGCAGGCGGAACGGGACGAGGTCTCCCGCGCCGGCCTCCGGGGCCCCGTCGAGGAAGCTCGACTCGCCGATGAAGTCGGCTACGAACCGGTCTGAGGGAAGTTCATAGATCTCTTTCGGCGAGCCGATCTGCAGGGTCTTGCCGGCGCTCATCACGGCGATCCGGTCGGCCATCGCCAGCGCCTCCTCCTGATCGTGGGTGACGTAGACGAAGCTGATCCCGGCGTCGCGCTGGATCGCCTTCAGCTCGAGTTGCATGGTCTTTCGCAGCTTCAGGTCCAGCGCGCCCAGCGGCTCGTCGAGCAGCAGCACCTTCGGCTGGTTGATCAGCGCGCGCGCGAGCGCCACCCGCTGCTGCTGACCGCCTGACACCTCCTTGATGCGACGATCGCCGAGCCCCGGCAGGGCGACGCGCTCGAGCATCTCGTCCGCCCGGCGGCGTCGCTCGCGCCGGCTGACGCGTTTGATCTTGAGACTGAATGCGACGTTGTCGCGAAGGTTCAGGTGAGGGAAGAGCGCGTAGTCCTGGAAGACCAGGTTCACGTCGCGGCGAAAGGGCGGATCGTCAGTCACGTCGACTCCGCCAAGGTGGATCTTGCCCGCGTCGAGGCTCTCGAAGCCGGCCATCGCTCGGAGCGTCGTGCTCTTGCCGCACCCAGACGGTCCGAGCATCGCGAAGAACTCCCCCGGCGCGATCCGCAGGTCGACGTTATCGACGGCCACGACATCGCCGTAGCTCTTCGTGACGCCCATGAGTTCCAGCGCCGCCGCCTCGGCGGCGAGCCGCACACCGTCGGTAGCTGTGGGGACCCCGGCCTCGGTCGCGCTCATGCCAGCATCTCCTCGAAGACCGCTCGCAGGGAGGCCTTCTCCTCGATGCCTATGCCCGGACTCTCACACGGAGCCACGTACCCGTCGCGGATGGGCGTGTCGTCGGCGAAGCCGCCAAACGGCTGAAAGACGCCCGGGTAGGACTCGTTGCCCCCCAGATGAAGGCCGCTTGCGATCGCGAGCGCGAACTGGTGCCCACCGTGGGGTATGCAGTTGCGAGGTGAGAATCCGTGCGCGCGCAGGAGATCGCGGATGCGCAGGAACTCGGTGAGCCCGTACGCGAGGGCGGGGTCGAACTGCAGGATGTCGCGGTCGGGTCGCATGCCGCCGTGACGCAGGAGGTTCTGAGCGTCCTGGCGGGAGAAGATGTTCTCGCCGGTGGCCAGCGGCGGGTCGTAGCGCTCGCTGAGCGTCGCGTGCAGCATGTAGTCGAGGGGATCCCCCGGCTCCTCATACCAGCGCAGGCCATACGGCTCGATCGCCTCGGCGTAGGCGAGCGCCCGCGCGAGGTCGAAGCGTCCGTTGGCGTCCACCGCCACGTGCTCGCCGCCGCCGAGCAGATCGATCACGGCCTCCAGGCGGCGCAGGTCCTCCACCAGCTCCGCCCCTCCGATCTTCAGCTTCACCGTTGTGTAGCCGGCGTCCAGGTAGCCGCTCATCTCCCGCTTCAGCGCGGAGGTGGACTTGCCTGGGGAGTAGTAGCCGCCGGCGGCGTACACGAACACGCGCTCGTCGACCTCGCCGTCACCGTGACGCTCGGCGAGGAGACGGTGCAAGGGCTTCTCCTCCAGCTTGGCCACCAGGTCCCACACGGCCATGTCGAGCGCTGCGACGGCGACCGCGCGCTCACCGTGACCGCCTGGCTTCTCGTCGGCCATCAGCACCTGCCACACACGGCCGGGATCGAGGTTCTCCCCGCTCTCGTCGAGGAGCGAACGCGGGGGCGCCTGCAGCAGCCGCGGAATGAGGCGCTCGCTGAGCAGCCCTGCCTGCGCGTAGCGCCCGTTGGAGTTGAAGCCGAAGCCGACGACCGGCCGCCCGTCGCGGATGACGTCGCTGACGACGGCCACCGCGGAGACGGTCATGTTGCCGAAGGCGATGTAGGCGTTGTAGATGTCGTCGGTCAGCGGGACGACTCGCTGGCGCACCTCTACGATGCGGACCGCGGCGCCAGTCTGATGATCTGGCGGCGACGGAGCGGCGAGCCGACTTGCATCCATCTGCGCAGTGTCGCCTGGGCCGGCGGGGCCCAGATAGTGCCAACCTGTCGTAGTTGTCCGCGCCCCAGGGGACAGCCTGTCGCTGTCTTTTACGCTGGGGACTGCCCTCTGGCGTCGTCGTGCATACGCAGTGCGAGCTCGAGCGCGAGGCGATCGTCGCGACTCTCCAGATCCACGCCCAGGAGCTCCTGGATGCGTTCGAGCCGCGGATAGAGCGACTGACGGTTGAGATGCAGCACCCGAGCCGCTTCCGACTTGTGCCAGCGCTGGCTGCAGAGCGCGCGCAGGGTCGGCATCAGCTTGGAGGTGCGACGGCGATCGTGCTCGAGCAGCGGCGCCAGCCGCAGCGCGGCGAACTGCTGCAGTCGCGCGTCACCGCGCAGACGCAGCAGCAGGCCGTCGAGGCTGGCCGCGTCGGCGTCATGCCAGGGACGCTCCGGCGCTGAGCGCGCGAGCGTGGCGAGGTCGATCGCCTGTCGCAGCGCCTCGGCCAACTGCTCCCAGCCGACGCTCGCGGAGCCGACGGCGATCACACACTGCTCACTGGACCCCGCGTGCTGCTCGACGCGTCGCCGCAGCGCCTCGACGGCGAGCTCGATCGCGCTCTCGCGACGTGCGGGCGCGGCGATACCGAGAACGATCAGGGTGTGCTCGTCGACTCCGCGTGAGCCGAGCAGCACGGGGATCGAGCGCGACAGCATCTCCTCCCGGAAACCACGCCAGACGGCCGTCCACGCCGCCTCCACGATCGGCTTGCGGGGAACCAGCACGACCGGCAATAGCGCACCCGAGCGGCTGTCGAAGCCGAGCGCCGCCGCGCGTCCGGCGGCGTCGGACATCGAGGTGCGCCCGGAGATCAGGTCGAACAGGAAGTTCCCGCGCTCGCGGGTGGCCAGCAGCGTCTCCTGACGAACCCGCAGCAACGCGAGCGCGACCAGACCAACCGCCTGTTCGAGCGCGACTTTGTCGAACTCACCCAGCGGGGAGTCGATCGGCACAGATGCCAGCCAACCCCAGGTCTTGGAGCTCGATCCCGGCACCGGGCACACGATCGCGCGGGCCTCGCGCAACGGGTCGTCCCGGATCAGCTCCCACGCCGCCAGGGCGTCGGCGTCGCCGGAGCGGTGAAGCGCGTGATAGAGGACCCCCTCACCGAGCTTTTCGAGCACCACGGGGTTGCCGATCGTCGCGGCGAGCACTGACAGGATCTCGGGGATGCCCGCACCGTCCAGCAGGAGCTCGGTCAAGCGGCGCTGCAGCTCATCGCCGCAGCGCAGCAGGGCCAGCTGACGGCTGACGATGTTCGAGTGGACCTCCTCGGTGACCTCGACGAACATCACCTCGCGGCGAAGCTCGACCAACGGCATACCACCCTCGTCCGCCGCCTCCACAAACGAAGATGGAAGACTCGAGAAGACGGGCCCGAGCTCGACGATCACTCCCGCGACGTGGCTCTCGACGAGCCCGCGCATGAACCTGCGCTGCTCGCTCGCGGCACGACCTACCCCCATGCCGGTCATCAGCAGCAGCTCACCGCCCTTCAGCAGACGCGCGATGTTCGGAACCTCGCTCGAGTGCGCCCACCGGATCGGCCGGTGTAGACCCTCGCGCCCAGCCACCACGCGTGGCGCCCCGCGTCGCAGCGACGGCAGGCCGAGTGATGCCTCCACCGTGAGCGCACCCGCGGACAGCGCCGCTGGATGCGTGTACATATCGCGAGGATACTAATGTCAAGCCTGGGGTTTCGCGGACACGCTGTCCAGGGATCGGCCGATTCTGGTGACAGGTGGTCACTTCCGTCGAGCTGCCGCCGAGGCGAGGATGGAAGGACGATGACGTCAGTCGATCGACTGGAGATAACCGAGAAGCGCCTGCTCGTGGACGGCGAGTGGATCGCCTCGGAGACATGGGACGAGATCCGCTCGCCCCACTCGGGTGAGGTCGTCGGGCGCGTGCCCCGCGTCGGCGCGGAGGTGACACGCCGGGCGGTCACGGCAGCCGCTGCCGCGCTGCGCACGCCCCTGCCCGCGTGGCGGCGCGCGGAGATCCTCGAGCGCACCGCGACGCTCATCGCCGAGCGCGCAGAGTCGCTGGCGCGGCTGATGGTGCAGGAGACCGGCAAGCCGATCAAGGCTGCCCGCGTCGAGGTGGAGCGTGCGAGCTTCACCTACCGCATGTCGGCAGTGCAGGCGCGCACCCTCACCGGAGAGCAGGTCGCCATCGATGCGGCGCCGCTCGGCGAGGGCAAGATCGCCTACACGGTCCGCAGGCCAATCGGGGTGGTGGCGGCGATCACGCCGTTCAACTTCCCCGCGAACCTCGTCGCCCACAAGATCGCGCCTGCGCTTGCGGCGGGCTGCCCGGTGGTGCTCAAGCCAGCGCCGCAGACTCCGATGAGCGCGCTGGCGCTCGCCGAGCTGGAGATGGAGGCGGGGCTGCCGCCCGGCTGGCTGAACGTCGTGCTCGGCCCCGAGGCCGAGATCGGCGACGTCCTCCTGGAGGACCCGCGTGTGGCGATGATCACGTTCACGGGCTCAGCGGCGGTGGGCTGGATGCTGCGTGACCGCGCGCCGCGTAAGCACATCGCGCTGGAGCTTGGGAACACGACGCCGGTGATCGTCGCGCAGGACGCCGACCTCGACCTGGCGGCACAGCGCCTCGCACGGACGGCGTTCGCGTTCGCCGGACAGGCATGCACGTCGGTGCAGCGCATCTACGTGCAGCGCGGGGCCTACGACGCGTTTCTCGAGCGCTTCCTTGCGCTCGCGGAGGCGCTCAACGTCGGTGATCCGCACGACGAGTCCACGGACGTCGGCCCCGTAATCGACGCGGCCGCGCTCGAGCGCATCACGCTGTGGATCGACGAGGCGGTGGCCGCCGGCGCACAGGTGCTCACCGGCGGAGATCTCGAGGGTGGGATGCTGAGGCCGACCGTGCTGGGCTCTGTCACCGCGGAGATGCGCGTGTGCAGGGACGAGGTGTTCGGTCCGATCGTGAGCGTGATCGCCTACGACCATCTGGATCAGGCGATCGATGCCTGCAACGCCAGTGAGTTCGGGCTGCAGGCGGGCATCTTCACACGCGACCTGCGCAGCGCGTATGCGGCCATCGACGGACTGACCTTCGGCGGGGTGGTCGTCAACGAGAGCCCGTCGTGGCGAGTCGACCAGATGCCCTACGGCGGCGTGAAGGCCTCGGGCCTGGGCAAAGAGGGACCGGCCAGCACCGTGCGCGAGATGACGCTCGAGCGGCTCGTGGTCGTGGACGTCGGCTGAGCGAGCCTGCTACACCGACGCGATGCACGTGCTCGTGGCCCCCGACGCGTTCAAGGGCACGCTGACAGCTGCGCAGGTCAGCGAGGCGATCGCCGAGGGACTGCGTGGCGGCGGCGCGACGGTCGATGAGTGCCCAGCGGCCGATGGCGGAGAGGGGACGCTCGCGGCGCTGACGAGCGCGCTGCGCCTGTCGCTGCACGAGGTCGATGTCCATGACGCGCTCGGCCGGTCCGTGCAGGCGCCGATCGGCCTCGGCGAGGACGGCTGCGCGGTGATCGAGACCGCGGCGGCGATCGGGATCGCGCAGCTGAATCGCGACGAGCTGCACCCGCTGCTCGCATCCTCGCGGGGCGCAGGCGAGCTGATCGGGCATGCGCTCGATGCCGGCGCGGAGCGGCTGCTCGTGTGCGTCGGCGGCAGCGCAACCGTGGACGGCGGGCAGGGAGCGCTGGAAGGGATCGACGACCTCGCCGCGTTTCGCCGCGCGCGCGTCGAGGTGCTGTGCGACGTCGAGACACCGTTCGAGCGCGCAGCCGCGGTGTACGGCCCGCAGAAGGGCGCCTCGGCGACGGATGTCGCGCTGCTGTCCTCACGCCTGGAGGACTTCGCCGCGACCCTGCCCCGCGACCCGCGCGGGCGGGCCAGGACCGGCGCCGCCGGAGGCTTGTCCGGAGCGCTGTGGGCGCACGGGGCGACGCTCTCAGGGGGCGCAGAGCGCGTGCTCGGGCTGCTGGAGCTCGACCGACGTCTCGCGCACGCGGAGCTGCTCGTCACCGGCGAGGGGCGCCTCGACGCCCAGACGACCGAGGGCAAGCTCGTGGCGGTCGTCGCACGGCGGGCTCACGCACTTGGGGTTCCTGTGGTGGCGGTGGTCGGACAGCTCGCCGCCGGCGAGGAGGTGGTGCGCGAGCTCGCGCTCACACGGGTACTGGTCGCAGGAACGCCTGCGGCGCTGACCGCCGCCGGAGCAGAGATCGCGGAAGCAATGGCCGAGGGGGAAACGGCGGTCGCGCGCACCGCGATGCGTGCGCCGAGGACGCGCTAGATTCAGCCCATGCGAGCCCGTCTGGCACTGCTGGGCGCATACGCGGCGTTGCCGCTTGTGGCCTGCGGTTGCGCGGCGGCCTCGACTTCTAATTCAGCCGCCGCAGAGCACTCGGCAGCCGCGCCCCGCTACTACCTGTCGCTGGGCGACTCGCTTGCCCAGGGCATGCAGCCCGATGCGTCAGGGCTGACGGAGAACACCAACCAGGGCTACGCCGATCAGCTGTACGCGATCGAGCGCCGGAGGATCCCCGGCCTGCGGCTCGTGAAGCTGGGTTGCGGAGGCGAGACCACGACCAGCTTCCTGACCGGCCACGGAAACGAAGGCGACGCGCTGCTTCTCGGCTGCCGGCCGGCCGGCGGGTCGCAGATGAAGGCGGCGGAAATGTTCCTCCGCGCCCACCGTCGTCGCGGCGAAGTGGCGCTCGTGACGATCGACATCGGGGCGAACGACATCGACGGGTGCGTCAGCTCCACTGGTGTGGAAACAAGCTGCGTGATCAACGGCGCCAGGCGCATCAGCGCCAACCTCCCGGTGATCCTGCGCCGGCTGAAGAAGGCCGCTGCTCCCGGGACCCCGATGGCCGGGATGACCGTCTACGACCCCTTCCTGGAGTTGTACCTGGACCCCTCGACCCGTGCTGAAGCGCTCGCGACTGTGGGCTACGCGCGCCACGTCAACGAAGGGCTTGCGGAAATCTTCCGGGACGGGGGTTTCAAGGTCGCGCGCGTCGACGCGGCTTTCCAGACGTATGACCTGTCGCGAACGGGGTCCTTCACAGGATTGGCAGGTCCGGTGCCCGTCGCCGTTGTGAGCCTCTGCCGGCTGACCTGGATGTGCGCCCCCGCGCCACGCGGGCCGAACATCCATGCCAACCAAGCGGGATACGGCGTGATCGCTCGAACGTTCGAGGCGGTGCTGGGAAGGGTGTAGCGGCGGCATCTCGGCTCGGACGATCCACTTGGTGAGCGCGCACCTCGAAAGGCGTGCTACGCTGTGCGACATGAGGACCGTCACTCATCGCGAGATGCGCAATCAAAGCGGTGAGATCCTCCGTCGTGTCGCCGACGGGGAAACCATCCAGGTCACCAATAACGGCCAGGTCGCGGCTTTGATCGTGCCGTCGGGTGCCGACCCGCTCGCGGACCTCGTCTCCCGAGGTCAGGTGAGGGAGGCGCGAACCCCACCGTCCAGCTTGCGGTCGATCATTCGAAGCAAAGGCACGGCCGGCAGCCAGGCGATAGTGGCCGACGTCCGTGGCCGCTGGTGACGATCAGCTATCTGGATACCTCGGCCGCGATGAAGCTCGTGCTCGACGAGCCGCAATCCAAGGCGCTGACCGCGGAGCTGGCAGGGCAGGACGATCGGCGGCTGGTCTCCTCGTGGCTGCTGCATACCGAGATGCACTGTGCCGCCGGACGCCACCCCGAGGATGTCGACCTCGCGGCGGTGAGGACCGTGCTTGATTCCGTGAGCCTGATCGACCTCACACGCGGAGATCTGCTCGCGGCCGGCACGCACACTCCGGTGCGATCCAACGACGCCATCCATCTCGCCGTCGCGCTCAGGGTCGGCGCCGATGAGATCGTTACTTACGACGGGGAGCTTGCCGAGCGGGCGACGGCGGCTGGCCTGCCCGTGCTGTCACCGGGAGCCTAGCCCGCGGGTCCTGGGGCACGTTTCGAGGGCGATCAGGCCAAATGTGCAAGCAAATCGCTATCACCATGCTAGCATCGGTTTCATGTCCACGCTCTACCTGCGGAACGTCCCGCCGGATCTAGACGCTGCTCTCACAGCAGACGCCCGCGCGAACGGCGTGTCGAAGAACCGGCGCGCCATCGAGGCGCTGCAACGCGGCCTTGGACTCGACCAGGTAAAGCGCTCGGAACTGGTCGCGCAGATAAAGAGGAGCCGCCCGTCTGTGAAGGCTGATGTCGCCAAGCTCATTCGCGAGGATCGACCTGGCCAAGACATCTGAGGCTGCGTTGGTTGTCGCCGATGCCTCGGTGCTCGTCGAGCTCGTGATCGACGGGCGTCACCGCGCCGGAGCAGAAGCGCTCCTGGAGCGTTATGCCGACCCGCAGACACGGCTCACATTTGTCTCAGCCGCCCACGGTCTGATCGAGGCTGCGAGCGCGCTGCGAAGGCTCGTCCGGCAACGCGCTGTGGCGGCGACGGACGGCGCGGCAGCCGTTCGGTGGCTGGGCGAGCTCGATATCGTGCTGGACGCGACCGCGCCACGACTGCCGCGCATCTGGGCGCTTCGTGATCGCATGAGCGCCTACGACGCAGCTTACGCGGCTGCGGCCGACGCGATCGACGTACCGCTCCTGACCGCCGACAGCCGTCTCCTGCGTGCATGCCAGCATGAGGGCGTACCAGCACAGCACATCGACGAGCTGGCTTCTGGCGCCTGATCGAATTCTCGGCACCCGTCGCAGGCAAGGCGCACAAGCGCTCGGGCGACCACTATCTAAAAACCAGCCCACGACTTTGTGATGGCGAGACCGGGATTCGAACCCGGGACACCACGATTTTCAGTGGCGGACTGACGGAACCGACGACGGGCGAGATGCGCCCGAAAACTAGGCGATTTGCGGGGATGTCGCGACGTCGACGCCGTCCGACCGAATGCGCGTGGCGCGGCGAGATACCGCTAGTTGCCCGCGGTTACCGGTGGGTTTTGGACCACGGCTGCTGGTCGTGGTCCAAAACCCCGGCGGCTATGCGGCTTCCAGAAAGCGCCGGAGCGCCTCGCGGATGACCTCGGAGGTTGTGGCGCCCTCGGCCTTTGCGCGCTCGAGGAGCTGGTCGCGCAGCTCGGGGTCCAGCCTGACCGACTCGACGCTCGCGGGCGCCGAACCTAGCGCGGGTCGTCCGCGCTTGCCCCGGCTGGCAAGCAGCGCGTCTACGTCGTAGCCTGACTCGGCCTCTGCCGCCAACACCTCTATCTCCTCGTCGGTAATCGGCTTGCCCGCCCGGCGGTGGCCATATACACGGTCTTGACTCACGGCTCGATCAACCTCCTGAACTTGTCGCGCATCCTCATCGCATGGATTGCTAGCTGGCTGCCCTCGATCGTGACGAGAACCACGACCTCGAGCAGGTTCCCTGCGCGATCCGGCCCGATGACGAGCCAGCGGTCTGGGTCCTCTCCGGCATCCTCGATGGCGAGCGCATGGTCAACAGCGTGGCGGATGTCTTCGTCGGCGACGCCGTGCTTGCGAGCCGACGGATGGATCTCCACGAGGACTTAGTGTACTACGAAAATAAGGTTGTGCTGCGGGCGTGGGCGGCCCGATTGACCTCCTGCTTGTCTTCCGGTCTCTCGTCTCCGCGGCCCATTATCGGTGCTCGAGGCGCAATGCATGACGAGTCCAGCCGACGATTGCCTAATACTTCGCGTACCGTGCATGACCCAGCTGAGCTTCCTGCCGACAACTTCGCCTTTTTCGGCTATCCGTCTCGTCCTGAGATGTCGCGAGAAACGCTGGCAAATGCTGCATCCGCGATAGCCACAGGCGGCGGGATAGCGGGCGTGACCTGGGAGGATCTCGATATATCGGGGCGCCTCATCATCGATCGGATTACTGACGCCATCGACCGTGCCGCCGTATCGGTATTTGACGTCACCACGCTGAACGAGAACGTGATGTTCGAGGTGGGCTATGCGATCGGTGCCGATCGACGTATATGGCTCGCACGTGACCCAAGCGACGAGGTCGCTGATCGTAGATTCCGTGAGGCTGGAGTGCTTCGCAACATCGGATACGTTGAGTACCAAAACTCGCATGAACTTGCTTCAGCATTTCTGCGCGACCGGCCGTTCGAGAGATCCACGACCTTCTACCAGGAGTCGATTGAACCTAGCCTGGATCCAGTAACTGAGCCATCGATCTTTTACATGCGTAGCCCGTTCCGTACAGAGGCGGAGCGAGAGCTCGGCCGCAGCATCGACCGGCAGCGTCGGGCTGGCATCAAGCGAACCATCGCGGATCCTCGAGAGTCATCAGTCGAGTCTCTGACCTGGTATGCATTTCATACCTACTCGGCGTCGGCCGTGTTGGTGCATCTGCTGAGACCCGAACGGCGAGGCGCTGACATTCACAACGCACGTTGCGCGCTGATCTCAGGTCTCGCCCACGGCATGGGACGACCAGTCCTCATGCTGGCCGAGAAGGGATACGAGCCGCCAATCGACTATCGGGATCTGCTCTATGTTTATCGAGGCGCCAAGGACTGCGGCGACTGGACGCGGGGGTGGCTGAACCGAAACCTTAAGAGCGCATACGCGCAGGCCGAGGCGCGGACTACGGAAGCGGAGAAGCGAAGTCTCTCCACTGAGCTCGCTGGACTTCGGCTTGGAGAGCCGATCGCAGAGAACGAGGCAGATCGATTGTCTACTTACTTCGTCACTACTGCCCACTACCGTGAGGTCATAGCCCCTCGTACCGCCGTGTTCGTGGGGCGGCGAGGTGCCGGAAAGACCGCCAACTTCATCAAGGCTGCTAGTGACCTCGACGAGGATCGGCGCAATTTGGTCTGCACGATTCAGCCTGCCGACTACGATCTCGACGGGCTCGTCAGATTGCTGAGTGGGCAGCTCACAAAAGACGCCAAGGGATACGTCGTTGAGAGCCTTTGGAAGTATTTGCTCATCTCGGAGATCGCGCTTGCAGCATTGGATGATGCCCACGACCAGCCAGCCCCGATCTCTTCGGGCGCGCCGGCATGGAACCTCGAGAATTACGTCAAGGGAGCTGGCGACGCGATGAGTCGGGACTTTGCAGTGCGTCTCGAGCGTGCCGTAGCGAGCGTTCAGTCCGTGCCCAGCGGCGTCAACATTGCTGAGCAACGCAATCAGATCTCGGAGGCATTGCACACGACGCTCATCCGCGAACTGCTGGATGTGCTCACGCCAGCGCTCCAGGATAAGCAGCGCGTCGCGGTACTCATCGACAATCTAGACCAATCATGGGAGCACGCAGCAGACGTCGACAGTCTCTCACAGCTGTTGCTTGGCCTTTTGACTACGGCGCGCAAGGTCGGCACTGACATCTCGCGGCGACTTCCTGCGAATGCGCAGGTTACGCTTGGGGTCTTCATTCGCAGTGATATTTTCTCACGGGTGGCAACCTCGGCGCGAGAGCCAGACAAGATTCCGACGCAGTTCCTGACTTGGACAGACCCCGAGGTTCTGCTGCAGGTCATTGAGGAGCGTTATCTCGCGGGCCGCAAAGGCTCGGGTAGCCACGAGGAACTCTGGTCTCGCTATTTCGAGCCGATCACGAAGGGCAGACCGACCCGTGAGTATATGACCTCTCGTGTACAGCCGCGTCCACGCGACATCCTCTATCTGACTAACGCTGCGATCGAGGCTGCGGTGCGGCATCGTCGCACGAAGGTCACTGTCGCCGATATCGTCGACGCGGAGCGTCAGTACTCCCAATTCGCATTTGAGGCGCTCCTGGTCGAAGGTTCTGGCGATGTGTCTCGGTTCGAGAATTTGCTCTTTGAGTTCGTTAGCTCCGAGGAGATCGTTACGCTTGGCGATGTGAAAAGCGCACTCGTCAGTGGCGGTGTGACCGATGAGGCCACACAGCGCAGCGTCTTGGATCAGCTCGTGTCGCTGTCGTTCCTTGGACAGGAGACGCACAACGCCGAGTACGAGTTTGCCGAGAATCCACGCGATCGGCGGCGACTCGACGGCCTAGCGAGCCGGTTCGCCGCTCAAAATGGCCGCGATCCGCGGTTCCGCATCCACCCCGCATACCAGGCCTACTTGGATATCACGGCGTCCTGGACGACCCGCGCTGCGGCCCACGGCTAGTTGTCCTGCCCACGGAGGTTGTGAACGCGGCTGATGGGTGGCTGGTTGGCGATCCGTGAGTGTGGTCTGCGCGTGTTGTAGTGCTCGAGCCAGTGTGGCAGGGCTTGGTTGCGGTGGCGGTGTGATCGGTAGCTCATGCCGTAGGCCCACTCTCGCGCCATCGTCTGGTGGAAGCGCTCAATCTTCCCGTTCGTCTGGGGCCGGTAGGCTTGAGTGCGTAGGTGCTTGATCTCACGGGCGGTGAGCAGCTCGTAGGGACTGGTTCTTGACGTAGACCCAGGCGTTGTCCGTCATGAGGCGCTTGGGGTGGATGCCACGCGCGGCGAACCAGTCGAGGGCTCGCGTGGTGAACGCGGTGACCGTTGCCGCTCGTTCGTCGTCGAGCAGCTCGGCGTAGACCAGGCGGGAATGATCATCGATGACTGCGTGAGCGAAGTCATAGCCCCGGCCCACGCGCTTCTCGGCCGTGCGCTTCTCGGCGAAGGTCTGGTCGCGGACCCCAGTCACGGCATGCCCTGGGCGCTCAAAGCGGGCGTGGCGTGCGGTGTCCATGTGCAGCAGATCTCCCGGGCACGGCCACTCATAGCGCCTGGCGGGCTCACGCGGTGAGCGCTTGACCGGAGAGAGGCCATGGCGATGCAGCACCTTCCACACCGTCGAGTGAGGGTGCCCGGTGCTGCCGGCCACGAGCCGTGGACCACATCCGGTGTGTCGCCGCGCCTCACAGATGCGCTCTTGCTCGATCGCGTCAAGCAAGCGGGGGCTGCACTGAGGGCGGCTGGAACGGTCGAACAGCCAGACACCTGAGGCGAGCTCATCCGAGCTGGCATCCAACCGCCGATGCCACAAGCGGTGAGCCGTTGCCACCGAGACGCCGAAGCGCCCGGCGGCCTGCCTCAACGTCATCCCATCCGTCACCGCCTGTGTCAGCGCCAGCCGACCAGCCGGTCCGAGCTTCGCTCTACCGTGAATCTGCATCCGGGTCCTCCTAGGTCGTGAGCCTTCGCAGACCCACAGCCTGGGATGAGGCCCAGATGCCTCCTCAGCTCTTCACAACGTATGTGGGCACGTCAACTAGGGCACCGTGCGTCCGGACCAGGTCGACCTTTCGAATGGTCTCTGACCGCTGACCGACCTGAAGCGATGCGCCGGCGGGCCGTCGACGCTATAAGCCCTATTCTCATGCGCCCTCTGACGAGCAGCACCAACACCTGAGCGTCGCAGCTGCTACCGATGACTGCGGTCGATGCCACAACCTAACTGTGGCACTGCGCACGCGCCACCCAGACGAGGGGGAGAAAATCGAGCTGAGGACACCACGATTCCCGCTCGTGTTCCCAAACTCCTATCCAGGACACTCCGCGCAGAAACCGCACAACCAAGCCAATTTCCAAGGCTCGCTGACTCGTCATCCCCAGCCAAAGAGAGCGCAGACCCCGGCATGAAGCGGGGTTTTGGACAACCAATTGGACAACGTGGTCCCACAACTACCGCGGAGAAGGCCCACTCGCCCGGCTCAAAACCAGCTCAATAGCAGGCAAAACTGGATGGCGAGACCGGGATTCGAACCCGGGACACCACGATTTTCAGTCGTGTGCTCTACCAACTGAGCTATCTCGCCGCTGATCGAGCTTCGATCGGAGATCCGATCGTACCGGCTCTCTCGCCGTCCGCGGCCGCTCCGCAACCACGGCTGCGGTTTCGGCGGACCCCTAGCGGCGCTTGAATTCCTCTACCAGCGCCTCGTAGGTCAGCAGCAGCCCGTCGGCGATCGGCACCTCAGGGCGCCACCCCAGCTCGCGCTCCGCGCGCCTGATGTCGAGGCGGCTGTGCGTCAGCTCGCCGGGGCGCAGGTCGGCGAGCTCGGGCTCGATCTGCTTGCCCGCCGCCTTGCTCAGCTCGCTCCAGACGCTCGCCACGTCGGTCTCGACGCTGGTGGCGATGTTGTACGTGCCCGAGCGCCCCGACGCGGCCAGCAGCGCGCTGACGACATCGCCCACGTACACGTAGTCGCGTGTGGGCGTGCCGTGCCCGTACAGCTTGGGCGCCCTGTCGGTGTACAGGTGGTCGGAGAAGATCGCCACCACGCCCGCCTCGCCGTGCGGGCTCTGGCGCGGTCCGTACACGTTGCCCAGCCGGCACACCGCGTGCGGGATGCCCGACGACAGCGACCAGGTGTTCACGTACGCCTCCGCCGCCCACTTCGATGCGCCGTACGGCGACAGCGGCGCGGGAATGCGGTCCTCCGGCGTGGGCGTCGGCGCGTCGTCGCCGTACAGCGCGCCACCGGTCGAGGTGAACACCACCGGCGCCTGGAGCTTCCCCGCGGCCTCGAGCACGTTCAGCGTGCCGCGCACGTTGACTTCGCAGTCGCGGCCGGGGTTCTCCACCGAGACGACCACGCTCGACTGCGCCGCCAGGTGGAAGATCGCGCGCGGCTTGAC
Organism: Solirubrobacteraceae bacterium; assembly: GCA_035939335.1. Lineage (GTDB taxonomy): Bacteria > Actinomycetota > Thermoleophilia > Solirubrobacterales > Solirubrobacteraceae > Palsa-744. The sequence continues at coordinate 118,118 of DASZFY010000020.1, read as the reverse complement.
GTCAGCGACGACAGCTTCCAGCGCGGCAGCGTCGACGATGTCGAGCTCCACCAACTGCGCGTCAGCCGCCACCCGGCCGGCGTCGCCGGAGGAGAGGTCGTCGATCACCGTCACCGCGTAGCCGTCCGCGAGCAGCGCGTCGACGACGTGCGAGCCGATGAAGCCGGCGCCGCCGGTCACGATCGCGGGAGTGCTCATTCAGTGGAATCTATACCGGCGCGGTCGTCGCGGCGGCGGCGAGCATGTCTTCGACCGCTTCCACCGACTCGTCGATGCGCTCGAGCACGCGCATCCCGCCGCGCTCGCGCGGCAGGCTGCCGCCGACCGCCGGGCCGCCCAGCACGATCGGCAGGTCGGGACGGTTGGAGCGCAGGTCGCGCAGCGCCACCTCGAACGATTCCGCAGCTTTGGGGACGGTCGCGCCGACGACGATCAGATCCGGTGACTGGCTGTCGACCATCTCCAGCAGCCGCTGCGCCGACAGGTCCGTGTCGAAGATCGTGTGGAACCCCGCGGCGGCAAGCTGGTCGTGCACCATCTGCAGGCCGAGCGTGTGCTCGTCGCCCTCGACGCCAGCCAGCAGCACGCGCTCGCGTGTCGGCTCGGTGCTGCCGGTCATGTAGCGGTAGAGCGTCGCCAGCACGCGCCTGGTGATGGTCGTCGCGCGGTGCTCGCGCTCCGCGTCGATCTGCCCAGCTTCTGAGAGCACGTTGATGCGCCGCAGCGCCGGGCCGATGACCTCGGCGTGCAGCGTCGTCGGTGAGATCCCGTCCTCGATCGCCGTCGCGATCGCGCCCTCGGCCATCTCCGCGTCGCCGCGTTCGAGTGCGGTGGCAAACGTCTCGAGCGTGCTCTCCACGAGCGCCACAGGGTCTGAGCGCAGCTGTTCGCGAGCGTCCGGGCCGGTCCGCCCGAGCACTTCCATGAACGCATCGAGCAGCACAGGGTCGAAGTGACGCCCGCGCTGTTCGCGCATCATCTGCACGGCGTCCTCGATCGAGAACGCCTTGCGGTAGACGCGATCGCTGGTCAGCGCGTCGAACACGTCCGCGACCGCCACGATCCGGCCCTCGATCGGGATCGCCTCGCCCTTCAAGCCTCGCGGGTAGCCGCTCCCGTCCCACTTCTCCTGGTGGCTCAACGCAATTGTCGCCGCCATGTCCAGGATCGAGGAGGACGAGCCGCGCACCAGGCGGTGGCCCTCCTCGGCATGGGTCTCTACGATCGCGCGCTCCTCGGGAGTGAGCGGGCCGGGCTTCAGCAGGATCGCGTCCGGAATCGCCACCTTGCCGACGTCGTGCAGCGGCGCCGCGTGGCGCAGGCGCTCGCAGAACTCCGAGTCCATGCCGATGTGTTCTGCCAGCAGCACCGAGAAGCGCCCGATCCGCTCGATGTGCGCGCCGGTGTCCTCGTCTCTGAACTCGACCGCCATCGACAGGCGCTGGACCGTCTCGGCCTGGGCGATCTCGAGCTCCGACAGCGCGCGTTTGAGCTCGCTCGTGCGGTGCTCGATCTCGTCCTCCAGCTCCACCCTGCTGTTCTCGCCGAAGTACCAACCAAGCCCGATCGCGGCACACGCGAGCACGACCAGGCAGCCGGCGACCAGCGCGGAGGCCCCTGCCAGCAGCGCCCCCACGACAGCGGCCACCGTGAGCAGCGCCCAAGGCAGCACGCCGACGGCCTTGTTCCGATGCCTGTGCCTGCGCCGCGGCGGTCGTCGCTCGGGCGGTTGGTGCTCCGCTCCGGCCAGCCTACGCATGTGAGCACCGATCCCCAGGTGTCCCGTCGACCCTGTGCCGTGGTCCTCCGCGTCCGCCCCGGACTCTGCCGGTCTCCGAAGGAAGCTCGCTTGGATTGCGCCGTTCACTGAGAGATCTCGCGTTGTCGTCCGGTGTCGAATAGGTGTTGCCCGGTGCGCCAAGGTTCGACGTCCGGGCGACGAGGCTTGATCGGTTCTGCAAGCGGATAGACATATGAACCAAGGCTTTCAGCCGCGACTCTGCAGCTGGCCGACATCGATCGGGTTCGCCGGCACGGCGAGCGAAACGGACTGGTTCCACCTGTCAAAAACGAGCTTGCCCCCGCCGGCTCCGCGCTTGACGATCTCCAGCGGGTAGGGCGTGCCCGTGCTGGCGACGTACAGCGTGCCACCGCCGGCGGCGTCGCTCACGGCGACGGCCGGGCGTCCCTCGACGGTCGTGCTCGCCGCGCGCGAGAGCGTTCCGTGACCGGCGAGCGCGCCGCTCAGCAGCCTGCGGAGGTTGGTCAGTGAGGTGAACGACGCCAGCGGCCCGACGCTGTTCGAGCCGCGCAGCCACCTCCCCTGCAGCGCGCGCGCCGCTGCCGGTGCGGCGAAGCGACTGTAGAAGGCGGCGCCGGCCCTTATGTACAGGGCGCGATCGACGTTCACCAGTTCGACGCTGAGATCGCCCAGCGTGACCCGGCCCTTACCGCCCTTCTGCGCATCGAGCTCCATATTGAGTGATATCGGCTTGCCTTCGCCGACAATTGAGCCTGCAACGTGAACGCTCGCCGCGCCCACTGCAGCCGAGGTGGCAAGCGCGACGATCTGCGCCGGCGCCTTTGACGCCAAGCCATTGCCCATCGGGGCGGAGCCGGCGCAACCTGCGAGCGCTGCGGCGAGCGTCAGCGCAACCAGCGCGCGAACGCCACCCGGCATCCGTACCACGCGGGCATCGACCGGCATGCGGCGAGGATATCCGCTACCCGTGGGCCGCTTGGCGCGGGTTGCACGGACGCTTGCACACCACGCCGCGCCTAAACCCTCATCGGCTTTTCGTCGAGATGGACGCACTATGCAGATGAATTGCTCCATTCGGGCTCGATCAAGGCGCAACAGCGCACGGCGGGCCGCTGGCCGCACACGAGGCCACAATGTCAGATAGCGAAATCCCTCAAGAGAACCCCCCTGCTGAAAGCTTCGCGCAGCCGGCCGACGGCGCGCAGAGCATCGCCGCAGCAGCAGCCGCGCACGAGCCGATCGTGCAGGAGCCGACCGCTCAGGAGCCGAGCGCTCAGGAGCCAAGCGCTGAGGAGCCCGCGGGCGTGCGCGAGCTGCTGCGCAGCCGCAAGCTCGTGTGGGCGCTGGTCGCGGTGCTGTGCGTCGCCGCCGGAGCCGTCGCGTCGGTGCTCGGAGCACACGCGGTCGCGCACGGCGAAGCCGGTAAGGCGCAGCAGTCCTCCCAGCAGAGCGCAGCCGCGATCGCCTCGACTGTCAAGCTCTCCCTGCGCCACGAGGAAGACCTCGCGGTCGGCGCGAGCACGTACTTCGCAGCCAACTCCAACACCTCGCCGAACGAATTCGCCGTGTGGGTCAAGTGGGCGCGCACGCTGCGGCGCTTCCCCGAGCTCGACGGACTGACGCTCGTGGCGCCCGTCCCCGCCACCGCACTTGCGGCGTTCCACGCGCGCATCACCGGCCAGACGCTCAAGCCGACGACTACCAGCACGGCGCCGACCAGCGCGACCAAACCGACGAGCGCTACGTCAGCGTCGAGTGCTGCCAGCGCGCTGCGCGTCGTTCCCGCGGGCAGCCGCGCCACCTACTGCCTCGCGATCGCCAACCTCGTACGCGGCCCCGCAAAGAGCCCCCCCGCCGGCCTCGACTACTGCTCGGTGACACCCCGCCTGCTTGCGTCTCGAGACACCGGAGCGAGCATCTACACGCCGGCGCACGTCGGGCGCACAAAGGCGCTGGCGATCAACACTCCCGTGTACAGGGGCAACGTCCTGCCACGCACCGTGCTCGGGCGCACCGCGGCGTCGGTCGGCTGGGTGCGCGAGGTGCTGACTCCGGGCGTTCTGCTCCAGGAAGCGCTGCGCGGTCACGAAGCCTCGGCCGTGAGCCTGACCTACCACAGCGGCTCGACACGGCTCGCGTTCGCCGGCGGCACCCCGCAGGCAGGCGCGCAGAGCACGACGATCGCACTACACAACGGCTGGACGGTGCAGAGCTTTACTGGCGTGCCGGCGAACACCGTGCTCGGCGACGGGGACGCGCTTGCGCTGCTGATCGTCGGCTGCGTATTGAGCGCGCTGCTCGGCGTGCTGGTGTTCCTGCTGGGTGGCGGACGCGCGCCGGTCCTCGTCCGCGTACGAGCGCCGCAGACGAGCGCAGCGCCCGCCGAAGACCTGCACGACAGCCTCACAGGTCTTCCCAACCGCGCGCTGATGCTGGACCGCGCCGAGTGCATGCTCGCACGCGCGGGCCGTCAGTCCGGCCTGCTGGTGGGCGCGCTGTTCATCGACATCGACTGGTTCAAGGACGTCAACGAGCGGCTCGGGCAGGCCGCCGGCGATCAGATCCTGAAGATCGTCTCCGAACGGCTCGAGGGGGTCGTGCGCGCGGGCGACACCGTCGGGCGCCTGGGGGGCGACGAGTTCGTCGTGCTGGTCGAGTCGGCGGCCCGCGGGGCGCGCCTTGACTCGCTCGCCCGGCGCATGGTCGAGGCGCTGCACAAGCCGTTCAACCTCGACGACTTCGGCCCTAACTTCTTCCTCACGGCGAGCATCGGCGTCGCCTTCGGCCGTTACGCCGCGCCCGATGACCTGCTGCGCGACGCGCAGCTGGCGCTGTACGCGGCAAAGTCCGCCGGCAAGGACCGCTACACGCTGTTCAACGCCAACATGCGATCGGTGATCGAGGGCCGTGGCGTGCTCGAGGCCGAGCTGAACACGGCACTCGCGGAGAAAGAGTTCTTCGTGCTGTACGAGCCGATCTATGACCTCAACACCGGCAGGGTCGCGGGCCTCGAGGCGCTCGTGCGCTGGATGCACCCCAAGCGTGGCGTGGTGCTTCCCGACGACTTCATCCCGCTGGCCGAGGAAACGGGGATGACCGTGCCGATCGGACGCTGGGTGCTCGAAGAGGCGTGCGCACGGGCGGCGTCATGGCACGTCGCCGGCCACCGCGTCGGCGTCTCGGTCGCGGTCACCCCCAACCAGCTCAACCGAGATGGGTTCGTGATCGACGTGCGGCGCGCGCTGCAGCAGTCCGGGATCGAGCCGGCGATGCTCACGCTCGCGATCGCCGAGACGACGGTGATGGGCGACGTGACGGCGGCGGTCGAGCGCCTGGAGGAGATCAAGCAGCTAGGCGTGCGCATCGCGATCGACGACTTCGGCGGCAGCGGCTACGCATACCACTCCGATCTGCGGCGACTGCCGCTGGACTTCCTCAGGGTCGATCGCAGCTCGCTGGCGGCCTCCGAGGACGAGGATTACCGCACGTGGCTGCTCGAGGCGATCCTGATCGTCGGACGCGACCTGTCGCTGACGGTGATCGCCAAGGGGATCGACAGCTTTGAGCAGATGAGCGCGCTGCAGTCGATGGGCTGCACGATGGCGCAGGGGGCCCTGATGGGCAAACCGGTGCCGGCGAACGCGATCGAGAACGTGCTCGGCACGAGCATTCCCACGGTTCATGCGGACCCGCAGAGCCTGTAGCCCGCTCGCCGCATCCTCATAAAACGCCTATTACCTTAAACCCTTGTTTTGGGTGGCGCAAACTGGGGTATGATCCGGCGCAGCCGAGGGTTTCTTTATTATCAAGCACCGAGGATGGGGGCTTCGTCTTATGTCTCGCAAGACACTTCGCATTGCGGCCGTGGCCGCAATCGCGACCGCTCTGAGCGCCATGTCGATCGCGGCCGCCACCGCCTCGGCGGTCACCGAGCCGGTCACGTTCAAGAACTGGGCGGTATGGGGGTCGCTCACGCCGAAGAAGATCAACGAACCGGTGGTGCTTCCGAAAGGCTCGACTTTCAACGGTGTCAGCGAGGTCACCGTCACGGCAACGTCGCTCTCGGGGACGGTCAGCGGAAACATCGCCGTGCCGCCGTTCAACGCGAGCATCAAGCTCGTGGGGCTCCTGCCGACGACCGTCGGCGTCACCTTCACGCAGGTCGGAGCGGCCGAAGGCACGCTCACCGGGGTGCCCGCGTCTAACTGCTCGAACCTGCGCTTCGGGAGCTCGTGCGCGAACCTGAGCGTCAACACGAACGCCAACATCGGCATCACCGAGACGGGGCTGCTCGGAATCAACGTGCCGACGGAATGTGAAACCTCAGAACCGGTCGCGTTCCATCTCAGCGCAGACCTGCCGATCGGCGAGCTGATCCTCCAGGAGGCCGGCCCGCATTTCACCGGCACGGTCACGATCCCGAGCATCAGCTGCGGTGGCTTGGACGGCATCCCCGTCGGGCTGCTGCTGACGACGTTGATGTCCGGCCCGGAAAACCCCTACTCGCTGAACCTCGGCCCCCACGAACCCGCTGCGCCGACCGTCGAAACGCAGGAAGCGACGTCCGTCTCGCAGGTCTCCGCAGACCTGCACGGCACGTCTGACCCCAACGGCGAACCGGAAAGCGAATGTCACTTCGAATACGGCACCTCGATCTCCTATGGCGCGAGCGCGCCGTGCTCGTGGCGGGTCGGCTCGGCCTTCGCGGTCTACGCGCCGCTCACAGGCCTGAGCGAAGGCACCACCTATCACTACCGCCTCGCAGCGAAGAACCCGCTCGGGACGAGCTACGGCGCCGACCAGACGTTTACGACGCTCAGCGGCTCACCCGAATACGGCCGCTGTCTCGCACAGAAAGGCGGCAACTACGCAGACGGCGGATGTCTGACTGTGGCCGAGAAGAAAGGCGTGCCCGACCACAAAGGAAAGTTCGAATGGTCCCCGGGAGCGGCGCCGTGCATTGCCCAGAAGAAAGGTGAATACACCGACGCGAGCTGCGCCACGAAATCGCCCAAGCCGAAGAAGGGCGCCTACGAAAAGGCAAGCGCCGCATACACCTCGACAACAGGGCCGGTGACGCTTGAAACGGCGGAGCTCAACGGAAGCACGGTGACGTGCACGGCGGGAACCGCCTCCGGCGAAATCACCGGGCTGAACGCGGGCACGGAGCGATTGAGCTTCACCGGCTGCGAAAGCGCCGGCAAGAAGTGCACCAGCGAAGGCGCCGACGGCACGCCGTCGGGCAGCGCGGGAACGATCGTCACCAACCTGCTGCGCACGAGGCTGCTCGGACCGGTGGCGGGGAGGGTGTGGACGGAGCTCGCCAGCGCCGAACACGAACCGTACTCAGCGGAGTTCGGTTGCGAAGGCCCCCTGCTCCGCACGACCGGCTCGCTCGCCGGACTGCAGAGTGGCGACATCGGCGCGCCGAGCCTCACGAGCACGACGAGCTTCTCGGTCGAAGAAGGCAAGGAAGCCGAACAGGCCGTGTTCACGGAAGTCTCCGAAGACGGCGGAAGCAGCTGGAGCGGACCCGAGTCCTCGACGCTGGTCACCCACGCCAGCAACACGTCGACGTCGGCGTTCGAGATCAGGCCGTAGGCGGTTCGTGCGAGCCGGCGACCACGGCGCACATTGCGTGGTTGCCGGCTCGAGCGTCTAGCATGGCCTCGATTCTCGATCGAGCGGAGAGGAGTGCGATGGCTATCAGCGCGAGCATGCCCAAGGCAGTGGCCCATGGGATCGAGGGCCTACAGGAGCTCAAGGATCAGATCGTCGGCCCGAGCGAGTGGCGCGAGGTCACCCAGGAGATGATCGACCGCTTCGCCGAGCTGACGGGCGATCACCAGTGGATCCACACCGACGTCGAGCGCGCGAAGGCCGAGAGTCCGTATGGCACGACGATCGCCCACGGCAACCTGACGCTGTCGCTGATCGACGGCCTGCGCCGGGATCTGAACGACTGGAGCGGCTTCGTAATGGGCGTCAACTACGGCTGGAACAAGGTCCGCTTTCCCGCTCCCGTGCCGGTTGGGTCGCGCGTGCGCTGCTACGCGCAGCTCGTCGATGTCTCAGAGGTTGGAGGCGGCTGGTATCAGGCCGTCACGCGCTTCACCGTCGAGATCGAGGGCGGCGAGAAGCCCGTGTGCGTGGCCGACAGCGTAGGGCGGCTGCTCGTCGCCGGGTGAGCGCCTCGCGGTGAGTACCACTCACACCGCCAGCGCGACGTACTTCGTCTCGAGGTACTCGCCGATGCCCTCGAAGCCGCCCTCGCGACCGAAGCCCGACTGCTTGACGCCGCCGAAGGGGGCGGCGGGGTTGGACACGACGCCCTGGTTGAGGCCGACCATGCCGGACTCGAGTCCCTCGCAGACGTGGAACGCGCGCTGGAGATCGCGCGTGTAGACGTAGGCGACGAGGCCGTACTCGGTGCGGTTGGCCGCGTCGAGCGCCTGCTGGTCGGTGGTGAAGGTGGCGATCGGAGCGACCGGCCCGAAGATCTCCTCGCTAAGCAGGCGCGCGTCGTCGGGGACGTCTGTGAGGACGGTGGGCTCGAAGAAGTAGCCGGGGCCGTCGGCGGGGTGCCCGCCGAGGAGCGAGCGCGCGCCGCGTTTGGCGGCGTCGTCGACCAGTTCGGTGACCTTGGCGCGCTGGGCCTGGTCGATCAGCGGGCCGACGTCGACGTCGGGCTCGGTGCCGCGACCGAGCTTCAGCGCGCCCATGCGCTCGGCCAGCCGCCGCGAGAACTCATCGGCGATCGACTCGTGCACGTGGAAGCGGTTGGCAGCGGTGCACGCCTCGCCGATGTTGCGCATCTTGGCGAGCATCGCGCCCTCGACGGCGGCGTCGAGGTCGGCGTCGCCGAACACGAGGAACGGGGCGTTGCCGCCGAGCTCCATCGAGACGCGCAGGACCTGCTGCGCGGACTGTTCGATCAGCGTGCGCCCCACCTCGGTGGAGCCGGTGAAGGACAGCTTGCGCGTGCGTGGGTCCTTGAGCAAGGGCTCGATCACCTCGCCGGCGTGCTCGGCGGTGATCACGTTGAGGACGCCCGCCGGCAGGCCCGCCTCCTCGAGTAGCTTCGCCAGCGCGAGCATCGACAGCGGCGTCTGCTTGGCGGGCTTGACGACCATCGTGCAGCCGGCGGCGATCGCGGGGGCGATCTTGCGGGTGCCCATGGCGGTGGGGAAGTTCCACGGCGTGACGAACACGCATGGCCCGACGGGCTGGCGCATCGTGAGGATGCGGCCAATGCCTGAGGTGTTGACCATGTAGCGCCCGGGGACGCGCACGGCCTCCTCGGAGAACCAGCGGAAGAACTCGGCCGCGTAGCCGATCTCCGCGCGCGACTCCGCGAGCGACTTGCCCATCTCGAGCGTCATCAGCAGCGCCAGCTCGTCGGTGCGCGCGACGATCGCGTCGTACGCGCGCCGCAGGATCTCCCCGCGCTCGCGCGGCGCGTACGCGCCCCACTCGGGCTGCGCGTCGGCGGCGGCGCTGAGCGCGGCGAGCGCGTCGTCCTCGTGCGCGTCGGCGACCTCGACGAGCGCCTCGGTGGTCGCGGGGTCCTCGACGGTGAGCGTGCCGCCTGCGCTCGCGGCGCGCCACTGGCCGCCGATGTACAGCTCGGTCGGCACCCACTCGAGCACCGCGCGCTCGGCGTCGGCGCGACCGGCATGACTGACGGCGCACATGCTCTCAACGTAGCAGCGCGCAGGCGTATCCAAACCGCGTCGCCCCTGCGCAAAGCGACATACATCGTGCAGCGCTCAGGCGCGACGCGCGCGGACCCGACCGAGTGGGTATGGAACTCTCGGCCATCGTGCGCGACCGTGGGCGCGCGCGTGTGTTGCAGCAGCCAATCGTGGTGAGAAGCGACATCGATCGACGCCCGCGAAAGCGCGCAGCCTCCCGCGTGCGGCGGGCGGGCGCGCTGCTAGCGCACGCGCTGGTGGGGCTCGCGCTGTGGGCCGCCCCGGCGGGCGCGTCGACGCTGGTGATCGAAGGCGCCGGCGACGGTCACGGCGTGGGCATGAGCCAGGATGGCGCGCTGGGCTACGCCGAGCACGGCTGGAGCGACGCGGCGATCCTCGCGCACTACTACACCGCAACCACGCTCGGCCGGGCGCCGGCCGGCTACGCAGTGAAGGTGCTCGTGGGCTCGAAGGTCGAGCGGGTTCCGCTCGAACGCTATGTGCGCGGCGTGGTCTCCGCCGAGATGCCCTCAAGCTGGCCGTTGGCGGCGCTGGAGGCGCAGGCGATCGCGAGCCGCACATACGCGCTGACCGACCACGCGGGCGGCGCGCGCTTCGACGTGTACTCGGACACGCGCTCGCAGATGTACCGCGGCGTGGCGGCGGAAACGGCGGCGACGAACGCGGCGGTGGCGGCGACGGCAGGGCAGATCGTCACGTACGGCGGCCGGCCGGCGATCACGTACTACTTCGCCAGCTCCGGGGGCATGACCGAGAACATCGAGAACTCGTTCCTCGGCTCGACGCCGGAGCCGTGGCTGCGGGGCGTACCCGACTCCTACGAAACGAAGTCATCGAGCTGGAAGCTGAGCATGAGCTACGCCTCCGCGAGCGCGCGCCTGGCAGGCCTCGTCAAGGGTTCGTTCCGCGGGATCGCGGTGCTCACGCGTGGCGTCTCGCCGCGGATCGTCACAGCCGAGGTGCTCGGCTCGCGCGGCAACAGCCCCGTGAGCGGACCGGAACTGGCAGCGCGCCTGGGCCTGACGAGCACGTGGGCGTACTTCAGCGTGAAGAACGGCACGAGGGTCGTGCGCGAGCCCGACGCGAGCGGGCAGCGCCCCTTCACGCCCGCGCCGGCGGAAGGCCCACCGGTGGTGGCGCCGGCGCCGACACCCGGGCCGCAGGGCGGCGAGCAGGCGCCTGCGACAGCCGCGAGCGCCGCGTCGACTGCGGGCACCGGTGGCGTGGAGGCCGGTTAGCCGCCTGACGGGCGCCTACGATATTCGTCCAGTGAGCGGCCACTGCCTCACCCAGATCTCCAGTAACTCGACGTGCGAGCCGACAAGATCGCTATGAGGCCTCGCTCGACAGTGATTGCGCTCGCGTGCGCGGTCGCGCCGCTCGTGCCCGCAGCGCTCGTCCCGGCGAGCGCGTCGGCCGCCCACTCGGTGGGCACCCCCGGCCAGATCGCGTGGGTGCGCAGCGCAGCGAGCAGGTTCGTGACGGCGGAGCGCGCAGGCGACGGCGCGAGCGCATGCGGGATCCTGAACGCGCCGCTGCGCGCCACGGAGCACGGCCGCACGTGCGCGCAACGCTGGAACGCGAAGCTCGCGAGGATGCTCCACGAACCGAGTGCCCGAGCGCAGCTGCGCTCGCAGGAGCACGCGATCTCCTCGGCGGTGGTGGTCGTTCACGGCAACTGGGCGACGATCACGCTGCCCGCACCGTTGATGGGCAACTCGTCGAACCGCTTCTTCTGGACTGAAAACTGCTGGATGCTCACCGGCTGAGCACGCTCGCTCGCGCCGAGGGCGCCCGACGCATAACCTGAGCCGGTGCCCGCCCCGCTGCTGATCGCAGACGTACCGTGGCTGCTGTATCGCTCGTACTTCGCCCTACCCAAATCGATCGTCGGCAGCGACGGAGCGCCGGTGAACGCGCTGCTGGGCACGGTCAACGCGATTTTGACTTTTTATGATGCACGCCTGCCGGCGTGCTCGCCGGATGGCGTAGTTGCGTGCATGGGCGCTGAGCAGGCGGACTATCGCGTGCGGCTATATCCGCCCTATCACGCACACCGCGACCCCATGCCGCCGGAGCTGGCGGCGCAGTGGCAGAAGGCACCGGAGCTGCTGGCGAGCCTCGGCTGGACGTATGCGACGAGCGCCGACCTGGAGGCCGACGACGTGATGTTCTCCCACGCGCGCGCCGAGGAGCAGCGCGGCGGGCGGGCGCTGCTGCTGACGGGCGACCGCGATCTGTACGGCGCGGTCACCGAGCGCGTGGCGGTCGCCGAGCTGCTCAAGAAAGGCGCACACGGCGAGATCGGCCCGGCGCAGGTGCGCGAGCGCTACGGCGTGGAGCCCGAGCAGGTCCCCGACTTCATCGCCCTGCGCGGCGACCCCTCCGACGGCCTGCCAGGCGCGCCGGGCATCGGCGCGAAGACCGCCGCCGAGCTGCTGCGGACGCACGGAACGCTGGAGGCGCTGCTGAGCACCGCGGGCGCCGACGCACAGCCGGACGACGCTGACGCAGCGGCGGTCAGGGCGAGCAAGGTCATGCGCCCACGAATCGCCGCCGCGCTGCGCGAGAACGCGGAACTGCTGCGCACGTTCAAGCAGATCGCAACGCTGCAGCGGATCGATGTCGAGCCGCCACGTGACCGCGGGACAGACTTCGCGGGCGGCGCCGACGCTGCACGCGAGCTGGGCATGAAACGCCTCGCAGAACGCCTGGAGGGACAGATTCCCTAGAGGTCCGATGGCCAAGCCAGACAAGGACGCAGGGAGCGTGGCGTGCTGTGCACGCGAGCGACCGAGGACGCCGTCTGGCGCCGTGCCAGCGGGCCTCTAGGGCGTGAACTTCACCGTGATGACGTCCCCGTCCTGCATCACGTAGTCGCGGCCCTCCAGGCGCAGGGTGCCACGTTCGCGCGCGCCGGCGTAGCCGCCCGCGTCCACCAGCTCTTTCCAACCGATCACTTCGGCACGCACGAAGCCCTTCTGGATGTCAGTGTGGATCTCTCCGGCGGCGTGCCACGCGGTCAGGCCACGGCGCAGATGCCATGACTGCGCGATCGTGGCCTCGCCGGCGGTGAAGAACGAGATCAGCTCGAGCAGCGCGAACGCCTCGCGCACCACTCTCTGCAGGCCGGACTCGCTGACGCCGAGCTCCTCGCGCATCGCCGCCGCATCCTCGTCGTCGAGCTCGGCGAGCTCCGACTCGATGCGCGAAGACACCGCCACCGCGCGCGCGCCCTGTGCGGCCGCGTGCTCGGCCACCGCCGCGGGGACCTCATCAGAGCCCTCGTCGACGTTCGCCACGAACAGCACCGGCTTGCTCGTCAGCGAGCCCAGGTCGCGGGCGGCGTTGGGCGCCTCATCGGGCACCGGCACCGTGCGCGCCGGGCGACCGGCCTGCAGCGCCGCGATCACGTCGCGCAGCCACGCCTCCTCCGCGATGGCGACGCGATCGCCCCCGCGCGCCTGTTTGCCGACTTTGTCCACCCGGCGTTCCGCGGCGTCGAGGTCAGCCATCACCAACTCCGTCTCAATAGTCTCAATATCCGCCAACGGGTCCACGCGGCCCTCCGGATGGACCACGTTCTCGTCGTTGTGAGCGCGCACCACGTGCACGATCGCGTGCGTCTCGCGGATGTTCGCCAGGAAGCGGTTGCCCAGACCCTCGCCCTGGTGCGCCCCCGCGACCAGACCCGCGATGTCGTGGAAGTCGACCGTGTCCCACACGATCTCCGACGCGCCCACCGTCTTCGCCACCTCCTCCATGCGCTCGTCGCGCACCGGCACCACCGCCACGTTCGGCTCGATCGTCGTGAACGGGTAGTTCGCCGCCTCAGCCCCCGCTTTCGTCAGCGCGTTGAACAGCGATGACTTGCCCGCGTTGGGCATGCCGACGATTCCTATGCGCGTGCTCATCCGCGGCATCTTGGCAGGGATGGCGCAAGAGTCACGCGGCTAAGCCATCCCAAGCGCCGCGTAGCTTCACTCCGCGATGACGATTGAGCGGATTACGTGGACCTTCCACGCAGAAGAGCGGCTCTCCCAACGCGGACTCACTCGAGCGCGTGTCGAGCGGGCCGTGCGAGAGCTGCACCCGATCCGCGAAATCAACAAAGGGCGAGCGGCATGGCGTGTCGATGCGGGCCGCTTCGTAGTGGTCTACGACCGCTCGACGGTGCTGAACAGTGTTCGAATCGTCAGCGTTTGGGGCAAGAGCCAGCGGCGCTCAAGGGGCCGCCGCGGAGAGCTATCCTGAATGATCGCCATGTACTCCTATTACGACCCAGAAGCCGACATAGCATGGCTTCCCACCGGAGACGCGGAGCGCGTCGTCAGCGAGGAGGTCGAGTGGGGCTTGATCGATCACGACGAGGACACGGATGAGATCGTGGCCGTCGAGATCTGGGCTGCCAGTAAGTGCCTGCCGCAAGCGATACTGGACGCGCTGCCCAGACCCGACAAGCCTCGAGGCGTGGCGGCCTGAGAGCCCGCAGGCGTCAATCAGCTGGCCATGGCGGAGCCAAGCGCCGCTCCCGCCAGCACGTCGGACGGGTAGTGCACTCCCAGGTACAGCCGAGACAGTGAGAGGCTGATAGCCAGCGCGTACAGCGAGACGCTCGGCAGCCCCATCTGAGCGTACAGGCGCGCGCCCGCGAACGAGGTGGAGGCGTGCGCGCTCGGGAAGCTAAGCGCCGTCGGCGTGCCCGTGAGTGCCGGCAGGCCGGGCAGCTGCGGACGGCGGCGACGCACGACCTGCTTGACCGCGACGTTCAGCACGTACGTGCCCGCGACCCTCGCCGTCGCTCTGCGCCACTCGCTCCTGCGCTCTGTGTCGAGCGCCCCACCCACGAGCCCGATCGCGAGCCATACACCCGCGTGCTCGCCCAGCCTTGAGAACCGCGCCACTGCGCGCTCGACGCCCGGCGTGTGCCCGCGCGTGCGAGCCAACCGCAGCAGCCGCTCGTCCAGGTTCGCTACGGCCGGCGTCTCAGCCAAAACCCACGTGGGGCTCACTGCTATCGGCACTGACGTACACCAGCTGCGCGAGATCGACCCGCACGGGCCCCTCCTCGCTGTCGAGCTCGTGCCAGCCGGCGCCGCCCAGCGCCTTGTACAGGTCGTTCAGCTGCTGTTCGCTCACCCGCAGCGCGAGCACCTGGCCGCCCTGGAAGCCGAGCGTCACACGACGTGCGCGGGAGGGCATCAGTGACCCCCCACGCCGGCGGCAGGCTGCACGATCTCGGTCAGCACGCCGGCGGTCGCGCGCGGGTGCATGAACGCCACGCGCGATCCGCGGATGCCCGTGCGCGGCTCCTGGTCGATCAGCTGCAGGCCGGCTTTTCGGAGCTGCTCGAGCGTCGCCTCGATGTCCTTCACCTGGTAGGCGACGTGGTGCAGGCCGGGGCCCTGCTTGGCGAGGAACCTGCCCACAGGTGTGTCCGCGCTGAGCGGCGCCAGCAGCTCGACGTGATTCTCGCCGACGTCCAGCAGCACCGCCTCGACGCCCTGTTCCTCCACCACCTCGCGGTGCGCGAGCGTCAGCTCGAAGCTGTCGCGATAGAGCTCGAGCGCGGGCTCGATCTCCTCCACCGCCACGCCGATGTGGTCTATGCGGCTGAACACCAGCCGCAGTCTATAGGCGTCCCGGCTCGTTCCCGCCGCCGGCGTCCGGCAGCGGGATCGGAGCGGGCGGGCGGAGGCCCATCAACGGCGCTGGCGGCTCGGCCGCGGCCACCACCCGCAGCCCCACGCCCGGCGCCCGCTCCATGCGCGGCACCCCCTCCATGATCCGGTCGATCGCCTCGCGCTCGAGCACCTCGCGCTCGAGCAGCTCGTGCGCGAGCGCGTCGAGCTGAGTGCGGTGGGCGACGAGCAGCTTCTGCGCAGCCCGGCGCGCTTCCTCGATCAGGTCCTGGCGCTCCTCGTCGCGCAGCCGCAGCGTCCGCTCCGACAGCCTCACGTCTCCCTCCGGCGAGCGCCCCACGCCCGCGGTTCCCATCGCGAAGTCGTGCACCATCGAGTGCGAGATGTCCGCCACCCGCTTCAAATCGTCGGAGGCGCCTGTCGTGATCTCGCCGAACACCACCTGCTCGGCCACGCGCCCGCCGAGCAGCACCGTCATGTAGTCGAGCAGCTCCTCGCGCGTCTTCAGGTAACGATCCTCCGCGGGCAGGTTGAGCGTGTACCCGAGCGCGCGTCCGCGCGGCACGATCGAGATCCTGTGCACGCGATCGACCGACGGCAGCAGCTCCCCACACAGCGCGTGCCCCGCCTCGTGGAAGGCCACCACGCGCTTCTCGTGCTCGTTCAGCACGCGCTTGGACTGCACGCCCGCGATCACCCGCTCGAGCGCCGAGTCGAAGTCGACCATCCCGATCGCCTTGGCGCCGCGCCTGGTGGCGAAGATCGCCGCCTCGTTGCAGATGTTCGCCAGGTCGGCGCCCGTCAGCCCACTCGTCTGCTGCGCCACCAGCCCCAGGTCGACGTCCTGCAGCGGCTTGTCGCGCGTGTGCACTTCGAGCACGCCCACGCGGCCCTTCACGTCGGGCGGCACCACGAACACCTGCCGGTCGAAGCGGCCCGGGCGCAGCAGCGCCGGGTCGAGCTTCTCCAGCAGGTTCGACGCCGCGATCACGACCACGCGACCGCTCGAGGAGAAGCCGTCCATCTCGACTAGCAGCTGGTTGAGCGTCTGGTCCTTCTCACCCGAGATGTCCATGCCGCGCCTGCCGCCCACCGCGTCGAGCTCGTCGATAAAGATGATCGCCGGTTCGTGCTTGCGCGCGATCGCGAACAGACGGCGGATGCGCGCGGCCCCCAGCCCCGCGAACATCTCCACAAACGACGCCGCCGACTGCGCGAAGAACTGCGCGCCCGACTCGTTCGCCACCGCCTTCGCCAGCAGCGTCTTGCCGGTACCCGGCGGACCGTGCAGCAGGATCCCCTTCGGGACTTTCGCCCCGAGCGCATGGAAGGACTTCGGTTCGCGCAGGAACTCGACTATCTCCTGCAGCTCCGCCTTCGCCTCGTCGACGCCCGCGATGTCAGCGAACGTCACCGACTGGTCGGACGTCGGCTTGATGCGCTGCGGCTTGATCCGCGGCATCACCTTCAACATCCGCCACATCATGAAAATCAGCGCCGTGAAGAACAGGATCGCGATCACCGGCTCCCAGTTGAGCGCGAAGTTCTGAACTTCCTGCGCGAACGACACCCCCGGTACGCCCGCCGACACTGGCGCCGCCGCATGGTGCACCACCGCAGGATGGGCAAGCACGGCCGTGGCCTGCGCGCTCATCCTTCGATCCTCTCCAGCAAAACCACCATCCTTGGCATTGCGTCCATTATGCGCACTTGTCAAGCGCTTGTCGAGCGGCGCAACAGCCCGTCGGCGGCGCTTCTAACCGAGAATCCGCAGCGCGAGGTCGCTATACAGCTCGGTCGCGAACGCGAGATCGCGCACGTCGATGCGCTCGTCCGCGCCGTGGATCAGCGGCGCGGTCTGCATCAGCGACTGGTGGCGCTGGGGAAAGAACCCGTACGCCACGCACTCGGGGAACGCCAGGCGGAAGTGGCGCGAATCGGTGAAGCCCGGGAGCACCACCGGCACGACCTCCGCGCCCGGGTCGCGCTCCGAGATCCACGTCGAGATCGTGTCCATCAGCTGCGAGACCACCGGCGAGCGGTTGCCGACCACCTGCTCAGTGAACTCGATGTGCCAGCTCGCGTTGGCTTCCTCGCCCAGCACCTCCGCGATGCCCGCGCGCACCTCCTGCTCGCCCATGCCGGGAGGCACGCGGCAGTCGACTTTCAGCTCCGCGCGGCTCGGTATCACGTTGATCTTCTCCGACGCCCTGATCCGCGTCGGTGTGAACGTCACGCCGAGCATCGGCTCGAACATGATCGCCAACCGCGGGTCCTCGGCGCGCAGGCGCGCGACAGCGCCCTGCGGGTCCGAGGGGTCCTCACCGATCCCGCGTAGGAACTCGAGCGGCTCGTCCGTCAGCTGATAGGAGGGCTGGCGCGCCGCGAAGCGCTCCAACAGCGGGCCCATCTTCAACAGCGCGTTGTCTCCCATTGCGGGCATCGACGCATGCCCCGCGACGCCGTCGGTGATGAGCGTGAAGCGGAACACGCCCTTCTCCGCGCAGCACGCGCCGTAACAGCGCCTGCCGTTGTACTCGAACACCGCGCCGCCGCCCTCGTTGATCAAAAGGTCGCAACGCACCTTCTCGGGGTGGTTCCTCGTGATCCATTCCGCCCCCAGCGACCCGCCTGTCTCCTCGTCCACGACCGCCACGATCAACAACTCGCCGCGCGCCGGCCGCCAGCCCGAGCGCGCCAGCGACGCCGCCGCGGCGACCTCCGCGGCGACCTGCGACTTCATGTCGAGCGCGCCGCGACCCCACAGGAAGCCGTCGGCGATGTCTCCCGACCAAGGGTCGTGCTTCCACTCGCCCGCATCCGCGAGCACCGTGTCGACGTGTCCGAGGTAGCACAGCGTCGGGCCGGCGTCGGCAGCCGCGGCGCCGTCGGCAGCCTGGGCACGCAGTCTCGCGACGAGGTTGGGGCGGCCGGGCTCGGCGCCGAGCAGCTCGCACTCGAATCCCGCCTGCGTCAGGTGATCGGCGAGGTACTCCTGGGCGGGGCGCTCGTTGCCGGGCGGGTTGACCGTGTTGAAGCGGATCAGGCGCGCGAGTAGCTCCTCGGCCTCCGCGCCCGGACGGCCGGTCTGCACTGGTTGCGCGCTCATCTCGCAGATCGTACGCCGATCTCCGCGACCTCCTCGCGGCTCAGCGGGAAGTGGCACGCGGCTTCGGTGCCTGCCTGCGCGTCAGAGGCTGGGCCCTTCTCCTCCAGCGTCGGGTCGTCGATCGAGCAGCGCTCCTGCGCCTTCGGGCAACGCGTGTGGAAGCGACACGCGCTCGGCGGGTTCGCGGGACTCGGCACGTCGCCGCTGAGCAGGGCGTGCTCGTCTTTGCGCAGCTCGGGGTCGGGCACCGGCACGGCCGCCAGCAGCGCGCCGGTGTACGGGTGGCGCGGGAAGGCGTACAGCGCGTCGGACGACCCGATCTCGACAATCCGCCCGAGGTACATGACCGCGACCCGGTCGCACATGTGGCGCACGACCGACAGGTCGTGCGCGATGAAGATCACCGTCAGGCCAAGCGCGCGCTGCATCTCGAGCAGCAGGTTGAGCACCTGCGCCTGGATCGAGACGTCGAGCGCCGAGACAGGCTCGTCGGCGATCAGCAGCTTTGGTTTGAGCGCGAGCGCGCGCGCGACGCCGATCCGCTGACGCTGCCCGCCGGAGAACTCGTGCGGGTAGCGATTGTAGTGCTCCGGGTTCAACCCGACCATCTCCATCAGCTCCTGAACGGCGCGCTTGCGCTCGTGCTTGCCCTGGGCGAGACCGTGGATCGCGAACGGCTGGCCGATGGTCGCGCCGATCGTTTTGCGCGGGTTCAGTGATGAGTAGGGATCCTGGAAGATCATCTGCATGTCGCGCCGCAGCGCCTTCAGGCGCGCTCCCCTCAGACGCGCGATGTCCTCGCCCTCGAAGCGAATCACGCCGCTCGTCGCGTCGAGCAGGCGCATGATCAGCCGCGCCGTCGTGCTCTTGCCGCAGCCGGTCTCGCCGACGATCCCGAGCGTCTCGCCGCGGCGCACGTCGAAGCTGACGCCGTCGACCGCCTGCACCGCGCCGGTCTTGCGCTGGAAGATGACGCCGCGCGTGATCGGGAAGTGCTTGACCAGGCCGCGCACCTGCACGAGCGGCTCGCCGTTGGCGTTCACAGGCCGACCTCGGGCATGTCGCCGACCGTCTCTGCCGCGCTCGCGAGCTTCTCCTGCGGGGCCGGAAGGCCGACGCTCGCTCGCGCCTGCTCTGGCGTGCTCCCAGCGTGCAGCTCGCTCCACAGCCTGCCGCGCACGTCCGGTTCGAGCAGGCACGCGACGTGGTGCGTCGGCTCGCCGGGGATCGGCTGCAGCTGGGGGTCGATCCGCGCGTGGTCCGGCTGCGAGTAGGGGCAGCGCGGGTGGAAGTGACAACCCGACGGACGGTTGATCAGGCTCGGCGGCGTGCCGGGAATCGGCACGAGCTGCTCCTTGCGTGTACCGCTCAGCGACGGGATCGATTTGAGCAGGCCCCACGTGTACGGGTGCTCGGGGCCGGCGAACAGCAGCTTGGCCGACGCCGTCTCGACGATCCGACCGGCATACATGACGGCGATGTCGTCCGCCATCTCGGCGACGACGCCGAGGTCGTGGGTGATGATCACGATCGCCATCCCGAGCTCGCGCTGCAGGCGCTCGAGCAGCGCGAGGATCTGAGCCTGCACGGTCACGTCCAGCGCCGTCGTCGGCTCGTCGGCGATCAGCAGCTTCGGCTCGTTGGCGAGCGCCATCGCGATCATCGCGCGCTGGCGCATGCCGCCGGAGAACTCGTGCGGGTACTCGTCGATGCGCCGCGATGGGTCGGGGATGCCGACGAACCCGAGCAGCTCGATCGCGCGCGCTCGCGCCTGCGCCTTGGAGACGTCCTGGTGCACGCGCACGGCCTCGATCAGCTGTGCGCCGACCTTGAAGAACGGGTGCAGCGAGGACAGCGGGTACTGGAAGACCATCGCGATGTCGTTGCCACGGATCGCGCGCATCTCGCCGTCGGAGAGCGTCACGAGGTCTTTGCCCTCGAACAGGAGCCGCCCGGACACGCGCGCCCCCTGCGCGCGTGTCAGCCCGAGCGTCGTCAGCGAGGAGACCGTCTTGCCCGAGCCCGACTCCCCGACGATGCCCAGCGTGCGTCCGCGGTGCACCTCATAGGTGATCCCGTCGACCGCGTGCACGACTCCGTCCTCGGTCGGGAACTCGACGCGCAGGTCCTCCACGCGCAGCAGCGGGCCGTCCGTCGGCGCGCTCACGAGTACCTCACCCGGGGGTCGAGATATGCGTAGATAATGTCAACGACGATGTTCGCGACGACGACGAACAGCGACGCGAATAGCACCGTGCCCTGCACGATCGGGAAGTCCGAGCGCAGCAGCGCCTCGTAGTTCAGGCGGCCGATCCCGGGGATGTCAAAGACCGTTTCGACGAGCACCGAGCTGCCGAGCAGGATCGCGATGTCGACGCCGAGCACCGTCACGATCGGGTTGATCGCCGCGCGCAGGCCGTGGCGCAGGACCACACGCCGCTCGGACAGGCCCTTGGCGCGCGCCGTGCGAATGTAGTCCTCGCCCATCGTCTCGATCAGGCTGCCGCGGAGCAGGCGCGCGTAGATCGCCGCGGTACCGGCGGCGACGACGAGCCACGGCATGATCAGCGAGGTGAACCATTTGCTGGGTTCGGCCGTCAAGCCGACGTAGCTTCCGGCGCCGGGAAAGACTCGGATTTTGCCGATGTCCGAGGCGAAGAAGAACAGCATCAGCAGCCCAAGCCAGTATTCGGGCGCGGACACGAGCACAAGCGCGGTGCCCATGCTCGCTCGGTCGAGCTTCGAGCCGGCACGCCGGGCCGAGACGATGCCGACGCCGACACCCGCGAACATCCAGACGACGGCGCCGCCCAGCACGAGCGAGATCGTCGCCGGCAGGCGGTTGAAGATCAGTTCCTTGACGGGCGCGTTCGAGTAGTAGCTGTAGCCGAGGTCGAAGTGCAGGAAGATGCCCTTCATATAGAGCCAGAACTGCGTCGGCAGTGACTTGTCGAGCCCGAGGTCGTGGCGAATCTCGGCGATGATCTTCGGGCTCTGCAGGCGCCCGGCTCGGAGCTTCGCCGGGTCGGCCGTCGGCAGGATCCGGAACAGCACGAACGTCAGCGCCGAGACGGCGATCAGCAGCAACACGCCCCAGAGAAGCCGGCGGATGATGTAGCGGGTCATCGTCTGTCGGTCGACATCGCTGGATTCCTGTTCCGGGGTGCGGCTGGATGAGCGTGTTGCCTACGCGGACCGAAGCGGCGCTGAGGGGCGGGCACGTGCCCGCCCCTCGGCAGCCGTCGGGCCGCGGTTACTTCAGCGACGTGAACGAGTAGTCCCAGGTCCCCGAGTTCCAGTACTGATTGACGCCTTCGACGTTTTTGGACTCGATGTACGCTTCCTTTGACCACTGGTAAGGAACGGCGACGGCTTCTTCGACGAGTTCGCGGTCGATCTTCGCCCACGCTTCGCCGCGCGCCTTCGTGCCGACGACCTTCGACGCCGCTTCCATCGCCGCGTTGATTTTCGGATGGTTGACGAGGCCCCAGTTGGAGTTGGTGCCGTTCTTGACGATCAGGTTGCCGTTGAACGGAACGTCCAGCACCGCCTGCGGGTCACCGAAGTCGGGGATCCAGCCGACGTTCGGGCAGACGTCGATCTTTTCGGAGATCACGCCGCAGTACTTCGAGTACATGACCGTGTGCTCGACCAGGTTGAGCTTCGTTTTGAAGCCGAGGCTCGTCAGCGTCTGGTTGACGGCTTCGGCGACGTTGTTCGCGGGGGCCGAGGAGTCGCCGACGACCTGCAGCGTTTCCGATCCGGTGTATTTGCCGCTCGGGTAGCCGGCGAGCTTCATGTACTTTTCGGCGACCGCCATGTCGCCGGTCGGGTGTTCGTTGTAGTCGACCTTCGGACCCGCATACCCGCCGGCTTCTTCGAAGCCGGCGATGCCGTTCCAGAGGAAGTGCGTCATCAGATCGGCGACCGTCTTGCCGCCGCGCAGCCGGTCGAGCGATTCACGGTCCATCGCCGCCCACAGCGCCCTGCGCAGGTTGACGTTCTTGAACGGCCCGTAGCTGTTGTTGATCGCGACGTAGCGGTCGCCCGCACCGCCGCCCGCCGAGATCACGAGCTGGGTCGGGTGCTGCTGGACGGCGAGCTTCACGATCGGCGCAGCCGGCGCGTCGGACTGAACCATGTCGCTGCCTTCGAGCACCTGGCGTCCGATCACGTTGGTGTCGCCGCCGATCGAGATGTTGATCTGGTTCAGATACGCCGGGCGGAAGTCCGTGCTCGCGTTCCAGTTGGGATTGCGCACGAGCGTCGCCGACTTGCCGGGCTGGTAGCCGATCCCGATCACCTTGCCTTCGGCGTTGTTCTTGAGCATGTACGGCCCCGTCGCGACCTGGTAGTTGACGTATTCGCTCGGTTTCTTGGCGTCGAACTTCGCGGCGTATTCCTTCGGCACCGGCGCGCTCCATGGCAGCACCATCGACAACATGACGATCGCCGCTTCAGGCGCCGTCAATTTGATCTGCACTGTGTACTTGCCGGTCGCTTTGACGCCGGCGATCGGCCCGCCTTTGGCGGTCTTCATGCCTTCGATCGAGCTCAGGTAGCCGAGGTAATAGGGGTTGGCGACGTTCGGGTTGGCGACGCGTTCAAATGCATAGACGACGTCGGCCGCGGTCACTTCACGGTTGACCGGCGGGCTGAAGTGAACGCCCTTGCGGATGTTGATCGTGATCAGCTTGTTCCCGTCGCTGAGCTGCGCCGGGCCTTCGGCCATGTCCGGGGTCGATTCCGAGAACGTGTTCGGCTTGTACGAGTAGAGCGAGCGCTGCGTCGCGTCGGTGATCTGGTAGTCGAGCTGGAAGTAGGACTGACCCGGATCGAGGTGTTCGAAGTCCTCAGTTTGGACCTCGTTCAGGACTCCGCCTCGCTTGCCGCCCGTGAGCGACTCCGTCACCGGGTTTTTCACGCCCGCGGGAAGCGAGCCCGAGGCCGTGCTCGCGCTCGAGCTGCTGCTGCTGCTCGACGAGCCGCATGCAGCCAGCGCGACCGCCAGCGCCAGCGCGACCGCCACCAGCAGAATCGTTCTCAGCGACCTCATTGGGGCGCCTCCTTTGTTTGTCGTGTGTGCGTCAGGGGGGTCACTGCGTCGTCCGTGGGTTGAGCGCGTCGCGCAATCCGTCGCCGAGCAGGTTGAAGGCGAGCACGGTCAAGAGCAGCGCCGCGCCCGGGAAGACCATGTACCACCACGCCGTGTTGAAGGTCGGTGTCGCCGCCGCGATCATCTGGCCCCAGCTGGCCGTCGGCGGGCGCACGCCGACGCCGAGGTAGGAGAGCGAGGCCTCGAACAGGATGTTCAACGGGATCTGCAGCGTCGCGTAGACGATGATCGGCCCGACGAGGTTGGGCAGGATCTCGCGGAACATGATCCGCAGGTCTGACGCGCCCATGGCGCGCGCAGCGTCGACGAACTCGCGCTTGCGCAGCGACAGCGTGAGTCCGCGCACGATCCGCGCGAAGTACGTCCATGTGGCGAACGCGATCAGGAAGATGATCACGCTGACGCCCGGCTGGATCGTACCCCCGGCGCAGCCGCGCACCGCGCAGGCGGCGCCGATGCCGAGGCCGAGCAGCAGGATCGGGATTGACAGTGTCACGTCGATCAAGCGCGAGACGATCGTGTCGGTCCAGCCGCGGTAGTAGCCCGCGAGCAGGCCCATCGTTACGCCGATCACCGTTGCGATCGCCGTGCCGACGACGCCGACCTCGAGCGAGACGCGCGTGCCGTAGATCACGCGCGAGGCGACGTCCTGACCCAGCGGGTTGACGCCGAAGGGATGCGCACCGCTCGGGCCGAGCGGTTCGCCGAACGGGCCGGTCAGGCTCGGGTTCTGCGTGTACGGGCCGGGAAGGCCGAGCAATTTGACAACGAGCGGCGCGAAGATCGCGACGAGAACCAGCAGCACGATGAACGCGCCCGACGCCTGTGCGACGCGGTCGCGCCGAAACCGCCGCCAGAACAGCTGCAATGGCGAGCGGGCGGCGATCTCGTGGCCCGACTCGACGAGGTCCAGCCCGGCCTCGGCACCGGAGAAGATCTCGGCGGCCCCGGCACCCATTTCAGGGCGTTCCTCGCATCAACGGCTCACAGTGCAGATAAACATCGGACGTACAAGTTCGACACCCACGCATGGTCAACCTCCTGCGACGGCTGCAAGCACAACCTATGCAAGGGCCGGCAGCGTCGATGCCTACTACGTATTTGCCCCGATTTACCGGTTGTTATTCGGAGAGCGCGCGATACTGAGCGCCAATGAGCGATCACGGCGAGCGGCTGTTCGACGATCCGGTTAACGACGACGGTCGGCCGCTGGCGGTTCGGGTGCGCCCGCGACGCCTGGACGAGTTCGTCGGGCAGGCGCATCTGCTCGGCGCCGGCTCGGCGCTGCGCACCGCGATCGAGCAGGGCCGTCCGCACTCGATGGTGCTCTACGGGCCGCCCGGGTCGGGCAAGACGACGCTCGCGCGGATGATCGCCGAGCGCTCGGGCGCGGCATTCGAGGAGCTGAGCGCGGTCGCGGCGGGACGCGCAGAGGTGCGCGCAGTGATCGAGCGTGCCGAGCACCGGCGCTCGATGGGCGGCGGCGCAGGTAGCGCCGGCCAGACGGTGCTGTTCCTCGACGAGATCCACCGCTTCAACAAGGCGCAGCAGGATGCGCTGCTGCCCGCGGTCGAGGAGGGAGTGGTGACGCTGATCGGCGCCACCACCGAGAACCCCGCATTCGAGGTCAACGGCGCGCTGCTCTCACGCATGCGCGTGTACGCGCTGCAGGCGCTCACGCCCGAGGAGGTGGGCACGGTGCTGCGACGCGCGGCCAACGATGCGCTCCCGGTCGAGGACGGCGCGCTCGACTTCCTCGCCGCGCGCAGCGAAGGCGACGCGCGCACCGCGCTCAACGCGCTCGAGCTGGCGCTCGCGACCGCCGCCGAGCTGGGGGAGCAGCACGTGACGCTCGCGCGCCTCGAGGATGCGCTGCAGCGGCGCGCGGTCCTGTACGACAAACAGGGCGACCGCCACTACGACTACATCTCCGCCTGGATCAAGGCCACGCGCGGCTCGGACCCCGATGCGTCCTTGTACTACCTCGCGGTGATGCTCGAGGGCGGCGAGGACCCTCGCTTCATCGTGCGGCGGATGATCATCTTCGCCTCCGAGGACATCGGCAACGCCGACCCCGCGGCGCTGTCGCTCGCGACCGCCGCCGCCCAGGCGGTCGAGCACGTCGGCCTGCCGGAAGCGCGCTACGCGCTCGCCCAGACCGCCATCTACCTGTCTCTCGCGCCCAAGTCGAACGCCGCCGGCCTCGCCCTCTCGGCTGCTCAGCGCCACGTGCGCGAGCACGGCGCCGGCGCGGTGCCCGGCTGGCTTCGCTCCGGTCCCCGGCCTGGACAGGACAGAGGCGACTACGACAATCCGCACGGACACCCCGGCCACGTATCCCCGCAGGAGCTGGCGCCGGAGAGCGTCGTCGGCGAGCGCTTCTACGCGCCCGACGACGCGGAGGCCGAGCTGGCGGAGCGCCTGCAGCGGATTCGCCGGGCGCGCGCCGCGCAGGCGCGATAATCGCCGTGCGATGAGCGCGTCCCCGAGCGAGACCTCCGCAGCCGCGAGCGCGAACGCGGTGACCGCGCAGCTCACCGCCCGCGACCCCGCCACCGGCGCGGCGCTTGGCGCGGTCGCGATCACGGCGCCCGAGCAGGTCGAGCAGGTCGTCGAGGCCGTGGCGAAGGTGCAGCCGCTGTGGGCGCTGCTGCGCGTCAAGGACCGCGCGCGCTACATGACCAGGATGGCGCAGGCGGTGATCGACGACTTCGACGAGCTGCAGGAGGCGCTCGGGCGCGAGCAGGGTCGCCCGCGTGCGGAGATCGCCGCGCTCGAGCTGCTCGCGGCGATCGACGCGCTGAAGTGGATCGCCGAGGACGGAGCGGAGGTGCTCGGCGGGCGGCGCGTGGGCGTCAACCGCTCGCTGACGATCGCCAAGCGCGCGTGGATCGCCTTTGAGCCGTATGGCGTCGTGGGCGTGATCGGCGCCGGCAGCGCGCCGTTCGCGCAGCCGCTCGGGCAGATCGCCGGGGCGCTCTTGGCGGGAAACGGCGTCGTCTTCAAGCCGGCGGCGCGGGCATGTCTGGCGGGCGAGCGGATCGCGCGGGTGCTCGCGCGCGCCGGGCTGCCCGAGGGTCTCGTGCGAGTCATCCACGGCGAGGCGGACGTCGGCGTGGCACTCGCGCAGGCGTCGGTCAGCAAGGTCCTGTTCACCGGCTCGCCCGCCGTCGGGCGGGTCGTGGCGCGGGCGTGCGTCTCGCGCGAGAAGGAGGTCACGGTCGAGCTCGGCGGCAAGGACTCGATGCTCGTGCTCGCCGACGCGCACCTGCGCCGCGCGATCGCCGGCGCTCTATGGGCGGGCTGTGCCGCGGCCGGGCAGGCACGCGGGTCGATCGAGCGCGTGTATGTCGCGCGCGAGGTGTACGAGCGCTTCCTCGCGGGTCTCGTGAGCGGCGCGCGCACACTCACCGTCGGCGACCCCTCCGACCCCCGCGTCCAGGTCGGTCCGCTCGCGTCCGCCCGTCGCGTCGAGCACGTCAGCGCGCTCGTCGAAGAGGCCGTCGCAGGCGGCGCGCGACTGCACTGCGGCGGGCCCGTCAGCCCTCCCGGCTGCGAGGGAGCCTTCTACGCCCCCGCGGTGATCACCGGCGCGAATGGCCAGATGCGCATCCTGCGCGAGCCGATCGACGGGCCGGTGCTGGTCGTGACGGCGGTCGATTCGATCGACGAGGCGATCGCGGCGGCCAACGACGGCGACTACTGCCTCGGCGCGTCCGTGTGGACGGCGGACCGCTATCAGGGGATTCGCATCGCGCGCGAGCTGCGGGCGGGCATGGTCTGGCTCAATGACCATCTTCCGGGACCAACCGTCTCGCGCGGACCGTGGGGGGCCGCCGGCGGTGGCGGCCTCGGTCGCACGCTCGGGCAGGCGGGGCTCAGAGCCTGCGCCCAGGAAAAGCTGATCACGTGGAACCCGCCGGCGATGCGCGGCCTGTGGTGGGGACCCTACGACGCCGCGAGCATCAAGGCCATGCGCGCCGTCGCCAAGCTGCGCTCCGGGCGTGACTCCGACCACGAGCGCGCGTGGCGGGAGGGCGCGCTGGCGTTGTTGCGCGTCGGCGCGCGCGCGTTCGGGCGGGGGATCCCCAGACCGTAGGCACGGGCGTCGGCTGCACTACCCTTGAGCTCATGCCCGCCCAGGCCTACGCCGGCAAGGAGTGCGTCTGTCAGCTGCGCAGAGGAATCTGCGACCAGAGCTGCGTGCAGGGGATGCTCGACACCCCGTTCTACATCGCCTGCCTGAAGCTCACCGGCCGGCGCTGCGTGGTGATCGGCGGCGGGGAGATCGGGCTCGAGAAGGTCGAGGGTCTGCTCGCGTGTGACGCGCAGGTCACGCTGATCGCGCTCGACGCCGAGCCCGCGCTCCAGGAGTACGCGCGCGAGGGCTCGATCCGCTGGGAGCAGCGCGCGTACGCGGGCGCGAGCGACCT
This sequence comes from Solirubrobacteraceae bacterium, assembly GCA_035939335.1. Taxonomy (GTDB): domain Bacteria; phylum Actinomycetota; class Thermoleophilia; order Solirubrobacterales; family Solirubrobacteraceae; genus Palsa-744. The sequence continues at coordinate 90,341 of DASZFY010000020.1, read as the reverse complement.
GGAGGGCGTGTTCATGGCGATCGCCGCGACCGATGACACCGACGTGAACATCGCCGTATACGAGGACGCCGAGCGCCGCGCGATGCTCGTGAATGTCGTCGACGTGCCGCCGCTGTGCAACTTCATCCTGCCGGCGATCGTGCGCATGAGCCCGCTCGCGATCGCGATCTCGACCGCCGGCGCCTCGCCGGCGCTGGCCAAGCGCATGAAGCGCGAGATCGAAGCCCAGTTCGGCGAGCCCTACGCGCAGCTGGCGGTGCTGCTCAACGAGGTGCGCGGCTGGGCGAAGGGGACGCTCGCGACCTACCAGGAGCGCAAGGAGTTCTTCGAGGGAATAGTCAACGGCGACCCCGATCCGATTGGGCTGCTGCGCGACGACGGCGAGCAGGCCGTGCGCGAGCTGATCGCGCGAGCGCAGAGCGCGTACGCGTTGCACGCCTAGAGAGCACCGGGCGTGGCCGCACTCGAGGTCGAGGGACTGGCTCGGCACTACGGCGAACGCGAGGCGCTCAGCGACGTCTCGCTGTCGCTGAGCGAGGGCCAGACGCTGGTCGTGTTCGGTCCCAACGGCGCTGGCAAGACGACGCTGCTGCGTGTGCTGGCGACGCTGCTGCGCCCGCACGCCGGCGACGTGCGCGTGCTCGGCTCGAGCCTGCCCAACGAGGCCTGGGCGGTGCGCGGGCGCGTCGGACTGCTGGCGCACGAGCCGCTGCTCTACCGCGAGCTGACCGCGCACGAGAACCTGCGCTTTCACGCCCGCCTGCACGGCGTCGGCGACGAGCGCGTGCGCGAGGTGCTCGACTCCGTCGCGATGACCGCGCGAGCGCGAGAGCCGTTGCGGACGCTCTCGCGCGGGATGGTCCAGCGCGTCGCCGTCGCCCGCGCGGTGCTGCACGACCCCGAGCTGCTGCTGCTGGACGAGCCGCATTCCAACCTCGATCCCGCCGCGATCGAGCTGGTGGCGCCGCTGATCGGGGCTGCCTCCGGACGCACGCGCGTCATCTGCAGCCACGATCCCGGCGGCGGCCTGGCGGAGGCCGACGTCGTGCTCGGCCTGCGCGCGGGACGGCCCGCGCTGCTGCGTGCCGCGGCCGACGTCGATCGCGACGAGCTAACGGAGCTCTACCGGTGAGTGGCGTGCAAGCTCCGCAACGGCCGGCGCCCACCGCGCGCACGCCGCGGACGATCGGACTGTGGCGCACTGTCGGCGCGCTCCTGCGCAAGGAGCTGCTGGTCGAGCTGCGCACGCTCGAGTCCGTGCCCGGCATGTCGCTGTTCGCGGTGACGACGTTCGTGGTCTTCCACTTCGCGCTCAACCGCGGCAGCGTCGAAGGCGACCTCGCCGCGGGCATCCTGTGGGTGACGCTGCTGTTCGCCGCGATCCTCGGCGTCAACAGGCTGTTCGTCGCGGACGCCGACCAGGGCGGTTTCGACGGCTTCCTGCTCGCACCCGTGGACCGCAGCGCGATGTTCGTGTCGAAGGTGCTGACGCTGCTCGCCTTCCTGATCGCGCTCGAGCTCGTCGCCGTCCCCGCGTTCGCGCTGCTGCTGCTCGGCAGCCCGCTCGGCCCGGCGCTCCCCGGCCTACTGGCGACGCTTGCGCTCGGCGATCTGGGGGTTGCGGTGATCGGCACGCTCGTCGCGGCGATGGCCGTGCGCACGCGCGCACGCGACCTGCTCGGACCGCTGCTGGCGCTGCCGCTGTTCGTGCCGATCGTGATCGGCGGCGCGCGCGCGGTCTCGCCGCTGCTCGTCCACGCCCACCAGGCGGGGCCCGCGGCGCGCTGGCTGCTTACGCTCGGGCTCTATGATCTGGTGTTCGGGCTGATCGCCTACGCCCTGTTCGACTTCCTCCTGGAGGATTAATGGAATCCCCAAGCCGGCATCCGGCCGGCTCTTCTGAGACCAAGCAGCGCCCTCCAGGCGCTGTCGCTATCTACGGCAAGGGTCTGCGCACGCTGAGCATCGTCACGGTCGTGGCGATGGCGGTCTCGCTCGGCCTCGTCTTCTTCTACGCGCCGCTGGAAGCCGAACAGGGGTTCCTGCAGAAGATCTTCTACCTGCACGTGCCGCTGGCGATCATCGCGCTATGCGGCTTCGTGCTCGGCGGCCTGCTCGCGATCCAGCACCTGCGCACGCGCGATCCGCGCTGGGACATCCGCTCCTACGTCGTGATCCACATGAGCCTGATCTTCGCCGTCGGCACGCTGATCACCGGCTCGATCTGGGCAAAGGGCTCCTGGGGGCACTGGTGGGTGTGGAGCGAGCCCACGCTCGTGTCGTTCCTGATCGTCTTCCTGCTCTACGCCACCTACCAGCCGCTGCGCTTCGCCATCGAGGATCCAGAGCGCCAGTCGCGCTACGCATCCGTGTTCGCGATCACCGCCGGCGCGTTCGTGCCGATGAACTTCATCGCCGTGCGCATGTCCACCGCGTACTTGCATCCACGGGTGCTCGGCAGCACCTCCAACCTTCCCGGTCCGATGGCGCTGACGTTCCTCGTCTCGCTGCTGGCGCTCGCGCTGCTGTTCGCGACGCTGTGTAAGTACGAGCTCACCGCCAAGCACACCCGCGCGCAGGTGCGCGCGCTGCGCAGGCGACTCGCGGGCGACGGCGTCGGCGTCCCTATGCGGTCGCGCAGCGCCGCCCCCTCGCTGGCGCACGTGGCGGCAAGCGGCGCCGGCCCGGTCACACCTGCGGCAGGAAGGTCGGCGCTGTGATGCTCGCCACCGCACTCGGCGTGCTCCCGGCGCTGCCGCTGCACACGGCCGGCAAGTACGTCGCCGGCGCCTACATCGTGCTGTTCGCGCTCGTGCTCATCTACGTCGCGATCATGGCGATCCGCCTGAGCCGCATCGAGCGCGACCTGGGCGAGCTGCTGAGCATGTCCGAGGGCCGCGGACCCGACGCGGGTGGCCCGGAGGCGGGCGACCCTGAGGTGGGTGGCTCGGAGCGGTCGGCGGAGCACGACCCGCAGCCGGAGTCCACGCCAGCATGAGCGAGCTTCTCGCGCTCGGCATCTCGCACAAGACCGCGCCCGTCGCGCTACGCGAACGCCTCGCGTTCAGCGAGCGCGAGGCGGGCGACTTCGCGCGCCAGGCGACCGACACCGCGGAGGTGCGCGAGGCGGTCGTGATCTCGACGTGCAACCGCACCGAGGTGTACCTCGTCGTCGGCGGGGCGGGTGGGTCACTCGTCAGGGCGGAGGCCGACGTGCTCGGGCTGCTCGCCCGGCGCGCGGATATCCGACCGACCGAGCTGGCCGACACGATCTACTCACCGCGCAACTGCGACGCCGCGCGCCAGCTCTACCGCGTCACCGCGGGCCTGGAGTCGATGATCCTCGGCGAGGCCGAGATCCAAGGGCAGGTGCGGCGCGCGCACGAGACGGCGCTGGCCGCCGGCGCCACCGGGCCGCTTTCCAACCGGCTGTTCGCCGCCGCGCTCACCACCGGCAAGCGGGTGCGCTCGGAGACCGGCATCGGCTCCAGCCGCGTGAGCGCCCCGTCGGTGGCGGTCGACCTGGCGCTGAGCGTGCTCGGTCGCCTCGAGGACCGTCACGTCGTGATCCTCGGCGCGGGCGAGACGAGCGAGCTGACCGCGCGCGCGCTCGCCGAGCAGGGCGCCGGCACGATCTTCGTCGCCAACCGCCACGCAGACCGCGCGCTCAGCCTCGCGCAGCGCTTCGGCGGCTCGGTCGTCGGCCTGGACAAACTCCCCGATCAGCTCGTGCGGGCCGACATCGTCCTGTCCTCGACCTCCTCGCCCCACCCGATCGTCGGACGCGAGGAGCTGGAGCTGGTGATGAGCGAGCGCGAAGGGCGACCGTTGCTGCTGATCGACATCGCCGTGCCACGCGACGTCGACCCGGCCTGCGGCGAGCTCGAGGGCGTGACGCTGTATGACATCGACGACCTGCAGGCGGTCGTCGCGCGCAACCTCAGCACGCGCGCGGAGGAGACACCGCGGGCGCTGGAGATCGTCGAGGAGGAGATCCAGCGGTTCGCGCGCTGGCTCGGCCAGCTCGACTCGCTGCCCACGATCGCCGCGCTGCGCGCGCACGGCGACGACATCGTCGCGCAGGTGCTCGCCGAGAACTCCGCGCGCTGGGACACGGCCTCCGAGCGCGACCTCGCGCGCGTAGAGGCGATCGCGCGCGCGGTCATGAGCCGCCTGCTGCACGAGCCGACCATTCGCCTGCGCAGCCTAGGCGAAGATCGCGGCCACGCGAGCCTCGAGCTCGTGCGGGAGCTGTTTGCGTTGCGCGAGGACGCACCCGAGCAGGCGAGCGAGCTCTCGAGCGAGCTGGCGGAGGTCCACGACCTGCCTGTGCGCCGCCAGCGACCGCACTGATGCGAATTGGCACGCGAGGCAGTGCGCTCGCGTTGGCCCAGGCCGAGCAGGTCGCCGTGCTGCTGGGCGGCTGCGAGATCGTGCCCATCCGGACCAGCGGAGATCGCGCCGACGCCGACCCAAGCGACAAGTCGCGCTGGGTGAGCGATCTGGAGCACGCGCTGCTCGCCGGCGAGATCGACCTCGCGGTGCACTCCGCCAAGGACGTCCCCGGCGAGCTCGCCGACGGGCTCAAGCTGCTCGGCTGCCCGGAGCGCGCCGCCGCCGAGGACGTTCTGTGCGGCGCCGCCGGGCTGGAGGAGCTGCGACCCGGCGCGCGCGTGGGGACGAGCAGCATCCGCCGCCTCGCGCAGCTGCGCGCCACGCGGGAGGATCTCGAGGTGGTGGCGATCCGCGGCAACGTCGACACGCGGCTGCGCAAGCTCGCCGACCCCGGCGAGGGCCTCAACGCAATCGTGCTCGCGCGCGCCGGCCTGCAGCGGCTGGGACGCGAGGACGAGGCCGGCATCGTGCTCGACGCGGAGCGCTTCGTGCCCGCGCCTGGGCAGGGGATCATCGCGCTCGAGGGTCGCGCCGAGGACGCGCTCACGCGCGAGGCCGTGCAGGCGATCACCGACAAGGACGCCCTCGCCTGCCTGCTCGCCGAGCGCGCGCTCGCGCACGTGCTAGACGCCAGCTGCCATACGCCGCTAGGGGCGTACGCCGTGCCCGCCGGCTGCGGCTGCCTGCAGCTGCGCGCGTGGGTCGGCCTGCCCGACGGCTCGGCGTGGGTCAGCGACGAGCTGCTGGGCGGCTTCTACGACCCCGAGGCGCTAGGACGGCGCGTGGCCGAGCGGTTGCAGGTTGTGGGGGCCGGGGAGATGCTGCGGCGAGCGGAGGAGATGGCGGCGTGAGCGGCCGCGTCTACCTCGTCGGCGCCGGCCCCGGCGACCCCGGCCTGCTGACTGCGCGCGCGCTCGAGCTGATCGCTGCCGCGGACGTGATCTTGTACGACCGCCTGATCCCGCGCGCGGCGCTCGACGGCGCGCGCGCTGACGCGGAGCTGCTGTTCGTCGGCAAGGAGGGCGGGGGGGCATCCGTCCCCCAGGAGCAGACCGAGGCGCTGATGATGGCGCGCGCGCAGGCGGGCCGCACGGTCGTGCGCCTGAAGGGCGGCGACCCGTTCGTGTTCGGCCGCGGTGGCGAGGAGGCGCTGGCGCTGCGTGCCGCGGGCATCGACTTCGAGGTCGTGCCCGGCGTGACGGCCGGCGTCGCCGCGAGCGCCTACGCGGGCATCCCCGTAACCCACCGCGGCCTGGCGAGCGCGGTGGCACTCGTCACCGGCCACACCCGCGAAGACGCCGAGGACTCCGCCGCGGAGGACGCGGTCGATTGGTCCGCGCTGGCGGCCTTCCCGGGAACGCTCGTGTTCTACATGGGCGTTCGCCAGCTGCCACACATCGCAGCGTCGCTGATGCAGGCCGGGCGCCCTGGCTCGCAGCCGGTCGCTGTCGTCGAAGCGGGAACGCTTCCCTGGCAGCGCACGGTGACGGGCACACTGGAGACGATCGCCGAGATGGTTCGCCGCGAGGGGATCCGTCCCCCGTCGATCACCGTCGTCGGGCCGGTCGCGGCGCTCGCGCAGGAGCTCGCCTGGCTCGGACCGCGGCCACTCAGCGGCTTGAGCGTGGCGGTCACCCGCGCGCGCGCTCAGGCGAGCGGTCTCGCGCGCCAGCTCGAAGCGCTCGGCGCGAGCGTCGTGCAGGCGCCCGTGATCCGCGTGCAGCCGCTGCCGGCTCCAGTCGAGTCTCCCTTCGACCCCGAGCCCTACGACCTCATCTGCGTGACGAGCGCCAACGGCGTCGCCGGGCTGTTCGAGCGTCTTCAAGACGACGGCCGCGACGCTCGCTCGCTCGCGGGCAAGACGATCGCGGCGATCGGCGCCGCTACCGCGCGCGCGCTGGCTGAGCGCGGAATCGTCGCGGACGTCGTGCCCGAGCGGTCTGTCGCCGAGTCGCTTGTGGAGGCGCTGGCCGAGCTGCCGGTGAGGCGCGCACTTGTGGCGCGCGCGCGCGAGGGGCGCGACGTGCTCCCGGATGCCCTTCGCGCGCGAGGTGCGGAGGTAGACGTACTGGAGCTGTATGAGACCGTCGCCGAACCGCTCGCGCCCGACGCGCTCCAGGCGGTGCGCGCCGCCGACTACATCACCTTCACGTCGTCCTCGACGGTGCGCTTCTTCCTGCAGGCCGCCGGCGGCGAGGGCGGGATGCCGGCGGACACGCGGATCGTCTCGATCGGCCCGGTCACCAGCGAAGCCTTGCGCGAGGCAGGGCTCGAGCCCGATATCGAGGCAGATCCGTACGACGTCGAGGGTATGATCGCCGCCCTGCTCGCCGACGCGGCAGCTCGGGCAAGCAATGGCCGATAGAGCGCATCCTCCCGTCATCACGTTCCTCTCCGACTACGGTCAGCTCGACGAGTTCGTGGGTGTCTGTCACGGGGTGATGGCACGTCGCTGTCCGGGCGCGAGGGTGATCGACCTGACGCACGCGATCCCGCGCCACGACGTGCGCTCGGGTGCGATCGTGCTGCGCTCCGCTCTGCCGTTCCTGCCTGCGGGCGTGCACCTGGCGGTGGTCGACCCGGGGGTCAGCGCCGTCGGACGGCACGCGCGGCGCGCCGTGGCGATCCGCACGGTCGAGCAGGACCACCTGCTCGTTGGCCCCGACAACGGCCTGTTGATGCCCGCCGCGGAGCGCCTTGCGGGAGTGGCCGAGGCGGTCGACATCGGCGAATCGCCCGAGCGCCTGCGGCCGGTGTCGCGCACGTTCCACGGTCGTGACATCTTCGCGCCGGTCGCCGCCGCGCTCGCTGCCGGTGAACCGCTGAGCGCTGTCGGCGAGCCGCTGGCGGTGTCGCAACTGCGCCGCATCGGCCTGCCCTCCGCGCAGATGGGCATCGGCTTGCTCACCGTGCACGTGCTGCGCAGCGACACGTTCGGCAACCTGATCCTCGACGCCACCAACGAGCAGCTGATCGCGCTCGGCGCGATGCCGGGCGACACGCTGACGGTAAGCCACGCCGGCGCGGTGCGCACCGCGCGGTATGCCGCCACGTTCGCCGAGGTGACTCCCGGCGAACTGCTGATCTACGAGGACGCCACGCGGATGGTGGCGCTTGCGGTCAATCGCGGCTCGGCCGCCGCGCTGCTCGGGGCCGGGGCCGACGACGAGCTGACCGTGCGTCCGGCGTGAGCGGCGCACCGCTTCCGACACCGACGAAACACACACACACGAGCCTCGGCCATCCGCGCGTGCACCTGCGGCGCACGGGATCGACCAACGAGCGTGCGCGCGAGCTGGCCTTCGCGGGTGCGCCGCATGGGGCGCTCGTGACCGCCTCCGAGCAGACCGCCGGGCGCGGCCGGCAGGGGCGGCGCTGGTCGGCGCCCGCCGGAAGCTCGCTGCTGATGTCGCTCGTGCTGCGCGAGGTGGCGCCGCTGTTGCCGCTGATGGCGGCGGTCGCCGTGTGCGACGTCGCGGGTCCGCGGGCGCGGATCAAGTGGCCGAACGACATCGTCGTCGACGTGGCGAGCGCCGGCCAGGGACTGGCGAAGCTCGCGGGCATCCTCGTCGAGGGCCGCCCCTACCCTCGAGGGCACGGGCAGGAAGGCTGGGCCGTGCTGGGTATCGGCCTGAACGTCGCCGTGCGCCTCGACGAGCTGCCGGCCGAACTGCGACCACAAGCCGCCGAGCGCGCTGCCGCTGGCGCCGGCCTGCCCGCGGCCACACTCGGGTTGGCGCCGGCGGACATCGAGCCGATGCTCGCGCGGCTGCTCCTAGCGCTCGAGCGCCGGCTGGCCGAGCCGGCCCAGGCGACGCTCGAGGCATGGCGCGCGCGCGACGCGTTGCGCGGCCGCGAGATCGCGTGGGGAGCGGCGGACGCAGCGGAGGAGCGGCGCAACCGCGGGCGAGCCGAGGGCATCGACGGGTCCGGGCGGCTGGTCGTCGTACTCGCGGACGGCGGGCGCACGACGATCGGCGCGGGAGAGGTGCACCTGCGGGAGCTGTCTTAAGCGACGCCTACGCCGGGTGCTGGTCGAGCGCGTCGCGCACGTCGCGGCGCAGCTCATCGCCGGCGACCGCGAGCTGCGCGTCCGGGACAGCCCCGTTGTTCGTGCCCTTGGCGCCTTTGCGCCTGCGCCGGGCGTTGCGCGCGCGGCGTTTGGGGAAGTTGCGCAGCAGCTCGCGAGCGAGCGCCGGGGGCTTGCGCGCCATCCGCGTGCGCGCGCCGCGCAGCGCCTCCTCGGCCTCGGGCGTGTGCGCGAGCGCCGCGGCTAGCAGCGCGGCGGCGAGGCGGCGATCCTGCTTGCGCGCCGCGTGGATCAGACGGCGCGCGTTGCGAGCGTGTGCGCCTCCCGCCGAGTTGACCAGCAGGCCGAGCAGCCGCTTGGTCTCGGGCCAGCGCTGCACCGCGTACTCCTCGTGCACGTCGCGGGTGTACTCCGCCAGACGCCAGATCCACGCGTTGGCCTGGTCGCGCCGGCCGATCCTGCGCTCGACGAGCGCGCGCAGCATGATCTTGGTCGCCTCCTTGCGCTCCTCGCGCGGCCAGCCGCCGATGATGTCGATCGCCTCGTCGAACGCATCGGGGTCGCGTAGCGCGGCGATGTCCGTGAGCGCGCGCAGCCGCAGCTGGGCGTTCTTGTTGCGCTTGACCGCCGTGATCAGGAAGCGGCTCTTGAGCTCTCCGGTGCGGTCGAAGTGCAGCATCGCGCGCGCCCGGCGCCAGCCGTTGGGGGCCACGCGCGCACCCGCGAGCGCCGCCCACAGGTGCTGCTCGCCGTAGTCGAGGTGCTCGACGGCGATCCGCCACAGCTCGCGCTCGAACACCTGGAAGCGGCGCTCCTCCTCCGCGCACACCGGCAGCACGCGGCGCTCCACGCGCATCCGCCGGCCGCGTCCGCGCCGCACCGGGCCGACGACGATCGCGCCGCCGCGGTAGACGTCGCGGTCGAGCAGCGAGTGCAGCGTGACGACGGGGTCGTCGTGCTTGGTGGCGGGGTGCACGAAGTCGACGACCAGGCCCGCCTCCTTGCCGGGGTGCCGGCGCGTGACGCGCCCGACGCGCTGCTGATAGATGCGCTTGGAGGCCGTCGGCGCGAGGTGCACGCACACGGTCGCGCGCGGGCTGTTCCAGCCCTCGGCCAGGAGCTGCGCGTTGATCAGCACGTCGATGTCGCCACGCTCGTAGCGCGCGAGAATGTCCACTAGCTCGCGCTTGGGGGTCTCGCCGGAGACCGCCTGCGCCTTGATCTCCTCCGCGCGGAACGCTTCGGCGAGGTTGTAAGCGTGGCGTACGCCAGCGGCGTAGACGACGCCGGGGACGCCGTTGAAGCGCGTCTTGTAGAGGTTCGCCACGGCCAGGTTGAACGGCTGCTGGTCGAGCAGTTTGGCCAGCTCGTCCTGGTCGAACTCAGTGTCCACCTCGCCCCGTCGCAGTGGCACCTTGGCGATCGTGCGCACGCCCACGCCGGGGGAGATGCGCACGCAGCGCAGCGGCGAGATCACGCCGCGGCGGGCTGCCTGCGCGAGGTCGAAGCGCGAAGTCTGGGTGGGGAACAGGTCGGTCACGTGGCGCGCGATCAGCGCGCCGGTGGCGGTCATGCCGATGAAGATCGGGCCCGTCCACTCGCGGATCGCGCCGCTCGTCTTCTCGCCCAGCGCCGTGTGCGCCTCGTCGCAGATCACGATCGTGTACGCGCTCGAGATCTTGCCCGCGTTGCGCACGAACCACTGGTAGGTCTCGACCGTCACCGGACCCTTGACCGAGTCCTCGCCCTTCAGCAACGGCCGGCTGATGCGCTTGGAGTAGCCACGGTCGCGCAGCTCGCCGAGGAACTGGTCGACGAGGTTGCGCCGGTGCGTGAGGATCAACACCCCGCCCGTGTGCGAGGCCTCGACGAAGCCGAGCGCCGCGACGGTCTTGCCGGCGCCGGTGGCGTGCTCGAACCAGAAGCGCTTGGCCGCGTTCGGGTCCTCGGGCTGCTCCGCGAGGGACTCCTCCTCGTCCTCCTCGTCGACCCAGTCGCGCGGCTCCTCATCTGACTCGCTCTCCCGCTCGAGCTCCTCCTCGTCCTCGTCCTCGTCGTCGTCCTCGTCGTCCGCCTCCTCGAGGTCGTCGTCGTCCTCGTCCTCGTCCTCGTCGGGAGCGGCGCGCTGCACCGGACCGAGCTCGTCGTCGTCCTCGTCCTCGTCGTCGTCCTCGTCCTCCTCCTCGTCCTCGCCGTCATCCTCGTCGGCGGCGTCAGGCCGATCGGCGAGCCGACTCGGCGCCGACTCGGCGCCGTTAGCGGAGGATCCATCCGGCCCGAGGATGTCGGCCGAGGCGAGCAGCTCAGGCGAAGCGGAAGCCCCGGTACGACCGTTGCCGTCGGCGGCGGTGCGCTGCTGGGCCTCTGCCAGCAGCGCGGTGAGCGTCCCCGACAGCGCGTCGACCTGGTGTGCGGAGAGCACGGTCCCGTCCTCCAGCTTCGGCTCATCGTCGGACAGCAGCCGCTCGAGCCCGAGCAGCAGCGAGAACTCCCGGCGCCACGCCGTCGAGGGATTCTTGGTCTTGGGGTCGGCCTCGAGCTCCCCGAGCGCCCGGTCGAGCGCGCGCCGGCGCGGCGTACCCGGTGCGAGCGCCTCGTTGGGGTCCTCGCCCTCGTGCAGGAAGCGCTCGCGCACGAACTTCTCCGCGCGGGCTATGTCGGCGGAACTCGGAATGGTCGCGGCCGCGAGGGCCACTGAGGTGGACTCGGCCATTGAGGCTGTGGACTTCGAGACAGAGCCACTATCGAAGGTGGGCTTCGGCGCGGCTCGAAAATGCGGCACCCCACGGCGCCCTTCGCCGGGTGCTCGAAGCGACCCGACTGACGTACCTTCAGGATATAGCACGCGGAGGCGCGATTGAAGTGGACGCGATCTGGCACCCTTACGGCGATGACGCCGAAGAGCCTGTCGATCGCCCTCGCCGCGGTGGCCGTGCTCGTGGTGCTCGTGGTCGGCCTGCTCCAGTTGAGCGGCTCATCCTCGCCGAAGACCGCACCGTCCGGGCTCACGCTCGCACAGATGCGCGCGCGCCTGAGCGCCTCACCGCCGGCGCTTTCGGCGCTGCATGCGCAGGCGAGCGAGATCGTCTCCGGCGGGCTGCCGGCGCTGCGCGCGCGCCTGGCCGAACTGCGCGGCACACCGGTCGTGATCAACAAGTGGGCCTCGTGGTGCGAACCGTGCCGCACCGAGTTCGGAGTCTTCCAGCGCGTCTCTGTCTCACGCGGTCGCGAAGTGGCGTTCGTCGGGATCGACTCCGGCGACAGCGACAGCAACGCGCGCGCGTTCCTGCGCTCCTTCCCCGTGAGCTACCCCAGCTTCTCCGACCCGAGCGGGCAGGCGGGCCTCGCGATCACTGACTCGGCGTCCACCCCGGTCACCGTGTTCATCAACCGCAGCGGCGGCAAGTTCATCCACCAGGGCCCCTTCCTGAGCGTGACCAAGCTCGAACAGGCCGTCAGGCGCTACGCGCTGGACGCTTGACCTTGCGCGAGCTGCGAATCGACCCGCTGAGCGGGCACAGGACGATCATCGCCGGCGAGCGCTCGCGGCGACCGGGCGGCGAACCGCGCTGCGAGCCGCCCGAGCCGATCGATCCCGAGCAGGACCCGTTCGCGGAGGGCCACGAGGACCGCACGCCGCCTGAGCTCTACGCGGTGCGCCCGGACGGCTCTCCTCCAAACACACCCGGCTGGAAGGCGAGGGTGATCCCGAATCTCTACCCGGCGTTGAGCCCCGTCGACGAGCACGCCGCTGCGCCGCGGGCACTCGACGAGCGCGGGCAGCCGGAGCTGTTCGTCTCGCTTGCAGCGACCGGCGCGCACGAGGTGATCGTCAACGGGCCCCAGCCCGTGCTCTCGCTCGCCGAGCTGCCGCTCGAGCAGGTCGTGACGGCGGTCGAGACGTGGCGCGAGCGGATGCGCACGCACGCCGCCAGCGCCTACGTGCAGCTGATCGTCAACGAGCGCCGCGAGGGGGGAGCCTCGCTGCCGCACACGCACGCACAGCTGTACGCACTCGACTTCGTCCCCGCGGTGGTCGCACGCGAGCGTGAGCGCGCCAGCGCGTACACGACGCGCACGATGGGACAGAGCCTCCTGGGCGATCTCGTCGCAGAGGAGGTTCGCCGCCGCGAGCGGATCGTGGCGATCGACGATGAGGCCGTGCTGATGGCCCCGTATGCATCGCGCCTGCCGTTCCAGATGATGCTCGCGCCGCGCACGCCGAGGCCGCGCTTCGAGGACCCCGGGCCGTCAGGCGCGGCGCTGCTGCACGACGGCCTGCGCCGGCTCGCGCGCCACCTCGGTTCGAGCCCACCGCTGAACCTGTGGGTGCGCACGGCTCCATACGGCGCCGAGAGCTTCTGCTGGCGGATCGACGTGATGCCCCGCCTGACGCATCTCGCCGGCCTCGAGCTCTCCACCGAGGTGAACCTCAACATCGTCGCGCCCGAGCACGCAGCGGCGGTGCTGCGAGATGCGTAGGCTGGCCGGCAGCCATGCCTCCTGAGCAACGCTTCGTACCCCGCTTCGCGGCCGAGCCGCCACAGGAGGAGCTCCCGTACGGACGCTGGGAGGAGCGGCTGCGACAGGAGTTCCTGAGCGCCGCGCTGAGGCTCGACGCGGGCGAGAACGACCTCGGCGAGCCGACACGGATCGCGTGGTACCCCGATCGCAGCTGGCACGGGCGCACGTATGTCCCCGCGACGACGCCCACGTCGACCGGATACGAGCTGTTCGGCTACGTGCGCTTCATTCCCGGCGGCGAGGACGGCGAGCCAAGCGACTTCTCCGCGCACGCCGACTTCACCGACGAGACGGCCGAGCGCAACCCCGGCTGGAAGCTCGATTTGTGCGACGAGGTGATCGGCGCCTGGCGTGGCGAGTCGGGCGCGACGGCGACGATGACCCTCGTGTGGGGACGCCCGCTGATCTCCGGGGGGAGGCTCGTCACGGCGGAACTCGCCGACCTCGCCGTCGACCAGTGCGAGCTGGTCGAGGAGCGCTTCACCCTGATCGCCCCGGACGACTACCGACACGACCTGCTCGAGATCGCCCTGTTCGACGGCCGCTCACGCGAGATCGCGCGCGAGTCGTTGTATGAGGACGACGAGGAGGAAGACGAGCCAGACGAGGACGAGCCAGACGAGGAGTGAACTGTCTCTTATGGCAGCAGTGCGCTGAGCACGCTCACGCCAACGACGATCGTGGCCACCCCGAGGACCTGCGTTCGGCCGATGCGCTCGCCGAACAGCAGGTACGCGGCGACACTCGCGAGGGCCGCCACCTGTGAGACGAGAACGGAGGCAACCGCGATGCCATGCCGCGCGGCGAGCGTGAAGCAGGCCACACCGAGCGTCTCGAACGTGCCGCCCGCCAGAACGAGCGGTAGCGCGGCTCGGGTCAGCTTCAAGCGCGAGGAGATCGCCAGGGGGATCGCCACGAGCAGCACACCAAGCAGGCGGGCGGGAAGCAAGACCCAGGCCAGCGGCACCTCGGTGCTCACCTTCCCGGTGGCATAGAGGCTCGCCCCGAGCACAGTGGCGGCGCCGATCGCCAGGTATGTGGCGCGGCCGGTGTGGCGTCGCCCGGCGCGGGACGGCTCTTCCTCGCGGCGGGCGGCGAGGATCACTCCGAGCACCACGAGCGCAAGGGTGGCGCCGACGGCTGGCGAGAGCACCTCTCCGCCGATAACCGCGATCACCCCGGCGACCGCGCCCTCGGTCGCCACGATTGCCACCACGATGCTCACCTTGCCCACGCGCATCGCGGCGTAGACGAGCAGCAGACCGGCCATGTTGCCCCCGCCGCTGACGGCCAGCAGCGCGATCGGGCCGGCGTGCAGGTGCGGCAATTCGGTGAGCAGGACGGTCGGCGAGATGAGCACGAGGCCGACCGTCATCACCCATGCCACCGCCGAGGGCGCGCCGATGAGCTGGCTCGAGCGCGAGGCGCAGAGGGCGGCAGGGGTCCACATCAGGGACGCCACGATGCCTCCCGTGATCGCTCCCATCAGATCACGATGTCAGACGCCAAGCCATCCCCGGTTGTGCATCGTCCGATCCGGCGCGACCGTTTCGTGCGGACTCCGAGCACGCCCTCAAACGCCACGTGGGAATGTTCGACGTGGACGGTATGGACACGCCACAGACCATCACATGGGAGGAGCAGGAGTTCACCGAGGTGCGCCCCGGCATCGAGGGCGCGACCGTGCACACGCCTCAGCTCACCGCCGTTCTCTACCGCTACGCTCCCGGCTCGAGCTGGGAGGAGCACGCGCACCCCCAGGATCAGATCACGTCGGTGATCGAGGGCTCGGTCGACTTCGTCGTCGCCGGTGTGGCGATACGGCTGACGCCCGGTCAGCTCGCCGCCCTCCCCGGAGGAGTGCCGCATTCGGCCACCGTCTCCGACTGCGGAGCAGTGACGCTCAACGTCTTCACACATCGCGAGCGTCCCCCGGATGCCTGACTGGCTGGGGCTCGAAGACCGGCGGGTGCTCGTGGCGGGCGGCGCCGGAACGCTTGGCAGCGCGCTCGTCAGGGGATTCCTGGACGTCGGCGCCCAGGTTGGCGTGATCGATCTCGACGGCGAGCGAATCAACGAGCTGAACGCTGACGTGGACTGGCGACTCAGGTCAACCGTCACAGCCGACCTTCGCGACGCGCTGTCCTCTCGCGAGGCGATCGAGCAGGCCAGCGAGCAGCTTGGCGGTATCGACGTCGCGGTCCACTGCGTGGGCATCAACGACAGAAAGGCGATCGAGCAGTACAGCGACGCAGAGTGGGAGGCGATCATCACGACCAACCTCTCGAGCGCGTTCTGGCTCACGCGAGCAGTCGCTCCGCAGATGCGTAGCCAGAAGAGCGGTCGTCTGATCTTCGTCTCTTCGGTAGCTGGGCGCAGCGGGCACAGGCATCATGGCCCCTACGCCGCGTCGAAGGCGGCGGTCAACCAGCTCATGCGGGTCACCGCGCACGAGTACGCCGCCGCGGGAGTGACGGTCAACGCCGTCGCGCCCGGCTATATGGATACCGCACTGACGGAGCGCTACCTTGCCGAGGACCCCGCGCGCAGAGAGGCGCTGCTCGAGCTGATTCCAGCACACCGCTTCGGGCGGCTGGAGGAGGTGGTAGGACCGGTGCTGTTCCTCGCCTCGCGCCAGGCGAGCTTCGTCACCGGGCACGTGCTCTACGTCGACGGCGGGCGCACGATCCTATGAGCACGGCAGCGCTCGCGGCGCGCCTCAGCGCGATCGTGGGTGAGGACTTCGTCTTTACGACCGACCTCACGAACTTCGCCAGCGACGCGACGCTCGCCCGAGGGTTCTCCGCGCAACCCTGGGTTGCCGTGCTGCCGGCGAGCTCCCGTGAGGTCGCCGAGGTAGTCGCGCTTTGCTACGAGCTCGGAGCGCCGATCGTCCCACGCGGCGGCGGTACGGGCCTCGCGGGTGGCGCGGTGCCCGTTCAGGGCGGCGTGGTCGTTGCGCTCGACCGCATGCGCGCCGTTCGCTACTTCGCGCCCGAGCACTGGCACATCGAGGTTGAGGCTGGCCTGCCCACCGCACAGCTCCAGCGCCGCGCGCGCGAGAGCGGCCTGTTCTTCCCGCCCGACTCTGGGGCGGCCGAGCAGTCGCAGATCGGCGGAAACGTCGCGACCAACGCCGGCGGTCCACAGGCGTTCAAGTACGGCGCAACCCGCCGCTGGGTCTCAGGAGTGGAGGTGGTGGTCGCCCCCGGGCGCATAGTCCAGCTCGGCAGCCTGCTGCGAAAGGACGTCACGGGCTATGACCTCACGAGTCTGCTTGTCGGCTCGGAGGGCACGCTGGGCCTGATCACCGCGGCGTCGCTGCGGCTGCTGCCCGCACCCGAGCTGCGGCTGCCGCTCGTCGCCTGCTTCGCGAGCATTGCCGCCGGCTGCGCGGCGGTCGAGTCGGTCCTCTCGAACGGTCTGCAGCCGGCCGTGCTCGACTACGCGGAGGGTCTCTCCATCGAGGTCTCGCGCGGCAGCTTCCCTGGCGATCTGCCGCAGCAGACGCGCTTTGTCGTGCTGGCCGAGGTCGACGGAGCGGAGGCCGAGGCGATGTCGCTGCGGGCAGAGCTGACCGAGCTCTTTGACGACGACGCGCTGACCGTCTTTGCCCCGCTGGCGCCTGGCGAGGCGAGCGCGATCTGGCGCTGGCGAGAGGGCATCTCACATGCCGTTCGCGCTCACGAGGGCGGCAAGGTGACCGAGGACGTGACCGTGCCAGCCAACCACTTCCTGGCGGCGGTCAAGGGTACCGTCGAGATCGGCGCGCGCCACGGGCTGGCGGCGTGCAGTTGGGGGCATGCCGGCGACGGCAACCTGCACTCGACGTTCATGGTCGCGCGCGAGCCCGAGGCGCTCGCCGTGGCCGAGCGCGCGGCCGAGGAGGTCTGCCACATGGCGCTCGCGCTCGGAGGATCGCTGACCGGTGAGCACGGGATCGGCTCGCTGAAGAGCAGGCACGTGCCGCTGCAGCTCGACCCCGGCGCGCTGGAGCTGCAGCGCGCGGTCAAGCGCGCGTTCGATCCCGACGGCCTGTTCAACCCGGGCACGAAGCTGCCCGAGCTCGAGCTCGAGTCCGACAGCTCTGGCCCGGACGGCTACGGGTCTATGTAGACGGTCTTCAGCTCGGTGTAGAAGTCAACCGCCGCCTTGCCCTGCTCGCGCGAGTGGGAGCTCGAGGCCTTCATCCCGCCGAACGGGGCCTGCGGCTCGGCGCCAGGGGTCTCACGATTGACATGCACCATCCCAGCCCTGATCGAACGCACGAAGCGCAGCGCGTGGGCGAGATCGCTCGTGAAGATCGACGCCGACAGACCGAACTCCACGGCGTTGGCCACCTCGAGCGCCTGCTCGAGGTCGTCGACTGCGATCACACTCAAGACCGGGCCGAAGATCTCCTCCTGGGCGATCCTCGACGCGGGGTCCACGTCGAGGTAGACGGTCGGTTGGACGAAGTGACCGGATAGGCCCTCCGCAGCCCCGCGGCCCCCTGTGGCGAGTCGATGTCCCTCCCGCTCGGCCAGCTCGAAGTAGCCGGCCACGCGGTCTCGCTGGGCTGCCGAGACGAGCGGTCCGATCTCGGTCTCCGGCGCGAGGGGATCGCCCACGCGCAGCTCGCTCACGCGCTGGACGAGCGCCTCGGTATAGGTATCGGCGACCTTCGGCAGCACGAGCGCGCGGCTGGTCGCGGTGCACTTCTGCCCGGTGGACCACATCGCCCCGCGCACGGTGAGCGCCACGGCGCGCTCGACGTCGGCGTCGTCCATCACGATCACCGGGTTCTTCCCACCTGTCTCGAGCTGCACCTTGACGCCGCGTGGCACTGCGCGGGCCTGGATGTGGCGTCCGACGCCAAGCGAGCCGGTGAACGAGATCGCGTCGAGCTCGGGTGAGTCGGTGATCGCGTCGCCGATCTCGGCGGGGTCGCCCGTCAGGAGATTGAGCACGCCGGAGGGCAGCCCCGCCGCCTCGAAGACCTCGACGAGCCTCGCCGCACACAGGGGAGTCAGCTCCGAGGGCTTCCACACCACTGTGTTGCCGAACGCGAGTGCCGGCGCGATCTTCCAGACGGGGATCGCCACGGGAAAGTTCCACGGCGTGATGATCGCCACGACGCCCAGCGGTTCGCGAACGGAATACAGCAGCGTGCCCTCGGTGACGCTCGGGAGCACCGAGCCGACCGGCTGCGCGGCCTCGCCGGCGAACCAGCGCAACACCGACACCGCGCGAGCGAGCTCGCCGCGACTCTCCGGCAGCGTCTTGCCCTCCTCGCGCGTCATCACCACGGCGATCTCCTCGCTGACGCTCGCGAGCCGCTCGGCGGCGCGGAAGAGGATCTCTCCGCGTGCGATCGGGGAGGTCAGCCGCCAGGGCTCGGCGGCCGCACGGGCGGCGGCCTGCGCCGCCTGCACGTCCTTGGGCGAGGCGGCGGCGAAGCGACCGACCACCTCCTCCGGTCTGGTCGGGTTGGTGCTGTCGAACATGCGCTCCGCTGCCTGCCACGCGCCGTCGATGTAGTTGCCATAGCTGGGCGGCTCCTCGGAGGCGGGCGCCACGCCGCTCACACCGGCGCGCCCGCCGGTCATCGATCCAGCGCTCCCGCGTGCGCTGCGAGCGCGTCCAACGCGACCCGAGCCGCCATCGCCGAGGTGGCGGAGCCGTGCTCGAGGCTCGGCGCCGTCTCGACCACGTCGAGCCCGATCAGTCCTGGGCGGGCGATGCCGCGCACCAGCTCGAGCATCTCCCGCGAGGTCAGCCCGCCGGGTGTGGGCGTGCTCGTGCCGGCGCCGAAGGCTGCGTCGAGGCCGTCCATGTCCACGGTCAGGTATAGGCCCTGCTCGCCTCCAGCAAGCTCGAGCGCCCTCGCGATCACGGCGTCTGTGCCCTCGCGCCAGAGATCCTCGAGCCAGATCACGGTGATCCCGTGCTCGCGGCAGTAGTCGATCTCACTGCGCGGGTTCAGCCAGCCGCTGATTCCGATCAGCACGGTCTTGGCGGGATCAAAGCCGGCGTCGATCGCGCGGGAGATCGGACAGCAGTTGCTGAGCTCCTCGCCGCCCACGTCCAACGCCGTGTCGAGGTGAGTATCGATCAGGACCAGCCCGGCGTTCTGACGGCTGGCAGCGACAGCCCGCACGGCAGGGATCGTGACCGAGTGATCCCCGCCGATCACCACCGGCAGCGCGCCGCCCTCGACGATCTGCTCGATGTCGGCCTGCGCGCGCTCGAACGTGCGGCTCGCGTTGCCGACTATCACCTCGCAGTCTCCACAATCCACCGGCGAGAGCGCCTCGATGAGATCGAAGTCCCAGGTGGCGTTGTATGGCAGGAACTGGCATGTCGTATCGCGGATCGAGCGCGGTCCGTAGCTCGCGCCTGAGCGCGACGTCGACATCGAGTCCCACGGCATCCCGTAGATCGCCGCGCCGGCGCCGGCCGCGCGGATGTCGCCGGCTCGCGCGGCCACGTAGGGAAGCTTCAGGAATGTCCCCGCCAGGCCACCATGCAGCAGGCCGCTCCACATTGTCGGGTCCTCGTTCTTCGGTGTTGACATCTGTCGCTCCCTCGTCGAATTTCAGCGGTTGTCAGGTTGCGCCAGCTCGTCGAGTCCCTCCAAGATCGCGTCTGAGAGCAGATCCAGGTGCTCGGCGGTGACGGTCAGCGGGGGCGAGACCGCGATCGATGTTCCCAGCGGCCTGACGAGCACGCCCTTCTCGCGAATGCTTCGAAACAGCTCCGCGGGTGCTGTAGGCCGAGCGGCGAGCAGCTCGGGATCGATCTCGACCGCGCCGATCAAGCCTGTCCCAGCGCGAACCTCTGCGACCGCCGGGTGCTGGGCGACACGTCCGAGCGCAGCGGCGAGCGGCTGCTCCATCTCCTGTCCGCGCTCGAGCAGTCCATCGCTTTCGAGCAGCGCGATGTTGGCGAGCGCGGCGGCGCAACATGACGCGTGCCCCGCGTAGGTCGGTCCGTGCCTCAGCATCCTTCCCGGCTTCTCCCAGAACGGCGCAGCAACATGGTCTGAGACGACCAGCCCACCGAGCGGCAGGTAACCGCTGGTCACGCCCTTGGCGAAGGCGATCATGTCGGGTACGACGTTCCAGCGCTCGATTCCGAACCAGGTGCCGAGGCGACCGAAGCCACAGATCACCGCGTCGACCACGAGCAGGACGCCGCTGCTGCGACAGAGCTCCGCCACCGCCGCCAGGTAGCCGGGCGGCGGAAGTCGCACGCCGCCCGCGCCGATGATCGGCTCGACGAAGAACGCCGCCACGCGGTCTGCTCCGAGCCGGTCGATCTCATCCGCGAGCGCGTCCGCGGAGTCGTGGGCGATGACCGAGACGTCGGGGAGCAGCTGACCCCAACCCTCTCGATTTGGCTCGATGCCGCCGAGGCTCGTGCCGTAGCCGTGGGTGCCGTGATAGCCGTGTGCGCGGCTGATCAGATGCGTGCGCTCGGGGGCGCCGCTCGCATGCCAGTAGTGCCTTGCGATCTTCGCCGCCGTGTCCACCGCGTCGGCTCCGCCGCTGCCAAAGAAGACACGACACGCCTCCATCGGCGCCAGGCAAGCCAGCCGCTCGGCCAGCTCGAGCGCGGGCGGGGTGGCCAGGTCGTTGAAGACGGCATAGGTCTCGAGTCGACGCATCTGCTCGTGCACGGCGTCTGCGATCTCGCTGCGGCCATGTCCGACGTTGGCGTACCAGAGGCTGGCAGTGGCGTCGAGATAGCGCTTACCGGCGGTGTCGTAGAGCCATACGTCCTCGCCGCGCTCGAGCACGAACTCCTCGGAGCGGACCGCGCTCATGTCCGAGAAGGGATGCCACAGATGTGTGTCCCGCTTGGGAGCTGGCGTTTGATTCATCGCCGCAGGATTCCAAGCTCGCTGTTGCCGACTCACTGGACGATCTCTGAAACAGCCATGCGTTTTCGGACCGTCACCAATGTCGCTAGGCGATTCCAGGCGTCGTGCTGCTCGTCGTTGCCTCGAGATGTGCCCGCGGCACGGCCCAGCCCCGATCGCTAGCATCAGGGCTTGATAGTGGGAGACGATGCATGGGGGAGCATCGATGCGTGATCGAGAGAGGACGATGCGTGGTCGATGGAGGTTTGAGTCTCGGGGATCTGCTTGACCAGGAGGAGCTCAACCTGAGATTGCTGGTCGGCGACGACAGCTGCTGCGCGCGTACGATCATTGGAGTACACGGCACGGAGGTCGAACATCCAAGCCGCTGGCTCGAGCCCGGCTGGGTGATGCTGACCACGGGCATGTGCCTGCGTGGCAGCGAGCGCGCGCAGCGCAACCTGGTTGCCGAACTCGACCAGCGCGGGCTGGTGGCCCTGGGCTTCGGAGTGGGGATGACGTTCGACAGCGTCCCCGAGGCGATCGTCGGCGAGGCGCGCGAGCGAGACTTCCCACTGTTCGAGGTTCCCTACGCCACGGCCTTCCGCAGCGTTAACGCTTTCGCGGCGCGGGCGACGCTGAGTCGTGACTTCCACGTGCTGCGAAGGATCGTCTCGATGCAGAACTACCTGATGGAGTCGCTCAATGCGCCGGCGCCCGAAAATGCCGAAAACGAGCTGCTGCATCGGCTTGGCAAGGTGCTCGACAGCACGGTCGTCCTATATCGCCCGGATGGCCGTCTCGAGCTGCTCGCTCGTCCGGCAGGCGGCCTGACGGCGCCGTCGCCGCCCGACTGGTGCGTCGCGGTCTGGGATGAGGTCTGTCGCCGGCCGCCGAGCCTGCAGCATTTCGAGATCGGCGAGCTGAAAGTCGTCTCGGCACCGATCGACGCGGATGGGCAACTGCGCTCCTGGCTGGTGGTGGTGACCCGTCTGAACCAGACCTTCAAGCAACTGACCAAGCCGATGGTCGAAGCGGCCGTGCGGCTGCTGGGCGTTGTGGGCACGGCGCGGCGGATCAGCTCAGCCGAGCAACGCGCAAGTCACGCCCGACTGCTCGAGCAGGTGATGAGCGCCTCTCCGGCCGAGGTCGACGAGGTGCGCCAGCGCGTGGCTGCCATGGGACTCGATCTCAACTCTCCCGCACACGCCTTCCAACTCTCCAGTCGCGAGTGGTCCGAGCAACGCGATCCGCACGAGGCGGCAACAAAGCTCGAGCACCTGTTCGCCTCCGCCCACCTGCCACTGCTGCTGGCCGAGCGCGACGATCGCGTGATCTGCCTTACCCAAGCCCCCGACTCGCAGCTCGAGTGTCTACTCGCGGGCACGTGCGCCGAGTCTGAGGGCACGATCATCGGCATCGGCCGCCCGGCACAGTCGATATCCGAGCTCGGCTCCTCGGTGAGTGATGCGGCCGTGGCGATCGAACAGCTGCGCGGGCAGCCGGGCCGCCACATACTGCGCTTTGAAGACTTCGAGCTGACGAGCTGGCTGATGACCCATCCGGAGACCAACGTGGTGCAAGCGAAGGTGAACGAGACGCTCGGTCCGCTGAAGACCAAACCGCAGCTCTACGAGACGATGCGCTGCTACCTGGAAAGCGACCTCGACGTGATCACCGCGGCGAAGGCGCTCAGCCTGCACCCCAACTCGCTGCGCTACCGACTCGGCAAGATCGAGGAGCTCATCGGCGAGTCGCTGCGTAAGCCGGCGACGATCGCGAACCTATACCTCGCCATCACGCTCGACTCGCTCTCATCGAGCGCCTAGTCGGGACAGTCGCGTTCAGCAGCAGGCATGGAAGCGACGGCGCATGGCGGGCGCGACGATTCTCTCCCATGCCCCCGCCAGGAGTCGAACCTGGATTTACCGCTTAGGAGGCGGTCGTCTTATCCATTGGACTACGAGGGCGCTGCCCATCGGCGCACGCTCCGGGTCCCGGAAGGCTACCGCCGCCCGCCGATAGGCCCAGCGACGGATTCCCCAGCGAGCCGCTCCAGCTCATCCCCCACCAGCCGGTGCGTAATCCACTCGCCCATCGTCTGCGCGCCGATGCGCTTGTAGAACCCGAGCGCAAGCTCATTCCAATCCAGCGCCGCCCATTCAAGGCGCGTGCCGCCACGCTCGTGCACGTGCGCCGCCACGGCAGCCAGCAGCGCCCGGCCGACGCCCGCGCCGCGATGCTGGGGACGCACGAACAGGTCCTCGAGCCACACGCCCTGGGTGGTGAGGAAGCTCGAGAACGTGGGGAAGAACAGCGCGTAGCCGGCCGTCTCGGAGCCGCGCTCGGCGATCAGCGCCTCCGCGGCGGGGCGGTCCCCGAACAGCGCGCCGCCCAGGCGCTGCTCGGTGGCGTGCATCTCGTGCTCGAGGTGCTCGTACACGGCGAGCTCCCAGAACAGCTCCAGCAGCAGCGGCACGTCCTGCGGACCCGCAGCGCGCACGATCGTCGCGGGCGCGCCCGGATCCTCCTCAGCCGCCATGCGCGTCAGCCCACCTGGCGGTCGGGCCGCTCGGGGTAGATGTCATCGATCGTGCTCAGCGCGACATACGGCGCGTCGGCCGCGTGCTCGATCGCGGCGCCGCCGCCGGCCAGGCGGTCGAGCACGCTGACCACGCCGCAGATCTCGTGTCCGGCCTCGTGCAGCGCGGCGATCGCCGCGAGCGTCGAGCCGCCGGTCGTGACGACGTCCTCGACCACCACGCAGCGGTCCTGAAGGTCGAGCGGCGGGCCCTCGATGCGGCGCTGCAGCCCGTGGGACTTGGCGTCCTTGCGCACGAAGAACCCCTTCGCGCGAGCGCCTCCGGCGAGCGCAGCGCACGCGACCGCGTCGGCGCCCATCGTCATCCCGCCCACCGCCGTGCCGCCCCACTCGGCGACCTGAGCGGCGAGCAGCACGGAGAGCGCGGCGAATCCCCGCGGGCGCAGGATCGCGCGCTTGGCGTCGATGTAGTACTCGGCGCTGACGCCGCTGGTCAGCGTCACCGTGCCGATCACCAGCGCGTGCTCGCGCAGCTCCTCGACCAGCTGCGCGCGCGCACGCGCCAGATCGCTTGTATATCCGCTCACGACATCCACGCCGGCACGTAATCTAGCGGCGTGGTCTCCTCGATCGTGCGCTTGATACGACTTGCTTCGCTTGTGGTCTGCGCGATCGTGATCGCGTCGTTCGCGATCTTCGCGTTCGAACAGACCAAAACCGCATCAAAGCACCAGACCGAAGAAATCACCGGCGGCGCGTCGAGATCATCGAGCGCCGGCGCGTCGGGCAAGACGCGCGCCCACGTGAGCAGCGTGCACAAAGCGATCGACGAAGCCGCGTAAAAGCTCACTTCGCCGTTCGCCGGCGTGGTCTCCTCGAGCAGCGAATGGGTCACCCGCGGCGTGAAGCTGGGCCTCGCGTTGCTCGTCTACGGCCTGGGGGTTGGCTTCCTCTCGCGAGCGCTGCGCATGGTCTAGCGCTACGACCAGCGTTTGCTATGGACCAGCGTTGGCGCGCACGCGCGCGCTGCCGCCGGCGCCTTCGTTGTACACGTCCACCGGCGTGCCGTCGCGCACCCATTCGTATATGGACGGGGCGTCCGGAATCGGCACGCGCAGGCAGCCGTGACTGGCGGCGTACGTGGGAACTTCGGCGTACCCGTGGATCGCGTACCCGCGGATGAAGTAGTTGGAGTCGACCATCCCCTCACTGTTTTCGCCGGGCGTCTTCTCGTAGACCTGGAAGCGCCCGATCACCGTCGGCGTCGAGGGCTTGCCCGAGCTGGTCGTGTAGATCCTGCGCACGCGCCCGCCCGGTTCGATCTCAGCGAGCACCTGCTTGGTCAAGTTGGCCTCGACGTGCCGGCCGTCATGCGGGTAGCGCACGTGGAAGCTCCCCGCACGGCGCGCGAGCAGCTTGAAGACCTGCGTGCCGGCGTAGGCGACCCGTTCGAGCCCCGTCATCTTGCGGTAGGCGATCAGCGCCTGCCCGGTGCCTTCGTCGAACACGCCCGTCAACGGCACCGCGTAGTGGAGCGCGTCGAGCTCTGACTGCAGCAGCCGCACCGACTGGTTGTGCGCGCCGGGACCGAGGTTCGCGTGGACGAGGCGGACTCCGGGCGAGCGCGCGCTGAAGGCGGCCTGCTGCGCGGTGGCGGCGTGCATGGCGCGCACCTGCAGCAGCCCCGCGTAGTGGCTGGAGTACGCCACACGGAAGCTGCCCGCACCGCCCGCCGCGGAGAGCACGCTGACTACGTCCGCCGCGACTTTGCGTCCTTCGAGGTAGAAGCCCACGTCCACCGTCTGGCCGGCCACGTACGGACTGACGCTCCCGCGCACGACGATCCGTGAGCCCACGAGCGCGAACGGAGGACTGCCGCCCACCTTCTGCAACACGAGCCGCATCGTGCCGGCGAGCGGACCGGGGGGCGGCACGCTGGTAGGTGCTTCGCCGAAGGCCGGCGCTGGCGTCGCGGCGAGCACCCCGAGCGCGGCGAGCGTCGCCGCCAGACGGGGCAAGCCGCGTGTGCCGCGCCGCCCGCTATAGACATGATCGCGACCCATTCACATGATCCTATGCGCTCCGCCGGGCAGGGCGGGCCCGGTTGCGATCAGGCCGACGCGCTTGAAAGCGAGCACGATCGCGCCGATCGCCGCCAGCGCGCATGCGATCAGCACGAGCGCCTGCCAGCCCCAGTCCTCCAGGCCGGCGAAAGCGACGCAGTTGTTCAGCGCGTGGGCGATCATGCACGGATACAGCGAGCCCGTGTAGCGGTACAGCAGGCACAGGCCGAAGCCGAGCGCCGCCAACGGCACGAGGTCGAGCGCCGGCGCCGAGCCGACGTGGACGCCGCCGAACAAGAGGCCCGTGATCACCGCGGCGGGAAGCGTCCCGCGCCAGTTGCGAAGCGCCGTGAAGATGAACCCTCGGAAGAGGAGCTCCTCGCACATCGGTGCCACCACGCACGTCAGGCCCGCGCTCAGCACCAGCAGCGCGGCGCCTTCGTTCGAGCCGAGCTGTTCGAGCGTCTTCTCTTTTTCTGGGTGGACCACTTCCGACCACACCACGCTCAGCACGATGAACGCGATCAGCAGCATCACGATCAGGCCGCCCGCCCTGCGCCAGCCGGCACCGGGGCGGCGCAGCCCGAACTGCCACGAGCGAACGACGCGCCCGCCGAGCCCGGCGCAGTACACGGCGACGAGCACGAAGCCGATGTCCTGGACGACGGTGTCGGCGATCGACAGGCCCGGCGGCAGGTGGCTGCCCGATACTTTCGCCCCGAGCAGCGCCGCGGGGATGTCCACCACGATGCCGCCTACGGCCGCGACCACGAGGCCTCCGAGCAGCGCCACGGGCGCGATCCATGGTGGCCAGCCGGTGCTCGGCGAGCGGGAGCTGTCGGTCTCGGTCGGCATGCCCTGCTCCATTGCCCTAGGCCACCCAGTGCCAGGTGGCGAACTGGCCGAGGAAGAACACCATCAGCACAGCGGATATCGCCAACGCCGGGCGCTGCAGCCGCGGGCGCTCGGCGAGCCACGCCGCGAGCCAGATGCCGAGCGGGAACAGCACCACCAGGAAGCGCGGCAGCGACATCAGCGGCTGTTCGGTCACCGGGTAGGACAGCGGCAGCGCGAGCGCCGCGAGCACGTAGACGCCGTACGCGAGCGGCAGGCGGCGAATGACGCCCACGATCGCCGGGATCGCCACCGCCAGGAACGCGAGCAGCATCAGGTTGTGCCCCGCCATCACAAACGGGCTGTAGTTCGCGGTGGGGAAGTAGATGTGATTTCGCTGCCCCGACAGCAGCTGCCGGGCGCCTCCGAACGCCGCGCGCATACCGTCCCAGATACCCACGTACGGACCGGCGAAGTGCCGCTTCCAGACTTCCTGGGCGTGCAGCGGCGCCAGCGGGTTGCCGCCGGCGAGCGCGAGGTAGACCCCGTAGAGGACAGCCCCCACCGGTATCAGGCACAGCCACAGCACGTCGCGCCGCAGCCGATAGCGTGGGCGCAACCTGACGGACACACGCACCCCGAAGGCCACACGCAGGCGCGAGCCGAGCTCCTGCAAGCGATCCGCCGGACGGTCCTCGCGTGGGCCGTACAGGTAGATCATCAGCGCCGGCAGCACGAGCACCAGCCCGGCGCTGCGGGTGGCGCCGGCGAGCGCCCCCAGGATGCCGACCCACACCCAGCGCCCGTTGCGCGCGCTCCAGAAGAGGCCCACCGACAGCGCCAGGTACAGCGACTCCGAGTACACCGCCGAGAAGAAAAACGCCATCGGCGCGAACGCCGTGAGCACCACCGCCAGGTACGCCGCGCGAGCGAGGCGCTCGCCGGAGAGCGTCGGGCGCGCGTGGCGCGCGAGCTCGAGCGTGGCTAGGCGGTGGATGCCGTACAGGGCGAGCGCGAACGCCGCGACTGAGACCAGTACCCCGGCCAGGATCGGCGGCGGGCCCAACCAGGAGACCGTCCGCAGGGCAAGCGGATACAGCGGGAAGAAGGCGGTGCGCGATGACGTGTATACGCCCAGATCGGGGCGATAGCCGTAGCGCGCGATCACGAGGTACCAGACCCCGTCCCAGCGCGCCGCGGGCGCGGCCAGCAGGTTCCCCAGCCAGCCAAAGCCGCTGGTGATGCCGGGTGGGTCGAAGGCTTTGCGCTGCGGGCCGAAGCCGAACGCCAGGACCGTGCCGACGCCCGCCGCCCACACGAGCAGACGCGAGCCCCACAGCGCTCGCCAGGTCTCGCGCACCGCGAGCATCCGCTGGGGGTCGGCGCGCAGGCGCGCGAGCCACGCTCCCGCCGGTGCCAGCGAGCTGGAAGCGCCCACGTGCGCATGATCGAGCGGAGCGAGCAGCTCGGAGGAATCGTTTACTACGGTCAGTTCTGCGGTGTCAGGGTTCATGGCTTGGCAATCGAGCGTAGAGATCGAGGCGATTGCAAGTGGCAGGAAATCACACCGCGCGCGGTAATCTCGACACCCCGAGATGTCTCGACAAGCTCGAAAGCGCCGCCACCGTCGTGGCGGCACGCGCATGCTGGTCACCGGCGCGATCGTGCTCGCCGCCACGCTCGCCGTCGGCGTGCTCGCGGCGGTCGCGTTCGTCGCGCACGTCGCCGCGGGCACTCGCGGGCTGGCCTCGCGTCACGCGAGCATTGGCGGAGGCACCTCGGAGGTATACGCCGCCGACGGATCGCGCCTGGGCGCGATCCAGTCCGACGAACTGCGCACGCCCGTCGGCTGGAGCGAAATTCCCGCGGCGCTCAAGAACGCGACCGTGTCGATCGAGGACCAGCGCTTCTACAAAGACGACGGCATCGACGTGACGGGGATCTTCCGTGCGGCGATCAAGGACCTCGTGCACGGCCAGGCCCTGCAGGGGGCCTCGACGATCACGATGCAGCTCGTGCGCAATCTGTACCTGGGAGGCGACGAGCGCACGGTCAGGCAGAAGATCGCAGAGGCCAAGCTCGCGATCGAATACAACGAACACCACAGCAAGCAGTCGATCCTCAACAGCTATCTGAACGATGTCGCATACGGCACGGTCGGCGGGCAGACGATGCTCGGCGTCGAGGCCGCCGCGCGCATCCTCTTCGACGAGCCGGTGTCGCATCTGAACCTCGAGCAGTGTGCGCTGCTCGCGGGGCTGCCGCAGGCGCCCTCGCAGTACAACCCTCTGCTCTACCCAGCGGCCGCCACGCAGAGGCGCAACGAGGTGCTCGCGAAGATGGCCGAACTGCACTACATCAGCCACGCGCAGGCGCAGGCGACCGAGCGTGCGCCACTGGAGACACATCGAGGCAACTTCTACTCCGAACGCAAAGAGAAGTTCTTCTTCGAATACGTGCGTCAGCAGCTGATCGGACGCTACGGCGCAAAGACGGTCGAAAAGGGCGGCCTGAAGGTGTACACGACGATCAACCTGAACATGCAGCGGCTCGCGCGTAAAGCGATTGCCGAAGTGCTCAACGAGCAAGGGGATCCGGCGGCGGCGATCGTCACGCTGAACCCGCACAACGGCGACATCGAAGCGATGGCCGAGTCCGAGAGCTACGAGCAGTCGCAGTACAACCTCGCCGCGGACGGGCACCGCCAGCCGGGCTCGACGTTCAAGGCGATCGATCTCGCCGACGCGCTCACACGGGGGATCGATCCGTACAGCACCGACTACTTCTCGCACACGCTCGAACCGGGCTGGCTGCCGGCCGAACCGAAGTACAGAGTCGAGACGTTCGAGGGCACGTCCCTGAACAAGTCGATCAACCTCGTGCAGGCGACGCTCGCCTCCGACAACACCGTCTACGCCCAGCTCGCGGCGGACCTGGGCGAGGAAACGGTCACCCACACCGCTTATGAGATGGGTGTGAAAACGCATCTGTCGAGCTTTCCCGCGGAAGCGCTCGGCGGGCTGACGCTCGGGGTCACGCCGCTGGAAATGGCCGACGTGTACGCGACGCTCGCCGACGGCGGCTACCGCAACACCCCGATCGCGATCACCAAGGTCGTGTTCCCCGATGGTCAGGTCGATGAAAAATGGGGAACGCCGCACAGGGTGAAAGTGCTGAGCGAAGCCGTCACCTCGGTGGAGACGAGCATCCTGCACGAAAACGTCCTGGGCGGCACCGCGGGCCGCTCGGCGATCAACTGCCCGACGGCCGCCAAGACCGGCACGACGAGCGAACTGGTGGACGCGTGGCTCGACGGCTACACACCCAACTACTCGACGGTCGTGTGGATGGGCTATCCGAACACGCGCGTCTCGATGACCGACGTCCACGGCGAGCCTCAGCAGGGCGGCTATCTGCCCGCGGAAATCTGGCACGCGTATATGGCGGCCGTCACCGAAGGCCAGCCGTGTGCCGAATTCCCGCCGTCCAAAGAAGCGATCTCCTACGTGCCCTTCTACGGCAAATACGCGAGCACCGGACTCGCACAGGCCGCCGAAGAAAACGCGAAGTCCACAGAACACGCTGTCAAGAAGCAACACAACCACGGCGCCGGCCCCAACCAGAACGGGCCCGGCGCCAACCCCCATTCCGGCGGCGCGAGCGAACCGGGCACGCCGCCTCCCGGCCAGGCTCCGGGCGGGCCGGCCACGCCAGGAGCTGGAGCGCCGGCCGAAAGGCAGACCGGCGGGGCGGGGCCCGGCTGACGCCCTCCGCGCCGCACCGCGGCCCCTCCGGGGCTCCGGCGCTGGTAGTTTGAGTTCCTGAACATCCAGAACGAGCGGCCGTCGGCGTGAGCGCGGACGGCCAGATGAGGTGTGGTGTGGCGAAGGAGGACAAGGTTGAATTCGAGGGAGAGGTGATCGAGGCCCTGCCCAACGCGATGTTCCGCGTGAAGCTGGACAACGACCACGTCGTCCTCGGTCACGTCGCGGGCAAGATGCGGCGCTTTCGGATTCGCATCCTCCCGGGCGATCGCGTCCGCTGCGAGCTTTCGCCGTACGACCTGGATCGTGCGCGGATCGTCTACCGGCACCGCTGAGCCACCGGCATCGACACGGCATCGCTGAGCGCTCCCTGATCGAATCCATCGCCGCCGAGCTGGCGCGCGCGCCGGCTGGGAGAGTCATACGGGGAATGGGCGACGACGCCGCGGTCGTGCGCGCGAGGGCGGTGTGCGTGACCTCTGTGGACGCGATGGTCGAGGGCGTTCACTTCCGGCTCGAGGACGGCTGGGCGACGCCGGCCGAGGTCGGCCATCGCGCCCTCGCTGGCGCCCTGTCGGACCTCGCGGCGATGGGCGCCGACGCGGGTGAGGCATACCTCGTGCTGGGACTGCCGGCGGGCTTCGGCGCCGAGCGCGCGCTCGAGCTCGTGCGCGCGGCGGCCGCGCTCGCCGCGCGAACGGACACGGCGATCGTTGGCGGCGACGTCGTCCGCGCACCGGCGCTGACCGTCTCGGTCACGGCGGTCGGCTGGGCCGAGGACCCCGCCGCGCTGGTGGGCCGCGACGGCGCGCGCGATGGCGATCTGGTCGGGGTGACAGGGCGACTGGGCGCCGCCGGCGCGGCACGCGCGGTGATGGAGGGACGAGCGACGCGCACGCACGCGAGCGAGGCTGCGTTCGAACGCGCCCGCCGCCCGATGCCGAGGCTGCACGAGGGCCGCGCCCTGGCACGGGCGGGCGTCCACGCGATGATCGACCTCTCCGATGGCATCGCGAGCGACGCCGGGCACATCGGCCGCGCGAGCGACGTGAGCCTGCGCGTGGATCTCGCCGCGCTGCCGCTGGCCGACGGCGTGGCGGAGGTCGCGCGCGATCTCGACGTGCCTCCCTGGCGACTGGCGGCGGCGGGCGGCGAAGACTACGAGCTGTGCTTCTGCGCCGCCCCCGCCGATCGCATCCCCGTGGAGAAGGCCGTCGCGGAGCTGGGAGCCGTGCGCGTCAGTTGGGTCGGGGAGGTGCTCGGCGGAGCGCCCGGCGTGACGCTGTCAGACGAGCGGGGAGACGCTGTGCGGATCGAGGGATACGAGCATCGCTGGTAGCACGGCGACCGCCGCGGCCGCGCGCTTGGGCTGCGCTTCGATCGGTCGGGGGATGGCCCCTCCGGGGAGCACGCGCGCTGCGCCCACGGGCACGGTGCGCGTGAGCCGCGCGTACACGAGCAGGCGTTTTTCGGCGCTGAACAACGGCGTGCACGCCGACAGCACCAGCCGGCTGTAACCGACCTGCGCGACCGCGGCCTGCACGTCGGTCGGCCAGACGACCCGCTGGCCGGTGACCGTGTAGGTGAAGTGCGCGTAGGGCATGTTCAACAGGATGCGCTCGCCCGGTTTCAGGAGGTTGATCTCTCGAAACGGCGCCAGGTAGGTGGTTCGGTGTCCGGCGATCGCGGTCGTGCCCGGGATGCCTGGGAGGTTGGTTTCTCTGTAGACGCCCGGCCCCATGATCAGATCGCCGGTGTCGGTGCCGTTGACCACCACGTAGTCCGCGCCGAGCCGCGGGATCAGGATGCGCCCGATGGCGGCGCCGTTGCCGGCGTGATGCTGGAGCTCGCGCGCGAGGTAGGAGATCCGCGCCCGCTCGTCCGGCAGGCTCGCCAGCGTGCGGCGCTCGACGGGTGTGGGGGTGGCGCGTTCGACCTTGCTCAGGTCGCCGTTCAGATGGCCCCGCACGATGCTCGCGTACAGCGCCGTGATCGGCTCCTGCCAGATCAGCGTGATCGCCGCATCGAGCAACGTCAGGGCGCCGAGCACGATCAGCGTGACCGCGAGCGCGTGCAGCGCGCGCGCCGGGCGCGAGCGGCGACGTTTCCCCCGCGTGAGCGCCGCGCCGGGCGCCCTGGTCGAAAACGACTCTGACATCGTCCCTATCGTCGCAGAGCGGACTCCGTGCCACCAAGCGATCCCGGGCCGGCGTACGACAGCGGACCGCGGATCGAGACCTCGACTCCGTTGGCCGCGCGCACGCCCACGGCCGCCGGCAGCGCGATCCCCGCGAGCATCGCCGCCGCGGCGGCGGCGCCGAACGTGAGGCTCCACATCATCGCTCCCGCGAACCCGACGTGACCTCCGGCGAGCAGCAGCACGCCCATCCACGCCAGCGATCCCGCACCGAGACCGAGCTGGTGGGCGTAGAACACGATCAGCAGCGCCAGCGGCGCGAGACCCAGCGCGACGAGTGCCAGCCCGATCGTGCGCCGGGGACGGAGCTCCGGCGCTGCGAACAGGAGCCAAAGGTGCAGCGCGGGGAGCGCGAGCAGGGCGGTGAACGGGTTGGCCACCCATGCGAGCACGGCGAGCGCGAGCAGGACGAGCAGCAAAGCCAGGCCGGCGACGTCGCCGTCGGGTCGCACGCCCCATCCGAGCCGGCGGACGAGCCTGCTCCACAACAGCCACGCCAGCGCGAAGCCCAACACCAGCGCGGCCACGGCCACGGCGGCGCGGCCGCCAAAAGGCAGCGCGCTCGGCAGCACCGCCGCGGCGGGCGTCGCGCCGAGGACCCCGAGCCAGCCAAGCACGTAGGCGAATGCCGCACAGCCAAAGAACGGCAGCGCACAGCTCAGCGCCCACAGGGTCCAGCGCCCCACCGCCAGACGCCGCCGCCGCGCGCGCGCGAGCCCATCCAACGCCGTCGCCAACGGCGGCGCCAGCAGCGTCAGCACGAGCAGCCGCAGCACCCACGCGGGCATCGTCTTGCGCCCCAGCACCAGATCGGTCTGCAAAGACTGCGGGATGTCTGGCGCCGTGTCGAGCGCGTCGACCGAGCTCAGCACCGCGCGTCCGAACACTTCCAGACGTTCCATGCCCACCGCGTCGGCGCGCGTCGGGGTGGGCGGGGTGGGCGGGCCCTCTTCCCCCGAGACCTGGACGAGCACTGACGGCACGCCACCTGCATTGAGTGTGCCCTGTTCGCCGACGGTCAGAGGAAACGCCAGGCGCGCGAGTTGGCCGAGCGTGCTCGGCGCGCCCGGTTCGACCCCGACGTTCTGGGTGATGGCGGCGTCGACGGTGCGTTGGAGCTCGAGCGGAGCAGAGCCGAGCGAGTCGGAGAACGGCACCACGAACGGTGGCTTAGCGCGCGCACCGGCGAGGTCGCCGAGGACGATCGCCGCGTCGAGCGAGCCGCGCCCGGCGCTCCCGAGCTCGGCGGGATCGGACAGCAGCTGCGTGGCGCCCGCGGCGCCACCGCTGCCGCCGCTCGTCGAGGCGAGGATGATCGTGCGCTTGGTCTCGCGCGCGGCGAACACGCGTGCTAGTTCCAGCAGCGCCGCGGTTGCGGACAATTCCGCCTCCGAGCCGCGCGCGGCGGCGTCGCGGTGCGCGAGGATCAGGATCGGCGCGGCGCTGGTCGATCCCGCGCGCTGCGCGACCACGTTCG
Source organism: Solirubrobacteraceae bacterium (assembly GCA_035939335.1). Classification (GTDB taxonomy): domain Bacteria; phylum Actinomycetota; class Thermoleophilia; order Solirubrobacterales; family Solirubrobacteraceae; genus Palsa-744. The sequence continues at coordinate 56,672 of DASZFY010000020.1, read as the reverse complement.
TGAGCGTCTGCTCGCCGGCGATCGTCTGCGCCTGGAAGCTATACGTGTGCACCGAGAACCCGCCACCGGCGGTGCCGCCGAGCCCTTCGAGCTTGTGCGCCACGTAGGAGGCCAGCTGCTGATCGCCCGCGCTGCCGGGGCGCCGCTGCGGGAATTTAGCGGCGAGGCTCTGCAGTTCGGCGTACGCGGTAGCGCCTTCGAACGCGTCGGGGGCAAGCGTCGAGGTCAGCGGCAGCGGTCGCGAGCCCAACGAGAACGCGGCGATGGCGAGCGCGAACAGGAAGGGCACGAACGCCGCTCGGTACAGGCGGCCGTTGAGCATGCCCCATAGACCTTAGTCGGCAGGCCGGCTTGCCGTCCCCGCAACCTCCGCGGGGACCACGGCCGAGCACGTGCCGGAGCGTGTCCACAGGTCCAGCCCTCCGGTTAGGTATCGTGCCGGCGCGTGCTGCAGCCTGTCGCCGTCGCCAACAAGACGCTCGCGGACTACACGCACATCTGCGGGCGCGAGCTGATCGCGGAAATCCGCGAGCTGGCCGAGCCGCTGCAGGGCCAGCGCGTGGTGCACATCTCGGCGACCGCGTTCGGTGGAGGCGTCTCTGAGATCCTTTACACGCTCGTGCCGCTGATGCGCGACGTGGGCCTGGACTGCGAGTGGCAGGTGATCTACGGCCGCGAAGAGTTCTTCAACGCGACCAAGCTGATGCACAACGCTCTGCAGGGCGCGCCGCAGGATCTCGACGAGGAGCAGTGGGCCACGTGGCGCAAGTACAACGAGATCAACGCCCGCGAGCTCACGGGCGGCTGGGACGTGTGCCTGGTCCACGACCCGCAGCCGGCGGCGCTGTGCCAGCTGGTACCGGAGAAGGCCAAGGGCTGGGTGTGGCGCTGCCACATCGACGTCTCGACGCCCAACCCCGACACGATCTCCCGCCTGCTCCCCTACATCCAGGAGTACCCCCAGTCGCTGTTTCACATGCGCGAGTACGTACCGGAGGGCATGAAAGGCAAAGTCAACGTCGTCCCGCCCGCGATCGATCCGCTGACCCCGAAGAACATGGCGCTCTCGCCGGAGGACGGCGCGTTCGTGTGTGGTCAGTTCGGGATCGACGTCGACCGGCCGCTGATCTGTCAGGTCTCGCGCTTTGACCCCTGGAAGGACCCGCTTGGCGTGATCGACGCCTACCGGCTGCTCAAGGAGACGATGCCCGAGGTGCAGCTAGCGCTGGTGGGGTCGATGGCCAGCGACGACCCGGAGGGCTGGGACTTCTTCAACTCGACGATCGCCCACGCGGACGGCGACCCCGACATACACATCCTCAACAACTTCAACAACGTCGGCGCGATCGAGGTGAACGCGTTCCAGTCGCACGCGGATGTGCTGATCCAGAAGTCCACGCGCGAGGGCTTCGGGCTGACTGTCTCCGAGGCGATCTGGAAGGCGCGCCCGTTCATCGGCGGCAACGTCGGCGGCATTCCCCTGCAGATCGAGGACGGCGTCACCGGCTACCTGGTGTCGAGCGTCGAGGAGTGCGCGCAGCGCACGATCGAGTTCCTGCGCGACCCCGAGCTCGGCCGCACGCTCGGCAGGCGCGGCAAGGAGCACGTGCGCCAGCACTTCCTCACGCCGCGCTACCTGCGCGACTACCTGAAGATCTTTAATGAGTTGAGCGAGTCATGAGCGCGTCCCGCCTGCATCGGCCCCTAAGCGACTCATGAGCGAAGGGCCGGCACAGCGGGCTCCGCTGGTGCTGGTGAGCAACCGCGGCCCGGTGACGTTCCACGCGGGTGGAGAGGTGCAGCGCGGCTCGGGCGGCCTGGTGACGGCGTTGACGGGCCTTGCCTCGCACCGCGAAGCGATCTGGATCGCCTCGGCGATGAGCGAGTACGACGTGGAGGTCTCGCGCGAGCACGACGGGCGTGCGTTTCCCGTGCGCTCCCCCGGCGGCGGCGAATACCAGGTGCGCCTGGTGGTCAGCGACCCGGACGCGTACGACCGCTTCTACAACGTGTTCGCCAACCCGATGCTGTGGTTCATCCAGCACTACCTGTGGGATCTGTCGAACGCGCCGGACATCCGCCGCGAGGAGGTCGAAGCGTTCGAGTTCGGCTACAACGTCGTCAACGAGGATCTCGCGCGCGCGGTCGTCGAGCAGCTCGAGGGCGCGGAGGAGCCGGTGGTGATGGTCCACGACTACCACCTGTACACGCTTCCCGACCTCGTGCGCCGCGCGCGTCCGGACGTGTTCCTGCACCACTTCATCCACATCCCGTGGACGCAGCCGGATGCGTGGCGCGTGCTGCCGACGCGCATCCGCGAGGAGATCTACACGGGCCTGTTGGCGAACGACATCATCGGCTTTCACACGCGCTCCTACCGCCACAACTTCCTGCAGTGCTGCCGCGATCTGATGGACCTCGAGGTGGACTTCGACCGTGGCGTCGTGCGCTTCGGCGAGCGGGAGGTGTGGGTGCGCGCGTACCCGCTCCCGATCGACCACAGGGCCACCCGGCAGATCGCGCAGAGCACGCGTGTGACCGAGTTCGAGGAGGAGCTGCTGCGCCGCCGCCGCGACTTCCTGATCTTGAGAGTGGACCGGGCGGACTTGTCGAAGAACGTGCTGCGCGGGTTCTCCGCGTTCGACCTGTTCCTGGAGGAGCATCCCGAGTTCACCGAGCGGATCACGTTCATGGCCCAGCTGATGCCGTCGCGAACCGACGTGCCGCAGTACGCGGAGTACCTCGAGCGGATCGAGGCGCTGGTGGCGGTCGTCAACCACCGCCACGGCACCCCCGACTGGATGCCGATCCAGCTGAAGCTGCGCGACGATCTCGAGGAGGCGATGGCGGCGTACAAGCACTACGACGTGCTGCTCGTGAACGCGATGTTCGACGGCATGAACCTCGTCGCCAAGGAGGGCCCGATCGTCAACGAGCGCGAGGGCGTGTCGATCCTGTCCGAGAACACCGGCGCGCACGAGGAGCTCGGGGAGTACGCGCTGTCGGTGAACCCGTTCGACATCCAGGAGCTGGCCAACTCGATCTACGCCGCACTGACGATGGACCCGCGCGAGCGCCGGCGCCGCGCCGAGGGGCTCGCGCAGATCGTCACCTCGCGCGACCCCGGCGACTGGATCGACGAGCAGCTGGCGGACATTCGCGCGAAGGCACGCGCGAATTAGAAGTCTTAGAAGTCTCGGCCACCGTCGCCCGCCGGCGTGACTTCGCGGGGGTGGACGTGACTTCGCTACCCTGTGCTCCGCATGACCCTGCCTGCACCCACATACGATCTCGTGCTGATGCTCGACCCGCAGGCCGAGGACGACGCGCGCGCGAAGATCGTCGCCGACACGCGATCGGCGGTCGAGGCGCAGGGCGAGCTGCTGCGTCACGACGAGTGGGGCGAGCGCCCGCTCGCCTACCCGATCGAGAAAAAAGCCAGCGCGGAGTACCACCTGCTGCAGTTTCACGTCGGCGACGTCGATCTGCTCGCGAGCCTCAGCCGCACTCTGCGGATCACCGACGGCGTCGTGCGCTCGCGGATCATCAAGCTGAAGCCGGGCGTGCCGGACGCGCCGGACATGCGCTCCACTTCCGCGCCGGCGGCTGCCCGCCGACCCGAGGGCGAGCGAGCGGAGATCGGCGAGCACGAGCAGGCGCCGGCTGCCGTCGAGGCGACGCCTGTTGACGTCGTGGCCGCGCCGGCTGACGTTGAGGCCGCGTCCGAGCCCGCCGTCGTCGAGCCGGCGTAGACGCCTACCAGGCGCGAGGGCAGCGGCGCACTTATGCGGCAGGCCGATGCGTAATAACATCGGCCCATGAGCTGGGCTGAGGCAGAGGACATGAACGATCGATCAGCGACCCGGACGGACGTGCTGCGCGCGTCGCCGCCGATGTTCGACTCGAAGCTGCTGGACGCGCTCTCGCGCGTGCATCCGACGGTGCCGGTGGTGATCTTCCTGCCGGCGATCGTGGCGCTGGGGGCCTGGGGGCTCTCGCGCGTGAGCGTGCTCGCGACGCTCGGCCTGGCGGTCGCGGGCTACGCGCTGTGGACCCTGTTCGAGTACTGGCTGCACAGGATCGTGTTCCACTTCGAACCGGAGGGCGGATTCGGCGCGCGCCTGCACTGGATCATCCACGGCGTCCACCACGACCATCCCAACGACCCGATGCGGCTGGTGATGCCGCCTGCGGTCAGCGTGCCGCTGGCGGCGGTGGTATTCGGCGTGCTGTACCTGATCTTCGGCTCGCGCTACGCGCCCGCGCTCGGAGCTGGCTTCTTCGCGGGCTACCTCGCGTACGACCTGACGCACTACTACCTGCACCACTTCCGGCCCCGCGGACCGCTGGGGCGGATGCTGCGCGAGCGACACATGCGCCACCACTTCCAGGACGACACGCGCGGCTTCGGCATCAGCGCGCCATACTGGGATGAGGTGTTCGGGACCTCGCCCCGCGCGAAGCGATCTTCGCAACGAGCGGGATAGGAAGCCCACCCGTCCCGCCGGAGCGAGAGTCGCGCCCGCGGGCCGCTCTAGACTCGGGGCTCGAGATTCGACGACAGAAGGCCCCCGCGCCGAGCGCGGGGGCGACAAGCTGAAAGGAAGGCAGCCGTGGCCGCCACCAACATCAACCGGGTAGTGCTGACCGGAAACCTGACCGCAGACCCTGAGCTGCGCTCGCTGCCGAGCGGCAACTCGGTGTGCAAGCTGCGCGTCGCCTGCAACACGCGCCGCAAGAACGGGAGCACCGGCGAATGGGAGGACAAGCCCAACTACTTCGACGTCACCGTGTGGGGCGCACAGGGGGAGAACGCGGCCCGCTATCTGTCCAAGGGACGCCCCGTGGCGATCGACGGGCGGCTCGAATGGCGGGAGTGGGAGACCCAGGAGGGCGCCAAACGCCAGGCAATCGATATCATTGCCGACTCGGTGCAGTTCCTGGGCTCGCGCGACGATCCCTCGGGTGGCGGTGGCTTTTCCGGTAACGGGGCCGCCAAGGGCAGCGACATCCCCGTCGACGAAGGGGATTTCCAGCCCGCACCGGTCTCCGGCGCCGCCGGTGACGACGACATTCCGTTCTAGCCAGTACAGCGAGGTTCCAGTGTTTTCCAACGTTTCGATGCCCGTCCACGACCGCAGCTGCGGCGGAGAGCGCTGATGGCCAAAGCACGCGGTCGCGGCAAGCCGGTGCGCCGGCGCGACAAGAAGGGCGGGCCCGGCAGCGGGCGGCGCAAGCCGTGCCAGCACTGCCGCGACAAGGTCGAGCAGGTCGACTACAAGGACGTCGCGTCGCTGCGCAAGTTCATCTCCGAGAAGGGCAAGATCCGCTCACGCAGGATCACCGGCTCATGCCGGCGCCACCAGGTGCAGATCGCCCGCGCGGTCAAGCGCGCCCGCGAGCTCGCGCTGCTGCCGTACGTGAACGAGGGCGGTCGCGACGACAGCCCCGGCGGCCGGCGTGAGCGCGGCGACCGAGACCGGGACCGCTAGGCGCGCGGCATGCCGGAGGCGATACTCCTCAAGGACGTCGATGAGCTCGGCGAGCAGGGCAAGGTGGTCGACGTCTCGAAGGGCTACCTGCGCAACTACCTGATCCCGCGCAAGCTCGCGCAGCCGGCGACGAAGGGCGCGATCGAGACCGTGCGCCAGCGCCAGGCGGCCGCCGAGCGGGCAGCCAGGGAGGCGGTCGAGCGGGCGCAGGAGAACGTCAACCTGCTCAACCGCACCGTCCTCACGATCCCCCAGCAGGCCGGCGCGGACGGACGCCTGTTCGGCTCGGTCACCGCGCAGGACATCGCCAGCGCGATCCGCGAAGCGCGTGGCCTGCGCCTGGACAAACGCAACGTGCATCTTCTAGAGCCGATCAAGAACGTCGGCACGTACATGGTCGTGGTCGACGTCGTCGAGGGCGTCCAGGCGACTATCAAGACCATGGTCGTGGCCAAGAAGTGACGCTACGCACGTGAGTCGATCGTTCCGGCCGCTGCGCGGCGGGGAACGAGTCGCCTCACGTGCTTCGCTTTGCCTAGATCCATGCCTATGGCGCTGCGCCTCTGGTGTCGGCCGAATCGTTGTTGTTCGGCCGGAACGCAGTCGGTCAGTTTGAGCCGAAGCTAGGGGGGCCGATGTCGGCTTGGCCCGACGCGGTGCGCGGGCTGACTGAATCAGCCCTGCGCCACGGGAGCGGCTACTCGTCCTGCTTAGGCTCTGACGGTGAATGCCAGAGCTGCGCGTCTTTCGCGGGCCGCGTAGAGACGCAGGAGCGGCGTACCCCGCAGACGGAAGAACGCCGCCGTGCAGGACTCCGTCGGCGATCCGTCGGAGTACCAGTGTTTCGAGGAGCTTGCGCAGGCCGAAGGTCTAGCCGTTGCGTCGCGGCTGGACATTGAACCGCGTAGGATGCATGACCCTATGGCGTCGCCCGATTTCACCGCTGCTCGGCTGCCCGCAATCTTGGCACGGCTGATCGAGCGTACCGAGCGTGGGGAGGTTGATTGGGAGGCGGCCGCACCCCCCGACTCTTTCGCGGTGACAATCGGCGAGGTGCGTTTCAGGATTCGTAGTTTTGACGGCGATGTGGCGCCACCATACGTCTTGGAATTTCTCGGCCAAGGGCCAGCCCCGGCGCCCGCGCTGATGACGGGTGTGGACTTGGGCGAGAATTTGGACAGTCTGCTGACGCGCCTTTACTTGGTCGCTAGGGAGAGCGTGATCGGCTCAATTCCCGACCCGTTTGTCTCTGTAGAGCGCGCGTTGGGGCTAGAGTCACCAGCTAACGAGAATTAACGAACTGGCTTCTGCCTGATGTGAGGCGGCACGCGGCGCAAATCATATGGCGAATGAAGATGAGGGCGCGACACCGGGGATCCCGGCGCCGATGGAAGCACCGTTTGACTTTTCCGATCACGGAAGCAAAGCTGTCGTCCAATATGTTCCCGTGCAAGGACTCTACGGCGAATTCGCGGACGCCCTACGCTCGATTCTTCGCGTGGCGCTCCGCGAGGAACAGATCGACGTTCAGACAGTCGATCGACGGGGAAAGTCTGTTGACAGCTTTCGCGCAAAGGCGGAAAAGCCCCATGAGGACGATGCTAACCGGCCTAAATACATCGATCCTCCTGCCGAAATCACCGACCTCGCGGGAGTCCGCGTCATCGTGTTCCTTGAAAGCGATGTCACCGAGGTAAGCAACCTCGTGCGACGTGTCTTCGACGTTCGTGAGATGTTTGCAGTTGACGCGCCGAGTGGATACCGTAGCCTTCACCTTACCGTTGCTCTCCGAGAGGATCGTTACCAACTATTGGAGTACAAACGGTTTGTGGGGCGACCCGCAGAGATTCAAGTGCGCACGGTCCTCCAGCATGCGTGGGCCGAGATAGAGCACGGTATCGGGTATAAGCCCACAGTTCCAATCCCCGAGCCGATTCGGCGTCAGCTACGTGATCTATCTGGAACCTTGGGTACCGCCGACCACGGGTTGCAAGGTGTTGCGTCGCAAGTTGCGCGCGAGCAGATCACGGGGGAGATCGCAGCGACTGCTGAGCGGTCTGCGGCTGTCGGTCCAGTCGAGGCGACCCCTACAGTCGGCGGCGGTGAGCGCGCCGTACATGAGTCGACGCCCAGCCATATCCCCGAGGGCGGCGAAGAACCGCCTGATGTCGGTTAGCACGCGCTCGTCGTAGACCTTGCCGTCCCTCAGCCATGCGAACATGTGTTCGTGGGAAGCGAAAAGCTCCGAGATAGCGGGGAGGGCATCCTGGCCACCGCGAAGAGCGACCTAGACTCGGCACAGCCATGGCCGTGAGCGCTGTCTCCCACACCAACGGCGCCTCCGGCGCCCATACGGGCGTGATCGCCCCTCCGCACAACCTCGACGCCGAGCAGTCGGTGCTGGGCGCGATTCTGCTGTCGGACCGCTCGCTGTACGCGCTTGTGATCGAAGAGGGGCTGCGGGCGGAGGACTTCTATCGCGAGCGCCACGGGATGGTGTACGAGGCGATGCTGGCGCTTTACAACGAGAGCGAGCCGGTGGACGTGCTGACGGTCACCGACCGCCTGCGCCAGATGGGCAAGCTCGAGCAGATCGGCGGCGCAGCGACGGTGGACGAGCTGACGGGCGTGGTGCCGGCCGCCGGACATGCCCGGCGCTACGCGCAGATCGTGCGCGAGAACGCGCTGCTGCGGCGCCTGTTGAAGAGCACGTATGAGATCCAGGAGAGCGTCCTCGGCCACGATGCGCCACCCCGCGAGCTGGTGGAGCAGGCGGAGAAGGCGATGCTCGAGGTCGCGCGCGACGATCGCCAGCAGGACTTCCGCGCGATCGAGGAAGTGCTGCACGAGGAGCTCGACAAGCTGCACAGGCTGTCGCTGGAGGGCACGTCGCTGACGGGCACGCCGTCGGGCTTCAAGGACCTGGACGAGATCACCGGCGGCTTCCAGCCGGGCAACCTGATCATCATCGCCGCGCGCCCCGCGATGGGCAAGAGCGCGCTGGTGTGCAACATCGCCGAAAACGCGGCGGTCAAATTCAAAAAGCCCGTGGCGCTGTTCTCGCTGGAGATGGCCGAGGCGGAGCTGGCTCAGCGGTTCGTCGCCTCGCAGGCCCTGATCAAGGGCGAGGAGCTGCGCAAGGGACGTGTGGCCGAGCAGCGCTGGCCGAAGATCCTGAAGGCCTCGCAGCTGCTGTCCAGCTCCCCGCTGTGGGTGGATGACTCCAGCGACGTGGGCATGCTCGAGATCCGCGCCAAGGCCCGCAGGCTGCACAGCCAATGCGAGGGCGGCCTCGGGCTGATCATCATCGACTACCTGCAGCTGATGCGCACGGACAGCCGCTACGACAGCCGTGTGACCGCCGTGGGCGAGCTCAGCCGCGGTTTGAAGATCCTGGCGCGCGAGCTTGGGGTTCCGGTGATCGCGCTGTCGCAGCTGAGTCGCGCGGTGGAGTCGCGTCCCGACAAGAAACCCCAGCTGTCGGACCTGCGCGAGTCGGGGAACCTCGAGCAGGACTCAGACCTGGTGATGTTCATCTACCGCGACGAGTACTACAACGAGGACTCCGAGCGCCCCGGCGAGGCCGACCTGCTGATCGCCAAGCACCGCAACGGCGCGGTCGGCAAAGTCACGCTGACCTTCCAGAAGGAGTACCCGAAGTTCATGAACTACGCCGGGGAGCGCTACGCCGAATGAGCTGCGCGCTGGGGATATGCGACGGCAGCGGCTTCGTCATCGACGAGGCCACGAACACCGCGACGGACTGCGGCTGCCGCGCGGGGCGCATCGCCGCGGCGCGCACGGCACGGTTGGAGGGCCGGATTCCGAAGCTGTATCGAGGGGTGTCGTTCGATCGTCCGCCGGTCAGCGACATGGCCAGAACCGCCTCCGACCAGATCCGGGCAGTGCGGCGCTACGTGCAGTCGATCGACGCGAACATCGATGCCGGACGAGGGCTGTGGTTCCAAGGCAGCGTCGGCACGGGGAAGACGACGCTCGCGATGCTCGTATCCAAAGCGGCGCTCGACGCCGGGCGCTCGGTCGCGATCTACTCGCTGCCTCGACTGCTGAACCTGCTGCGCGAGTCGATGGAGTCCGACGGCGGCCTGCTCGAGCTGCTCGACCGGCTGACCGCCGTAGACCTGCTGCACATCGACGACCTGGGCGCGGAGAACCGCACCGACTGGGTGCTCGAGCAGCTGTACTCGATCGTCAACGCACGCTATGAGTCACAGCGTGCGATCGTGGCGACGACGAACCTGATGCCGGACGAGCTGTCCGATCGCCTGGGAGCGCGCACGGTCTCGCGCCTGGTGGAGATCTGCGGCGACCTGATCCCGCTCGACGGCGAGGACCAGCGCCGGGAGTATCGTGCAGGGCCAACCGCGATCGTCGATCATGCCGGCTGAAGCCGGCATCCCCCCGTCGGTGGCCGGCTGCGCCTCGCCCTAAACTCCACTGCTCATGCCAGGCATAGTGATAGTTGGCGCCCAGTGGGGCGACGAGGGCAAGGGCAAGATCACGGATCTGCTCGCCGAGCACAGCGACGCGGTCGTGCGCTTCCAGGGTGGCAACAACGCGGGGCACACGATCGTTAGAGGCGATCAGGAGTGGAAGCTCCACCTGATCCCCTCGGGCATCCTGTATCCGGGCAAGCGCTGCGTGATCGGCAACGGCGTGGTGATCGACCCGAAGGTGCTGATCGACGAGCTCGACGCGCTGCGCGCGCGCCGCGTGGACGTGAGCGGCCTGCGCATCTCGGCCAACGCCCACCTGATCATGCCCTACCACCTGCTGCTGGACTCCGCCGGCGAGGCGAAGCTCGGCAGCCTGCAGATCGGCACGACGCGCAGGGGAATCGGCCCGTGCTACGCGGACAAGGCAGCGCGCCTGGGCATCCGCGTGCAGGACCTGCTGGACGAGAAGATCCTCAAGAAGAAGATCGTCGCGGCGATGGAGCCCAAGCGGCTGTCGCTGCGGCCGTTCGAGAAGGACCCGGCGCTCGACCTGCACACGATGACCGAGGAGTACCTGACCTACGGCCACCGCCTGGAGCAGCACATCGCCGACACGTCGAAGCTGATGTGGGAGATGCTGGACGCGGGCGACGCGGTGATCCTCGAGGGGGCGCAGGGGGCGATGCTGGACATCGACCACGGCACCTACCCGTTCGTGACCTCGTCGAACCCGCTGGCGGGGGCGGCATGCGTCGGCAGCGGCATCGGCCCCAAGGCGATCGACGAAATCTGGGGCATCTCCAAGGCATACACGACGCGCGTCGGCGCGGGGCCGTTCCCGAGCGAGCTGCACGACGAGATGGGCGAGACGATCCGCCAGCGCGGCGGTGAGTTTGGCACGACGACCGGCCGTCCGCGGCGCACTGGCTGGCTGGACCTCGTCGCCCTGCGCTACGCGGCGCGCCTGAACACGCTGACGGCGCTTGTGGTCACCAAGCTGGACGTCCTGTCGGGGCTCGATCGGGTCCAGGTCTGCACCAGCTACCGCGGCGCCGACGGCGCGGAGTTCGAGGACTTCCCCTACCACCAGACGGTGCTGCACCACACGACCGCCGAGCTGACGGAGCTCGCCGGCTGGAAGGAGGACCTCGGCGAGTGCCGCACTATGTCGGACCTCCCCACCGGGGCACGCGAGTACCTGGACTTCATCGCCGAGCACACCGGCGCTCCGGTCACGCTGATCGGTGTCGGACCCGGCCGCGAGCAGGTCGTGTGGACCGACGCCGGCCGCCAGACGATCATCGCCGGCAACGGCCGACCGCCGTCCTGAGGTCGTCGGGCGCGGGCTAGTTGTCGCGGGCCCTGGGCGATTCGTACGCGCCGGGCCCGCGAGCTTTAGCCGGGGCGTCTTGGCCAGCGCGGCCGCGGCGATGGCGTCTTGGACTGGAGCGCGGAGCGCTGACGCGTGCGTTTGCGCTCCGCCTCGCGCGCGAGCTCGCGTTCTTCGTCGAGGCCGATTTCGAGGAAGATCAGCAGCAGCGCCCCGCCGAGGCCGGCTGCGATCAGCACGATGGTGAGCACTTCGCCCGTCACTCCGCTCACGAGCGCCGCACACGCGCCTCCCGCGACCACCAGCATCGCCGCCGAACCAAACGACAGGATCCGCGCACGCGTGGACATACGTTCCACGGTACAGCGGTCAAACGAGTGGGCCGTCCGGGAATCGAACCCGGAACCTTGGGCTTAAGAGGCCCCTGCTCTGCCGGTTGAGCTAACGGCCCGTGAGGGTTCCGGCGAGGACTGCCGGCTCAGGCCCTGATTCTACTTGCTCTTGGTGCTGGTCGACGTCTTCGCGGGCGTAGTGGAGGTCTTTAGTTCGTTGGCCTTCAGTTCGCCTTTGGAGTTGAGCTTGCCAACGTAGGTTTTGCCGTTGGTGGTAGTCGTGTAGGTCTTTTCGCCGGATGGGTTGGCCTTGACTTCGGCGAGCTCGTCCTTGACGCGAACGCGGTCGGTAGCGGGCGACAGGGCTACGGCCTTTTCCGAGGCGAGGTCGCCGACGCCGACGTTGTGGGCTTTGTAGGCGTACTCGGCGAGCGTCGCGAACAGGGCGGCGTCGGTGGGCCTAGCAGCGACCGCAATCTGCAGGATTTCGACCTCCTTGGCGGGTTCGTTGAGCCCCGCTTCCCCGTACACGGACTCCATCAGCTGCGCCAGTTCGGCGTTGGGCTTGGGCGGGTTCAGCGCGATGTAGGAGCTCCACGCCTGGGCGGCTTCGCGAAATAGCGTCTTGCCCTGGCTGGTGGGCGCGCCCGTGGTCGTCTGGAACTTTTCCTGGCCGGCTTCGTGCACGAGGTTCTTGGCGAGGTTTTCCCACGCGCTGACGTCAGTTGGCTGCTTCTGCGCCAGCTTGCGGTACTTGGAGATCTGACTCGAGTAGCCGCCGCCACCGCCACCGCCTTCTTCTTTGGTGAGCGCGCTGAAGATGCCGCCGCTGCCGAAGCCGCCGCCGACGCCGAGACCGACGAAGCCGAGCAGGAAGATCAGCGCGAGCCCGATGTAGATCACACGCACGATGCGCCGGCGGTGACGACCTCTGGTGTCGAACAGCATCTAGCCCTGCAGCCTTGGGTCTGTGTGGTCGATCAGCTCCTGCACGGTTGGCTCCCCTGGGTCTTGCGGTGGTGGCGCCGGATCCTCGGCGGGATCTCCGGAGCCTGCGGTGGTGGTCGCGCTGCCCTCACGCGGTCGGGCGCCATCCGCCCGGCCGACAAGCGCTGCAATCAGAATACTGACCTCGTAGAGCAGGTACAGCGGCACGGTCTCGAGCACGAGCGTGATCACGTCGCCGGGCAGGAACGCAGCGACCGCCGCGCACGCGACGACCGCGTAGCGCCGCCCCTTGCGCAGCTGGCGCGGCGTCACGATCCCGAGGCGGGTGGCGCCGACGATCACGACGGGGACCTGGAAGATGAGCCCCATCGCGAGCAGGATGGTGGCGGCGAAGCTGTAGTACGGGTTCGACTGCACGAGCACGTTGAACTCGCTGGAGTTGAAGTTCACGAAGAAGTGGATCGCGGCGGGCAGGACGACGAAGTACCCGAACGCGACGCCCGCGGCGAATAGGAACGGGACGGCGATCAGCAGCGGCAGCGCGACGCGGCGCTCGTGCGGCGCGAGCGCAGGCAGGATGAAGCCGTACAGCTCGAACAGGATCACCGGCAGCGAGAGGATCAGTGCGAAGTACAGCGTCACGGTGACCGTCGCGGTGAACGCTTCGCCGATGCCGAGCGTGGCGGGATTGTCTCCGACGGGGTTGCGTGGAACCTTGGCCACATCGGCCTTGAGCTGGGAGATCAGCGGCGTGAGCTGGGCGCGGGCCTGCGCGGAGAGCCCGCTGCCAGGCTTGGCGAGGACGCCCAGCGCCGCCTGCGTGCTGGCGGCGAGGTTCAGCAGCCCGCGCTGTGCGAGCACCGCCTGCCCGACCGTTCCTTGGCCTTTTTCGACCTGCTTCTGGGTCTGGGCCTTGAGTGGCTCGTTGATGACACGCAGCAGCGCGTGGTTCTGCCACAGGCAGATGCCGAACGCCACTGCGAGCACGGCCACGCTGACTATCAGGCGGGTGCGAAGCTCTTCGAGGTGATCCACGAGGCTCAGCCGATCCTCGTGGCCGACGGTGCGGATCGCGCTGGCCATGAGCCTTATGAACCTACCACCGAGCCAGCGTCAGGCCGCTCGGCTAAAGGCACTGGCTTCGCGCGTCGATGACGACCAAGAACGTCAATGGACTCCGAGAAGAACCCTGACATCCAGCGCCGCCCGCCACAGCCGGTCGGCAACCAGACCGGTGCAGTGTACGGCGCGCCGGGCACCGACGGCGCCTGCGCGCCAGCGCAACTGCACATCTGCTTCCACTGCGCCGGCGAGCTCGTGTACCCGCTCGACTGGTCGGAGGAGGGACCGCGCCACTGGCGCATCGTGCTGCGTTGTCCGGAGTGCGAGTCCCGGCGCGAAGGCGTGTTCGACCAGAGTGCGGTGGAACGCCTCGATGACGAGCTCGACCGGGGGTCGAGCGCGCTGCTGGGCGACCTGCGGCGCATGACGCACGCGAACATGTCAGAGGAAATCGAGTTCTTCGCGCGCGCGCTCGACGCCGACCTGATCCTGCCGAGCGACTTCTAGACGCTCAGCGATAGCGCTCGACGACCGCGTCGGCGACGAGCTCCAGCAGCGCGGAGCGCCCGTCGGGGAGGATCGCGGGTAGCGCGGCCTTGGCGTCGGCGACGACCGCCAGCGCCTGCTCGCGAGCCTCGTCGAGCGCGCCCGTGGCGGCAATGCGCTCGCACAGCGCCTCCGCCTGGGCTGGCCCGTCGACGCCGCCGAGCGACGCGAGGTCGAAGGAGGCGAGCTCCGGCTCGCGCTCGCGCGCGAGGATGAACGGCAGCGTGACGGTTCCGTCGAGCAGATCGGTGCCGCGGGACTTGCCCGTGCGCTCCACCGGTCCGGACACGTCGAGCACGTCGTCGAGCATCTGAAAGGCCAGGCCGATGCGCCGCGCGAACGCGCCGAGCGCGTCAGCGAGCTGGGGGGAGCCTTCGACTGCGGTCAACGCGCCGAGCCGACACGCCGCCTCGAACAGCGCCGCGGTCTTGAGCTCGCAGCGGCGCAGGTAGCGCTCGACGGCGACGTGCGCCGCGTAAGCGTCCTCGCGCTGCAGCAGCTCGCCTTCGGCGAGCGCCGAGCTGGCCTCTGACAGGGCGCACAGCTGAGCGGCGTCGTCGTTGCGCGCGAGCTCTGCGAACGCGCGGGAGAACAGCAGGTCACCGGTGGCGACCGCCATCTCGCGGCCGGCGACCGCGGCGACGGTCGGGCGACCGCGGCGCAGCAGCGCGCCGTCGATCAGGTCGTCGTGGACGAGCGTGGCCGAGTGCACGAGCTCGACGGCCACCGCCGCACGCACCAGCCGTTCCTCGCCGTCACGCGTATCGGGCGGGCCTCCCGCCGACTCGGCGGCGAGCACGACGAGCAGCGGACGCAGTCGCTTGCCGCCGGCGAGCACGGTGGCATTGGCGTGCGAGGCCAGCGGTGTGCCAGCCTGCTCGGTGACCGTGGCGAGGTGGCGCTCGGTGCGCGCCATCCTCGCGCGCAGGCTCTCGCCGCCGCGGCGCATGATCGCGTCGAGCCCGTCGACTTCCCTTGCGGGAACGCTGGCCGCGGTGGTGCCCACCGCGCTCATGATGCCCGTTCGTGGGGAACCGTGCCGGCGTGGATCGCGACGATCCCGCCGGCGGTGATCAAGTAGCGGATCTGCGACAGGCCCGCGCGCTGCATCTCGGCGGCGAGCTCGGCGGGTCCGGGAAAGCGCTTGACCGAGTTGGGCAGGTAGGTGTAGGCGGCGGCGATCGACGCCTGGGACGCCTCGTCAGCGTCGCCACGGGCGCGCGAGAACGCGCCGGGCGCCTCCGCCAGGCGCCCGAGCGCGGGGACGATCCGGTCGAACCACAGCCCGTAGAACAGCGACAGCGGGGCACGTGTGGGGGTGGTGATCTCGAGCACGACCACGCGTCCTCCGGGACGCACGACGCGCGTCATCTCCGCGAGGCCGCGTGACAGGTCGTCGAAGTTGCGAGCGCCGAAGCCGACGGTGGCGGCGTCGAAGGTGTCCTCGGCATAGGGAAGCTCCATCGCGTCGGCCCATTCGAAGCGCGGGCGCACGTTGCGGGGGTCGCTGACGGCGGCCTTGGCGCGCGCCCTGTCGAGCATGCCCTCGGCGAAGTCGCTGCCCACCACCTCGCCGGTGGGCGAGACGCGCCGTGCGAGCTCGATCGCGAGGTCGCCCGTGCCGGTGGCGACGTCGAGCACGTGACTGCCCGCTCCGACGTGCGCGAGATCGGCCGCGCGCGCGCGCCAGCGATGGTGCAGCCCGGCGGTCATGAGGGTGTTCAGCGGGTCGTACACGCCTGCGATGCGGTCGAACATCGCGCGCACCTCCACCGCCTGCAGCTTTCCGGCGCCGTCTCGCGGACGAGCGGACACGCGCGACTACTTCAGCGTCGAGAGGAAGTCGACGATCGCGTTGAACTTCTTCGGCGGCAGGTTCTTGAAGGAGGGCATCGGCGCCGTGGGGTTGACGAGCGTACGCGCGATTCCATAGCGGGGGAGCCGCGAGGCGATGTTGGTGAGCGGCGGCCCGGGGCCGATGTTGCCGTTGTTGGCGATTTTGTGACACGCCTCGCAGCCGGACTGCGCGACGGCGAGGCGGCCTTCGTTCCACAGCGCGACCGCTTTGGGACCGTTCTGGAGGACTTCCTTCGGCGGGGAGAGTTCGAGCGCGTCGGGCGTGCCGGCGAGGGCGCCCTGGTAGGTGAGGAACGCCATCGCGCCGATCACGCACAGCGCGGTGATGGTCGCGATCGGACGGCGCTCGGGGCGGCGCTCGGGGCCGCGGTCGTAGAACGGCAGCAGGAACAGCAGGATCATGCACAGCGTGGGGACGCCGATCGTGGCGAGCTGCACGAAGGCGGGCGTCCTGATGATGCGCAGGACGTCGAACAGGAAGAAGAAGTACCAGTCGGGACGCGCGTCGTAGCTGGTGGTCGCCGCGTTGACCTTCGAGCCCATCTCATCGCCGAGAAGCAGCGACAGCGTGATGATGACCGCCATCACGACGCACGCCATCGCTCCGTCCTTGGCGACCGCGTAAGGGAAGAACGGCTTGCCCTGGGACTTCAGGATCGCGTACTCGCGGAGGTAGTCCTCCTTCTCGCGCCTGTTCATGGCGCGACCCCGGCCGGTCGCAGGTCGCCGGCTGCCGTTCGAATGCGCATCTGGCCTATACCTCGGCCTCGCGCAGCTCGCTACGTGTCTGCGCTTTTTTCCACGGCGGCGCGGTCGTGCCGAGCTTGGCCACGAGGTACAGGTGCGCGCCGATCAGCGCAGCCATCAGCCCGGGGATCAGCAGCATGTGGATGGCATAGAAGCGCGACAGCGTCGTCGCGCCGATTTCGGAGCCGCCGCGCAGGAAGTCACTGAGGTAAGGGCCGATCAGCGGGCCGGTGCCGTTGATGTTGACGCCGACGGTGGTCGCCCAGTAGGCGCGCTCGTCGAACGGCAGCAGGTATCCGGTGAAGCCCATGGCCATCGTCATGATCAGCAGCACCACGCCGATCACCCAGTTGAGCTCGCGCGGGTACTTGTACGCGCCGAAGAAGAACGTTCGCCCCATGTGCAGGAACACGAGCACGACCATCACGCTCGCTCCCCACTTGTGCATGCCGCGTACGAACTGGCCGAGGAACACGTCGTTGGTCAGGTAGCGCACGGATTCGTAGGCGCCGCCGGCCGGTTCGGGGCGGTAGTACATGGCGAGGAACACGCCGGTGACGGCCTGGTTGAGGAACGCGAACATCGTCGCCGAGCCGAGCGTGTAGAACCAGTTGGTGCCCTTGGGCACCTTGCGGAACATCAGCCACCGCGCGGCGCCGCTCAGCGAGGTGCGTTCGTCGACCCAGTCGACGACCGCGATGCCCGCCTGCGCTGCGTCCTCGAGCGGACCGCCTTTGCCGTTGGTATCGCCGGGACGCGGGGGTGGCGTCTTCAGCGCGGCGGGAATTGGGGGGGCGGGCAGTTTGGGCACGATCGTGGCGGGTGTGGTCCCGGTCTATTTCCGCGCGTCGGGTCGCGAGGGGTACAGGTACTGTCCGATGCCGTCCAGCGGCTCGCCGGGGTCGCGCGGTGAGAAGCGGCGCAGCTGGCTGTTGACGCTGAAGCGCGGGCCGAGTTCCACGTTTTCACCGTTCACGCGCGTGTAAAAGCGGTCGAGCGGGCGCGGTGGTGGCCCCGACACGCGGCGGCCGAGCAGGTCGTACACGCCGCCGTGGCAGGGGCAGATGAAGCGCTCGGAGGCGTCCACCCAGCGCACCGGGCAGCCGAGGTGCGCGCAGCGGTCGGAGATCGCGATGTAGGAGGTGTCGCGGTCATAGATGTCGGTGTCGATGGTGGGGTTTTTCTTGCGTATGTACGCGGTGGACTTGCCCGCCTCGCCGATTGCTGGCACGAGCGTGATCACGACGGGTACGTAGTTGTCTTCGTTGAACTGATCGATCGTCCCGACGACTTCCCAATGTTCGGTGTTGCGCTTGAAGATCGGGCCGAGCGCGAAGCCGAGCGCGGGCAGCGCGAACGACGCGGCGGCGACCGCTCCGGCCCCGTGGGCGGTCCCGGTCATGAACCTCCGGCGCGTGATCGTCTCGCCCTCGAACGCTCCGGGTATTCCTCGATCGAGCGTGTACTTGGACTTGTGCTTTGCGCGCTTGTTCGCCACGGGTCGCAAAGGATACCGAGGCGCGATTCAGGACGGCTCGGTGCCCCCGGCGGAGCTTGTGCGCATCGCCTCGATCGCGCCGGGGGCGTCAGCGAGCACCAGCTCCTTGGCGCGGGAGTGCGCCTCGCTGGTACCCCACCCGACCGCGTGCGCGCCGGCCGCCCACACGGCGTCGGCCAGCTCGCGGCGCCCGGCGCCCTGCGCGAGCGCGCTCAGCGTGATCGTGTCGGCGAGCTCGGCCACCGCGGCAGTGTCGCCCAGCGCGACCAGGCGCGCCAGCCCGATCGCGTACAGCCGGTCGCCGGCGAGCAGCCGCAGGTCGGCCTCGGGCACACACACGAGGCGCGGCACGCCGTAGTGCAGCAGGTAGCCCTCGTAGATGGCCTCGACCAGCAGCTGGTACTCGGCGCGGTTGCCGGCGGCGCGCGGTCCCTGCGCGGCGATGCTCGCGGGGCTTTGGGGCCACTCGGCGGGCGCATTCGAAGCTGCTGGGTCGACGAGCGTTGCGATCAGACCGCCTTCGCTGTGCAGCAGCGCGCGCAGCGGCTCGAGGCCACTCGACGCGGCGGCCTCGTCGACGGCGCTCATTCCCCGACCGCCGGCTGTGGCAGGGACGCAAAGGCGGCTGCGGCGGCCTCGATGGTGCGATCGATGTGCTCGGCTGTGTGCGCGAGCGAGGGGAACCACGCCTCGAACTGGGACGGCGGCGGGTAGACGCCGCGGGCGAGCAGCTCCCGGCACCATGCGGCGTGGGCATCTGCGTAGCACGCCTGCGCGTCGGCAAACGAGCACACAGGCCGCTCGCTGAAGAAGACTGTGAGCAGCCCCGGCATGCTGGCGACCTGGACGGGATAGCCGCCCTCCCCGGCGCTGCGGGCGGCCTCGCGCAGACCGTCGGCGAGGCGCTCGGTGATGGCGCTGAGACGCAGGTAGGCGGGCTCGTCGAGCAGCTCGAGCGTCGCGAGTCCGGCGGCGACGGCGAGCGGGTTGCCCGACAGCGTGCCGGCCTGGTAGACGTCACCGCTGGGGGCGAGCATGCGCATCAGCTCGGCGCGCCCGCCGACGGCCGCCGCGGGCAGGCCGCCGCCGATGATCTTGCCGAGGATCGTGAGATCGCCGGTCACGCCCAGCAGTTCCTGGGCGCCGCCGGGGGCGACGCGGAAGCCGCTGATCACCTCGTCGAGCACCAGCAGCGCGCCGTTGGCGTCGGCGCGTTCGCGTAGCAGCGCGAGGAAGCCGCTGTCCGGTGCCACCAACCCCATGTTCGCGGGCAGCGGCTCGGCGACGATCGCTGCCAGCTCGTGGCGTTCGGTGGCGGCGATCAGCGCGTCGCTGTCGTTCCACGGCACGACGATCGTCGCGGCGGCGGCGCTGGCGGGGACGCCGGGGCTCGCGGGCAGCCCCTGCGTGGCGAGCCCAGAGCCGGCCTGTGCGAGCAGTCCGTCGGAATGCCCGTGGTATGCGCCGGCGAACTTGAGGATCGGCTCGCGCCCGGTGGCCGCGCGCGCGATGCGGATGGCGGTCATGGCGGCCTCGGTGCCGGAGGACGTCATGCGCAGCATCTCCACGCCGTCCATCCGTCGCACCACCTCGCTCGCCAGCTCCACCTCTCCCTGCGTGGGCGCACCGAAGCTCGTCCCGTTGGCGGCCGCGTCGGCGACCGCCGCGAGGATGTGCGGGTGGGCGTGCCCGTGGATCAGCGGACCCCACGAGCAGACGTAGTCGATGAAACGGTTGGCGTCCACGTCGATCAGTTCGGCGCCCTCGCCGCGGGCGATGAAGATCGGGTCGCGCCCGATTGAGCGCATCGCGCGCACGGGCGAGTTGACCCCACCGGGGATCACCTCGAGCGCACGCCTGTAGAGCTCAGAGGAGCGAGTGTCGGTGAGAGATGCGGTCAAGGCGATTGCGCGCCCGCCGCCGCACGGTTAATACGATGGCGCACCAAAAGTAGGAGTTGCAACAACATACGCTCAGCCGCGCCGGCGCCACCGGCGCTCAGACACCACCATGCCGGCTCTCCCAGTCCTTGAAGTCCTCGGTGAAGTACAGCAGCCGGATCTTCTTGAACTCGGTGGAGGAGTACAGCGTGGCGCGCTCGTGGATGCCGGTGCGCTCGGCGATCGAATCCAAAACGGCGTCGCACTCCTCCTTGGAGCGCCCGTGGGCCATGGTGAAGACGGAGTACGGCCAGTCCTCGTAGGTGGGGCGCTGGTAGCAGTGAGAGACACCGCGCACGGCGGCCATGCGGCAGCCGATGTCGAAGATCTGCTCGTCGGGCACCTTCCACACGCCCATGCCGTTGGCGGAGAAGCCGGCGCGGCGGTGGTAGAGGATCGCGGCGACGCGGCGCAGGATGCCTCGCTCCTGCATGCCGGCAAGATGATCGAGCAACCGCTCTTGGGGCATGCCCAGCTCGGCGGCGGCCGGCGCGTATGGCTCCTCGACGACGGGCATGTCGCCCTGCAGCGTGCGGATGACGGCGATGTCGAGCTCGTCGTAGGGCTGGGGCTCGAGCTCGATCGGCTCCTTGACCTCGGCTGCGCTGGAGAGCGCGTCGGTGTCGCCCTCCATCTCGAGGTCCATGCGGATCTTGAACAGCCGCAGCGTGGGCAGCTGGCGCACGGACTCGGCGCCGGCCTCGCGCGCGAGCACCTCGAGCGTGCCCTCGAGGCCGAGCTTGGAGTCGGGCTCGGTGGCGATGGTGAACCACAGGTTGAACTCGTGGTTGCGCAGGTAGTTGTGCGATACGCCGGGGTGCTGGTTGATGACCTGCGCGGCACGATGCGGGTGCTCGGGATCGACCTTGGCGGCGACGAGCATCGATGAGTAGCCGAGAGCGCGCGTGTCGAAGATCGGCGTGACCTGGCGGATGATGCGCTTGTCGAGCAGGCGCTGCACGCGCTGCATGACCTCGAGCTCGGAGACGCCGCCCTGCTCGGCGACGTGCAGGTAGGGCCGCGGCGCGATCGGGAAGCTGCCCTGCATGAGGTTGAGCAGCCGCCGGTCGAGCTCGTCGAGCGCGATCGCGGCGCCGTCCTTGCGGCTGCGGATCTTCGGCGGCGCGGTGGTCGCCCGCGCCGGATCGGCAACGTCGGCGAGCGGCGGCGTCGCGAGTGACGCGTCGGGCTCTGTTGTCATGTCTGCTCTGCCAGCCATCGGGCGGCGTCCTTTGCGTGGTAGGTGATGATCGTGTCGGCTCCGGCGCGGCGCAGCGAGGTGAGTATCTCGAGCACGGTGGCGCGCTCGTCGAGGTAGCCGGCGGCGGCGGCGGCCTTGACCATCGCATACTCGCCGCTGACGTTGTACGCGGCGACGGGCAGATCGGTGGCGCGCTTGACGGCGCTGATCAGGTCGCCGTAGGCGAGCGCGGGCTTGACCATGAGCATGTCGGCGCCCTCTCCGACGTCGAGTAGCGCCTCGCGCACGGCCTCGCGCCCGTTGGCGGGGTCCATCTGGTAGCCGCGGCGGTCGCCGAAGGCGGGGGCGGAGTCGGCGGCGTCGCGGAAGGGCCCGTAAAAGGCGGAGGCGAACTTGGCGGAGTAGGCGAGGATGGGCACGTCGGAGAAGCTCTCGCCGTCGAGCTCCTCGCGGATGGCGCCGACGCGCCCGTCCATCATGTCCGACGGCGCGACGATGTCGGCGCCGGCGCGCGCGTGGCTGACGGCGGTCTGGGCGAGCAGCTCGAGCGAGGCGTCGTTGTCGACGGTGCGGTCCTCGCGCAGCACGCCGCAGTGGCCGTGGGAGGTGTACTCGCACAGGCACACGTCGGTGATCACGAGCAGCTCGGGCAGGGCCTGCTTGAGCGCGCGCGTGGCGAGCTGCACGACGCCGTCGGGGTCCCATGCGCCGGAGCCGTGCTCGTCCTTCTCGGCGGGCAGCCCGAACAGCATCACGGCGGGGATCCCCAGCGCGGCCACCTCTTGCGCCTCGGCGACGAGCGCGGACAGCGACAGGCGGTCGACGCCGGGCATGGTGGCGATCGGCTCGCTCGCGGAGGCGGACTCGGAGACGAACAGCGGCAGCACGAGCTGGCCTGCGCGCAGCTCTGTCTCGCGCACCAGCCCACGCAGCCCGGCAGTTGCGCGCAGTCGGCGCATACGCGTCTGTGGAAAGGCCATCGCCTTCGAGGATACCCCGCGGAGAATGGATTGAGGACCCGCCCGCCCCGCACCTGGGTCGTTTGGATTTATGGGAGCGCCTGCGGCGCTCGGCGGCGTTCGGGCTGGAACTACTCGACGTGTCGCAGCCCGATGCGCGCGAGCGCTACGAACACGGCGGCGAGCACGGCGAGGTGCACGAGCGAGAGGCCGATGGCGGGGGACGCGCCGTTGACGGCGGCGTCGAGCGCCTGCAGCGCGGCCTTGAAGGGAAACACGAACGAGATCGCGCTGATGGCGTCGTAGAAGCCGGCGGAGACCGAGCCGGCGGGCACAAGCGCGAGGAAGGCGAGCGGCAGCGAAAGCAGGAAGGCGAGCAGCGAGGCGGCGCGCAGCTCGCGCGCGAGCACGCCGATGGCGACGCCGAGCGCACCGAACGCGAGTGCGCCGAGGGCGAGCGCGGCCAGCCACAGGCCGGCGCGGCCCCAGTCGAGCGCGACGAACGCGCCGATGCCGGCGAGCATCGCGAGGGAGATCAGAAACGCGCAGCCGGCGGCGAGCAGCGTCTTCTCGGCGAGCAGCGCCTCGCGGGAGATCAGCGCCTCGCCCGCCCCGCCCGCCCCGCCCACGCCACCGGGTCCGGCCCCCGCTCCGACTCCGGCTCCTGTTCCGGCCCCGGCCCCGGGCGGCGTGCGGATCAGGCGCGCGAGCGTGCTCTCCTCGCGCTCGAGCGCGACGCTGCCGGCTGCGAGCAGCACGCACACGAACATCAGCGAGACGCTCACGGCGACGACCACGGCGAACGCGTTGAGCGGCGTGCGGCGGCCGTGGAGCAGCGTGCTCCTGACGCGGATGGGCTGGCTGATGGTCGAGAGCACACGCTTGGCGAGCGACAGGTTCTGCGCGGCGAACTGGGCGAAGGCGTCGATCCGTTCGAGCTGCACGCGGTCATGGCCGGGCGGTTGGCGGGCGGCGATCCCGCCGAGCGACGACGGGATCTGGCTGAGTCCGATGAGATTTTCGGGCGCGCCGATGCTGCCGAGGTTGCCGCCGGTGAGCAACGTGCCGATGGCGGTCCCGGCTGCCTTTTGGATCTGTTCGGAGAAGGCGAGGTTGGCCTGCGCGACGGCGGACTCGAGTGTGGACTGCACGAGCGACTGCTCGAGCGCGTCGCCGTTGTAGAGGACTTCGAGTTGGGCGGGCTGGATGTCGGAGGCCAGTCGCGCGGCGATGTTGGGTGGGATGACGACGGCGGCAAGGACCGCGCCGGACTGCACCTTGGCGATCGCGAGCGCGCGCGTGGGCACTGGCACGGCCTGGACCTGGCTGAACAGGTGCTGCGCGTACTGGCCGACGGCGACGCGCTGGCTGCCGACCTGCAGCGTCTCTCCGGGCGCGGTCTCGTCGACGATTGCGACGCGCGGGCGTGACGGGCTGCGCGAGATGGCGAAGCCGATCAGCAGCGCGATCGCGACGGGGTAGACGACGAGCAGCGCGAGCAGCAGCCGCGAGCGGCCGAGGATCAGCAGGTCCTTGCGCAGCAGCCACTTCATGACGTGCGCTCCGGGTATGCATTGACGCCCTCGCGCACCCTGGAGGGCACAGGCAGGAACCGCACGAGCGCACGCTCGAGGTCGCCGCCGGCGGGCTCGCCGCCCTGCTCGAGCAGCTCCGCGGGGGCGCCGTCGAACAGCAGCCGCCCGTCTGCGAGCACGAGCACACGAGCGGCGTAGCGCTGCGCCTCGCTGACGTTGTGGGTGGAGAACAGCACGGCGGTCCCGTGCGCGACGCGCGAGCAGACGAACTCCCACAGCCGCTCACGCTGGCCGGGGTCGAGCGACGCGGTCGGCTCATCGAGCGCGAGCACGGGCGGATCGCCGATCAGCCCGAGCGCAACGTTCACGCGCTGGCGGTTGCCCCCGGAGAGCCGGCCGACGGGCTCGCGTGCGCGCTCGGCGAGGCCGGTCTGATCGAGCATCCGCACGACGGCCGCGCGCGGGTCGGCGACGCGCTCTAGCCGGGCGAACAGCTCGAGGTTCTCGGCGACGGACAGCTTCGAGTACACCGCGGGGTCTTGAGGCGCCCACCCAACCCCACCGGCGCCCTGGTTGACGCGGCCGGCGCTCGGCGGCTGGATTCCGGCGATGATCGACAGCAGCGTGGTCTTGCCGGCGCCGTTGGGGCCGATGACGGCGACGAGCTCGCCGGCGCCCACGTGGAAGCTGACGTCGCGCAACGCCTCCAGCTCGCCGTAGCGCTTGGCGAGCGCGTCGACGACCAGGACGGCGCTCACAACAGCGGGCTGCGGCCGCGATCCCAGGGTTCGAGCGTCAGGTGGCGGTTGAGGTAGACGGCGGTCTCGCGCAGCACGGCGAGGATCGGCAGCGCGAGCAGCGCGCCGAAGATGCCATCGAACTGGAGTCCGAGCAGCAGCGCGAGGATCACGAGCAGCGGGTTGATCCGCAGCGTGTGCCCGAAGATCTGCGGCGCGACGACGTGGCCCTCGAGCTGCTGCAGGCCGACGAACAGCAGCGCCAGCCACAGCGCTGTGATGGGTTTGGTGAACAGCGCGACGAGCACCGGTGGGATCGCGCCGAGGATCGGGCCGACGTAGGGCACGAGCTCCATGGTCCCGTAGAAGACGGCGAAGGCGATCGCGTAGGTGCGCCCGTCGGGGAATATGCCGAGCACGCCAAACAGATACAGGGCGATGCCGGTGGAGGCGCCCATGACGGTGCTGAACAGCAGCTGACCGCCCACATACCGCGAGACGGCGCGCTGGACGAGGTGCGGGTAGTCATCGGCCTTGGTGCCGTCGCCGTCGGGCATGATCCGCCGCACGAGCGCGCCGATCTGCCGACCGTAGATCAGCATGTACACCGACAACACGAACACGAGCACGAGGTCGAAGATCGCGCTGGCCGCTTCGGTGGCGAGCGCGCCGCCGAACGAGGCCAGTTTGCTGGCTTCTTTGGCGACTTTGCCCTCGATGCTCTGCAGCGCTGTTTTGCCCTGTTTGACGAGTTTCAGGTGGATGCCGACGTGTTCGAGTTCGGTCTGCACCGTGGCGATCGTCTTGTTTGCTTCGTTGACGATGCTGGGGAGGTGGTTGCTGAACGTGCGCACCTGATTGGAGATAGGGTTGGCGAGCAGGAAGCCGATGCCGGTCAGCGCGAGGAAGAATGCGAGGTATACGGCGAGCACCGCGAGCCCGCGGGGAATGCGCGCGCGGTGCACGAAGGCGACGGCCGGATTGAGGATCAGAGCGATGAGGCCGGCAATGATGAATATGACGAGCACTTTCCCCGCGGCTTTCGCCAGCGCCCACATGGCGAGCAGCGCGAGCGGGAGCAGCACGAGCTGCACCCAGCGCGGGACGACCACGCGCGCGGGCTCCCGCGACGAGGCCCCGCCCGCCCGCGGGTCCGGCAGCTCGCGCTCGCCCTCGGCCGGGGACTCGGCGCGTTCGCTGTCGGTCGCGGGCGCTTTCTCGGAGACGCCTGTCACCTGCCTCCCATCATTGCCAGAGTATGGCTGAGCCCGAGGCGTCCGCCGGGCACGCGGGCGCGGCGAGCATCCTGTTCGTGGGCGACGTCGTCGGCGGCCTCGGGCGGCACACGCTGCTCGACTGCCTGCCGGTCCTACGTGAGCGCTACGCGCCGACGTTCGTGGTGGTCAACGGCGAGAACGCGGCGGGCGGCCTCGGAATCACACCGAAGATCGCCAACCAGATGTTCGCGGCGGGCGTCGACGTGATCACGCTGGGTAACCACACCTACCACCGTCGTGAGATCTACCCGTATCTGGAGAGTCACGACCGTATCGTCAGGCCGGCGAACTTCCTGCGCAGCCAGCCGGGCCGGGGCGTCTCCGTTGTCGAGCGCGACGGCGTGCGCCTGGGCGTGGTGAACCTCAGCGGCAACCTGTACCTGCGCGCGGGCCGCTCGGCGTTCACCGAGATCGAGGTCGCGCTGGGCGAACTGGGGGCGGTCGAGCACATCCTCGTCGACATGCACGCGGAGGCGACCTCCGAGAAGGTGGCGATGGGCTGGCACCTCGACGGGCGCGTGACCGCGGTGGTGGGCACGCACACGCACGTGCCGACGGCGGATGCGCGCGTGCTGCCGGGGGGCACCGCGTACATCACCGATGTCGGTATGACCGGTCCGCGCGGCGGCGTGATCGGGGTCAAGCGCGAGCAGGCGATCGAGTCGCTGCTGAGCATGATGCCGATCCGCTTCGAGACCTCAGATGTGGACCCGTGGCTGATGGGAGCGCTGATCAGCTGCTCACGGCCGCTGCGCGCAGACTCGATCGAGCAGGTGCTGATGCCGCGGCCGGCCCCCGGCCCGCAGGAAGGCTGAGGCTGCCGAGCAGGGCGACGATCACGAGCGGGAAGAACCAGGGGATGTACAGGTAGAACCAGTGTTCGATCTCGAGCTGCTCGGCGATGATCACCGCGCCACAGGCGGCCGCCAGGCCGACCACGTCGGGGCGCCGCGGCACGAGCGCGAGCAAGAGCGCGAGCGCGATGACGACGAGCTCGACGACGTGCTCGACTCCCTGCAGCCCGTACAGGCCCCAGACCGAGAACGGCGAGCCGCGATTGGACTGGTAGGCGATCGTGCGCTCGTAGATCGTGTGCAGCGAGTCGTGGCGCAGCGCGGGGATCGAGACGAGCGCGACGGTGCCGGCGAACGCGAGCACATACAGCGCGAGCAGACGCGCGCGTCGTGCCAGCGAGAGCCCGGACAGCCCGTGCGTGGCGAGCAGCGGCGCGAGCGCAAGCGGCGCGAACTTGGTCAGGCCGGCGAGCGTCGCGAGCACGCCGCGCCCGGCGCCGGCGAGCCGCGAGCGGTAGCTCGCGGCGAGCACAGCCGCCAGCGCGAGCGCCCCCACGAGGCTGTCGTTTGAGTTGCTCTCGAGCGCGTACAGCGTGAACGGATAGGCGACCCATGCGTAGGCGAGCGCGACGCCGAGCGTGGGACCGCGCATGCGCCGGCCGATGAGAAACAGCAGCGCCGTGGCGAGCAGGTCGAAGAAGATCGCCGCGGCATGCGCCGCGGGCAGGTCATCCCACTTGCCGCTCCAGCCGAAGATCTGCTCGAACGGCACGTAGGTCTCGTAGTTGACGGGCCCGTAGGTGTCGCCGTGTTCGTTGTCCGCGGGGTATTTCCCGTACAGGGGCTTGCCGGTGGTGATCCGCTGCGCGCCGATCACGCCCGCGTAGCCGACGTCGATGACGTTCGAGTCGGTGACGTTGAGCGCGACGCGAAAGCCGAGCAGGAAGACCACGCCGAGCGCGAGCCACCGAGGTGACACGAGCAGCCGCAGCGACGCCGGCGGTCTTCCGTCTGCGCGCGCGCGGCGCGCCAGCGCGAGCATCCGCGCGAGCAGGTACAGCAGCGGTGGGTATGCGAGCGGCACCGATGCGTAGATGTGCGCGTGATTAAAGAACGCGAGCGAGACGGAGAACGACAGCAGCACGAGCAGGTCGAGGTGCAGCAGCGAGAACGGACGGCGGAAGTCGATGAACGGCAGCATGAACAGCACGCACATCGGCAGCCAGATGTACAGCGCGTTGACGTGCCGGCCGAACGCGCCGGGATAGCCGCGCGCCATCGTCCACGCGACCTGGAAGCCGGTCCACTGTTCGACCACCCGCCCGGAGACGTCGTTGATGATCACCAGGCCGATCTCCTTCTTGCCGCCCAGCGTGAAGTAGCTGACCTGCCACTGGAAGGCACCCTTCAGGTAGACGTCGCCAAAGGAGCCGCGATATTCGTGGCGCAGCGCGCGCATCTTGGGAAGGCGATTGGCGATCGCGAGGACCTTTTCGGCGGACAGCGTGTGCGCGGCCGGAGGCACGTTCGAGAGCGTCACCGGCACGGGCGTTTCGGAGTTGGTGGCGGCGGCGCGCGTCGAGGTGCGCGTGCTCCCCGCGTGCGAGCTCGCCGCCTGCGTGCTCAGCGCGTGAGAGCTCGCCGCGGGCGTGCTCGCCGCTGCGCCGGGCCTGCTCGCCGCCGCGACGCTCACCGTTGCGCCCGCCGCGGGCGCGACCGGTTGCGCCGCGAGCACCGCGACCGCCGCACTGGCTGCGAGCGTTGCGAGAAAACGCATCGGGCGAGAGTAACGATGAGCACGCGGCGGCTCGACCGTACCCTCACAAACAAAGTTCTGTATAGCCATGGCTATACAGCGGTTGTTGCGAGAGAGTCAGTCCACGCGGCCGAGCCCGAAGTGACGCAACACCAGCGGCGCGAGGTCGCGGATCGCCCACTGGGCGGGCTCGGCGTCGGGGAGCTCCACTCCGCTCAGCACGAGCGCGCCGAGCGAGTCCGATGCGTGCAGCGAGCCGTGGCTGCCGCCGCCGACGTGCGCCTGGCGGCCCCAGTCGATGAACTCGAAGCCGGGCGCGGCGGACAGCAGTACCTCGCCGGACGTCCTGCATGTGAGCGCCGTCCAGGCGCGCGCGAGCGCGTCGGGATAGGAGGGTGTGAGCAGGCGCCCGTCGTGGACGGTAGCGTCGATCGCCGCGAGCGCTCCGTCGACGCTCCAGGACAGTCCACGGGGATCGCGCAGCTGCCCGCCCGGTGCGAAGCGCAGCTCACCGTGGCGCGGGCTGGCGATGACGCCCTCACGGGGCGCGTCGTGCGCGTCGCGCTCGAGCCACAGCACGAGGTCGACGCCATCGATGGCGAGTGCGCGGGTGACGACCGACGCACGCATCGCGTCGCGCTCGTCCTCATTCAGTGCGTAGACCATGGCGGCGCGCTGGGACGGGCAGACGGCGATCCGCGGCTCGCCCGATGTCGATCCACCTCCCTCGGAGGCGCGCACGGGGCCGAGCACGCCCAGCTCGGCGAGCTCGTCCTGCAGCGCGATCGTGTCGGTGACGGGCGCCTGCGAGTGGTCGGCCATCGCTATGACGGCGTGCTCGGCGAGGAACTCCTCGACGCCGCCGGCGGCGTTCATCACGCGCGCGAGCTGCAGGTCGGCCTGGCCGATCGAATGGATCTGCGCCTCCGGTCCGCGCTTGTGCGAATACCAGTCGTTGTCGGGGAGCGACAGCAGCAGGAAGTCGAACAGGTCGTGTTCGACCATGTACGCGGAGACGCACCCCGAGTGCCTGTCGCGCACGCCGGGCATGCCGAGGCCGGAGCGGCAGCCGGTGCGCTGGGAGGCGAAGATGTCGGCGTAGAACAGCTCGCGCGGACCCATGACCGAGTGGCGCATGAGCGCGGAGGCGACGCGCGTGAGGGCGGTGTCGCGCTGGGGCTCGTGACGGTGACGCCCGCGGTACATGAGGTAGGTCGTGCCGGCGGTACGCACGTCGGCGTCGTCGAGTGTCTCGAACAGGGTGGGCGTCTGCGAGGACAGATGCGCGCGGTTCATGTTGTAGACGGTGTCGGTGAGCTGGCGGGCGATGCCGAAGCGCTGCGCGGCGCGGAAGCTCGAGCCGTACTCGATATAGCGGTGCTCCTCGCGGTGAAACCAGTTCATGCCGGGAATCTCATGCTCGTCCTGGCTGACGCCGGTGACGATCGAGGCGGCACACACGGGGGTGACCGACGGGAAGGCGGCGACGCAGTCAGGCACGTAGTGCCCGCCCTGGACGAGCCGCTCGAGC
The DNA here is from genome assembly GCA_035939335.1 of Solirubrobacteraceae bacterium. GTDB lineage: Bacteria > Actinomycetota > Thermoleophilia > Solirubrobacterales > Solirubrobacteraceae > Palsa-744. The sequence continues at coordinate 26,673 of DASZFY010000020.1, read as the reverse complement.
ACGGGCGCCGCGCCGGCCTCGATCGCGCGCTCGAGCATCGCCGGGGCCATCGCGTCGATCACGCACAGCACGAGCTTCGGGGCTGGTGCGCCGTTGGCTCGCGGACCGGCCATCGCTCAGCGGCGCAGGATGCGCAGCCCGGCGTACTTTTCATCGCCGCGCGCGCGCCCTCGCCAGGCGAACCACGCGAGCGCCGCGAGCAGCACGTATCCGAGCGGGTGCAACAGCGCGACGAGCGCGGCGAACACGAGCGCGGCTGCATCGAGATAGATGGTCAGCGCCTCGCGCGCCGTACGGTCTGGCAGACGCGAGCGGGCCCGGAGGATCACCGGCCACACCGCCCGCTGCGCAAGCCCCGCAAGCAGGAACCCGCCGAGCAGGCCAGGCCACCACGCATCGTGGTGGGCGGCGAGCGTGCCAGCGAACAGCACGGCGCCCGCGCCCAAGCCGAGCCCAGCGAGCGACGCGCTGAGCGGATCGACTGGCTGCTTGCGATCGGAGGGATCGATGATGGGCGCGAGCCGGAGCAGGATCTGTAGCGCGTAGGAGAGCACCAGCACGACCGTTGCCACGAGCAGCCACCAGCCGGCCTGCAGGAAGTGGAACTGCTGGCCGGCGAAGCTCACACCTAGCGCGCCGGAGGTGGCGAGCGCGCCGGCGAGCAGCACGGGCAGGAACGGGCGCAGCCCGCAGGCGACCGCCAGCCCTGCGCCGAGACCGATGTAGAAGATGAGACCGTGCATGCAAAGTGCCTTTGGGGTTGCGCTACCGTGCGCTAATGCGCGGGCAGGACGATAAACGACGCACCCGGCCGGCGGCACACGAGCTCGCGCGCTACGAGGAGCTGTTCGCGGCGCGCACGCGCGGCATGAAGAGCTCTGCGATGCGCGAGATGATGGCGCTGACCGAGCGCCCGGACGTGATCTCGCTGGCGGGCGGGTTGCCCGATACGAGCACGTTCGCGCCGGAGCTGTACGCGAAGCTGATGGCGCGGGTGGCCGCCGAGTCGACCGCGCGCGCGCTGCAGTACGGGCCGACGGAGGGAATGGCGGCGACGGTGGGCTGCATCGTCGAGGTGATGGCCCGCGAGGGCACGCTGGTGGACCCGTCCGAGGTGATCGTCACGACCGGTGGTCAGCAGGTGATCGACCTGGTGTGCAAGACGTTGATCGACCCGGGCGACGTGATCGTCGCCGAGGCGCCCACGTACCCGGGGGCGGTGCCGACGTTCAGTGCCTATGAGGCGGACGTCGAGCAGATCGAGATCGACGGCGACGGGATGCCGATCGACGAGCTCGAGAGGACCCTCGACCGCCTGCAGGCCGAGGGTCGGCGGCCGAAGTTCATCTACACGATCCCGAACTTCCAGAACCCCGGCGGGGTGACGATGTCGCTGGCGCGCCGGCGGCGGCTGGTGGAGGTGGCGCGCGAGCGCGAGCTGCTGGTGCTCGAGGACAACCCGTACGGCCTGCTGCGCTACGAGGGCGAGGCGCTGCCGACGCTGTACTCGCTCGACGCGGAATCAGTGGGCCGCGCGGGCGCCTCGGACCTGGTCATCTACCTGGGCACCTTCTCGAAGATCCTCTCGCCGGGGCTGCGCCTGGGGTGGGCGGTGGCGCCACGGCCGGTGCTGGAGAAGCTGAACCTCGGCAAACAGGGCACGGACCTGTGCTCGTCGCCGGTGACGCAGATGTTCGTTGCGGCGTACTTCGCCGAGCGCGGAAGCGAATCGCATCCTCCCGAGCCGGCGTGGGTGGAGTACGTGGAGCGCCTGAAGAGTCTCTACCGGCGCAGGCGCGACGTGATGTTGGAGGCGCTTGAGGAGCATTTCGGCGGGCGCGCGAGCTGGACGCGGCCCGAGGGCGGGCTGTTCATCTGGGCGACCCTGGACGGCGTCGACACGACCGACCTGCTGGCGCGCAGCGAGGGCGTGGCGTTCGTGCCGGGACGCGCCGCGTACATGGACGGGCGCCGCGGAAGCTCCTCGATGCGCTTGAACTTCGCCGGAGTCCCCGACGATGACATCCGCGAGGGAATCCGGCGGATCGGCAAGATCATGGGCGGCGACAGCGGCCTGTTGGGAAGCCTGACCGGCTCACCGCCCGCCCGCTCCTCTAAGCCGGCCGAGACCGAGCGCCAGCCACCGGCCGAGGAGGGCACGCCGCTGGCGGACGTCGTCGCGCTGCCCCGCCGCGACGCCGACTCCACCCGCCCGGCACGCCGGCGAAGGGATCGATGAGCGCCGCGAGCAAGGTCGCGGTGCTCAAGGGCGGGGGATCGCTGGAGCGGACGGTGTCGCTGCGCTCGGGCGCACGGGTCCAGCAGGCGCTGACGCGACTGGGACACGAGGTGATCGCGATCGACGCCGGCCCGGAGCTGGTGGCACAGCTGCACGAGTGCGCGCCGGACGCGGCGTTCGTGGCGTTGCACGGGCGCGACGGCGAGGACGGGACGGTGCAGGGCCTGTTGGAGGCGATCGGTGTGCCTTACACGGGCTCGGGACCGGCGGCGTGCATGCGCTGCACTGACAAGGCCCTCGCCAAGTACCTGATGCGCGAGGCTGGCATTCCCACGCCGGAGTTCACCGCGGTGAAGGAGAGCGCGATCAAAGACCTGGGGGTGGCGGCGGCGCTACCGGATATTGCGCGCAGGCTCGGCTTTCCGCTGGTCGTCAAGCCCGCCAGTCAGGGCTCGGCGCTGGGGGTGAAGTTCGCGCGCTCCAGCGAGGAGCTGCCGGGGGCGATCGTGGGGGCGCTGTCATACGACCGCAAGGCCGTGATCGAGCGCTACGTCAAGGGCCGCGACCTGGCGGTGTCGGTGCTCGGCGCGGCGAGCGAGCGCGACTCGCCGATCGCGCTGCCGGTGGTCGAGGCGATCCCGCGGCAAGAGGAGTTCTACAACTACGAGTCGCGCTACGAGATCGGCATGACGACGTTCGTGTGCCCCGCCGAGCTCCCCGCGGACACAAGCGAGCGCGCGCGCGAGCTGGCACTGGAGACGTACACGCTGCTCGGCTGCCACGGCGTCGCGCGCGTCGATTTGATGCTCGACACCGACAGCGGCGAGCTGTCGGTGCTGGAGACAAACGTAGGCCCCGGTTTGACAGAAACGAGCCTGCTGCCGCTCGCGGCGGACGCCGCCGGGATCAGCTTCGACGAGCTGGTCGAGCGGATCCTCTCCAGCGCCTTCACGCGCTGATCAGGAATCGCCTGCGGCGAAATCCTCAGGTGAGACCTGGTCCAAGAACTCCTTGAACTTCTCGACGACGTCCTCGGACTCCTCGACGTCGTGCTCGAACTCGATCGCCGACTCGGAGATGACCTCCTCGGCGGCGAAGATCGGCGCGCCGGAGCGAACGGCGAGGGCGATGGCGTCGCTCGGGCGCGAGTCGATCTCGAGCTCCCGGCCACCGACGTTGAGGGTTATGGAGGCGAAGAACGTGTTCTCGCGCAGCTCGGTCACCGATACCTGCGTGCATTTGACGTCGAGCTCGCCGAGGATGTCGCACAGCAGGTCGTGCGTCATCGGCCGCGGGGTGCCGGCGCCCTGCAGCTTCATCAGGATCGACGCCGCCTCGGGGTGGCCGATCCAGATCGGCAGGAACTTGTTGCCGTCGACGGTCTTCAGGAGCACGATCGGCTGCTTGCCAACCATGTCGAAGCTGACGCCGTAGATCACCATCTCCTGCACAAAGGTCCTCCGAGAGGGGGGAAGTCAGAGTATAGGTAGCGGCTGAGCCGCCGGCCAGCCACGCGACGGCGTCTGAAGAGACTCAACGCGCCGCACAGCTCGAGCTCGTCAGCGGAAACTCCACAGCTTGTTTCCAAGGAAGTTGAGCGGCATCGAGCCGGCGACCGCCAGCGCCTGGGCGGGCACCTTGGCGACGCCAGCGCCCTCGACGAACACGGTCAGCAGCGCGAGGCTGCAGGCCTCGGCCACGAGGCTCACGAGCAGGAAGCGGATCGCCTGCGGGCGCGCTTGGCCACCGCGCGCGTCGAACGTCCAGTGCCGGTTGAGAACGAAGTTGTTCAGCACCGCGACCAGCCACGCGACGATGTTGGCGAGGCGGTAGTCAACGCCGACGGCATGCACGAACAACGTGTAGACGGCCACGTTGACGACGAACCCGACTCCTCCGACGAGGCCAAAGCGAACGAGCTGCAGCCAGTTCGCCGGGCGGCGCATGCCGTGGAGCAGGCGAACATGCGGCCGGATCTCGACGGCCGTTACGTCCTCTCGCATCACTTCAGGTTAGCGGCCCTTCCCGGCAGACCGTCTCGCTAGCCTACGCCCATGAGCTTCACGCGCAAGGCGGTCGCGCTGCTCGGCTGCGCGCTGGCATCAGTCGCGCTGGCTGCGTGCGGCGAAGCCACCGTCGGCTCCGGCGCGGCGGCGTCGAAAGGCGCCGCGAAGTCAGACCCGCCCGGCGCGAGCAAGTCCGATCCGCCCGGCGCCACGGGCACCCCTCCCCCCGCCACGGGCACCGACGCCGTGGCCACGTCGACCAAAGGCGCTCGCGCGGGCGTCGCCAAGGAGGTCGTCGACCCGCTCGAAGCGGACAGCTACCCGGCGCCGGCGTCAGTGAAGCACGCGAGCGCCGCCACGCCCGCCAAGGCCGGTTCGGCGATCGTCGCCGCGGGCGCACCCTCCGATGCGGAAATCCGCAAAGAGCTGAAGCAGATGCAGGCGGTCGAACGCAGCGCCAACCAGGCTCAGCACCTGCGGTTGACGCCTGTACCGGGGGGTGAGTCGATCGGCGGCAACGGCACGATCCCGATCCCGACGGGCGTCCCGGAAGTCGTCCAGAAGGTGATCGCCGGAGCTAACGAGATCGCCGACTTCCCTTATGTGTACGGCGGCGGGCACGCCTCGTTCGTCGACAACGCGTATGACTGCTCGGGATCGGTCAGCTACGCGCTAGCAGCGGGCGGCCTGCTGAGCGCGCCGGAGACCTCGGGCACGCTGGAGAGCTGGGGCGCGGCCGGCCCAGGCAAGTACATCACCGTGTACGCCAACGCCGGTCACACGTATATGTACGTAGACGGGATCCTCTACGACACGGCGGGTCGCAGCGGCGTGTACGCATCGCGCTGGCAGGTCCAGCCGACCGACAACGAAGGCTACGTCGTGCGCCACTGGCCGGGGCTGTAGCGGTGGCGCTCGCGCTGGTGCATCTGGCGACCCACGCGCTTTCACTGCCGATGGCGCTCGACGGAGAAGCGGAAACATCGAGCAACACTGGCATCGGCGTGATCTCCATCATCTCGATCGCGCTCGGCTACGTGGGCCTGTTCGCCCTGTGGTTCTTCGTGTTCCGAGACAAGTCGCGCTCGAAGCGCAAGAAGCGTTAGCCAGTAAGCGTGAAGTTACTGACGACGGTCGTCGTCGTCGGGTTGCTGGTGGCGGCGTTGCGCACGATCAGGCGCAGCATCAGCGAGACCTTGTGCGCATGCGCGAGGCGCGAGGCGGTGCGCTTGGAGAATGCGATGTGCACCGCGTTGTGCCCGCCCTTGGTCGTGACCAGGATCGCTTTCGCGATGACCGTCTCCGCGGGCGAGCCGGCAGGCAGGCCGACCGCCGGTGTGCCGCTGATGCCCAGACGGCGTGCGACGGCGCTGGCGAGCAGGACCTCGAAGTGTCCCGCGACCTGCTCGTTGACCGAGTAGCTGACCGCGAGACCCTTGCGCAATGCCTTCTGCAGACTCTGCTTGGAGATCGCCGCAGCGGCGACCGGCGCCGGCACGGCGGGGGTCACGCCTTTGGGCGAGGAGCCGGCGCTCTGCGAACCCTGCGCACTCGAGGCCGCCGAGGAGGTGCTCGCTGGTTCACTCGATGGTGGCGGAGGTCCGTTCACTATGAGTTCATGGGTGACGCTCGTCGCGTTTCCTGCGACGTCGGTAATCGTCAGCGTGACTTTGTACTTGCCGCCGTACTGATAGGAGTGGAACGCGCTGGCGGCGCAAGGACTCAGCCACGGAGCTTCACACGTCGGGGCTCCTGGAGCAAAGCCTTTGACTTCCGGGGTGCCGTCGCCGAAGTTCCAGCTGAAGGTCGCGTAGGTGAGCGTGGGCGGGCCGGTCGGGCCGAAGGCTTGCGTCGTGATCAGGCTCACCTCCGACTCCATCCCGTTCACGCCGATTATTTCCCCCACGTTGACCGGGTTCGGCGCCGTGAACGCCGGGAACAGGCCGAGGCCGCCGGCGCACCCGCCTTCGCCGAGGCTGAATACGTTGTTGATGTAGTAGCGACGGGCGCCCAGGCTCACATTCGAGAGCGTCCCGGCGCGCGTGTTCGAGTTCGCCACAACCGAACCGGCGATTTCCCCGGTGCTCCCACCTTCACCGGCTGTCGACGCGAAGAAGTTACGGCAGATATCGGTTGCCTCGTCGCCTTTGGCGTCCTGCCAAGAGCCGAGGAGCGGGTCGGTGACCGTGTTCATCTCCTCCTCGGAGATCTGGTTGACGAGCACGTCGGTGAGCGCCTGTGTGTAGTTTTCGCTCGCCTGGTTAGGCTCCTCGATGTGCGGGCCTTCGAGCCGCTGTCTTTCTTCTTCTTCTTCTTTCTTCTTCGGCGGGTCTTCTTCGATCGCTTCTTTTTCCTTGGTGCTCAGTCCTTTCGGCGCCTCGCGGGTCTCCAGATGTTTTTCTGGGTTGAAGCCGCCGTCCTGGCAGTCGAACGCCGTTGTGTACCCGATCCACGGGATCGCCGCGTAGAGGACCGTGTTGGCGTCGCCCTCGGCGGCACTGTCGGGATTGATGTCGCCGTGATAGCTGCAGAAGCTTTCTTTGTAGCTGGTGCTGTTGCGTTCTTCTTTTTGTTCTTCTGTTTTCGTAAGACTGTAATCTGAGCAACGCGTCGCCGCTTCGTCGAGGCACACGGTGACGCCTGGAGGCGTCAGCAGATAGTAGATCGTACTCATGCCCTTCGGGAGGCCATGGGTGGCGATGAAGGACTGCAACTGTACGCGCAGCTGCGCGTCCGTCAGGCAGAGTCTCGCGGGATTCTTGGGATCCGTGCATTTCCCCGCAGGGAATTTCACAGTGTCGGAGTAGGAGCCCTTGAACAGTGCCTGGAACGGTGAAGCCGCGTTGCTGCGGTCGCGATACTGAGGAAGGATGGCGAACGGAGTGTCGAGACGCGCTTCGCCGAGCGCCTGGAAGAAACCGTCGAGGTTCGCGATCCATTCGTGGGTGAATTCGGTCGGGTTGTTCGGGTCCCAGTAAACCGCGTAGTCGCTGCTGCCGTGTACGACGACGTTCCCGGTTTCATTCGAGAACGTCGCTGGTTCTGCTCCCGTGGTGCCGAGCACGGTGCCGTTGCGCGGCTGCAGCCCGACCGAGGTGCCGCCGAGTTTGGCGACAACCGCCGATGCCGACGCCGCGATCAGCAGCAGAGCCGCCACGCTCGCTGCGAGTGCGACAGCGAGGGTCCGCCCCAGGGCGGACTCCGAGCGCAGGGCGACCGGCAGGGAGAGCAAGCGCGCAAACATGGTCACGAGCACCTCATCGGCATGCCGCGTCGGTTGCCTTAGCGCGGTGGACGGCGTTCGTCTCGAAGCCCGGCCGGCTATCTGTCCACGACGTCGTGCGGCCCGACAGCAGTACCCGCGCGAGGCCGACACGGACCGAGGGCGCCGCCGCGTGTGCGCTCGGTAACGAAGCGAAGTGAGACCGCGTGACCGATCCTCCATCCACCGCACCGAAATCCGAACCCACCGAGGGCTCGCGGCTGATAGCGCGGATGCGCGGTCGTCGTGGCTTCTGGAGCGTCGTCGCGGTGGCGATCGTGCTGAGCGGCACGTTCGGGGCGGTGCTCGGGGCGCGGGACGTTGCCCGGTCGGGCGCGGAGAACTCTCGCCTGGCGTTCCACCTGGCCTCGACTGAGATCGCCTCGACGCTGACGCTCGCGATCCAGCACGAGGAAGACCTGATCGTCAGCGCGAGCGCATTTGTCACAGGCAACCCGCATGCGTCACCGGCAGCATTCGACCGCTGGGCGCAATCGGTGCACGCGATGCAGCGCTACCCCGAGCTGCGCAACCTCGGACTCGTGCAGCTCGTGCCCGCGTCCGAGCTGGCGAGCTTCGAGACCCGCCTCGCCGCGGCGCCCGTTCGCCCGCTCGGCCCGGAATCCGCCGTAGCTAGCGGGCCGCTGCAGATCCTCCCTGCAGGCAGCAGGGCCTACTACTGCCTCGCCGTCGCCGGCCTGGCGAGAGACGCCGCTAGCTACATCCCCGCGGGCATGGACTACTGCGCGATCGCCCCCACGCTGATCACCGCCAGGAGCACGGGTCTGGCGGACTACGCGCCCGTGGCGAAAGGCCGGACGAGCTCGCTGGGGATCGAGACCCCGGTGTATCGCGGCGGATCCGTGCCGGCGACCGAAGCGGCGCGACGGCGCGCGTTCGTGGGGTGGATCGGTGAGCTGGTCGTGCCCGGCGTCGTGCTCGGGAAGGCGCTCGACGGTCACCCCAACGTCGCGGTGCGCTTCCGCTACGCGACCGCCGGCACACACGCCGCCTTCGCCAGCGGCGCGATCCCGCGCGGCGCGCAGAGCACGGAGATCGGACTCGGCAACGGCTGGACCGTTCAGAGCTTCGGCGCAGCTGCCTCCGCCAGCATCTTCGCCAACTCCCGCGCGCTGACGCTGCTGATCGGCGGAATCCTGCTGAGCGCGACGCTCGGCCTGCTGCTGGTGGTGCTCTCTAGCGGGCGCAGCCGGGCGCTGTCGCTCGTGCGCGAGAAGACCCGCGAGCTATCGCATCTCGCGCTGCACGACCCGTTGACCGGCCTGCCCAACCGCGCGCTCGTGCTCGACCGCGCCGAACAGATGCTCGCGCGCGCGGCGCGCAACCCGGCGATGGTCGCGGGGGCGCTGTACGTGGACATCGACGGCTTCAAGCACGTAAACGACAACCTCGGCCACGCCGCCGGAGACCGGCTGCTGAGGGTGACCGGCGAGCGACTGCAGCGAGCCGTCCGCGACCAGGACACCGTGGGGAGACTGGGCGGAGACGAGTTCGTCGTCCTCGTCGAGGCGACGCCCGACGAGTTGACGCCCGACGCGCTCGCCGAGCGCCTGATCGAGACCCTGCGCGAACCGGTCGAGCTCGGCGACGCCGGCAAGCTCTTCTCGGTCACAGCGAGCATCGGCGTGGCGGTCGGACAGTACACAACGCCGGACGAGCTGCTGCGCGACGCCGACCTGGCGCTGTACGCGGCAAAGGCCGCCGGCAAGGATCGCTACGCGCTGTTCGACCCGGGCCTGTACGCCGACGCGGAGGGCCGCCGCGCGCTGCAGTCCGATCTGAGCACGGCGGTCGCCGACGGTCAGCTATTCCTTCACTATCAGCCGATCTTCGACCTGGCCAGCCGGCGCGTGGTCGGTGCCGAGGCGCTCGTGCGCTGGCGTCACCCGCAAAGGGGTGTGGTCGCGCCCGCCAGCTTCATCCCGCTCGCCGAGGACAGCAGGCTGATCGTGCCGATCGGCCGCTGGGTGCTCGATGAGGCATGCCGCCAGGCCGCCGCCTGGAGCGCCGACGGCCTGCAGCTCGGCATCTCGGTGAACGTGTCCGCCTGTCAGCTGAGCCGCAGGGAGTTCGTCGAGGATGTGCGCCACGCACTGGAGAGCTCGCAGATCGCGCCGTCGTCGCTGACGCTCGAGATCACAGAGACGACGCTAGTGCGCGACGTCCCCGCCGCGTGCGAGCGCCTCGAGGAGGTCAAGGCGCTCGGCGTGCGCGTCGCGATCGACGACTTCGGTACCGGCTACGCGTCGCTGTCGCACCTGCAGCGCATGCCCGTCGACATCCTCAAGATCGACAGGAGCTTCGTCGCCGCGCTCAACGACGGTGCTCAGAGCCGCGAGCTCTTGGCCGCGATTCTCGGCGTCGGGCAGTCGCTGTCGCTGAGCGTCGTCGCGGAGGGCATCGAAGAGCGCAGCCAGCAGACGATGCTCGAAGAGATGGGCTGCGAGCTGGCGCAGGGCTTCCTGCTCGGCTATCCCGGTCCGGCACGTGAGATCGAGGCGATCCTCGCGAGCGCCAGCTCCAGGCGCACCGTCGGCTCACCCGTCGGCTGACACGCAAGCGGCTCGGTGTCCACAGCCGCGTGCCTGCCGAGGGGCCTATGCGGCCCGCACGTCATAGCCGGCGCCCTCGAGCGCTGCCAGCAGCTCCTCGGTGTGGCCCGGCCCGCGCGTCTCGAGCGTCAGCTCGATGCCGGTCTCGCGCACGTGCAGCGGCGTCGCTTCGCGCACGTGTCCCACGCTGACGAGGTTCGCGCGGGTGCGCGCCACGAGCTCGAGTAGCTCCGCCAGGCCGCCCGGCCGGTCGGGGACGCGCGTGAAAATGCGCACGCGGCGACCCTCCTCGGTTTCGTGACGCAGCAGCAGGCTCGCCAGCAGCCCGCTGTCGACGTTGCCGCCCGACACGATCGCCACGGTCGTCCCCGCGACCGGCGCCAGATGTCCGTCCAGCAGCGCCGCCACCGCAACCGCGCCGGCGCCCTCGGCGACGAGCTTTGCGTCTTCCGCCAGGAACACCATCGCCTCTGCGATCTGCTCCTCGCTGACCGTCTCGACCCCGCTCAGCAGCTCGCGCAGCAGCGCCAGCGTCAGCTCACCCGGACGCTTGATCGCGATGCCGTCCGCGATCGTCGCGCCCACCGCCGCCTCGAGCCCGTCCGCGTCGCCGCCCAGCGCGCGCACGTACGGCGCGCAGGTGCGCGCCTGCACGCCCACCAGCTCGACTTCCACACCCGCGCGGCGCAGCGCGATCCCGATTCCGCTCGCCAGACCGCCACCACCGACGGGCACGACCACGCGCGCGAGGTCGGGGACGTCCTCGAGCAGCTCGAGCCCGAGCGTGCCCTGCCCGGCGATCACGTCGAGGTCGTCGAACGGGTGCACGAGCGCGGCGCCCGTGCCCTCCGCTCGCTGTCGAGCCAGACCGAGCGCCTCCTCCACCGACTCGCCATCCAACTCAACACTCGCACCCAGCCTCTCCACCGCGACAACCTTCGACACGGGCGCGTCGCGCGGCATGAAAACCTCACAGCTAACGCCCCGCAATAGCGCCGCCTGCGCGACCGCGCGAGCGTGGTTGCCCGCGCTCGCCGTGACCAGCCCCGACGCCGCGTGGTCGCCGAGCGCCGCGACCTTGCTGAGCGCCCCGCGCAGCTTGAACGACCCCGTCCGCTGCAGACACTCGGCCTTCAGCGCCACCGCCGTGCCCGCCGCCTCCGACAGGCTCGCGCACGCGATCGTCGGCGTTCGCAGCACATCGGCGAGCACCGCGCGCCGGGCGCCGTCGAGGTCCGCACGCGCAATCAGCTCCGCCGCCGAGCGCTGGCCAGATGAGGGGCTGCCGACGGCGTCGCCGGGTTTCATGGTGGTGAAGGTATAGGTTGCATGCCTTATGGGGCAACGATACGTTGTCGGCGTGGCTCGGCTGGAGGAGATCGTGCGGCGCCTGGAGCCCTCGCTCGGCCGGCTCACCGGCGAGCCCGTCGCGCTCTCCGGCGGCATCACCAACCATAACTTCCGCGTCACGCTCGGTGGCGAGGAGTACGTGATCCGCGTGCACGGCACCGGCACCGAGCTGCTGGGCATCGACCGCCAGTCCGAGCGGCAGGCGAGCGAGGCCGCCGCCCAACTGGGCATCGCGCCGGCCGTCGCGGCCGCGTACGAGGACTGCCTGGTCACGCGCTTCGCCGCCTGCGAGCCACTCGGCCCCGGGGACGTCGTCGCCGACCACGCCGAGGAGCTCGCGCGCGCCCTGCGGCGCTTCCACGACTCGCACGCGCAACTGCCTACGCGCTTCTGGGTGCCCAACCTGCTCGACCACTACGCGGACACCGTGCGCCGGCGGGGGGTGCGGCTGCCCTCCGCGTACGCCGAGGCGATCGCCGTCGCCGGGCTGATCGCCATGGCGCTGCCGCTATATGAACCGCGGCCGTGCCACAACGACCTGCTCGCCGGCAACGTCATCCGGGCGCTCGGCGGCGGTGGCCTGCTGATCGTCGACTGGGAGTACGCCGGCATGGGCCACCCGTGCTTCGACCTCGGCAACCTGTCCGTCAACAACGACTTCGACCAGGCCGCCGACGAGCGGCTGCTGCGCGCCTATCACCAACAGCCGCCGTCCGACGCGCGACGCGCGACGCTCGCGCTGATGCGCCTCCTCTCCGATGCGCGCGAGGCCGCCTGGGGCGTCGTGCAGGCGGAGATCTCCGAGCTCGACTTCGACTTCGACCGCTACGCGCGCGTGCACTTCGAGCGCCTGCACGCCGGCGCCGAGGAACCGCAGCTGCGGGAATGGCTCGCCGCCGCCGGCAGCGACCGCAGCGCTCCCCCGGCCGGCGCGAACGGACACGAGGAGCACGATGGCCCGGCCGCGTGAGCTCCCCGACCACGCGCGCGTGGTCATCATCGGCGGCGGTGTAGGCGGCGCGTCGATCGCCCACCACCTCGCCAAGCTCGGCGAGCGCGACGTCGTGCTGCTCGATCGCAGCGAGCTCACCAGCGGCTCCACCTTCCACTCCGCGGGGCTCGTCGGCCAGCTCAGATCGAGCGTGTCGCTGACGCGCATGATGATGGACTCCGTCGAGCTGTACCGCACGCTCGACTGCGGCTGGGTGCAGTGCGGCGGCATCCGCCTCGCGTGTACGCCCGAGCGCGAGCAGGAGGTGCTGCGCCAGGTCGCCTGGGCCAAGACCTTCGGCCTGCCGCTCGAGCTGATCTCCGCCGATCAGGCGCGCGAGCTGTTCCCGCTGATGAGCACCGACGGCGTGCGCTGCGCCTCCTACCTGCCCAGCGACGGCTACCTCGACCCGTCGCTGCTCACGATGGCGCTGGCGGAGGGCGCGCGCGAGGGCGGCTGTCGCATCTTCACGCACACTCGCGTGACCGGCATCGACGTCGAGCGAGCAGGCGGCGACGCTCGCGTGCGCGGCGTGCAGACCGAGTGGGGGCCGATCGAGGCAGAGATCGTCGTCAACACCGGCGGCATGTTCGCCGCCGAGATCGGGCGCATGGCCGGCGTGCGCGTGCCGATCGTGCCGTTCGCGCACGAGTACCTCGTCACGCAGCCGTTTCGCGAGCTCGCGGTGGGCGAGCAGCGCGTGCACCTGCCGACGCTGCGCGACCCCGACCTGCTGATCTACTTCCGCGAGGAGGGCGGCGGCCTGATCATGGGCGGCTACGAGCGCGCCTCCGCGCCATGGGCGCTCGACGGGCACCTGCTCGACGCGATCCCGCCGGACTTCAACGGCCGCCTGCTCGAAGAGGACTGGCCGCGCTTCGAGGAGATCGCCGTCAACTCGCGCAAGCGCGTGCCGGTCATGGACGAGATCACCGTCACGCGCCTGATCAACGGGCCCGAGGCGTTTACGCCCGACAACGAGTTCTGCCTCGGCGAGAGCGAGGTGCGCGGGCTCTTCGTCGCGGCGGGGTTCTGCGCGCACGGCCTCGCCGGCGCCGGCGGCATCGGCAAGGTGATGGCCGAGTGGATCCTCGAGGGCGAGCCCACGATGGACGTGTGGGAGATGGACATCCGCCGCTTCGGGGGGGCGGGGTCTCAATTCATCTCGCCCAGCTACACGCTGAAGCGCACCAAGGAGGTGTATGAGACCTATTACGACATCCGCTACCCCGGCCACGAGCGCCTCGCCGGGCGGCCGTTGCGCACCTCCAGCGCCTACCCGTGGCACGCCGAGCACGGTGCGGCGTTCGGCGAGAAGTCCGGCTGGGAGCGCGTCAACTGGTACGAGTCCAACGCCGCCGACGGAGACGAGTCGCTGCGCCCGCGCGGCTGGGCGGGGATGCACTGGTCGCCTGCGATCGGCGCCGAGCACCGCGCCACGCGCGAGCGCGCGGCGCTGTTCGACGAGTCCTCGTTCGCCAAGCTCGAGGTCGCCGGCGCGGGCGCATCGGAGTTCCTGCAGCGGCTGTGCGACAACGACGTCACGCGCGACGTCGGCGCGATCACCTACACGCAGATGCTCAACCGCCGCGGCGGCATCGAGTGCGACTTCACCGTCACGCGCGTCGAGGACGAGCTGTACTCGATCGTCACCGGCACCGCCTTCGGCAACCACGACCTCAGCTGGATCCGCCGCCACGCCCCGCGCGACGGCAGCGTGCGCTGCTCGGATGTGACCGCGCGCTGGGCGTGCTTTGGGCTGTGGGGGCCGCGAGCGCGCGACATCCTCGCGCCGCTCACAGCCGACCCGCTCGACTTTCCGTACATGCACATGCGCGAGCTCGCCATCGGCGACGTCCCCGTGCGCGCGCTGCGTGTCACGTTCGTCGGCGAGCTCGGCTGGGAGCTGTACTGCCCCACCGAGTACGGCGCCGGCATGTGGCAAACGCTATGGCACGCCGGCCAGGAGCACGGCCTGCTCGCCGGCGGCTACCGCGCGATCGACTCGCTGCGCCTGGAGAAGGGCTACCGCGTGTGGGCCGCCGACATCACGCCCGATGAGAACCCCTACGAGGCCGGGCTCGGCTTCTGCGTGCGCAAGCACGGCGGCTTCATCGGCGCGCCCGCGCTCGGGCTCGGAGCCAATGGCGAGCCCGCGCTCGCGCGTGAGCCGAGCAAGCGGCTGCGCTGCCTCGTGCTCGAGGATCCCCGCTCGGTGGCGCTCGGAAACGAGCCCGTGCGCGTCGGCGGCCAGATCGTCGGCAGGGTCACCAGCGGCGGCTACGGCTACACCGTCGAGCGCTCGATCGCCTATGCATACCTGCCCGGCGAGGTCGAGCTGGGTACAGGTGTCGAGGTCGACATTTTTGGCAAGTGGGTCGCGGGCGTGGTGACACGCGAGCCGCTGTTCGACGCAAAGAGCGAGCACGTCAGGCAATAACTGCCGCGGGAAACCCGGTTGTTGCGAGGGCCCACTATGTAACACGCCGCACCAACTGCGACGATGTGGAGGTGGATGCGATCGAGCCACAGACGATTTCCCTCCACGGTCGCCGGTTGCGGTTTGTAGAGGTGGGCAGCGGCCCGGTGCTGCTCATGATCCATGGAATGGCGGGCACGTATGAGAGCTGGAGTGCGGTAATCGAGCCGCTCGCGCGTCGCCACACCGTGATCGCACCTGACCTCCCTGGCCATGGCGCCTCGGAGCCAGGCGCGGGTGACTACTCGCTCGGATCCCACGCGGCGGGCCTGCGTGACCTGTTGCTCAAGCTCGGCCACGATCGCGCGACGCTCGTCGGCCACTCGCTCGGCGGCGGCATCGCGATGCAGTTCGCCTACCAGTTCCCCGAGATCACCGAACGCCTCGCGCTCGTCTGCAGCGGTGGTCTCGGCCCGGAGGTGAACCCGGTGCTGCGCGCAGCGGCGCTACCGGGCGCGAACCTGTTCATCGCGGCGACCGCCGCGCCCGGGCGCGTGGCGGGATCGGCGCTGGCGCGCGGTCTGGCGGCCGTTGGCCTGCAACCAAGCGCCGACGTCGCCGAGGTCGCGCGCGGGTACGCATCGCTCGCGGACGCCGGGCGACGCAGTGCGTTCCTGGCGACGTTGCGCGCCGTCGTCGGCACCGAAGGCCAGCGCGTCGAGGCCGGGGATCGGCTGTACCTGACCGAGGGCGTGCCGGTGCAGATCATCTGGGGACGGCGCGACCGGATGATTCCCGTCGCCCACGCCGAACACGCGCACGAGGCGATCCCCGGCAGCCGCCTGGAGATCTTCGACGCGGCCGGGCACATGCCGCAACTCGAGCTGCCCGCGCGCTTCGTCGCGGTGCTCGAACGGTTCCTCGAGGAGACCGAGCCCGCGCAGTGGAGCTCCGAGCGGTGGCGCTCGCGGCTGGCGGCCGCCGGCTAGGCGTAGCCGCCGCCGCTAGGGCTCGAGCCCACAGCGGAGCTTCGTCAGCCCCAGGCGCATTCGGCCCTTGACCGTCCCCGGCGGAAGCGCCAGCCGGCGCGCGATCTGTTGATGCGTGAGCCCGTCGAAGAAGCCCAACTGGATCACCTCGCGCTGCGCCGGCGGCAGGCGCGTGAGGTGCCGCGCCAGACGCTCGCGCTCGAGCTTGGCAGCGAACTCCGCCACGACGTCGTCCTCGGCAGGCTGCTGCTCGAGGCGCGCCGGTCCCTCCTCGCGTCCAGCGGCCAGCGAACGGCGACGCGCCAGGTAGATCGCCCGATGGCGCACGATCGTCATCGCCCAGCCGATGACCGATCCGCGCGCGGGCTGATAGGTCGAGCGCGACGACCAAATCGACGCGAACGCATCCTGCACCGCCTCCTGTGCGCAGTCGCGGTCGTGGCACACCGACAACGCGGTGCGAAAGGCGCGTACGGCAAACCGCTCGTACAGCGCACCCAATGCCTGGCTCTGTCCCGCTTGGACCTCGCGCATCAGCGCAGCATCAGGCGTTCCCTCGGCGTACAGGCGCACCATCGCGTGATCGGACCGACACTATACCCGAACTATCTCGCTGGTTGAGCCGGCGCGAGCGCCCGCGCGAGCACCTTCTCGCTGCGTGGAAAGAACGATTCGATCGCCGCCACGTCGAGGGGACGCGCGAACAGGAAGCCCTGCCCGCTGTCGCAGTCCTCGTTCTTGAGCAGGGACAGCTCGTGCTGCTGCTCGATGCCCTCGGCGAAGGTCTCTATCGAGAGCGCCTTGCCGAGCTGGACGAGCGTGTGGATCAGCGTCTCGCCCTCCTTGTTACTGCGCAGTCCGGAGATGAATGAGCGGTCGATCTTCAATGCGTCGACGGGGAACTGCTGGAGATGCGCGAGCGAGGAGTAACCGGTGCCGAAGTCGTCGATCGCGATGCGCACGCCGAGCCGCTTGATCTCGGTCAGGCGGCGGGCGGTCTCCTCGATGTTTCGCATCAGCGTCGTCTCGGTGATCTCGATCGTCAAGGCAGTTGCCGGCAGGCCGCTGTCGGCAAGCGCGCCCTCGATGTCGGTGAGCAGCTCGTCGCTGTCGAGCTGGCGTCCGGAGACGTTGACGGCCATCGCGATCTCATAGCCGTCCCTGCGCCATGCGCCGGCTTGACTGCACGCCTCGCGCAGCACCCATCTGCCGACCTCCGTGATCAGTCCGGTCTCCTCGAGCAGTGGGATGAACTCATCGGGCTGGACAGTTCCGCGCGTGGGGTGCTTCCAGCGAATCAACGCCTCCACCCCGGTGGGCGTCATGTCGCTGAGCGCGAACGTCGGCTGGTAGGCGAGGAAGAACTCATCACGCTCGAGCGCGTCATGGAGATCCATGTCGAGTTCCATCCGGTTCTGGACGGTGTCCTGCATGCCGCTCTCGAACACCGCATAGCGGTTCTTGCCGTCCCACTTGGCGCGGTACATCGCGATGTCCGCATCGCGCAGCAGCTCCTCGGCCGAGGCGCGCTGTCCGGCGGCGATCCCCACGCTGGCGGTCACCGTCAGCCGCGTCTTCCCGTCGGCCCCGAGCTTGAACGGGTGCTTGAGCGCCTCGAGCAGGCGCTCGGCGACCAGCTCGGGTCCGGCGTCGAGCGTGAGCTCCTCGGCGATCACCACGAACTCGTCCCCGCCGAGGCGCCCCAGTGCGTCGACGTGGCGCACGACGCCCTCGAGCCTCGCCGCGACGGCGCAGAGCAGCTCATCGCCGACGCCGTGGCCGAGCGTGTCGTTGATGCTCTTGAAGTTGTCGAGGTCGATGAACAGCGCAGCCATGGGCGTCTTGCTGCGCACGGAGCGCGCGAGCATCTGCTCGACGCGGTCGAGGATCAGCGTGCGGTTGGGCAGGCCCGTCAGCGGATCGTGTGTCGCCAGGAACGCGAGCTCCTCCTCGCGCCGCGTGAGCTCCTCGTCGGCCCGGCGGCGCTCTGCCTCGAAGCATTCACACATCCGTAGGAGGCTGAACTCGACGCTCAGCTGAACCATGTTCAGCGCCTCGGCCAGCGCCTGCGCCGAGACATCCAGTTGCGCGGCGATCTCGCGCAGCGTGCTGGCCATCACGTTACGCCACCACAGCGAGCGCCGGGTGACCTCGTTGAGCGACGATGCGCGCCGCGCCGCCAGCTCCCCGAATATCTGCGAGGTCTCGCGCGCCGACTCGTTCGTGACCTCGAGGCCCTCGCCCGCGATCCAGCGGGCGACCGCGGTCGTTGAGCCCTGGCAGATCCGCTCGAAGCGTTCCTGTACCTGCGCGTCGACTATCTCGCCCGAGTCGATCGTGCGCACGACCGTCTCTGCGATCACGTCCGCAGCGCGGGCGAGCAGCGCCTCGCCGAGCAGACGGAGCTCCTCCGTCGGGTGCTCCGGCGGAGCTATCGGCGGAGCCGGGACCAGGATCTCGCCGTGCCCTTGACTCGTGCGGTGAACTGCCATGTCAGCAAAAGACATCGGCTATTTCCGCGGGCGCCTAAAGGCCCATTGGAAATCGCGGGCGGACGTCGCGGCGTAGTGGCGGGCGGTCCGTCGGTTAGACGCGCTCCTCCACGGCCGGCTCGCGGATCGTGAGCTCGCGGTCGATGGCGATGTGGGGCAGGCGGTGTTCTAGCCAGCTGGGCAGCGCCCAGGTGCGCTGCCCGAGAAGTTGCAACACCGACGGCAGCAGCAGCGAACGAACGACGAACGCGTCGAGGAAGACGGCGCTGGCGAGGCTCAGCCCAAAGAGCTCGAGCACGCGTTCCCCTCCAACGACGAAGGAGAGGAAGACGCAGATCATGATGGTGGCCGCAGCGGTGATCACGCGCCCGGTCGAGGCGAGACCCTGGCGGGCTGCCTGGTGGGCATCGCCTTTGCGCGTCCACTCCTCGTGGATGCGCGAGACGAGAAACACCTCGTAGTCCATCGAGAGTCCGAACACGATCGCAAACAGCATCACCGGGATGAACGCCTGAATGGGAGCGCCCCTGACGTTGAAGAGACTGCCGAACCAGCCCCACTGGAAGATCGCGACGACTACGCCGAGCGAGGCGCCGATCGACAGGAGGTTCATGAAAGCGGCCTGCAGCGGGATCACGACCGAGCGGAAGACCACGAGCAACAGCAGCGCGGACAGGAGCACGACCACGCCGACGAACAGCGGCAGCTTGCTGGAGAGCACGTGCGTGAAGTCGATCGCGGCGGCGTTCGAGCCGCCGACGATCAGCGTGCTCGACGTGGCGGCCGCGACCGGCGGCAGCGTGTGCTGGCGCAGTGTGCTCACGAGCTCGGTGGTGGCGAGTGCCTGCGGCGACGAGCGTGGATAGACGTTGAACACCGCTGTCAGCCCCTGGGGGCTGACCCTCGCGGGCGAGACCGACGCGACGTCGGGCGTCGCGCGCAGCGTGTTTGAGACAGTGGTGAGCGCGGCGGCGGCGTGCGCACGCGGCAGCTGCGCCACGACCTGGAGCGGGCCGTTGAAGCCCGGGCCGAAGCCCTTCGCCAGCAGGTCGTAGGCCTGACGGGTGGTCTGGTTCGGAGGGTTGTTGCCGGCATCGCTGTTGCCCAGGCGCAGCGCGAGCGCGGGCGCGCACAGCGTGAGCATGATCGCCAATCCCGCGATCATGCCCTCCCATGGATGACGTTCGATGAACCCTGCCCACCGTGCCCAAAGGCCGGCCGGCTCGCCGCTGGCGGGGTCGGTCTGGCCGCGGTTGCGGCGTCTGCTCGCTCGTGGGCGCCCGATACGCTCGCCGAATCGCGCGAGCAACGCCGGCAGCACCGTCAGCCCGGCGAGCATCGTCATCAGCACCGCGAGCGCCGATGCGACCGCCAGGCCGTAGAGGAATTCGACACCGAGGGCGAACTGGCCGAGCAGCGCGATGATCACCGTGGTGCCGGCGAACAGCACGGCGCGCCCGGCGGTGTCCATCGCCGCGGTGATCGACCCGCGCACGTCGCCGTCGATGAGGTAGTTCTCGCGAAAGCGCGTGACGATGAAGAGCGCGTAGTCGATCCCAACACCCAGACCGATCATCGCCGCGAGCTGGGTCGAGAACGTCGGCATGCCGATCAGCCGTGAGGCCAGCCCCGCCAGGCCGATGCCCGTGCCGAGCCCGAGTAGCGCGGTGATTATCGGCAGCCCCATGGCGAGCAGCGAGCCAAAGGTGATGAACAACACCACCATCGCGGCCAGCAGTCCGATGCCCGTCGCCGTGCCCAGCGACGGTTTCTGTACCTGTTCGATCGCCTGGCCACCGAGCGCGACCTGCAGTTGCGGAGAGGCGACGCCTTTGGCGGTGCTGATCACCCGTTCGGTGGCGGACGGCGGGATCAGGTTCGCACGCTCGTCGAACGTCACGGTCGCAAACGCGATCTTGACGCCCTGGGAGATCTCCTGCGCGCCCTTAGCCGAGAACGGGCTGACGACACCGGTGACGTGCGGCAGCCGCGCGACCGCTTCGAGCATCGGTACGACGCGAGCGCGGACGGCCGCTTCGGTGACGAGCCCATGGCGGACGGCGAAGACGATCTGGTCGGAGTCGCCGGCCTGCGCCGGGAAGTCGCGCTTCAGCAGATCGGCTGCGCGCTGGGATTCGGTCCCGGGCAGCGAGAAGTTGTTGGAGTATTCGGTGCCGATCGCTCCGGAGAGCGCGAACGCGCCGATCAGCAGTACGAGCCAGCCGATCACGGTGGTGCGGCGGTGGCGCACCACCCATCGAGAGGCGCGTGCTACGACGCCGGGGTTCTCGGTGCTCTCAACAGCGCTCATCGATCGGCTCCCGGTTTAGCGGTATCCTGTAGGCAATAGTTTTGAGTTCAAACATTTTGAGATCGAAAGTAGCACAGTCGAGCGGCTATGCCTGCCAGTCCAACACAAGCACATAACGCCGCGACGATCGACGGGGATCTGGACGAGCTTTCCTCGTTGCTGTGGGAGACGCTGCGTGGGCTCAAGCATGCGAGCCCGCCACCGCAAGAGCTGCGCGACGCCGGCACGCGCGCATCGCTGGGCCCGCGCCATATGCCGGCGATGCTCGCGGTCGCGGCGGCCGGCCCGCTCAGCGTGACCGAGCTCGCGCGGCGGCTGGGTCTCGGCCTATCGACGACAAGCGCGATCGTGGGGGATCTGAGCCGCGCAGGCCTGCTCGAGCGCACCGAGGACGACGCCGACCGACGGCGCACGATCGTGCAGGTGCACGAGGACTACAGCCAGCTGCTCGGCGGATGGCTGGCGCAGGCGCTGGCGCCACTGCGGGGCACGCTGGAACGCCTCCCGCCACCTGCTCGCGCCCAGTTCATGGAGGGCTGGCGCATCCTCCACGAGGAAGCCACCCGCCTGCCGGCCGCGGGCGAGTCCGCCGATGGCTGCTAGCGCTCGCCGTCTACTCGGCGGAGACGCCGCTGTGCTCGAGCTCGGGGGGATCTGTCGCGAGTCGAATCACAAACGCCAACGTGGCGGCGCCGACGCAAAGCATCGCGATCACTGCGAGCGCCAACACGACGACGCTTCCCCCGACCGCCGCCAGCGCGAGCAGCGACACGGGGATCGAGATCCCGATGACCCCGACCACCAGCGGCGAGGTCTCGAGCCAGCCCGCGGGCGAGTTGCGATCCTTGTCAGCTTGCTGCACTAGGGCCTCCTGGAGGGTCGTCGTGTTGGGGGAACGGCGGCGGTTCTGAGATGGCAAAGGGTACTGACAAGCTGGCAGGCGACGCCGCACCCGCCGAGGCGGGAGCGTAATGGCGCGCAGGGCCTCGCAGCGCGCTGGCGAGAGCGCTGGGACGTGCGACGCGCGCTTCGCCGCGGTTGCAGAGGCGTTTCTCGAGAACTTCGCACACAGGCGCGAGCTGGGCGCGGGCGTTGCGGTGATCGTCGATGGGCGGCCTGTCGTGGAGCTGTGGGGCGGGTGGGCCGACGCGGATCGCTCGCGCGCCTGGCAGCAGGACACCGTCGTCAACGTGTTCTCGGTGGGCAAGGCCGTGGCGACGCTGTGCGTGCTGATGCTGGTGTCGCGCGGCGCGCTGGATCTCGATGAGCCGGTATCGCGGTGGTGGCCGGAGTTCGCGGCGGCAGGCAAGGAGAGGATCACGGTGCGCCAGGTGCTCAGCCACCAGGCCGGACTCGCGGCGCTCGCGCGTGAGCTCCCGGACGGATCGCTCTACGACTGGGCCGCGGTGACGGATGCGCTCGCCGAGCAGGAGCCGTGGTGGACGCCCGGCAAGGGGCACGGCTACCACGTGCACACCTTTGGGTTCCTGGCGGGCGAGATCGTTCGCCGTGTCGCCGGTGAGCCGATCGGGGCATTCCTGCGCCGCGAGGTCGCCGGCGCGCTCGGCGTCGACATGAGCTTTGGCCTTGCGCGGAGCGATCGCTCGCGACGGGCCGAGTACGTGTTCGACTTCGAGCACGTCTCCCGCGCCGATCGAGGTGAGCGGGCGGTCGTCGATGTGCGCCTGCGCGAGCGTGCCTACCTCAACCCGCCGGGCGCGACGGGGATCGGCACGGTCAACACCGCCGCGTGGCAGGACGCGGAACTGCCATCCGCCAATCTGCACGCGCGCCCTCTCGCGATCGCCCGTTTGTATGACGCGCTCATCAGTGATGCGCCTTTGCTCATCAACAGGGAGGTGCTCGTGCAGGCGACCGCGGAGGCCGCCTCGGGCGACGATCTCGTGCTCGGACGTCCGTCGCGGTTCGGGCTCGGCTTCCAGCTCACCCAGCCCGAGCGCCCGCTGGGTCCCAACCCGAGCAGCTTCGGACACTTCGGCACGGGCGGCTCTCTCGGGTTTGCCGATCCCGAAGCGCGAGTTGCGTTCGCGTACGTGATGAACCGCGGCGGGCCGCAGTGGCAGGACCCGCGCAACCGTGCGCTCATCGACGCGGTTTACGCTGCGCTGGGCGACGAGTGAGCGTTGCCGATCGAGAGGCGCCACGGCCTCGCCGCGGTCATCCAGCACGCGGCTTCTGCCCGTTGGGGAGTGTTGCCTTACTAAGGGTCACGGTGCCGACGATGACCGATTCGTGGGGTACGCCTGCGGAGGAGCCCTGCAGGTTCAGGTAAGTGACTTCGAACCCCTCGCTCGATAGGCAGGAGGGCGTGAGCACGAAGAGCCCCAACGACGTGGTTGTGATTGGTTCGTGCGCCTTGACCTTGCGTTGGAGTCTCCAGCTGGTTTCGGGGCGGCCACCGACCTTACACGTGGCGAACCCGTCGATCGAGTATTCGGTGGACCTGGAGTAGCGGCTCGCCGCGGGGGTGACCCCATATGGAGCCGTGAATCCGACCTCGCCCTTGTAGCATGGGTAGAGCAGGAAGGCGGCGTCGCACGCGGCGCGGGTCTGGGGCAGGAGCGTGAGATGAATCGCCGCGTGCAGGCTGCGTGTCGGGGTGGACCGTCTCTCCTGTTCGACAAGGCTCCTCGGTAGTGGTGCGGGGTGCGTGCCGGGCGGCTCGTGGATCGTGATGCTGCCGAGGGTCGTAGGTTGTGGCAGGCCGAGCGCGAAGCGGACGTAGTAGACGGTGAACGTCATCGCCCGGCCGCATGCGCTGGAGAGAATCCCCCCGAGGGATATGGTCACGAGCCCGCCGCGCGCGACATCGGCGTTGGAGGAGCCTCCCCCGCCCCCGGCGCGGCCGCGATGGCAGCCCGGCGCCATCACCGAATAGCTCTCGTCGGCATTCGTGACGGGGTAGGGCGCGTGGAAGCTGATCTGCGCGCTCGTGATCACGTGATCGTGGATGTGCAGGCGTGCGTGCAGCGGTTCGTGCACGATGGGCAGTGCAGCCGGGCGCGGTGGCGGCACTTCCGAGAGTCCGCAGGAGGCGTAGCGCAGGTCGCCCCGGTCGACGCAAGAGCGTCCCGCGTAGTCGTAGGTGATCGCGGTCAGCGCTCCGTTCGGGCTGGCCGGTCCGCTGTAGTTGCCCGGTTCGTCTCTGCCGACGGTCTCGCTGACGCTTCCCAGCGGCCTGCCGCTGGTGTAGCGCTGCGCGATCAGATAGGCGCCCAAGCCCGGGAGCACGGGCTGGGTGTGCGACTGCGAGCCTTCGCGGTAGGTGACGCTCACCGCGTGCACCCCGAGCAGCCCGAAGGAGATCTCGCGGCGGTCGGCGGGTACCACACCGCCCGGGCTGTGGCTCGTGGCCGCGCTGAGCTCGAGCCCGACGCTGTCGCCCGCGTAGATTTCTCCCGGACTCGAGCAGTTTCCGGCCATCCAACCGGCTGCGTTCGGGAGGTCGTCCGGGAGCGCGTCTGTGGGCAGCGGGTGGAAGCGCCCGTCGTTGTGAAATGTGCCGTCGACGCCGAGCTCTCCGAGCTGGTTGTCATAGACGCGGCCGATCTGCACGCAGATAAGGCCGCGTGTTGTGTGGATTATCCGCATTCCCCACGGCAGGCCGCCCGCCGGGTCTGGCGCTCGCAGGGGGAGCAGCCGCTCGCCGCCAGCCACCGGGACGCCCTCGCCGGCGGTGGCGATCGGAGCACGCACCGTGCCGACCGGCGAGCCCGTGAGGATCACTCCGGTCGCGGCGAGCGTGATCGCGGCGGTGGCGAGCACAAGCACGAGCGCGACGAGTGCGACACGCACATGCATGGATGCGCGGCGTCGCGGTGATGAACGCGCGAAGCGTGTGCCGAAGAGCGCCTGCAGCGGCTGACGCTCGGCGTGTCGGCGCCGCCCGGCCCGCACCAGCTCCTGCCCGAACCTGTCGATCGCGTCCATCCCTAGGCCTCCTTTATTCTCGTGCGCAGCTCGGCGAGTCCGCGGCTCACGCGCTTGCGGACCACCGACTCCGAGCACTTCAGGCGTCGGGCCAGCTCGCCGTATTCGGTTTCTTGGAGTACCCGTCCTTCGATCG
This sequence comes from Solirubrobacteraceae bacterium, assembly GCA_035939335.1. Classification (GTDB taxonomy): domain Bacteria; phylum Actinomycetota; class Thermoleophilia; order Solirubrobacterales; family Solirubrobacteraceae; genus Palsa-744. The sequence goes on along the minus strand of DASZFY010000020.1, from coordinate 1,954 downwards.
CGCCGCGCTGCTCAGCTGACAGCCGCTCGAGCTCGAGCAGCGCAGCGCCTCCCTCCGCGGCCGCCGCCCGCTGCTCCACGCGCTCGATGTCCTCGTCGCTGAATACGAGCGGCTCGAGGCGCAGGCGCCTGCGCGCCCGATCCTCGACCTGTCCGCGGCGGATCGAGTCCACCATCTTGTGATGTGCAATCGTGAACAACCACGCGAGCGCTGAGCTGCGCCCCGGACTGTAACGCGGCAGGGCGGACAGCGCCGCGGCAAACGTCTCCGCGGTCAGGTCAGCGGCGAGCTCGCGGTCGCCCGTGCGCCGCAGGAAGAAGGCGAGCACGGCGTCCACGCGCCGGCCGTAGAAGAGCCCAAACGCCTCCACGTCGCTCCTGCCGGCAACAAGGAGCGCCTCATCAGCATGGTCATCATCGACGCCCACAACCAGTACATCGTGAAGGCCGGCGGTTTGTGACGCGCGAGCCGTGCGGAGTCGCCGGACAGCCGCAGCTTGAGCCGGGTGCAGCAATGACGTCGGCGGGTTTCTCAGCCGAATCGTCAGTGGGCGATCCAGGACTCGAACCTGGGACCTCTTCCTTATCAGGCCGTGGCGCAGACGCGTCGAAAATGCCCTGATTGCGCGTGTTTGTTGAGGCTGTCGGCTCCTGATCATGGGACAGATGCCGTCGCATTGGGCGCGATCCGGCGGGATTTGGGCAGCAGAGCGTTGTTGCTGCCTAAACCCTCGGCGCACCCACTCGTTTCATGCCGGGAATGTCTGTGGGCAGCCTGACAGCGACGACTACACGACAGGGGGCTTACGGCGTGAGGCCTGCGTGCGATCGACCGCACGTACGGCCTCACGCCCATCCCGCACCCACTCGTGGGCCGGCGCGACGCGCGCAACCGTCGCCCTCCGACTCGGAACGTTGGCCGCTTCAAGGACTGCCTGCAACTCGACAGCAGGCTTGGCTGCACTCGGCCCGCTGTACGCAACGAACAGATCGTCCCCGACGAGTGCGACCCAGGACGCCTTGACCGTCGCTTCGGCATCGGTTAGGGCCCCAAGAAGGTCGATGGCGTGCCCCGGACCGGCAGACGCCCTGACTACCTCCTGCCCTTGCCGGAGAACGCCTGGTGGTACGTACGCGGTCAGGTCTCGAGAAGCGCGCTGGCGCTGTGTGGGCGACATGCCGAAGGCTTCGGGCTTTGGGCCGCGCTTACTTGGGCTTGCCTGGCGGTGCGCACCGCGCTGGATCAACCCGGCGAGAGCCATCCGCTCTGCCTCCTTCTTGATGTTCGACTGGTGCGAAGATACGACGGCTGCTAGGTCCGCCGCCGTCATCGTCTCGTGGCTCGCGAGCAGAGCTCGACCAATCGCTATACGCAACTCGGATGCAGTCCATCCCGAGTCTTCCGCCTCCCCCGCGATCATGGTGTGGCACCATATTGACTACCAACCCGAGTTGGCGATTTTGCCCCCATAAAGCGCAGTTTAGAGACGTCCGAACAACAGAGCATAATTTCGTGGTCCACCAAGAAGACGCACCAATGCTCGGTCGGTGCGTGTTGTGGCTGGCGTGGGGTATAGAAATGACCTAAGGTCCCAACCAACGTGGAGATGACGATGGCGATCGACACCACAGACCAAGCGATTAGCGAGGAGATCGTCGCAGCAGGGAAAGCGCTGCTTTTGCTCGCCAGCGAGCAGGCAGAAGAGGGGTGGACCGCGCGTGATCTGCTGACGCGGGCACGCAATGGCTGGAGCAGCGCGGTGATGGGGCTTGCGTTGAGAAGCCTCCTCGACGACGGAAGGTTGGAACAAGGCGAGGACTTGCGCATCCGCCCTCGCGCCTAATCTGCCGTGTGTGGACGAAATCCTCACACCGCGCAGTGACGAGGCTATAGGCGAGCTTCAGAAACGCGCAGGCCAAAGTACAACCTCATCCGACGCCCGCGACAAATGGGG
>DASZFY010000019.1:0-1528 GCA_035939335.1 Solirubrobacteraceae bacterium | reverse complement strand
GGTGATCGTCCTCGATGTCGCGATGGCCGGACTCAGCGGGATCGAGGTCTGTCGGCGCCTGCGCGCGAAGGGCGCCAGCAGCGCGATCCTGATGCTCACCGCGCGCGACGCCGTGCCCGATCGCGTTGCCGGCCTGGAGGCGGGAGCCGACGACTACCTAGTCAAGCCGTTCGCTATGGAGGAGCTCATCGCGCGAATCCACGCCCTGGCCAGGAGAGGACGACCGGCAGGCTCACTCTTGACGTTTGGCGACCTGACACTGGACCTCGAGGCCCGATCGGCGACCCGCGGGGGAGCCCCGCTTGATCTGACGGCGCGTGAGGCCGACCTGCTCGAGCTTCTACTGCGCTCACCGCGGCAGGTCATCTCGCGCGAGCGCGCGATCGCCGACGTCTGGGACGGCTCGGCCGTCGCCAACGTCGTGGACCGCTACGTGGCGAATCTCCGCAGCAAGCTGGGCGATCCCCCCCTGATCGAGACGGTGCGCGGCGTGGGGTTCATCCTTCGGGGATGAGGACCGTTCGCTCCCTGCGAGGCCGGCTCGTGATCGCAGCGGCCGTCGCGGTTCTGCTCGCTGTCGCCGGGATCGGCGGCGCGGCGGCGGAGTTCGTCACGCATGAACTCAGGAGCACGCTCGATACGAGCCTTCAGGCACGTGCCGGGGATGTGGCACGACTGAGCGCTTCGGCACCGTCGCTGCTGACATCGCCCGGAATCCTCGACAGTGCCTATGGAGGACGGCAGCTCGACGTTGAGGTGCTCGACCGTCGAGGGCGGATCGTCAGCCGCTCGCTCTCGCTCGGCGCGAGGGTCCTGCCAGTCACTGGGGCGGTGCGACGAGCGCTGGACACGGGGCGCGCCGGTTACGCCAACGCAACGATCGCTGGTCACGAAGCACGGCTGTATGCCGCGCCGCTTGCTGATACGGGCGGTCGCGCCACCGGCGGAGCGGTGATCGTCGCCTCGCAGAGCGGCGACATCGACACGATCGGTAGGCACCTACGCGCGGGACTACTCGCCTTCGGCGCAATCGCGGCTCTGCTCGGCGCGCTGATCGCCGCGCTGCTGGTAACCCGCGCCCTCAGACCTCTGCGGCGCCTCTCGCGTGGGGCCAGCGCCATCGAGCGGAGCGGGACGCCTACGCAGCGGCTGGAGGAACCCAGGAGCGAAGACGAGGTGCGCGACCTTGCAGCTGCGCTGAATCGGATGCTGTCGGCGCTCGAGTCCACACACGCGCGCGAGCGGCGGCTGCTCGCCGACGCCTCGCACGAGCTGCGAACGCCGCTCACCTCGCTGACTGGCAACATCGACTACCTCGCGGTCCACGGTGCGAGCGTGGAGCTGATCACAGATCTGCGACACGACGCCGCTCGCCTGAGACGGCTCGTCGACGATCTCCTCGCCCTGGAACGCGAGGGGGCGACGTCGCCGGCAAACGGCGCAGAGGACCTCGCAAAGGTCGTCAACGCTGCCGCCGCCGGGCGCGAGCGCGTAGAGGTGGTGGCGCCTCGGGGCGTGATCGTCCCCG
>DASZFY010000018.1:0-4346 GCA_035939335.1 Solirubrobacteraceae bacterium | reverse complement strand
AGCTCGCGCGCGGCGGTTTCCGCCGCGGCGACGATGCTCGCCACGCGACCTGGCGCGGCGCTCAGCGCGTCGGGGCCTTCATCTTCGACGAACTGCTGTTCGTCGTGCTCGGACTCCCAATGCGCTGACCCCTCCATGCGGCCATCGTAAAGCGCCGCGCGCGCTCGCGCACGGACCCGCGTCAGCGCCCCGCGCATGCGCCGTCGACCGCCTGCAGCCCGTCTCGCTGTTATGGCAGGAATCGTTGGAAAAATGTCCTTGCGGACAGACCTGATGTAGAGGATGATCGCGCTCGTGAGCACCGCACGTAAGCCCAAGCCGCGCCTGATCGCCATCGTCATCTATCCGGGCGTGCAGAGCCTCGACATGACCGGCCCGCTGGAGGTGTTCGCCGGCGCGCAGAGCCTGATCGACGCCACGTCGCGCAACGAGCGCGGCTACGAGGTGCGCGTGCTGAGCAGCGATGGCCAGCCGCTGCAGACCTCCAGCGGCCTGACCGTCACACCGCACGGAGCGCTGCCCGCCAGCCCGGCGCCGATCGACACGCTGATCCTGGCCGGCGGCGCCGGCCACGCGCATGCCGCCCAAGACCAAGTGCTCCTCGATTGGATCGTGCGCGCCTCCGCCAAGTGCAGACGCACGGCGTCCGTCTGCACGGGCGCGTTCCTGCTCGCACAGGCGGGCCTGCTCGACGGGCGCCGCGCGACCACGCACTGGGCGTCGGCGCACAGGCTGGCGCGGCTGCATCCCGACGTGCTCGTCGACCCCGAGCCGATCTTCGTGCGCGACGGTCCGATCTGGACCTCCGCGGGGGTCACCGCCGGCATGGACCTCGCGCTGGCGCTCGTCGAGGAGGACCTCGGCAGCGACGCCGCGCTCACGATCGCGCGCCACCTCGTGCTGTTCCTGCGCCGTCCCGGCAACCAGTCGCAGTTCAGCGCCACGCTCGCCGCCCAGCACGCCGAGCGCGAGCCGCTGCGCGAGACCCAGCGCGCGGTGCTCGAGGACATCGCCGGAGATCACCGCGTCGAGACGATGGCCGCGCGCGCCCACATGAGCCCCCGCCACTTCGCCCGCGCGTTCCGCGCCGAGACCGGCGTCACCCCCGCGCGCCACGTCGAGCGCGTGCGCCTGGAGGCCGCGCGGCGCAGGCTGGAGGACAGCGACGAGCCGATCGCCGCGATCGCCGCCGGCTGCGGCTTCGGCACCGCCGAGACGATGCGCAGGGCGTTCGTGCGCACGCTTCACATCGGGCCTTCCGAGTACCGCCGGCGCTTCCACGCGCCGGTCACGCATACCCGCGCCACCCAGCCTGCCCCGAGCACAAAGGAGCCAGTTACATGAACATCGCGATCCTCCTATACGACAAGTTCACCGCGCTCGACGCGATCGGGCCGTATGAGGTGCTCAGCCGGCTGCCGGGAGCGAGCGTCACGTTCGTCGCCGCCGAGCGCGGGCCGGTCCGGACCGACAACGGCATGCTCACGCTGCTCGTCGAGCACGCGCTCGATGACGTGCGCCAGCCCGAGATCGTGCTCGTGCCCGGCGGCCCCGGCGAGGTCGCCGCGCGCGCGGGCGGCGCCGCGCTGGAGTGGCTGCGTGCGGTCGACCGCACGAGCACGTGGACCACGTCCGTGTGCACCGGCTCGCTCGTGCTCGCAGCCGCCGGCCTGCTCGACGGCAGGCGCGCCACCACCCACTGGCTCGCGTTCGACGAGCTGCGCCGCCTCGGAGCCGAGGCTGTGGACGAGCGCGTGGTGTTCGACGGCAAGCTCGTCTCAGCCGCGGGCGTGTCCGCGGGCATCGACATGGCGCTCGCGCTCGCCGCGCGCATCGCGGGCGATCAGGTCGCGCAGGCGATTCAGCTCGGCATCGAGTACGACCCGCAGCCGCCGTTCGACGCCGGCTCGCCGCACAAGGCGCCCGCCGCGGTCGTCGAGCTGCTGCGAAGCCGCAGCCGCTTCGACCCGCAGCTGGCCTGAGACGCGCGCCGCGCCACAGCGTTCCGTCCCAACCCGCCCGCTAATCTGCGGAGGCCCATGGCAGAACGCCGCTACGACCCGCATGAGATCGAACCACGCTGGCAGGCGCTGTGGGCTCGCGAGCGCACGTGGGAGGTGTCCAACGAGGGCGCCGACCCGCGTTCGGACGGCCGCGGTGGCGCAGCGGGCGCGCGGGCGCCTAAGTCCTACGTGCTCGAGATGCTCCCGTACCCCAGCGGCGAGCCGCACATCGGCCACCTGAAGGTCTACTCGGTGGGCGACGCGATCGCGCACTTCCACCGGCGTCTGGGCGCGCGCGTGCTGCACCCGATGGGCTACGACGCCTTCGGGCTGCCGGCGGAGAACCACGCGATCAAGACGGGCGTGCACCCGCGCGACTCGACCGCCGAGTCGATCGCTTCGTTCCAGCGCCAGTTCCGCTCGTGGGGGATCTCGATCGACTGGTCGCGCGAGTTCGCCACGTGCGAACCGTCGTACTACCGCTGGACGCAGTGGATCTTCCTCGAGCTGTTCCGAGCGGGCCTCGCCTACCGCAAGGAGGCCGCGGTCAAGTGGTGCCCCAAAGACCAGACCGTGCTCGCCAACGAGCAGGTCGACGCGGAGGGTCGCTGCGAGCGCTGTGGAGCGCTGGTCGAAGTCAAGCAGCTGGAGCAGTGGTTCCTGCGCATCACCGACTACGCCGAGCGGCTGCTGGGCGACCTCGACGCGCTCGAGTGGCCCGAGCACGTCAAGACGATGCAGCGCAACTGGATCGGACGCAGCGAGGGCGCCGAGGTGATCTTCCGCTGCGAGGAGCTCGGAATCGACTATCCCGTGTTCACCACCCGTCCCGACACGCTGTTCGGCGCGACGTTCTTCGTGATGGCGCCCGAGCATCCCGACGTGATGCGCCTCGCGCACGCAACGCCCTACGAGCACGCGGTCCACGACTACGTCAACCACGCGCTCACCGAGACCAACGAGGAGCGCGGCAACGCCGAGAAGCCCAAGACCGGCGTGCCGCTCGGGCGCACCGTCACCAACCCCGTCAACGGCGAGCAGATCCCGATGTACGTCGCCGACTACGTGCTGATGGAGTACGGCACCGGCGCGATCATGGCGGTGCCCGCCCACGACGAGCGCGACTACGCCTTCGCGCGCGCGTTCGACCTGCCCGTGCGGAGGGTGATCGCCCCGAGAGACGCGCTCGACACCGTCGAGGCTGCGCCCGGCGAGGACGGCCTGCCCTTCGTTGGCGACGGCGTTCTGATCAACGCGCCCGATGAGTTCGACGGCATGGACAACCGCGAGGCGCTCGGCGCGATCGTCGCGTGGCTCGACCGCGAGGGCAAAGGGCACGCCTCGGTCAACTACCGCCTGCGCGACTGGCTGGTCTCCAGGCAGCGCTACTGGGGCGCGCCGATCCCGATCCTGTACTGCGAGAGCTGCGGCATGGTGCCGGTGCCCGACGATCAGCTCCCCGTGGAGCTGCCGGACATCGAGGACTACACGCCCAAAGGCCGCTCGCCGCTGGCGGCGGCCGAGGACTGGGTCAACACGACGTGCCCCAAGTGCGGCGGCAGCGCGCGCCGCGAGACGGACACGATGGACACGTTCGTGGACTCCTCGTGGTACTTCCTGCGCTACTGCGACGCGCGTAACGAGCACGCCGCATGGGATCCCGCAGCGCTGCGCGAGTGGATGCCAGTGGACCAGTACATCGGCGGCGTCGAGCACGCGATCCTGCACCTGATGTACGCGCGCTTCTTCACCAAGGCGCTCGCCGACCTCGGGCACCTCGACTTCCAGGAGCCCTTCCAGGCGCTGTTCACGCAGGGCATGGTCACCAAGGACGGCGCCAAGATGAGCAAGTCCCGGGGCAACGTGGTCTCGCCCGCCTCGATCGTCGAGCGCTACGGCGCAGACACCGCCCGCTGCTACATCCTCTTCATCGCCCCCCCCGACCAGGACGCCGACTGGTCCGACGACGGCGTGGAGGGGATGCACCGCTTCTTGAGCCGGCTCTGGCGTCTGTCCGCGGTGCTCGCCGAGCGCGGGGATGGGGGAGCGGCAGATGGTTGGAGCGGCGCCGGCAGTGGGGAGGCCGGCACGCGGGTGGCGGGAGGCGCCGGCGAAGGCGCCCACGCGGGTGCTGGCGAGACGGCGCGCGAGGGCGTCGACCTCGAGCTGCTGCGCAAGGCGCACTGGGCGATCGACAAGGTCTCCACCGACCTGCGCCGCTTCGCGTTCAACACCGCGATCGCGGCCGTGATGGAGCTGCTGAACGAGTGCTCGCGACTGCGCGAGCAAGCCTCGACACCGGCGCTGAGCTTCGCCCTCTGCACCGCGGCCTCGCTGCTTTTT
>DASZFY010000017.1:0-14569 GCA_035939335.1 Solirubrobacteraceae bacterium | reverse complement strand
GCCGCGCGTAGCCGACGACGAGCTCCTTGGCCCAGCGCGGCTGGATCTCCAGCAGCGAGCCGTCGTCGACGAGCGCGTCGATCAGCAGCTTGATGTCGAACGGCTTGTTCTCATCCGCGGGGATCAGCTCGGCGATGCCGCTCGCGGGGGCGCCGTCAGACACCGGCTGCGGCACGGCGAGCGGCGGGGCTTCCTGCCAGTTGCTAGGAAAATATGAGAGATAGCGGCGTGCCAAGTGAATCCCGTCGGTGTCACTGTCGACGAGCTGGTGCGCGCAGCCGGAGACACCGGTGTGCATGCGCGCTCCCCCCATCTGCTCGAGCGTGACCTTCTCGCCGATCACCATCTCGGCCATGCGCGGCGAGCCGAGGTACATCGACGCGTTGCCCTCGCGCATGATCACGATGTCGCAGAAGGCGGGAATGTACGCGCCGCCGGCAGCGCTCGGGCCGAACAGCACGCACACCTGCGGCACGACGCCGGAGAGCTTGACCTGGTTGTGGAAGATCCGCCCCGCCCCCCGCCTGCCGGGGAACATCTGCACCTGCTCGGTGATGCGCGCGCCGGCGGAGTCGACGAGGTAGACCATCGGGATTCGCAGACTCAGCGCGCGTTCCTGGATGCGCAGGATCTTCTCGACCGTCTTCGGCCCCCACGAGCCGGCCTTGACGGTCGGGTCGTTGGCCATCAGCGCGACTGCGCGCCCGTCGATCTCCCCCACCCCCGTGACCACGCCGTCGGCGCCGAGGCCGTCCTCGTGCCAGTTTGCGAGCAGCGCCTCCTCGGCGAAGGAGCCATCGTCGAGCAGCAGCGCGATCCGCTCGCGCACCGGCAGCTTGCCCTGCTCGAGCGCCTTGTCCCGGTGGCGCTCCGGGCCGCCGCCGAGCGCGCGCTCGGCGGCGTCGCTCAGGTTGCTCACGGCCGCGGCAGCCCGCGATACCGGTGCCGGCCGCGCCGGCCGCGCGACAGGTGGCGTTCGTGGCGCGCCTGCAGCCGCGCTTCGACGACGTCGAGGTCCGACGCCGGCCCGAACAGCCGCCAGCTGTCGCGGATCACGGGGAGCATCGTCACGCCGATCACCCACGCCGGCCAGAACTCTGCGTGATGGTGCCCGCCCGTGAGGAGCCATACGCCGACGCTCAGCGCAGACACGCCGATCGACCCGCCCGCCTCCTGCGCCAAGCGGCGTCGCAGCTGCCCCTTGCGCTTGACCAGCGCGAGCTTGACCGAGCCCGAGCTGACGGGCAGGTCGGCGCGCAGCGCGTCGAGCTGACCGCGCTTGGTGGCGCCGTAGGCGCCGCCGATGCGCTCCTCTAGCTCCTCGGAGGTGAGCCTGCCCGCGAGCGCGTGCTCGCGCAGCTCGTCGATCAACTGCTCGCGATCGGCGTCCGCGACACGCAGGCTCGACAGCTCGCTCATGCGTTGAATGTACCTGCTTGGCGGGTGCCCGCGGCGGTTGCAGGCGCTCATACCCCGATTAGGGCGCCCGGCGCCGCCGCGGCCTGCCTCGATCGCTCCTATATAGAGCTGTTCTCGACCGGAGCCTCGCCCGAGTAGTCGTAGAAGCCGATCCCGGACTTGCGTCCGAACCAGCCCGCGCTGAGCATCTTTCGCAGCGTGGGCGGGCGCGCGAAGCGCCGCTCGCGGAACTCGTCGAACAGCACGTCGCAGATCGAGCCCATCGTGTCCAGCCCGACGAAGTCGGCGAGCGTCAGCGGACCCATGGGATGCCCGGCGCCCGCCTTCATCGCCTCGTCGATCTCGGAGACAGAGCCGACGCCCTCTTCGTAGGCGCGGATCGCGTCGAGCATGTACGGCACGAGCAGCCGGTTGACGATGAAGCCGGCCTTGTCCTTGGTCGGGATCGCGAGCTTGCCCTCTGAGCGCGCGAACTCCAGCGCGGTGTCGAACGTGTCGTCGGTGGTGGTCACGCAGCGCACGACCTCGACGAGCTTCATGACCTGCGCGGGGTTGAAGTAGTGCAGCCCGACGAACTGGCCGGGGCGGCCGGTGGCGGCCGCCTGGTCGATGACGGCGAGCGAGGAGGTGTTGGTGGCGAAGACCGCGTCGGCCTTGACGATCCGGTCGACCTCGCGCCACATCTCGAGCTTCAGCGCAAGGCTCTCGGTGATCGCCTCGATCACGAGGTCGCAGTCGGCCAGGTCCCCGTAATCGACAGTGCCGTGGATGCGCGCGCGCAGCGCGTCGGCGTCCTCCTGTGAGGACTTGCCCTTCTCGACGGCGCGCGCGAGCTGCTTGTCGATCTTGGCGAGCCCCTTCTGCAGGGTCGCGTCGTCGAGCTCGCGCAGCACGACCTCGTAGCCGGACTGCGCTGCCACCTGGGCGATGCCGTGACCCATGAGGCCCGCTCCGAGCACCCCCACCTTGTGTATCCGCTGCGCCATTGCACCCCTCGATTGGTTGACGACGGCGAGAGCCTATTACCGCGGGCGCGGGGAAGGTCGAGCGGGCGGCGGAGTCCTTGCAGCTTGAAGGCTCAATCGATTGACCATCCTCAAATCGCTTGGAGGGCAGACATGCTCAAGCGTTTCCCAATCTTCACCGCGCTGCTCGCCGCCGCGGCGCTCTCGCCGGCGTCCGCGCTGGCGTTCGACCACCCGTTCATCGGCCAGTTCAACACGGTCACCAACATCGGCTCCACGGTGCCGTCCAACGGCGACGTGAACCCGTACGGGATCGCGACGGTGCCGAGCAGCGTCGGCTCGCTCGTTCGCGGCGACATCCTGATCAGCAACTTCAACGACTCGGAAAACCTGCAGGGCACGGGCACGACGATCGTGCAGGAGAGCCCCACGGGCCATCTCTCTCTGTTCGCCCACATCAGCGCCTCGAGCGTACCGTTCGGCGTGGGACTTACGACGGCGCTGGCGATCCTGCCCGGCGGCTACGTGGTCGTGGGCAGCCTGCCGACGACGAACGGCAAAGCCGCCACCGCGACGGCGGGCGGCCTGATCGTGCTCGACAGCTCCGGCCACGTCGTCAAGACGATCTCGGGCGGCCCGATCAACGGCCCGTGGGACCTGACGGCGGTGTCGGCCGGCCCGTTCAGCTCGCTGTTCGTCACCAACGTGCTCAACGGCACGGTCGAACACGGGGAAACGGCGACGGACGGCGGCACCGTCGTGCGCATCGACCTCGCGACGTTCTTCGGCCACGCGCCGTTCGTGACCTCCGAGCGCGTGATCGCGACGGGCTTCCCAGAGCGCACCAGCGAAGCGGCGCTCGTCGTGGGCCCCACGGGAGACGGACTGGGTCCGGAAGGCACGCTGTACGTGGCCGACACGCAGGGCAACCGCGTCGCGGCGATCCCCGGCGCGCTGTTCCGCCAGACGCCGGTGGGCGGTGGCGGCACGACGGTCGCGAAAGGCGGCTTCCTGAACGGTCCGCTCGGACTGACGATCGCGCCCAACGGCGACATCCTCACCGCCAACGCCAACGACGGCAACATCGTCGAGACGACGCCCGTGGGCGCTGAGTTCCAGCCGTTTGAAACGGAAGCCGGCGAAGGCGGCCTGTTCGGCCTGACGATCGCGCCGTACGGACAGGGCGTGTACTTCGTCGACGATGCCAACAACACGCTCCAGCTGCTGCACTGACGCGCCGCTGTTGGAGCCGGTGATCCGGATAGGGAGCCCGCCACCGCGCCCGCCTTTCCCCCGCCGCCGACGTGGGGTGGCGGGGGAGGGCGGGCTCCTCTCCAAGTACCCTCCACTGAGTGAGCGATACCCCACAGACCGATGAGGACACGTTCGACCTGGTAGCGGCCGGCCTGCGCGGCGACGGCACCGATCTGGCGATCTCGGTGGAGGTGCTCGCCACCAAGCTCGAGCAGGCGCTGCCGGGGCGCGCGCGCGTCGAGCGCCGCGGCTCAGGCATGCTCGGCCGCGGCGAGAAGCGCGTGCGCCGCGTGCAGGTCGAGCTCGGGCCGTGCTGCTATGAGCTGGCGGTGGACGGCGGGCGCGTGGAGGGCTTTCGCGAGCGCCAGTCGGGGGGCATCGCGATCAAGCGCGAGGCGCTCGACGCGGATCAGTGGATCGCGGCGCTGACGGCAGACCTGCGCGCGGAGGCCGAGCGCAGCTCTCAGGCGCGCGCGGCGCTCGAGGAGCTGCTGCGCTGAGATGAGCGAACCGGATCCGCAGCCGGCGCAGGAAGAGGAGCAGCGGCAGTCGCTGGCGCGGATCGAACAGGGAGGCATCCCGCTGTCGGCGGAGCGCCGGCTGAGCGAGCTGCGCGACCGTGGCGGGGTGGGAACGTTCACGTCGGACCTGTCGGTGAACGGCTTCGCGCTGTGCCACCAGCTCGGCCTGAAGCCCTTGTCGCAGGTGATGGGCAGCTCGATCTACCAGATGGGCTATCAGTCTTCGTGGGGCAACATGGGCTACGGCGGCTCGATCCTGTTCGAGCTGGACACGCTGTCCGAGGCGCTCAACGAGGTCCGCGGCCGGGCGCTCGCGCGCCTCGGCGAGGAGGCGCGCCATGTCGGCGCCGACGCGGTCGTGGGCGTGCAGACGCGCGCGGGCGAGAGCAAGCTGGACACGGGCGGGCTGGCGCTCGAGCACATGGTCCTCGGCACGGCGGTGCGCCGCGAGGGCGCACGCGCGAAGCACCCTGTCCTGACGGAGCTGTCGGTGTCGGAGTACGCGATGCTCGTGCGCGGGGGCTTCGAGCCGCTGGGGATCGTCGCGTGGAGCGCGGTGTTCTTCACCAGCTACGTGTTCGGAGGCATGATGGCGGGCGGCGGCGGCGCGTTCACGATGGGCGTGCAGAGCTTCGAGCTGCGCGAGTTCTCCCAGGCGGTCTACAGCGCGCGCGAGGCGGTCATGCAGCGGATCACCGGCCAGGCCTCCGCGCTCGGCGCCTCAGGCGTCGTCGGGATGAACATCAGCCACACCGTGCGCCCGCAGACGCTCGGCGGCGGCGTGGGCATGCGCGAGATCAGAGGGCTGATGGTGACGTTCACCGCCGTCGGCACAGCGATCCGCCAGGACGCGAGCACCAACGTCGAGGCCCCCAAAACAACAATCGACCTGTTCGGCTGAGAAGGAGCACCACATGAACGAGCGCGAGACCCCGTACGACCCATCCTCGCTGGAGGGTGTGCCAGAGGCGGGCCGCGCCCGCCTGGAGCAGAATCGTCAAGGACTCTTCACCTCAGACCTGTCTGTGAACGAGTTCCTGCTGGTCAAGCAGGCTGGCTTCGAGCCGCTGGGCCTCGTGGTCGGCAGCTCGATCTACCACATCGGCATCCAGATGGCCGGCTGGAAGAAAAGCCAGGAGATGACTGTCCTCTCCGAAGCGATGTACGGGGCGCGCCAGCTGGCGATGACGCGCATGGAGGAGGAGGCCGACCAGCTCGGCGCGGACGGCGTGGTGGGCGTGCGCCTAGACATCGGCCGCTACGAGTGGGGTCAGGACATGGCGGAGTTCATCGCGATCGGCACCGCCGTCAAGCACCGCGACGGCCAGCTGCACCGTGCGCCCAACGGCAGGCCGTTCACGAGCGACCTCTCAGGCCAGGACTTCTGGACGCTCCTGCGCACCGGCCACCGCCCGGTGGGCATGGTGATGGGCAGTTGCGTCTACCACGTGGCGCACCGCGGCATGTTCCAGTCGATGGCGCAGACGGGACGCAACGTCGAGCTGTCGAACTTCACACAGGCGCTGTACGACGCGCGCGAGCTGGCGATGGAGCGAATGCAGTCGGAGGCGCAGGAAATCAGCGCGGAGGGCATCGTCGGCGTGAAACTGCAGGAGACCAGCCACGGCTGGGGCAGCCACACGATCGAGTTCTTCGCGATCGGCACCGCGATCGTCCCCCGCGAGGGCCACACCGAAGAAATCGAACCGCCGACGACGGTGCTGGATTTGAGCTGAGAGAGACGTGTTAGGGGGCTCCGCCTACCGGCTCCGCTGCTCGTGCGTGCGCGTGACGCAGCCTAGGCAGGCAGCAATTCGAGCGCGTCTACGTGCCGCAGGCGCATGACGGCGAAGTGGCGGTGGTCGAGCGTCGCGAGCTTGGGCTCGCGCAGGCGCTCCACGATCGCGAGCACGGCGGCGTCTACGAAGCCGACGCGCAGGTCGGCGTAGGTGGCGAGGATCTCTCGGACGCGCCGATAATCGGCCAGGGTGAGGTCCGCAATCTCGTAGGCGCCCCGCTGGACTTCCTCCAGCATCATCCTGACGGCGCCACCACCCAGCTCGCGTGACGCCATGTAGTCGAACTCGACGAGCACGGGCGCCGGCACGATCCGCACCCCCCGGGTATCTGCGAGCAGGCTCACACAAGGCGCATGCTGGTCGTCATCGCTGTCGAACGCAGCCAACAGCGGGCCTGTGTCGATGACTAGCGGAATGGCTCGGGCTCGTACTCGTCTTCGCTGGCACGTCGAGAGAGATCTCCGCGGCCGGAGGAGAACGCCCCGATGCAGTTCAGTGGTGGCGGTGTCGGCTCGTCATCCGTGGTGCGCAACTCGTGCTCGAGCGCCTCGCGCACGACCTGCGCGACAGACACACCCCGTTCGCGCGCACGACGCCTGGCGCGCTCGACGAGCTCCGGCTCGGCCTGGATCATGAGCCTCTGCATCATTGGTGCAATCATGCTAGCAGTGTCGCCCTTCCGTACGCTGTTGTGACCAATTGGCCCCGTATGAGGCTCATCCGACCGGAAGATGCCAGACGGGACGCGCACCGACAGGAGACCACGCCATGAGCATCGTCTTCACCGAGGACCAGGGTGCCGTCAGGCACGTGGTGCTGAACCGCCCGGAGAAGCGCAACGCGATGAACCAGGAGCTACTGCTCGCGCTCGGTGAGGCGCTACGCGAGGCCGCCGCCGACCCGTCGGTCCATTGCGTGGTCCTGCGCGGCGAAGGCCCCGTGTTCTCGGCGGGCGTGGATCTCGTCGAGCTCGCCTCCTCGTCGGGCACGCCCGGCATGCTGCGCCCGTTCAGGAAAGTGTTCCTCGACTGCGCGAACATCTGCGAAGAGATGGCAAAGCCGGTCGTCTGCCAGATCCACCGCACGTGCGTCGGCGGCGCGCTCGAGGTGGCGCTCGGGTGCGACCTGCGAATCGCATCCAGCGACGCGAGCTTCGGCCTGCCGGAGGTCAAGTTCGGGATCATCCCCGACGTCGGCGGCTCGACCCGCCTGCCCGCCGTCGTCGGCCTCGGGCGCGCGAAGGAGCTGATCATGACCGCGCGCATGATCGACGCAGCGGAGGCCGAGCGCATCGGCCTGATCAACCGCGTCGTCGCGCCCGAGGAGCTCGAGCAGGCGACGCAGGCGCTGGTGGACGAGCTGCTCGCCAACTCGCACATCGCGGTCGGCCGCGCCAAGCGCGTGATCGACGCCGTCGCGCGCCCCACGCTGGCGCAGAGCCTGGAGATGGAGGTGGCGGTACAGGAGTACTGCGTCGCCGCGGCGCGCGAGCAAGCCTCAGAGGCGGCGCTCGCCGGCTAGCGGCGGTTCCGTCGCCGAGCGAACATCCAGGCGATCCGTACGACGACGGCCACGATCACGGCGATCGAACCGGCGGGACCCAGCGAATGTCCCGAATAGAAGTACGCCTCAGTCATCCGCGGTGCCAGTCGACCGGGCCCGCCACCAGCGTGTGGCTGCCGAGCGGGCGCCCGAGGATCTCCTGCACGCGCCGCGCACACGCGAGCAGCGCGTCCAGGTCGATGCCGGTCTCGACGCCCATCTCGTGCAGCATCGAGACGAGGTCCTCGGTGGCGATGTTGCCGGTGGCGCCCGCCGGCACCGGGCAGCCGCCCAGCTCGCCGAAGCTCGACTCGAAGCTCTCGACGCCCGCCTCGAGCGCGGCGAGCACGTTGGCGAGTCCCTGGCCGCGCGTGTTGTGAAAGTGCGCCGTCAGCTCCACCCCCTCCCCCAGCGCCCGGCGCGCCTGCGTGAAGAACTCGCGCACCTGTCGGGGATTGGCCATGCCGGTGGTGTCGCCGAAGCCGATCTCCTGCGCGCCGGCGTCGCGCAGGCGTGCCGCGATCTCGAGCACGCGCGCGGGCGGCACGTGGCCCTCGTACGGACAGCCGAAGGACGTCGAGATCACGCCCTCGCAGCGCAAACCCTCCGCCCGCGCGCGCCCGAGCACGGCCTCGAGGCCGGCGAGCGACTCGGCGATCGAGCGGTTGACGTTCTTGCGGTTGTGCGTCTCCGAGGCGGACATGAAGACGTTGATCTCGTCGAACGCCGGACGCGCGCCGCCGCCGGCGGAAGCGTCAGCGCCCGCACCTGCGGCGATGCGCTCACGCAGCTCGAGCGCACCGTCCAGCCCACGCTCGTTGGGGATCAGCACCGACACGCTCACGTGCGCCGGCACGTCGATGCGCGCTAGGACCTCGGCGGCGTCGGCGAGCTGGGGGATGACGTCCGCGCGCACGAAGCTCGTCACCTCCAGCCGACGCAGGCCGGTGCGCGCGAGCGCGTCGATCAGCTCGACCTTGCGCTCGGTGGAGATCACCTCGGGCTCGTTCTGAAACCCGTCGCGCGGGCCCACCTCGCGGATGCGCACCGTCTGGGGGAGCTCGCTCACCGCGCTGTGCCTCGCTCTTTCCGCATCCCACGCAGCCTATACTCGGCCGCCGTGGCACCGTCCAGCCCCGACCCCGTCGCAGTCATCGGCGCCTCAGGGGCACTCGGCTTCGGCCTCGCACTGCGGCTCGCGCACACGGGTGTGCCGATCGCGATCGGCTCGCGCGATGGCGCCCGCGCCGTCGAGACGGCCGAGCGGGCGCGCACGATCCTCCCTGAGGGGTCGTTCTCCGCCCATGAGAACGCCGACGCGGTGCGGGCCATCGGCGCCGACGGCGTCGTCATCCTGAGCGTGCCCTTCCGCAACCAGTCCGAGACCCTCGCCAACCTGAAGGACGCGCTCGTCGCGGGGCAACTGCTGATCGACGCGACCGTGCCGCTGGCGGCGGCCGTCGGCGGCAAGGCCACGCGCATGCTCGGCGTGTGGCAGGGCTCGGCGGCGCAGCAGGCGCTCGAGATGGCGCCCGAGGGCGTGCACGTGGTCTCCGCGCTGCACACCGTCAGCGCGGCGTCGCTCAGCGACCTCGAGCATCCCTTGACGCAGGACGTGCTCGTGTGCGGGGACTCGCGCGCGGACAAGCGCCGGGCGGCGGCTCTGATCGACCGGATCGATGGGCTGCGCTGCGTCGACTGCGGCAGGCTGGAGATGGCGCGCACGACCGAGGCGCTGACCGCGCTGCTGATCGCGGTGAACGCCCGCTACAAGGCGCACGCGGGCGTCCGCCTGACGAGCCTGCCCGAGGCGCTGTGGGAGTGAGAACCTGTTTCAAGAAGATCGGCACGCCCGGATGCGTCCCTGGACACGGCGCTGGATCGCCACGTGCCGGCTTGCCCGTGCTACCAGCACGGGCTTCACCGTCCCGCGTCGCCCAGCTTGGTCCATGAACGCCCGACCGCACCGCCTATTTTGAAACAGGTTCTGAGCGAGCCGGACATCGTGATCCTCACCGGCGGCACCGGCGGGGCGAAGCTCACGCGCGGGATCGCCGACGTCGTCGGCCCCGAGCGGCTCGCCGCGATCGTCAACACCGGCGATGACATCGAGATCTACGGTGCGCACGTCTCGCCCGATCCCGACCTCGTGTCCTTCTGGCTGGCGGACGCGATCGACGAGCGCGGCTGGGGCCTGCACGGTGACAGCTTCGCGGTGATGGACGCGCTGCGCGAGCTTGGCGTGGATATCTGGTTCAACCTCGGCGACCGCGACCTGGCGTGGTGCATGGAGCGCGCGCGCATGCTCGCCGAGGGCGTGCCCGCGACCGCGGCGCTCGCTCGCCTGAACGACGCCATCGGCGTGCGCTCGCAGGTGCTGCCGATGAGCGACGACCCCGTGCGCACGTGGGTTCGCACCGGCTCGGCCGGCTGGCTGACGTTCCAGGAGTTCATGATCCGCGAGCGCGCCGCCGGCATGATCGAGGGCCTGGAGTACCGTGGCGCTGAGCAGGCGAAGGCAAGCGAGCAGGTGCTCGCGGCGATCGCCGGCGCCAGCGCGATCGTGATCGGGCCATCCAACCCGTTGGCCTCGATCGCGCCGATCCTCGCCGTGCCCGGCATCCACGAGGCGCTTCAGGCCGCGTCCGCGCCAGTCGTCGCCGTCAGCCCGATCGTCGACGGCGAGGTGCTGAAGGGCCCGACGGCGGCGTTCATGGCGTTCGGCGCGCTCGAGTGCAACGCCGAGGGGATCGCCGATTTCTACGGCGAGCTGCTCGACGGGATCGTCGCCGACGAAGACGTCGGCCGGCTGACGACGCTGCAGACAGACACGCGCATGGACGACGCCGACGCGCGCGCGCGCCTGGCCGAGCAGACGCTGTCCTTCGCGCAGGCCCTCGCCGGCTGACAGCGCGCCTCAGCCCATCGCGGGCAGGCCGCGCATCGGCTAACGCCGCGCCTCAGCCAGCCGCGCCCCAGCCCGCCGCGCCTCAGCTTGCTACCGGAACGCCGCTCTCGCGCCACGAGGAGAGCGCGCTGAGCGCTCCGTCGACGACGCGTTCCAGGAAGGTGTCGCGGTCGTTGGCGTGCGGAAACTGGCTGTCGGGGACGTCGACCTCGAGGAACTCGCACAGCGGCTCCCAGCCGTCGGTGACCTCCCACACGAGCAGCCGCTCCGCGGGCACCACGCGCTTGACCTGCTCGTTGTGCGCGAGCGCCTGCTCGATCATCTGAGCCGGCTCGGCGTGCCCGGCGGCGAACGTGCCCTGCGGGCCCCAGAACATACGGTCCACCAGCGCCAGGTAGCGCTCCCAGCGGGGATCGATCTGCGCGCGGGCGCGCGAGAGCAGCGGCATCACCGTGTCGCCATGGCTCATCGTCCAGATCGTGTCCCTGAAGCTGCGCTCCCACGACTCCGGCTCGCGCACGCTCAACAGCACCTTCGCCTGCGGGTAGAAGTCCATCAGCTCGCGGTAGAAGTAGCCCCCAGGCCAGTCCGCCGTCGAGCGCGAGCCGTCGAAGATCTGCTCCCACAGGGCCTCTCCGTCCATCGCACGGTCCCACAGCTCGACCTGATCGAGATCCGCGATCACGTTGACCCAGTGGTAGCACGGGCTCAAGCCGAGCTCTTCCAGCGCCAGCTTCTGCGTGAGCGTGCCCGTACGCGGCAAGCCCGCTCCTATCAACTCAACACTCATCTGCGATCTCTCCCAAGACGCCTGTAATGCCTGTAACCTACCGTGATCGCGTCGCCGAGACCGTTGTTTGAAGCCGATCGAGCTGCGGGCGCGCGAAGAAGTCGATAAGAACGGCGCTTGGGCGCCCGCTACCGTCCACTCTTGCGCATATCGTCGGAACCACAACTAGGACGCACCGATTGGTTTTCAACCGGTGCTTCCACCGCCAGAACAAGGAGTCTCGACTGTGTACAACGGCTCGAATAGCGGCCACGAGGGATCGGTTCTCGTCGATCCGCAGCCGACCGCACGCCGCCCCAGCCCCCGTGCGGGCACGCGGATCGCTGCGATCGCGGTCTCCGACTCGCCGCAGACGCTTTCGCAGGAGCAGGTCCTCGAGCGCCTTGGGCTGAAGGGCGACGAGTTCGCCGAGCGGATCTTCTCGCGCAGCGGTGTCGAGCGCCGCCACCTGAACCTCAGCGATGACTTCCTCGGGCGCACCCTGCAGGGGCGCGCCAAGCAGATCGAGCAGGAGCTGCTGAGCCACTCGATCCGCGCCGTCGACGCGCTCGAGCTCGACCCACAGGAAATCGGGACGGTCATCAGCTCGAGCCTCTACTCGCTCGGCTGTCCGACGCTCGCCCACAGCATGGTCGACCACTACGGGATGGACCCCGCGACCGACAAGTACCACATCAGCGGCGTGGGCTGCGCGAGCGGCGTGCCGCTCATGCGCCTGGCGGCGCAGACGATGGGCGAGCACCCTGGCAAGCACGCGCTGCTCGTCGCGGCCGAGAGCATGAGCGGCATCCTCACGCGCGCAACGCCCGAGGACCAGAAGGCCAAGACCATCGGCTCGGCGCTATTCGGCGACGGCTGCGCCGCTGCCGTGCTCTCCAACGACCCGCTCGCGGACGGCCCGATCATCCTCGCCTCCCAGGTCCACCAGCTCGCCGGCACGCTCGACGCGGTACGCCTGGACCTCACCGCCGAGGACAGCTACCTGCACCTCGCGCGCGACCTGCCGGACCTCGCCGGCGCGGGCCTGCCGGACGTCGTAGCGGGATTCCTGCGCCGCAACGAGCTCGAGCGCTCGGACATCGATCACTGGATGGCCCATCCCGGTGGACGGCGCGTCGTCGAGAACGTGCAGAGCGCGCTGGAGCTGACGCACGACGACCTCGCCACGAGCTGGAGCTCGCTGGCCGAGCACGGCAACGTGGGCACGCCCTCGATCCTGTACGTGCTCAAAGAGACGATCGAGCGCCACGCGCCCCAGCCAGGCGAGCGCGGGCTGATGGTCACGATCGGCCCCGGCGTGACGCTCGGGTTGATGCTGCTCAGCTGGTAGCCGCAACGCTCGCACTATCGTCTGCTGCTAGATGCGCACCGCAGCGATCCTGCCCGTCAAGCGCTTCGCGCGCGCCAAGCAGCGTCTGGGCGCGAGCGTGGCCGACCCCCTGCGCGTCGAGCTAGCCGAAGCGATGGTCGCCGACGTACTGCTCGCGCTCGCACACACGCATTCGATCGAGCAGACGATCCTCGTCACCGGCGAGCGCTCCGTCGCCGTAGCGGCGCGCGAGCATGGCGCGATCGTGATCGAGGACGAGCGCGAACGCGGCCAGCCGCAGGCGGCAGAGCTCGGCGTGCGGCGTGCGCTCGCCGGGGGCTTCGAGCGTGTGCTGTGCGTGCCCGGCGACTGTCCCACGCTCGACCCCACCGAGCTGAACGCGCTGCTCGAGAACGACCCCGGCGGACCTCGCCAGGACGAGGTCGTGGTCGTGCCCGACCGTCACGGAACCGGCACCAACGGGCTGCTGCTCGCGCCCCCGCAGGCGATCTCCCCCAGCTTCGGGCCCGGCAGTTGCGAGCGCCACCGCGCGCTCGCGCACGCCGCGGGCGTCGCGTGTCGCGTCGAGCGCGTCCCGTCGCTGCTGCTGGACATCGACACCGGCGCGGACCTCGACGTGCTGCGAGCGCGGCTCGCGGCCCACCCGGCCCGTGCCGCGCGCACGCGCGCAGTGCTCGGCCAGCCCGAACGCACGAACATAATCTCCATTCCCACCCCTGTCTGAGTCGCGGGCGGTCGTGGCGAGCCTCTCCGCACGCGGCCTCCCCGGCCTGCCCGAGGTGCGCGCCGGCGACGACCTCGCCGCGCTGATCCTCGCCGCGCTCGACGGCGAGCCACTGCGCGACGGGCAGCTGGTGGCGATCGCGCAGAAGGCGGTCTCCAAGTCCGAGGGCGCGCTCGTGGCGCTCGCGGACGTGCGCCCGAGCGCACGGGCGATCGAGCTGGCCGCCGCCGCGCCAGACGGTGAGGCGAAGGACCCGCGCGCTGTGCAGGTTGTGCTCGACGAGTCGGTGGAGGTGCTGCGCGCCGAGCGTGGCGTCCTGATCTGCCGCACCCTCCACGGCTTCGTGTGCGCCAACGCCGGCGTCGATGCCTCGAATGCGGGGGCGGGTGGGACCGAGAAGAACGCCGGCGAGACGCTCGTGCTGCTGCCGCGCGATCCCGACGCCTCCGCGCGGCGCATCCGCGCGCGGCTGCGCGAGCTGAGCGACGCGCGCGTCGCGGTGCTGATCAGCGACAGCTTCGGGCGCGCGTGGCGTCACGGGCAGCTCGACGTCGCGATCGGCCTCGCGGGCATGCAGCCGCTCGACGACTGGCGCGGGCGCACCGACGCGACTGGGCTGGAGCTGCGGGCCACGTGGCTGGCCGTCGCCGACGCCGCCGCCGCGTGCGCCGACCTGGCGCGCGCCAAGGACTCGCGCGAGCCCGTCGTGATCGTCGACGGCCTCGAGCGCTTCTGCACCGACGAGGACGGTCCCGGCGCGGGCGCGCTGCTACGTCCCTTGCAGGAGGATCTCTTTCGCTGAGCCTGAGCCGCCCGCGGCGCTCAGGGCAAGCTCACGCGCTCCCCGTCTGCATCGCGCGCGGGCGTCCGTCGCCGCGCCCTGACAGCCTGTGACGCGCGTTCACCAGCATCGCGCGCGGCGCCGCCGAGGCGAGCATCCGCGCCGGCCCGATGTTGCGCGACCCGAACGCCTCGAAGATCGCGGCCACCCGGTCATCGCGAGTGGCAGCGGAGAACAGCAGCCGCTCGGTGGGGTTGAGCTTCCTGCCGCTGGAATAGCCGAGGATCATCGCCGTGTGCCCGCGCAGCCCACGCGCA
Source organism: Solirubrobacteraceae bacterium (assembly GCA_035939335.1). Taxonomy (GTDB): domain Bacteria; phylum Actinomycetota; class Thermoleophilia; order Solirubrobacterales; family Solirubrobacteraceae; genus Palsa-744. Next base: position 219 of record DASZFY010000017.1, on the reverse strand, counting down.
TGGCGGCGGCGATAGCGCCTCAGCCCGCGTTCCAGCTCCTCGCCGCGCGACGGCCACGCATCGGCTGCCGCGGGTCCGTGATCTGCCAGCGCCGGGACGACGCTGTCGGCTAGCCATTCCGCTGACTGCAACGCGAAGCCGCAGCCGACCCCCGACAGCGGGTCGAGCGCACCCGCGGCGTCGCCGACGAGCGCGAGGCCGGGGGCGCTGGGAGTGTGG
>DASZFY010000016.1:0-129610 GCA_035939335.1 Solirubrobacteraceae bacterium | reverse complement strand
CTGCTCGGCGATCCATCTTCGCAGGAGCGCACACTGCTGGGAGCGATCCCCTACCGGCGCAACGAGGCCGTGCTGCACACCGACAGCACGCTGCTGCCGCGCCGCCGCGGCGCGCGCGCCGCGTGGAACTTCCACCTGCTGTGCGAGCCCAAGCCACTGAGCACAGTGACCTACTACATGAATCATCTCCAACGACTCGACGCCGATTGCGACTACTGCGTCACACTCAATCGCACCGAGGCGATCGACCCGGAGAAGATCATCCGCACGATCTCTTACTCCCACCCGGTGTACACGCCCGCGGGCCTCGCCGCGCAGTCTCAGCACGCGAGCATCAGCGGCCTCGCCTCGCGCACGCACTACTGCGGCGCCTACTGGGGCTGGGGCTTTCACGAGGACGGCGTCGTCAGCGCGCTGCGTGCCTGCGCGCCGTTCGGGGTGAAGCTGTGAAGCCGCACGCCGGTGCACGTGTCTCATGCCTTTACTACGGGTCGGTGCGCCACCGCCACCACGGGACGCCCAGCGACGAGCTCCGCTACCGGCTGTTCATGGTCTACCTCGACCTCGATGAGCTGCCGAGGTGCCTCGATGGGCGCCTGCTGTGGTCGGCGCGGCATCCCGCCGTGGCATGGTTTCGCCGCGCCGACCACCTCGGCGACCCGCGCACGCCGCTCGCCGGCGCCGTACGTGAGCTCGTCGCCGAACGGACTGGCAGGCGCCCGGACGGGCCGATCCGGCTGCTCACGCACCTGCGCTACTTCGGGCACTGCTTCAACCCGGTGAGCTTCTACTACTGCTATGACGCCGACCGCGGCGAGGCCGGTGGCGAGCGGCTGAGCGCGGTCATCGCGCACGTGACCAACACCCCATGGGGTGAGCGCCACTCCTACGTGATGCCCGTCTGCGAGGCGGCCGACCACGGCTCGACGACGCTCGTCAGCGGGAGCTCGCGCAAGCAGCTGCACGTCTCGCCGCTGATGAGCATGGACCACACCTACGAGTGGCGTGTGAGCGAGCCCGGACACAGCCTGTCGGTGCACATCGAATCCCACCGCGACGGCTCGCACAGCACAGAGAGCGTGTTCGACGCGACGCTGGCGCTGCGCCGGCGCGAGCTCAGCGGACGCGAGCTGGCACGCGCGCTCGCGCGCTATCCGCTCCTCACGCTGCGCATCAGCGCGCGCATCTACGGACACGCGCTGCGGCTGCGCCTGCGCGGCGCGAGCTACTTCCCGCACCCGCGCACGGCGGCGACCGACGATCCGGCGGTCCCTACATGAGCGCACGCGCAGCCGTCGCGCGCAGGCCGACGTCGCCGCAGCGCCCGGCGAGGCATTGGCTGCGACGCCGCGGCGACCGCATCGCGCGCCGGATCGTGCTGCGAGCGCTCAGGCGGCTCGGAGGCGGCGAGCTCGAGCTTGTCGAGGATGACGCGCGCCTGCGCCTCGGCGAGCTCGTCGCCGAGCGTCCGCTGCACGCGATCGTGCGCGTGCGCTCAGAGCGCTTTTACAGCCAGCTGCTGCGCGGCAGCGTAGGGCTGTGCGAGTCCTACATGGACGAGCTGTGGGAGTGCGATGACCTTGTCGCGCTGACGCGCATCGCTGCGCTGAATGTCGGCGCGCTGGACAGGCTGCGCCGCGTGCTCGCGCCCATGTTGATCCCGCTGCAGCGCTGGACGCGGTGGCTCGCGCGCAACACGCCCGGGCGCTCGCGCAGGCGCATCGCCGCGCACTACGACCTCGGTAACGAGCTGTTCGAGCTGTTCCTCGATCGCACGATGATGTACTCGTGCGCTGTCTTCGAGCGCCCGCAGGCGACGCTCGAAGAGGCCTCGCTTGCCAAGCTCGAGCGCGTGTGCTCGAAGCTCGCGCTGCGCGAGTCAGACCATCTGCTGGAGATCGGCAGCGGCTGGGGCGGGCTGGCCGTATACGCGGCTCAGCACTACGGCTGCCACGTGACGACCACGACGATCTCGCGCGAACAGCACGCCTATGCGTGCGAGCGCGTGCGCGACGCGGGCCTCGAGGAGCGTGTGCGCGTGCTGCTCAGCGACTACCGCGAGCGCACCGAGATCGGCCCGCCCGCCAGCTACAACAAGCTCGTCTCGATTGAGATGATCGAGGCGGTCGGCTGGCAGTACTTCCCCACCTACTTCCGCCGCTGCTCGGAGCTGCTCACCGACGACGGCGCGATGCTGCTGCAGGCGATTACGATCGACGACCGCGCCTACCAAGTCGAGAAGGCCGGGCGCAGCTTCATCAACACCTACATCTTCCCCGGCGGCTGCCTGCCCTCGATGCAGATCATCTCGCGCTCGGTGGAGCGCGTGACGGACCTGCGCCTGGTTCAGCTTGAGGACATCACCGCTCACTACGCCACCACGCTCGCGCGCTGGCGCGAACGCTTCGCCGCCGCCGGCGAGCGCCTGGCCGAGCTCGGCTACGACGAGCGCTTCCGGCGACTGTGGGAGCTGTACCTGTGCTACTGCGAGGGCGGCTTTCGCGAGCGTCGCATCCAGGACGTGCAACTGTTGCTGGCGAAGCCCGGCTACCGCGCCGGGCCCGCGCAGGTAGTGTCCCTCACGGCATGAGGCGCAGCCTGTTCGACGACGTTCACGAAGACTTCCGCGCCAGCTTTCGCACGTTCCTCGAGCGCGAGGTGCTCGGCGAGGACGGGCGCTACGGCGAGTGGGAGCGGGCGGGAATCGTCCCCAGAGAGGTGTTCGCCCGCGCCGGCAAGGGCGGCTTCCTCGGCATGGCCGTGCCCGAGTCATACGGCGGCGCCGGCGCCGAGGACTTCCGCCTGAACCTCGTCATCGGCGAAGAGACCCAGCGCGCGGGCGTCGGCAGCTTCGGCCTCGGCATCACGCTGCACAACGACATCTGCCTGCCGTACTTCCTCAGCTACTGCACCGAGCCCCAGCGCGAGCGCTGGCTCGACGGGATCGCCTCCGGCGAGCTGATCACCGCACTGGCGATGACCGAGCCGGGCATCGGCTCGGACCTCGCGGCGATGTCCACCAGCGCTAGGCGCGAAGGCGAGCACTACATCGTCAACGGCACCAAGACGTTCATCACCAACGGCATCAACGCCGACCTCGTGATCCTCGCCGTCAAGACCGATCCGTCCGAGCGCCATCGCGGCATCAGCCTGCTCGTGGTGGAGCGCGGCATGGAGGGCTTCGAGCGGGGGCGCAACCTCGAGAAGATCGGCCAGCACGCCCAGGACACCGCCGAGCTGTCGTTCGCCGACGTGCACGTTCCGCTCGACAATCTGCTCGGCGAGGAGGGCGAGGGCTTTCGCTATCTCGTCTCCAACCTGCCCCAGGAGCGCCTGTCGATCGCTGCCTCAGCCGTCGCCGCCGCCGAGGCCGCGATCGGCTGGACACTCGACTACGTGCGCGAGCGCAAGGCATTCGGCCAGCCGATCGGCTCCTTCCAGAATTCGCGCTTCACGCTCGCCGAGCTCCACGGCGAAGCCCAGATCGCGCGCGCCTTCGTCGATCAGTGCGCCAAGGCGCTGAACGCCGGCGAGCTCACGCCCGAGGACGCCGCCACCGCCAAGTGGTGGTGCACCGACCTGCAGGGCCGCGTCGTCGACCGCTGCCTGCAGCTGTTCGGCGGATACGGCTACATGCTGGAGTACCCGATCGCGCGCGCCTACGCCGACGCGCGCGTCACGCGCATCTACGGCGGCGCCAACGAGATCATGAAGGAGATCGTCGGGCGCAGCCTAGGCTTGTAGCTCCCCGGCCAGCTCGACGAAGTAATCCAGCGAACGCGGGTTCGCCAGCGACTCTACGCTCGCCGCCTGCTCCGGCGGCGTGCCCATCAGGATGCGCTTGACCGGCACCTCGAGCACCTTGCCCGACAGCGTTCGCGGAACCTGATCGATCTGGCGGATCTCGTTGGGGACGTGCCGCGGCGAGCAGTCCTCGCGGATGCGCCGCTTGATCTGCGCCGCCAGCTCGTCGTCGAGCGCCGCGCCCTCGCGCAGCACCACGAACATCGCCATCCACAGCTCCGCCTGCGAATCCCCGTCGCTGCCCGGCTTGGGGATGTCCACCACCAGCGCGTCCAGCACCTCTGGCACGGCCAGCGCCGCGCGGTAGATCTCGCTCGTGCCCATGCGCACGCCCATGCGGTTGATCGTCGAGTCCGAGCGCCCGTAGATGACCGCGCCACCGCGCGGCGTGATGCGGATCCAGTCGCCGTGGCGCCACACGCCGGGGTACATCGCGAAGTAGCTCTCGCGCAGGCGCGAGCCGTCGTCGTCGCCCCACAGGAACAGCGGCATCGAGGGCATCGGCTCGGTGATCACCAGCTCCCCCACCTCGTCGCTCAGGCTGTTGCCCTGTTCGTCCCACGCCTGCACCGCGCAGCCCAGCGCGCGGCACTGCAGTTCGCCCTCGTACACCGGCAACAGCGGGCAGCCCGCCACGAACGCCGTGCACACGTCCGTGCCGCCGCTCGTCGAGAACAGCCACACGTCCTCTTTCACGTGCTCGTACACCCAGTGAAAGCTCTCCGGCGTAAGCGGCGAGCCGGTCGCGCCGAGCGCGCGCAGCGCATGCAGGTCGTGATCGCGCGCCGGCTCGATGCCCGCCTTCTCGCAGCTCGCCAGCAGCCCCGGGCTGACGCCCATGCACGTGATCCCCGCGCGCTCCGCCAGGCTCCATAGTACGTTCAAATCCGGGTGCGCCGGGCTGCCGTCGTACAGCACGATCGCCGCGTCCGAGAGCAGGCAGCCGACCAGGAAGTTCCACATCATCCAGCCCGTCGTCGTGAACCAGAACATGCGGTCGCCCGCGCGCAGGTCCAGGTGCAGGCGCTTCTTCAGCTGCTCCACCAGGATGCCGCCGTGGCCCTGCACGATCGCCTTCGGCAGGCCCGTCGTGCCCGAGGAGTAGAGCACCCACAGCGGGTGGTCGAACGGCACCTGCTCGAAGTGCAGGGCGGAGCCCTCGCCGCCGGACAGGAGCTCATCCCAGGTGATCGCACTACGAACGCCGCCCCCGCCGGAGGCGGGCTCATAAACGCTCTTGTCCGCGAGGTACGGAAGCGTCACCACGTGCTCGACCGTCGGCAGCTCCTCGAGGATGCGCGCCACGTTTGCCGTGCGGTCGAAGTCCTTGCCGCCGTGGCGGTAGCCGTCCACCGCCAGCAGCACCTTCGGCTCGATCTGCGCGAAGCGGTCGATCACGCTGCGCGCGCCGAACTCCGGCGCCGCGCTCGACCAGATCGCGCCGATGCTCGCCGTCGCCAGCAGCGCCACCAGCGTCTCGGGGATGTTCGGCATGTACGCCACCACGCGGTCGCCGCGCTCCACGCCCAGCGCGCGCAGACCGCCCGCCGTCGCCGCCACCATCGCCTGGAGCTCCCCCCATGTGATCTCGCAAAGCTCCTCGCGCAGCTCCGAGGTGTGCAGCACCGCGACGCCCTCGCCCGAGCGGTCGGCCGCCGCGGGCCCCAGCAGCAGGTTCTCCGCGTAGTTCAGCTCCGCGCCCTCGAACCAGCGCGCACCGGGCATCTCGCGTGATGCGAGCACGCGCTCGTACGGCTTCGACGCGCGCACGCCGCAGAACTCCCACACGCTCGCCCAGAAGTCCTCCAGCTCGTCCACCGACCACTGCCACAGCTCGTCGTAGCCCGAGAACGCGCGTCCGTGCCGCTCAGCCACCCACTCCATGAAGCGCCCCATCTCGACGCGCTCGCGCTGCTCGGACGGCGGCTCCCACATGGGAAGCTCACGGGGGGCGCTGGACATGTGGGTATTCTCGCCGTTTGTGAGCCTGCCGGGGTTGCGCGACCAGTTTCCCGTTCTTCGTGCCCTCGCGTACCTGAACGCCGGCACCGACGGGCCGCTGCCCGAGAGCGCCGCGCAGGCCTCCGCGCGGGAGCTCGAGCGCGAGCTGGGCGAGGGCCGCGCGCTGGCGCACTTCGAACGCCGCACCGAGCTCAGCGGCGAGCTGCGCAATGCGTACGCCACAGCGCTCGGCGCCGACCCCGCCGACGTCGCGCTCACCACGTGCACCAGCGAGGGCATGGCGCAGGTCGTCGGCGGCCTGGATCTCGCGCCCGGCGATGAGATCCTCACCAGCGACGAGGAGCACCCCGGCCTGCTCGGCGCGCTGTCCGCCGCGCGCGAGCTGCGCCGCGTCGAGGTCCGCGAAGCCCCGCTCGCCGAGCTCGCGAACGCCGTCGGGCCGCGCACGCGCCTAGTCGCGTGCTCGCACGTCGGTTGGGTCAGCGGCTCGCTCGCGCCCGCCGAGCTCGGCCAGCTCGACGTCCCCGTGCTGCTCGACGGCGCCCAGGGCGTCGGCGCTGTGCCCGTGGACGTGCACGCGCTCGGCTGCGATGCCTACGCCGGCGCCGGGCAGAAGTGGCTGTGCGGACCCGACGGAACCGGCATGCTGTGGGTCAGCCCCGCGCTGCGCGAGCGCGTCGCCGTCTCCAGGCGCGGCTACGCCAACCTCGCCGACCCCAACGACGGGCTCGACGCGCAGCTGCACGATGACGCGCGGCGCTTCGACACGATGTCGCTGAGCGCCGAGACCACGGCCTGCGCGCTCGCCGCCATCCGCGTGCTGCAGTCGGCCAGCTGGGGCGCGGTGCACGAGCACGCGCGCACGCTCGCCGCGCGCCTCGCCGAGATGCTCGCCGAGCGCGGCCGTCAGCCGGCGCCGCGCGGGGACACCACGCTCGTGTCCTTCCCCAGCCCAGATCCGCCGGGCGAGCGCGCGCTGCTCGCCGAGCGGGGCGTGATCGTGCGCAACATCCCCGACCGGCCGTGGCTGCGCGCATCGGTCGGCGCTTGGAACGACCAGCGCGACCTCGACCGGCTCGTGGAGAGCCTCCCCACGTGAGCGACCCGCTGCACGCGAGCGCCACCGCGCCCCACCCCACCGGCGTCACGCCCGATCGGCAGCGCTCGCTGAGCGCCACGCTCAGACGGCGAGCGCGCGTGCGCGCACCCGACGCGCGGCTGGCCCTGCGCCACGCCGGCCTGCCGGCCGTGCTCGCGCTGTCGGCCGTGTTCAACCTGTACCGGCTCTCGCAGAACGGCTACGCCAACCTCTTCTACTCCGCCGGCGTCAGATCGATGCTGCGCTCGTGGCACAACTTCTTCTTCGTGTCGTTCGACCCAGGCGGCCTCGTCACCGTCGACAAGCCGCCGCTCGCGCTGTGGGTGCAGACCGCCAGCGCCAAGCTGTTCGGCTTCTCGCCGCTCAGCCTGCTCGTGCCCGAGGCGCTCGCCGGCGTGCTCGCCGTCGCGGTGCTCTACATCGTGCTCGCGCGCCGCCTCGGTGCCCTCGCGGCGTTCGCCGGGTCGCTCGCGCTCGCCGTGTTCCCCTCGTTCGTCGCCGTCTCGCGCGACAACGGCGTCGACCCCGTGCTGATCCTGGCGCTCGTGCTCGCCTGTAGCCTCGCGCTGCGAGCCAGCGAAACCGGACGCTGGCGCACTCTGATCGGCTCCGCCGTGCTCGTCGGGCTGGCGTTCAACACCAAGACGCTCGCCGCCTACCTCGTCGTCCCACCGATCGCGCTCGGTTTCCTCGTGTGCGCCCCCGGTTCGCTGCGCCGGCGCATCGCACAGCTGCTCGCCGCCGGCGTCGCGCTGGCGGTCGTGTCGCTCGCCTGGATCGCCGTCGTCGAACTCACGCCCGCCTCCCAGCGCCCGTACGTCGGCAGCTCCATCAACAACACCGAGATCGGCCTCGCCTTCGAATACAACGGCCTCGGTCGCGTCGAAGGCCAGACCGGCGGTCCCAGCAGGGTCCACGTGTACCACGGCGCCTACGTCCCCGCATCCCACCAGCACATCATCGACGCGGCCGTGCGCGCCGCCAACCACGGGCAAGCGCCGCTCGGCCCCGCCAATCCCCCCCTCAATCCCGCGCTCGAGCCCGCGCCCGCGTCCCCGCCCAAGGTCACCACCGGCCGCGAAAAAAACCCGATTCCGTTCGGCGAATCACCCAAGCCACTGCGGCTGTTCGGCAAGGGCCTCGGCGACCAGGCCGGCTGGCTGCTGCCGTTCGCCGTGTTCGGGCTGATCGGCCTCGCGCTGCTCGTGCTAGTCGACCGCGGGCATGGCGAGCGGGGGCGCGGCGATCGACCGAGGTTCCTCGACCGGCGCGATCCACGCCTGGCGATGCTGCTCGTGCTCGGCGGCTGGTTCGTCGTCGAGGCGGCCGTGCTGAGCCTGTCCAAGGGCATCGTCCACCCCTACTACGTCTCCGCGCTCGCGCCCGGCGTCGCGGCGATGGCCGGCGCAGGCGTCGCCGCGTTCGTCAAGCTCGCGCGCGCGCGCCTCCGAGACAGAGTCATGGGCCTCGCGCTCGCCGCGGGCGCGCTCGCGACGACCGTGCTCGCGCAGGTCGTGCTCATGCACCGCGAGCACTACCTAGTGTCGTTCGTTCCCGTGCTCGCCGGCGGAGTCGCCCTCGGGTTCCTCGCGCTGCTCGCCCTGCGGCGGCTCGCCGGGCCCGCCCTCGCGCTCGCATTCGCGCTCGTGCTCGTCGTGCCGAGCGCGTACGCGAGCACCACCTGGCTCGCGCCCGTCGAGGGCACCTTCCCCGTCGCCGGAGCGAAAGCGTTAGCCGGTAGCGGCGGCTACGGCGTCAACGAACGCGACGCCGGGCTCGATCGAGCGCTCGCCAACTACATCGTCACGCACAGGCCCGGCTCGCGCTGGGCGTTGTTGACCGTCGCCGCGGACACCGGCGCCCCGCTCATCCTCATGGGGCTGGACGCCGGCGCGCTCGGCGGCTACAGCGGCACCGACCCCGCCGTCGACGGGCCGCGCCTCGCGCGCATGGTCGCCAGCGGACAGGCGCGCTACGTGCTGCTCGGCGGCGAGTACTCGCTGCGGGGCGGCAACCTCGCCACCAAGGCCGTGCTGCGCGCATGCAAGGAGCTCGCGCCGTCGCAATGGCACAGCCCGGTCGCCTTCCCCTACGGGCTCGTGCTGTTCGACTGCGCCGGCGACGAGCGCGCTCTCTCTGCCGCGGGCTGAATCACCAAGGGCCGCCTCCGGTGGTGGTCGTTACGCGGCTACCAACAGCTGACGGTGGAATGCTCGCGCGAACAGCTCGCGCTCGCGCCCGGCGGCCCAGCGCGGGACCGCCGACTCGCCGTCCGCGACCAGCCGCAACTCGACCTCGCCGTTGGAGAGCGTCAGGCTGGTGGCTCGCACGAGCTGGTCGCGCGAGCGCTCTAGATCCTCGGCCAGGCGCAGCAGCGTCGCGCAGCGGTCCAGGCGCGCGGTGTCGCTGTCGTCGAACAGCGCCGCCATCGGCCCCGGCGCGGGCATGCCCTTGCGGTGGTAGCGCGCCGCCTGCGCGATGATCGCTGTCTCGACCGGCGTGAACCCCGGCAGCGCGCCGTTGAGGATCAGATAGCGCGAGTGCTTGTGGTGATCGTCGTAGTCGATCGACATGCCGATGTCGTGCAGCATGCACGCCGCCCACAACAGCTCGCGCTCACGCGCGTCGCCTGCGTGCAGCCCGAGCAGCGCGAGCTCGTCGAACATGCCCAGCGCGAGCGCCGCCACGTGCTCGGTGTGATCGGCGTCGACGTGGTACTGCGCGGCCATGTTCAGGACGCTCGCGCGCCGCACGTCCGAGAACAGCGGCTGCTCCTCGTCGGCGAGGAAGCGCTCGAAGAACACCCCCTCGCGCAGGCCCGCCTCGGTGACCTCCAGCGCGTCGAAGCCGCCCGCCCCCAGCACACCCTGCACGACCACCGCACCGGCGAGGATCAGATCCGCGCGCGCGGGCTTGATGCCTGGGACCGACGCGCGCTCGGCCGCGGGCAGCGCGGCCAACCGGCCCACGAGCTCCTCCAGCGCGTCGTGCGCCACAACCATCCCCTGCACCCCGTTGGAGGGCAGCCCCGCCGCCCGCTGGGCGGCGGCGGCGAGGTTTCGCACGGTGCCGCCGATGCCCACCAGACGCCTGCCGCGCCCCGCCGCGGCGTCCTCAACGAGCCACGGCGCCTGCGCGAGCTGCGCCGCGACGTGCTCGCGCAGCTCCTCTAGCTGCCTGCGCTTGGCGGGACCGTTGGGCGGCAGGAAGCGCTCGCTCATGCGCACCGTGCCGATCGGCCAGGAGCCCGACGCGCCGATCAGGCGGTCCGCGACGCGCACCAGCTGCAGCGAGCCGCCGCCGAGATCGAGCACGCTGCCGTCGCGCAGCGTCGTCGAGTTGACCGCCGCGAGGTAGCCGTAGCGGGCCTCCTGCTCGCGGCTGAGCACGCGGATCGGCAGCCCCAGGCACGCGCGGGCGCGCGCCAGGAACTCCTCGGCGTTCCCGGCGTCGCGGATCGCGCTCGTGGCGACCGCATCGACCGACTCCTCGTCCAGACCGCTTGCACGGCAGAAGTGCGCGAACACGTCGAGCGTCGCGAGCGCGCGTTGCATCGGCCGCTCCCCCAGCCGGCCGCTGGCCATCAGGCCCTCGCCGATGCGCACGGGCTCGTAGATCTCGTCGATCCGCCTCCACCACCCCGAGCCGGCCATGAACACGACCAGGCGGAAGGAGTTCGATCCGAGATCGATGACCGCGAGCCGCTCGCCTGCCTTCATGTCCTGAGCGTATTCGCCGCGCCGGAAGGTCCCGGCAGCGTCGCTCAGCTCGCCGTGCCGGCCGCGGCGGCCCTGCAGGCGCGCATCGCTCGGTCGGCCGCCAGCAGCGCCTGCTCGGCGCTGTGAGTGTGCTCGTCCACGAGCGTGAAGCCGATGCTCGCCGAGGGGTGCACGACCTCGTCTCCGACGTCGATGCCGCACGCGGCCACCGCGCGGGTGAGCTCGTCGGCGACGACCGCAAGTCCGTCCTCGTCGATGTGCGGCAACAGCACCGCGAACTGGTCCGCTCCCAGGCGCGCCAGCAGGTCGGTCTCGCGCAGCCTGCGCCCGAGCGAGCGCGCGACCGCCTCGAGCGCCGCGTCCCCCGCCTGCTCGCCGTACACGTCGTTGACGCAGCGGAAGGCGTCGAGGTCGATCAGCATCAGCCCCGCGACCTCGCCGTAGCGGCGCGAGCGGGCGACCTGGAGTTTGAGGTCATGTCCGAACAGCCTGCGGTTGCGCACGCCCGTCAGCGGATCGTGGTCGCCGAGCGCGCGCATGTTCTGCTCGAGGCGCCTGCGCTCGGAGACGTCCTGCAGCTGGGCGAGGTAGTGCAGCGGCGTGCCGTCGCGCTCGCGCACCAGCGCCAGCGACACGATCACCGAGCCGGTCTCCCCGGCCGCGTCGAGGAAGCGCTTGTCCACCCGGAAGGCCGGGATCTCCCCCGCGAGCAGCGCGCGATGCTGCTCGCCGTCGTTGCCCGCGTCCTCGGGGTGCACGATCTCCTCGAACGGCCTGCCGATCAGCTCCTCGCCGGTGTAGCCGACGATGTCGCACAGCGCGCGGTTGACCAGCAGCCAGCTGCCATCGAGGTCGAGCACGCCGGTGCCGATCGACGTGCGCTCGAAGCGCTCGTATTCCCCATCGAAGTCGCTGCCAAGGTGCGGCTCCAGCAGCTCCGCCTGCCTGCGCGCAGTGATGTCGAGCACGACCGCGACGCCGCCCGCGCCGAGCGGACCTACGTCGAGCAGCACACAGTGGCGCTGCCCCGTCGTCCAGATCTCACGCGAGCGAGTCTCGCCCGCGAGCGCCGAGCGCAGCAGCGGCTCGATCGTCCTCCACACATCGCCCGGCAGCGCCTGGGCAAGCGGGCGGCCCACACGGCAGTGGTCGGGATCGCCCAGCCGCTCGAGCGCGTTGCCGGCGACGCGCACGAAGCACAGCTCGCTGTCGAACACGATCGACACCGCCTCGGGCAGCTCGCGCAGCGCGGCGTCGGCCGCGCGATCGGCGTCCGCCCGCAGCGGGTCCGTCCACGGCTCGCGCGCGAATGTCAGCTGCACGCCCAAGCATCGGCAGATCTAGCTTTTTAGTTGAAGATCGTGCCCGCGCGTGGACGCTCGCGGGCACGATCTTGCAGCCGGGGCTCGCTACCTGACCGCGTGGCCCGACGCGCTCAGCGCGTACCAGTTGCCGCCGAAAGCGCTGGCGCCGACGTAGTCGGTGCCGCGGCTCTCGGCGCCGTAGATGTACAGCGGATGGCCCGCATAGGTGACCTGCCTGGCGCCGCCGGAGACCCGCACGGTCGACAGCAGCGAGCCCTTGACGCCCGCGCCAGCGCTCGGCTTCCCGGCGCTCTCGAGCGCCGGCCACACGCTCGAGCAGCCGCGGATCTTCATGCAGCTGTCTTCGCCGCCGCGGTCGCGCGTGAACTCGTACAGCGTGAAGCCCGACGAGGTCGTCAGGATCGATCCAAGGCTCGTATGGCGCAGCACGACCTCGATCGTGCGGGCGCTGTGCGCGCTCGTCGTGCCGGGCTGCGCGCTCGCGACGGCCGAGCCGCTCACGGCGCAGATCAGCACGCCGGCCAGCAGGAGGTGGTTTCGCTTCATCGGTGGTGCCTCGCAGTGTCGGGGGTGTGATTTGGTCTCAGTTGGGTCGTGACCCTCGAGAAGCTAGACGCCTGCCTGCGCACAACCTTCCCCGTCAGCTGGCACGCGATCGCCCGGCGAGGGCACGCGATCCCCGTCGCCGGCGGCGCGCACGAACTGCAGCAGCGTCTCGGCGAGCGGGTTGGCGCGGTCCTCGTGTCCGACCAGCACGACCGTCGCGGCGTGCGCGTCACGCAGCGGAATCGCCACCACCCCAGTCAGGAAATCGGGGACCAGACGAGCGACCGCGGCGGGGACGGTGGTGATCGCATCGCGCACGGCGAGCGCAGCGAGCACCTCGTGCGGGTTGACCGCACGGTCGGTGGTCAGCCGCTGCGGGCCTTCGCCACGGTGGTCGTCGAGGCTCCAGAAGCCCGCCCACGCGGCGTCGACCGACGGGTGAAGGCCGATGAACGTCTCATCGAGCACGTCCGCCACAGACAGCTCACGGCTGTGCGCGAGCGAGTGACGCTTCGGTGCGAGCACCACGCGGGGCTCGGAGCGCAGCACGTGGACCCACACGCCAGGATCGGCCGGCGGGCGGTGGCAAACGGCCAGGTCGACGTCGCCGATCCACGAGCTCGTATGCGCCGACGGGAACGCGAGCTCGCGATAGCAGACGTCGATCTCGGGATTGACTTGGCCGAACGTTTCAAGGAGCGCGGGACTGTCGAGACCGGGTGGAACGCCCACGAAGCCAAACTCGATCGTCCCGCGACGGACGCGCGCCATCGACTGAGCGGTCGCGAGCGCATCCGACCACGCCGACACCGCCGCGCGCGCCTTCACCAGAAAGGCCTCGCCGGCCGCCGTCAGCGTGACGCCACGGGCGTGACGCTCGAGCAGCTTGAAACCGAGGTCTGACTCGAGCTGGGCGATCGCCCGCGAGAGCGCGGGCTGCGCGATCTGCAGCCTTCTGGCCGCGCGCGTGATCTGACCCTCATCGGCGACGGTCACGAAATACAGGAGGTGACCGCGCTTAAAGTTCATCGTCACGTGAGGTGAGGCGCTTGGCGGCATCGACGAGGCCTTCGACGAGCGAGCTGCTCTGGTCCTCGCGCCAGATCAGCGACACGACCGCCGGGGCGGCGTCATCGAGCGGGACAGCAACGATGTCCGGCAGGACCTGTTGCGCGAGCTTGGCGTCCTTATGGGGCACGATCGTGATCGCGGGCGTCGACGCGGAGAACAGTATCCCGAGCATCTGCAGCGTCGTCAGCGCATGATCGCTCGTCACGCTTCCCGGTGGCCCGCCGCGATGATCGTCGAGACTGTGAAAGCCCGCCCACTCTGCCTGTACATCCGGGTGATAGCTGATGAACGTCTCGTCGAGGACGTCGGCGAGCGCGAGCTCAGATCGGCATGCGAGCGCGTGCTCGCGGTGAGCGACGAGCGCCCGCGGCTCGACCCGGACGGGTTGGGCGCACAGACTAGGTTCGCTCAGCGGCGCATGACAGAAGGCGACGTCCACGGCTGCCAGCCAGCTCGATGTTCGTCCGCGGGGAAACGAGAGGTCCATGAAGGAGACCTGGGCCTGCGGGTTGCGCTCTTTGAACGCCGAGAACAGCTCAGGGGTGCTGATCGCGGGCGGCGGCCCGATGAAGCCGATCGCGATCGCGTCGTTCTCCGCGCGCCGCAGCGACAGCGCCATCTGCGCGGTCTCGGCTTCGGCCGCGAGCACCGCCCGAGCCTTGACCAGAAACGCCTCACCGGCACTCGTGAGCGTGACGCCACGCGGATGACGCACGAGCAGCTCGACGCCCAGCTCGGCTTCCAGCTGCGCGATCGCCTGTGAGAGAGCCGGCTGCGCGAGGTGAAGCCGCTTCGCCGCACGGGTGATCTGCCCCTCCTCGGAGACCGTGACGAAGTAGCGCAGCTGCCCCTGACTGAACATCGACCTCCAGGGCCAGCCCCGGCCCATCGGTTAGCTTCGCGAGGATCCCCCCTGGGAGCCATCACTTCCCGCGCACGCGGCGCTGCTTCGATAGAAGCATTCCGCCGGTTGGGATATGCGGGGTTTATATCACGGGGCGCCGCGTACGGCGGAGGGCGCGCGCGAGCCGCCGCGCGAGTCGATCACAACGCGACCGAGCCCGATGACCTCCATCTCCGTCTGCGGAGCACACACGGCGAGCTGCTGGGCCTCGTCGCGCAAGACGCGCCGCAACATCACGAACGCGACCGAGCCGACCAGCGCCGGCACCAGCAGCGCGATCGCGCGATAGGCGAGCACGGCCGAGACCGCGGAGGTGATCGGCACGTGATAGAGGACAAGCGTCCCGACCAGGCCGGCATCGATGCCGCCGATCCCGCCGGGGACCGGAATCAGGCCGCCCAGCTCGCCGATCAGGTAGGCGATCCACACGATCGCAAGGGCCGGCTCAGGGCCGAAGACGCGAAACGACGCCCACAGGATCATCACGTCGAAGGCCAGATAGGCGATCAGCCCACCGATCAGCAAGGCGTTGCCCTCGCGCAGCAGCGCAACCGCCTCGTTGACGCCGTCGGCGACCGCGACGAGGGCCTTCAACATGGCGGTCATCCGGCGCGAGCGGCCGGCTGCTTCACGGCGGCGCAGGCGCGCGTGCAGGCCCACTGCGGTGCGCCCCACCAGCAGCGCCACGACGATCGAGCTCGCGGCGATCAAGGCCGGGACGAGCGTCAACAGCAGGTTCGTCTCCCCCGAGAACGCTCCCAGCGCGAGCCCCAGCCCGACGAGCATCACGCCGAGGACGTTCGGCACGCTCGTCAGCAGGAAGAACGCGGCCGTTCGCCGCGCGATCACGCCCGCCTGCATACCACCTCGTTTCAGCGCCCAGGCTCCGAGCGCGAGGCCGCCGGCTCCGCCCGTCGGAAAGAGCGCGTTCGCGCCGAGCTCAGACATGCCCAGCTCATAGCTCACGCGCCAGCTCATGCGCCGGCAGAAGACCATCCGAAAGACCGCCACATACCCGAGGCCCGAGAGCAGCTTCAGCCCCACGCCGAGAAGCAGCCAGCCCGGCGCCGCGTGCGACAGGCTCCTACGCAGCCCTTCGAGTCCAGGAAGCAGCGTCACCGCCGCCACGACCGCGAGGACCAGCCCCGCCAGGAACGCCAGCCGCGTGCGCAGCCTGCGCCGGCTCAGCTCCTCGGGCACCTCCAGCTCATCCGCGTCTACGCCCACTGGCTCTCCTGCCCGTCAGAGCGGCGGTATCCAGTGTCCCCCGAGCCGCATTTCGTGCTCGCCGCTGCGCAACTCGGCGAGCGGACGCTCGTGCGCGCCGTAGACGCGCATCTCGAGCAAACCGTCTGGTCCGTCACGCAGGACGAACACGCGCGGCAGCACACCTATGCGCGTGAAGTCCTTCAGTTCGTAGGTCGCGTCCACCTCGGCGATCCAGACGTCGTCCGGATGCCACTGGGCGGTGACGCGGTGCGTCGAGGACCGCAGCGCGTCGACGAAGTCGGCGATCAGCTCGCGCATACCGTCCCTACCCTCTGCGCGGCGTCCGTCGACCGTCAACATCCGGATGTCCGGCGCCGCGAGTGCGAGCACTGCGTCCACGTCGAGCTTGTCGACCGCTTCCAGCAGCTCGTCTACCGGCGAGTCCTGCATGAGTTGCGATCCTACTCCTGGCTATCCCGCGACAGCGATACGGCGATTCACGCCGACGCCTCTCGTCGCTGGGGCGCGCGCCCGGGTGGCTGAATGGGGGTCTTGCGCGCCGGCGGCGGAGGGATTCTGCGGGTCGACGGCCGTTGCGGCACGACGGTCGTCTTCTTGCCGTGATGGAGGATCTCCAGGGATGAGCCTTCGAGCAGCGAGTAGGTCGCCTGCCTGTGCTCGACCTTCACCAGCAGCCGACGCCCGCGAAAGCACAGGCGGAACGCGAGGCGGCTGAGCGCCTGGGGCAGCCGTGGCGTGAAGCTGAGGATGTCGTCGTGGTCGCGCATACCCCCGAAGCCCGCCACGGCGCCGATCCACGTCCCCGCGAGCGAGGCGATGTGCAGCCCGTCGCGGGTGTTGTGCTGAAGGTCGTCGAGGTCGATCAGCGCGGCCTCCGACAGATAGTCGTAGGCCAGCTCGAGGTGGCCCACCTCCGCGGCGATCACCGCCTGCGTACACGCCGAGAGCGAGGAATCGCGCACCGTCAACCGCTCGTAGTAGGCGAAGTCGCGGGCCTTCTGCTCTTCGCTGAAGGCGTCGCCGCGCAGGTGCAGGGCGAGCACGAGATCCGCCTGCTTGACGACCTGCTTGCGATACAGGTCGAAGTACGCGAAGTGCAGCAGCAGCGGATACTGCTCGGGGGGCGTGGCGGCGAAGTTCCACTTCTCGTGCTCGGTGAACGCCGAGGCCTGAGGATGCACCTGCAGCTCCTCGTCATAGGGGATCAGCATCGCGTCGGCGGCGTCACGCCAGGCGGCTAGCTCCTCGTCATCGACACCCAGCTCGGCTGCGCGCAGGTGGTGACGCTGGACGGCGGCGACGGCCGTGCGCAGGTTACGCTCGGCCATCAGGTTGGTGTACACGTTGTTGTCAGCGATCGCGCTGTACTCGTCGGGACCAGTGACGCCGTCGATCCGGAAGTGTCCCGCGGCGTCATGGTGGCCCAACGATCGCCACAGGCGCGCGGTCTCGATCAGCAGCTCGAGGCCGTCGCCGGCTGCGAATGTGTCATCGTCGCTCGCCAGCTGATAGCGCCTGACCGCATCGGCGATGTCGGCATTGATGTGAAACGCCGCGGTTCCCGCGGGCCAGTAGCCCGAGCACTCCTGTCCGCGAATCGTCCGCCACGGGAACGCCGCGCCCTGCAGTCCAAGCGAGCGAGCGCGCTCCTGCGCGAGATCGAGCGTCAGCCGGCGCCACTGCAGCGCGTCGCGCGCCGCGTGCGGAATCGTGTATGTCAGCACCGGCAGCACGAACGTCTCGGTGTCCCAGAATGCGTGCCCGTCGTAGCCGGTTCCGGTCAGACCCTTGGCGGCGATCGCTCGGTGCTCGGTCCTGGCGCCGGCCTGCAGCACGTGAAAGAGCCCGAAGCGAACCGCCTGTTGCAGTTCGGTGTCGCCGTCGATCTCGACGTCCGCGCGATCCCAGAACTCGTCGAGGTAGTCGCGCTGCTCGGCGAGCAGGCCGTCCCAACCACGGTGTCGCGCCTGCGCCAGCGCCGCGGCGACCTCGTCTACGATCGCCGGCGGGGTGCGCCTGGAAGACCACCCGTAGCTCAACAGCTTGACGATGCGCAGCGGCCTGCCGGGAATCAGATCCGCCGCCACGAGCACGCGCCCAACATCGGGGAAGCTCTCTGCGGTCGCGGTCGTCTGCGGCGGCCCATCGATGACGTGATCCATCGCCGCTGCCAGCGTCAGCCCGCTCGCGCGCGTGGAGTGCGCCAGCAGAACACGGGTGTCGTGATCGCCGAAGCTCTCGGAGCTCAACGGCGAAGCGAGCGCAGCCGCCGCACGGGGATCGTCCTCCGTCAGCGGCAGCGTCTCGTTGGCGACGAGCTCCGACTGCGCCACCACCGCCGTCTTGCCGTCGAGCGCCTCGACTTCATAGAGGATCGCGGCGACCGCCCGCTGCGCGAACGACACCAGACGGGTGGAGGTGATGCGCACGGCACGCCCCGTCGGCGAGGCCCACTCGAGCGTGCGCGTCAGCACGCCGGCGCGAAGATCGAGCACGCGTTCGTGGCTGCGCAGCTCGCCGTAGCGGATGTCCAACGGCTCGTCCTCCACGAGCAGGCGGATGAGCTTGCCGTTGGTCACATTGATGATCGTCTGGCCGGCCTCGGGATCGCCGTAGGCGGCCTCGGCGGAGGGCAGCGGACGCACCTCGTGGAAGCCCGCGAGGTAGGTGCCGGGCAAGCCTGCCGGCTCACCCTCGTCGAGGTTCCCGCGCAGGCCGATGTGACCGTTGGCGAGCGCGAACACGGACTCGGTCTGAGCGAGTTTGTCGAGGTCGAGCGCGGTCTCGCGCAAAAGCCACGGCTCGACGGTGAACGCCGAATGCTGGATCACGCTGCCTCCAGCAGCTCTGCCAGATCGCTTACGACGACATCGGCGCCGTGCGCGGCCAGCGCATCTCGCTGGCCGACTCGATCGACGCCGACGACAAAGCCGAAGTGGCCCGCGCGACCGGCCTGCACCCCGGCGAGCGCGTCCTCGTACACGGCCGCCTGGGCGGGCTCGACGCCGAGCGCGCGTGCGCCAGCGAGAAACGTGTCCGGCGCGGGCTTGCCATGCAGGCGCTCGCGCTCGGCGACGACGCCGTCGATGACCTGCTCGAACAGATCCTCGATGCCAGCGGCGTGGAGCACGTCGCGGCAGTTGGTACTCGAGGAGACGACCGCGCGGCGCAAGCCCGCGCGGCGTACCGCGTGCACGTAGCGAACCGAGCCTGCGTATGGCTCGACGCCGTCCTTGTGGATCAGCTCGAGCACGATGCGGTTCTTGCGATCGCCGAGCGCGTGGATCGTCTCGGCGTCGGGCGAATCGTCGGGTCCACCGTCTGGCAGCTCGATCCCACGCGCGTGAAGGAATGAGCGCACGCCCTCGTAGCGAGGCATGCCGTCGACGTACTCATCGTAGTCGCCGACAGGATCGAACGGGACTGGCTTCTCACCCGTGCGCTCGGCGCGTTCGCGCAGGTAGGCGTCGAACATCTGCTTCCACGCAGCGGCGTGCACCTTGGCCGTCTGCGTGAGCACGCCGTCGAGATCGAACAGGCACGCGCTCACACCGTCAGGCAGACCAAGCACAGCGCAGAGCTAATCAGCTTCGGCCGATCTGCGAGGCGATCGCGCCCGCCGGAATGCGAGCCCTCCCGCGCCCAGACGCCCGCTGGCGGCCTCGACTACCCTGGATCATGGACGGCAGGCGACACGAGTGAGGGGGCGCCATGGCTGACCGCCGCGATCTCGATTTCACCTACTCGCTGACCGACCGTGTCATCCGTATGAGCCTGGGCGAGCTCGCGGACTTCAGCGGCGCAAAGTACGACGGCGACTTCTCGCTGACACTCGAGCAGGCGCAGCGACGAAAGCACGAATACGTCGCCGAGCAGATCGGGATCGGGCCGCATCGGCGCGTGCTCGATCTCGGGTGCGGGTGGGGCCCGCTGCTGGACTTCGCGCGTGCTCGACAGGCAACAGGGGTCGGCGTGACGCTGTCGTGGGCGCAGGAGGCGGCCTGTCGCCGTCACGGTCTCGACGTTCACCTATATGACGCGCGGCTCGTCGACCGCGGGACCTACGGCACGTTCGACGCGGTCGCGAGCCTCGGCGCGTTCGAGCACTTCTGCTCCGTCGAGGAGTACCGCGCCGGGCGCCAGGAGGAGGTCTATCGCGCGATCTTCGCCCGTATCGCGAGCGTGCTGCCCGCGGGCGGCCGCTTCTACCTGCAGACGATGGTCTTCGGCGAGAACATGATCCCCGTCGAGCGGATCAGCACCCGTGCCCCGCGCGACTCCGACGCATGGATCCTCGCGCTGCTGGGGTGTCAGTTCCCCGGCTCGTGGCTTCCGTTCGGCCGGGAGCAGATCGTTCGCTGCGCCGAGCCGCAGCTGCGCCTGGTGTCCGCCGAGAGCGGTCGACTCGACTACATCGAGACGATCACCCAGTGGAACGCGCACATCGGCACGCCGGGCGCCCGCAAGACGCTGCTCAAGCTGCGGCTGCTGCCGCGCTGGCTCACCAGTAGGGAGTTCCGACTAGCGTTCACCTCGGGTGTGAGCGCGAACAAGATCTGCTTCGAACGACAGTTGCTCGACCACTACCGGCTGGTGTTCGAGAAGCGCCGCTGACTGACGCTCTCCCGTCATGGGATCGCCGAGACCGACTGCTCGGCGTGCCACGGATCGCGGCCCGTCGCTGCGTGCGTGGCGAGGCTGACGCGAATCACAGTCCGACCTTGTGCGCGCCGCGCCCGCGCCGACTCGGAGATGAGCCCGAGCAGGTTTCCGCCGGCGATCTTCGCGGCCGCGGCGGGCGGGAGGTCGAGCAACCCGATCTTGCGCAGCTCCAGGCCCGGATGCAGCCACGGGCCGTCGCTGCCGAAGAGCACCTTCTCCGGTCCGGCGCGCTTTACCGCTTGGCGCAGGATGTCGAAGCGACGCACCCCGGAGGTGTCCGCGTACACGTTCGGGTGACGCATGAGATGGTCGATGAGCGCCAGCTGCGCACGCCAGTCGTCGGAGAAGCTGCCGAGGTGCGGGATGATGAAGGGCACCTGCGGGTACTGACGCGCCAGCAGCTCCACCTGCGCGACCTCGCCCATCACGTCGTAGAGGATCGGCAACCCCCACGCCCGTGCGACCTCACAGATCTCTCCGCTGATCGGCGCGTCGTGGCGGTGCACCTTGATTCCGCGAAACCCGTGGGCCTGGACGGCCTCGGAGATCAGCTCCCCGACACGACCGCGGTCGCGGACGGGATGGACGAAGGCAAAGCCGAAGAAGCGCTCCGGTTGGGCCGCGACGATCCGGGCGAGCGCACGGTTGGCATGCGCGTAGTCGGAGTGGAACACCGGGAACAGCACGGTGCGCGCGATGCCGGCCCTGCGCGCAGCGCGAACGTAGCTGCGCAGGTGCGCGTCGCTGTCCCAGGGACCGCTGAGGCCATCGCCGGGTCCTGCGTGGCAGTGACAGTCGACGATCGTCGGCGGGCTCATGCAGCGAGGCTCGCCTTGCTCAGCAGCGAACGCGCGGCCGCGAGCGCGGCGAGCGCCTGCTCGACGTCTGCACGCGTGTGTCGAGCAGTCAACAGGAAGCACAGCCGCGCACGCGAACGGCCGTGGCGCTGCGCGACGGCGCGCACGTCGTGGCGCTCCAATACCGCCTGCACGGCCGTCACGTGCGCGAGCGGCATCGGCGCGAGCGCCTGCACCGGGAACCGTCCACCGCTGCAATGCATCCCCAGTCGCTCGACGCCGACGCGAAACAGGAGCACAAGCCGCAGCAGTCGCGAACGCAACTGCTCGCCGCGCGCGCGGTTGATCGCGAGCGCCTGCTCCGCAGCGCGCAACGCCGCCGTCGAAGGTGGGCTGCAGTGAACACGTGTCTCACTCGCGGCGGCGAAGCGCTGGACCTCGCCACGCGCTCCGGCAAGCAGCGCCAGCGGCACGCCGAACCCCTTTGCGAGTGAAGCGATGACGAGCACGTTCGGGGCATTGAGAGCGTGGAAGCGCAGCGAGCCGCCGCCACCGTGACCGTAGGGCATGCGCGCGTCCGGTCGAGCGCCGAGGATCCCGAGCGCCTGCGTATCGTCGATCAACAGGCGCCCACCGTGTTGGGCCGCGTGCTCCGCGTAAGCGGCCAGTGGCGCCGGCCCGTCGGCCGGCGTGAGACTGTCGACGATCACTACGGGGCGACGGCCGGCCGGGCAGCTGAGCAGCGCCCGCCGCAGCGAACGGGGATCGTGGTGCGCGAACGTCCGCACCGGCGTGCCACTGCTCGCGGCACGTTCGGCTCCCCAGCGGCCGATCGCGTAGGAGCCCGACTCGACGAGCACCGCCGCGCGCGACCCGAGCAGCGCCGGCAGATCCCAGAACAGGTGCAGGGTCGAGGGCGCCAGCACCGCCGACTCGCAACCGCAGAGGGCCGCCAGGCGGTGCACGAGACGACCAGCGTCCGCCGGCTCCCTCAGGGCACTTGGGACGCCCGTCGTCAGCTGAGCCCACGGCCGCAGCGTGCTCGCCGCGTGCCGCAGGCCCAGGTACAGCGCTGAGCTGAAGTCGAGCATGCCGCCGCCATTCAGGATCGCCGCGCTCCGACCGGCAGCCCTCGGCGCGCTCGCGCCGCCTCCTGCTGGCGCAGGTAGGCGGACGGCTGCAGGAAGCGTGCCTGTGCCGCGCGAGCGTCGACCGGCTCCGCCGTGAGGTCCACGCCTGTCACCGTTCGATAGGCGTGGATGTACACCTGAATGTGCTCGCGCCATGTCCGCGCCCAGTTCGCCGCGCGCGCGACCGTCGAGTTGGTCATCCAGTTCCCGTAGCGGATCGACAGCAGGATCTGCTCGCCGTACACGCCGAGGTCGCGGAACTGGCTCACACTCGTGTCACCCCAGCCCTGGAGCTGGCGCATCGAGTCGACGCGGTCCATCCACGGCTCTTCGTAGGGCACCATCGTTCGTCCGCCGAGGAATTCGCGGAACTCCGGGCGCGCGAGGATCCACTGGATGATCATCATCTCCACACGCGAGGTCCACGGCAGGTCGCCGAACTGGTTGTGCGCGCCCTCCGCGAGCACCATGTGCACCTCCTTGAGCGCGTTCAGCACCGGGAACGGGTCGGCGACCACGGTCGTGTCGTCGTCCGCCTCATAGAACTTCACACATAGGCCCAGCAGCTCGTGGAAGCAGCGCAGGAACTTCGAGCGGCTGTCGGCCGCGTCGATTCGCGGCACCGCCTTGCCGAACAGCGACAAGCCGTACTGATGGTCGTACTCGTATGCCCGCCGACGTACCGTCAGTCGGCTCACCTCCTGCTGGATCCACCCCCATATGAGGTTGTTGGCGCCGCGCAGCGGGTCGAGGTTGAGGTTGGCGAGCGCGTCCGACGGTCCGATCCTGCGGTTCTCGAAGCGCGTGGCGATCGCAGCCATCGTCTGCATCAGCATGCCCTGCTCGTGCCAGTAGGACCAGATCAGCTCGATCATCGGCGGGTTGGTCGCCGCCTCGCGCAGGATCCCGTAGTTGTAGGCCCCACCTGCCACGAGTTCAGGCTTGTTCGGAAGGTCCTCGAGCCGCTCGATGATCAGGCTGTAGTACGGCAGCACCTTTGCCGCCGGCTGGGAAGCGAGCGCGGCAAGATAGTTCTGCTTCAACTGGCCGACGTCGTCCTTGTAAGCGAGCTGACGCCTGGAGAGGCTCGTCGGCGGACCAGCCTGGGCGCGCTCGATGTGCTTGAGTTTGCGCCGCAGTTCGGCCTCTTCCGGCACAAGCCCGCATTCAGCCATCATGAACAGCTCGGTCGCCGTCGTCAGCACCTCATACGCGTTGACTCGGTCGACGATCCGTTCGAGCGCGCCCGAGTCGCCGTGTCGTTCCGCCGCGTCGCGCTCGGCTTTGCCGTGCGCGCTCAGCAGCACCCGGTCCATGAACTCCTTGTAGAAGTTGAACTGGACCGCCTCCGTGCGATCTTTGATCACGTCCCAGAGGATCTCGTCGGCGGTTTTCGGCCCGAACGTCCGTGAGAGCTGGACCGGGTTCGGGTTGGTCGGTTCCAGGAGTTTCGAAGACGGGAGGTTCGCGTTGCCGGGACTCGGTTCTTTTTCTTCGGTTTCGCCGGCTGCGGCGCCTTCGCCTCGCTCCCGCCCGACCGCTTCGAAGGCATTGTCGGCGGCCGTCACTGCTTCGTTAACCGCCTGTTCGGTTTCTTCGAGCGCTTTGCGCGCTTCACCTTCTGCCCGTTGTGCGCCTTTTGTGTTGGCTGCCTCTGCCGCTGCCGCCGCGGCTTCGCCAGCTGCTTCTTCTGCTTCGGCTGCCTTGCCGGCTTCTTCTTTAGCCTTCGTCGCAGCGGCAGCAGCCGCGTTCGCGGCAGCCGGTTCGACTGCCGGGTCAGCCCCTGCTTCTTCCGCTACTGCGGCCGCTTCTTCGGCTGCGACGCCGGCTTTTTCTGCCTTTTCTCCTGCTTCGGTGGCCGCTGTTGCAGCTTTCGCTTCGGCCATTTCTTTTGCGGTAGGGGCCATCTTGTCTCCTTTGCCTTACGCGATTGCGAGTTGAGTGACAGGTGGTGCAGCGGCTGCGGCGGCTTGGCGCCGGCGCTCGACCGTATGCGCGGCACAGATCGCAGAGATGTCGAGCGTGCTGCGCAGCGCCCAGTGCGTCAGCAGGTCCTCGATCAACCGGCTCTCCGTGTCGGGGTCCAGCGCGCCGCTCAAGCGCGCGCGTCCCAGCACCGCGAACACGAGCGACGGCGGCGCATGGAAGATCTGAGCCGGCGCGCGCCGCCAGTGTCTCCAGATGTCGATCAGGACTTTGGGGTGGCGCTCGGGCGAGGAGAGCGTCTGGCCGAGCGTGCGTCCGCGCAGCGAGGGCGGCCGGTGCGCACAGATCGCCCGCGCCATCTGCGGCACCGTCGCGAGCAGTCCCTGGAAGGCGGCCAGGCGCATGGGGTCAAGGCCCGCGAGCGGATAGCACTGCTGCCACAACCGCGCCAACTGTGCCCACTGCGGATGGGGATAGAGCACGTCCCCAATCGCACAGCTGAGTATCACTCGAATCCACGGCGCAGGGTGGGGGTCGTGCAGGTCGAGGCGGAAGACGAAGAAGCGCGGCAGCCCCACCACGGAGATCAGCCCGAGCGTCGAGGTGATGCCGACGCGTGCGATCGACCACTGGTCCGCGACGATCTCCGAGATCCAGCGACCCCACGCCTGCCAGCTCGCGCGCTCGGCCGCCGGTGCGCGCGCGCCGATCGCCGCGAGCTCGCTGCGCAGCGACGCGACGAGGTCGAGCAGCGCGGCGCCCTGATGGCCGACCTCGTGCACGAGCGAGGACGCGATCCCGTGTCCGATCATGCGCTCGCGCGGCATCCGCACGACGGCTATCGGGCTGCGCTTGCCACCGGGGAGTCGCGTCCGCGCACGCCGGATCGCGGCGCCGGGCCCGCGGTCCAGGTAACAGATGACCGGCGGCGGTTCGAGGTAGCCGGGCAGCGCGAGCGCGTCCGCCGCGAGCGCGTCGAGCCCCGACAGCCACACGCCGTGGTCGCGCTCGCTGCGCTGGGTAATCGCGTCCGAGAACACCTCGAACTGCGACACGACGGCGTGGAAGCGAAGCTTGACGATCGCAAAGCGACGCTGCATCTCCCGCGGAGTGGCTGCGCGGCCGGGGCCGCGCAGCCAGCGGCGGAACGCCTGGACGTCGGCGTAGAGCTCTCTCCTGCCGGTGATCAGGAACCGCTCGATCGCGGTCAGCGCCTCCGGCACGAGCGCCGCGGCCGGCACCATCGTCTCCTGCAGCGAGAACGGTTGGATGCGCCCCACGCGCGTGAGCAGCGCGTGCGCCTCCTGCTCGAGCATCCACGCGACAGTCCTGCGGGCGTCCATGACTCAGATCCCGAGCAGGATGATCTTGCGTCCGCGGCGGACCCAACGACCGCTGCGCTGCGCGCCGCCGAACCCATATGACGATCCGTAGCCAGCGCCGTAGGGCGCACCGTCCGCGAGGCCGTAGGAGCGAGCCGGAACACCCACACCGGCGTAGCGGCCCGGACGCGGGCGCGCGACGCCGGCGTAGCGGGCACGTGGCTGCCGCGCCACGCCCGCGTAGCGGACACGGGGCGCGCGTGCCGGCGAGTAGCCGGCCGCCAGGCGCGCTGACGGCGCCAGCGCGGCCAGACGCCGCCTGGTGGCGGGCGCCACGCGCGCACCCGCGCGCCGGTAGCTGCGCGGAACCGCGCCGCGCACCGTCGCTCTGCGTACAGGCACGCCTGCACGAGGGCTGAGAAGCACGACCGGGACGACCTGGCGCGCCGCCTGTTTGACCGCCGCACGGGCGACCTGGCGAGGCAGCGCGTGGGGCGGCGCCAGCGCGGCTTTGCGCGCCGCGGCGGCGCTCAGACGCACGACGTGGCGCGCCACCTCGAACTCCGCCTGCTCGCCGCTGATCGTCTCGCCCTCCATCTCCAGGAGGTCGCCCGCCATCGACCCGAGCTTGGAGCCGATCGCGGTGCCGAGACCGGGCACGACGAACGAGCCGAGCGCTCCGCCGACCACTGGCAGGGCGGTCTTGGCGACGTTCTTGAGGACACCGCCGAGCGCCTGCCCGACGGGCGACTTGATCGCGCCGCCGACGGCGTTGGCGACGCCCTTGAAGAGGTTGCCGAGGAACTGCTCGAGCTCCTGCTCGCTGCCCACCTCGAGCAGCTCGCTCGCCAGCTCCAGCTCCTCGGCTTCGCTGAGCGGGCTCTCGGTTTCGCCGCCGAGAACGCTCCCGAGGATGTCGCCGAGGAACTGCTCGCCCTCTCCGACCTCGCCCAGCTCACCCTCACCCAGCTCACCCTCACCCAGCTCACCCTCGAACTCACCCTCGAACTCGCCGAGCTCCTGCTCACCGAGCTCACCCAGCTCACCCTCCATCTCGCCCAGCTCGCCCTCTCCGAGCTCGCCGAGCTCACCCTCACCCAGCTCGCCCGTCTCGTACTCGTATGTACTCATTTCACTGTCTCCTGTTTGGGATCTGTATGTGCAGTGATCGTGTTGGTGAAAAGTCGAACGACGAACGTCAGAGGTGAACGACGACGTAGCGGCCGCGGCGCACCCAGCGGCCGGTAAGTGGAGCGTGGGCGCGTGCACCCGCGAGCCCGACAGCCGGTGCATAGCCAGTCGGTTCGATCAGGCCGAGCAGGCCGGGCGCGTACATGCGCGCCGCGTGCGCCGCCGCCGTGCGTGCGATCGTCCGCGGCGGCGCCTGCACGCGTGCGGCCGCGCGCGCCGCCGTGCGCGCCGCGCTTCGTGCCCATTGCACATAGCGGCGGGCGAGCTCGAACTCCTTGTCCTCACTGCTGAGGCCCTCCAGCTCCAAGCCGAAGAGCTGGCTCGCGGCAGCGCCTGCCTGCCGGCCCCATTCGCCGCCGCTGCCCGGGGAGACATAGTCGCCGACGGCCTGTCCGAGGACGGGCAGCGCCCTGCTGGCGGCGTCCTTGAGGATCCCGCCGACGGCCCGCCCGGTCGGCGAGTCGGCGAAGCGTCCGAGCGCGCTCGTCGCGCTGGAGATGAGATCGCCGAGGAACTGCTCGAGCTCCTGCTCACTGCCCACCTCCAGCAGCTCGGAGGCCAGCTCCAGCTCACGGTTGTCCGGGCCGATGGCGGAGGACCCCTCCCCCTCCAGCTCGCCCTCGTACTCACCCCCGAGCTCGCCGTACTCGTACTCACCTGCCTCAAGCTGAATTCGATCGAGATCGTGCATTGCGTCCTTCCACGGTCGTGGGAAATTGAGCCTCTACGACCTCCCTCGCAAGAGCCGTGCCAGCGCTCGGGACGGTGGCGCGCGAGCAGTGAAGTGCGAAGCGCGCTTCGGTAGTTCACTGCGGTGTGCGAAGTCGACTTCGCACACACCGCGCGCTCAGCGCAGGGTGTAGCGGGCCTCACCGAGCTGCGCGCGATACTTGGCGACCGTGCGCCTGGCAAGGACGTGCCCGCGCGCGGCGAGAGCGTCGACCAGCTCGGAGTCGCTCAGCGCCCGCTGCTCCTCGGCGAGCAGCACACGCAGCGCCTCACGGCCGTCGTCCCCGCAGACGAACAGCTCCGCGATCGCGACGACCCGGCCCGCGGGCAGCTGCATGCATCGGTGGCGCACCGCACGGCTCACCGTCGACTCGTGCAGAGACAGCTCACGCGCGAGGAGCGCACGAGTGAGCGGGCGCCGCACGCCGCCGCGAGCGACCCACTCGGCCTGGTGCTCGACGGCTTGCCGTATCACGCGCAACATCGTGTCCCAGCGCTGTTCCAGACGGGTTGCGAACTGGCGCGCGTCTCTGGCGTGCTGTGAGGCATGTCGACGCTCGACCGCGCTCCCATCGTCACAGAGTCGGGCGTAGAGCGGGCACAAGCGCACGGCGAAGCGTTCCGGCTCGGTCAGACGCACACGCAGGCCCTCGCCATACTCCTCGACGATCGCGTCGGGGGCCGGAGGATAGGCGTCGGCCTCGTGCAATCCCGAAAAGCCGGGATTGGGACGGAGCGTTCGCCGGATGAAGTCGCGCACCTTCAAGACCTCCTCGCGCTCCACACCGAGGGCTCGCGCCACGACGCCGTAGCGGCCGGCCGCGAGCTCCTGGAGGTGTCCAGCGATGGTGGCCTGCACGAGCTCGTGGCTCCCGTCGAGCCGGTCGAGCTGGAGCAGCAGACACTCGCGCAGATCGCGTGCGCCGATGCCCGCCGGTCCGGTCGCGCGCAACTGTGCGAGCACCCGATCGACGCGCGCCGGATCGACGCCGATCCAACCGGCGATGCTCTCGGGAGCGGCCGTCAGATATCCGCGAGCGTCGAGGCTGGCGACGATCGTCTCGGCGATCGCGTGATCGTCGGATGGCAGCGCAAGGCGGAGCTCTGCCAACAGGCTGTCGGCGCCCGAGCTCCGTTCGGCGAGCTTCGCAGCGCGGTCGAGAGCCACCGTGGGCTCACGTGACGGTTCGCCAATTCCGCAGCGGGCGCAGTCACGCCCCCCGCGCACCGAGCCGCATGTGCCACAAACGGGGCGCTCGGCGAGCACGAGAGCGGGATTTTCCTCGAGCTCGCGCCGAACCGTCTCGGCGATGTCCGCGGCTCCCAGTTCGAGCATGTGCGCGCACGCAATCAGCATCGGCGAGACACCGAGCGATTGCTGGGGGCGCATTTGCGGTGCGAGCGCGAGTTCCATCTACCCCACCTCGTGCAAGTTCTGTGCCAGCGGTATTCACCCGTCCACGTCCGCCGGGCTCGCGGAACGCCGCGCAGCACGTTGCAGGTGGATTGCCCGGTCGGTGATTCCAAGCCGGCGCGCGGCGCGGCGAACATTGCCCGCCTCGGCCTCGAGTGCGAGCCGCACAGCCGTCTCGCGAGTGCCGTCGAGCAGATCCTTCAGTCGGGCGCCCTCCGTGATCGCGTGCTGGATCGCATCATCGAAGTCCGCCGCGGGCCTCGCGGCATTGCTCTCGCCGGGTATCGAGATCGAAGCCGACGCCGGTGATGGGCGCTCGTCGAACGGCAGCGCGCCAACGGTGATTGGCCCCTCTCCGACGTGATGGTGGCTGAGACGCACGACGAGCTGGCGGAGATCCCGAATGTTGCCGGGGTAATCGCGTGCGAGCAGGTAGTCGCACAGCGCGCCGTCCAGACGCGGGGTTGCGTCCGGGATCAGCTGCGCGAGAAAGTGCCGAGCGAGGGGCAGCACATCTCCGCGACGCTCACGCAGGCTCGGCAGCCGGCACGCCCATGCGGCGATGCGGTAGTAGAAGTCGCGTCTAAAGGATCCGCGCGCCTCCTCGGCACGCAGGTCGCGATTGGTAGCGCAAACCAGACGGAAGTTCGTTTCATGCCACTGATTGGACCCCACGGGCTTGTAGACGCCCTCCTGCACGACGCGCAAGAGCTCAGCTTGCAACGTCAGCGGCAGCTCGCCCACCTCATCGAGGAACAGAGTGCCGCCGTCAGCGAGCGCGAACGCTCCCTCGCGAGCTGCGACGGCCCCAGTGAAGGCCCCCCGCTCGTGTCCAAAGAACTCGCTGCCCGACAGCGTCGGCACGACCGTTGTGCAGTCGACGACAATCAGCTCGCCTTTCCGCGTGCGCTGCGTGAGCGCATGTATCAAGCGAGCAACAAGCTCCTTGCCGGTGCCGCTCTCGCCCGTTATGAGAACCGACGCGGAACTGAAGCGCGCGACCTCGACGACGGCTCGCAGTGTCGCCAGCCACACAGGATCTTCACCCAGCAGGTTCTCGCGCACTAGTCGCGAGGCGACGAGCTCGTCCACCTCCCGCCAGCGGACGAAGCGAGCAGCCAGATGCAGCGCGGTCGACGCGCCGCTCCAGCAGAGCGCGTCGGCCGCACCCGCCGCGAGCAGCTCCCACGGGGCGTGTCCCGTGAGCGCATCATCGACGAGTCCCACAGCGACGACGCGACGGCAACCGCCGCCGCTGAGCTCGCGTATCAGCGCCAGCACCGCCTCATCGGCGTGCTCGAAGAGCACGACGCCCCCGTGCTTGCGATTCTCCACCGAGTCGCAGACACGTACGCCGGCGGCCAGCATGTCCGCTTCGACGCGGCGGCGCCTGCGCTGCGCCTTAGCGCCAATGGCAGCGACCGACGCGACTGCCGCTGAGCGCTCACGCTGCGGAGATGTGTCCATCCAGCACTACGCCCACGACAGCGAGCCACGCTCTTACCCGAACACCCCGACGCCCCGGTGGACTGCGTCGTTCACAACGTGCAAAAGGACGAGCCATCTCCCACCCAGTGCCGTAGATCCGTCGACGATTTGCGAGGAAAGCCCCGCAACCCTGACGATTCTATGGCTCGGACTCATTCAGGTTACCCAGCCGTTACCAATCCAGGCGTCACACGGGGCGCAATGGTGGCGCACTGACGCGCCGTGGAGCTCTATCTCATAGCCGAGCAAGACACCGCCTTTGTGTCCAACTTCCCGCGCTCGATGGCGTGACGTAGCGGTCAGGTGCTCGCGAGGGCCCTGAGCGGCGTCATGCGGGTCACCCGCCAGGCGGGGTAGATGCCGCCGAGCACGTCCTTGATATCTACTGATAGCAAACTGCTATCCTAGGGTCATGGCTGAGGATCGTGTCCCGCTCTTTGTCAGGCTGCCGCGCGAGCAGGCAGTGGCGCTGGATCGGCTGGCCGATTCAACAGGTGCTCGCAAGCAGCATCTCGTAAGCGAGCTGCTCGCAGGTCAGCTTGCGGTGGGCCGTGCCGAGATCATCGAGAGCGCTGGCGCCGAGGAGGTGCTTACGCTGCAGGAGACTGCAGAATTGTTGCGGCTGCCAGTCGAGACCGTCCGTGCCAGCGCGCTCGCCGGCGAGTTGCCCGGCCGCGTATTTGGCGACGAGTGGCGGTTCGCGCGAGCGGCGGTGCTGGCCTGGCTCGCCGGCGGCGATACCGCACAGCACGAGGTCGGGCCCAGATCAGGGAGCGAGCGTGAGTAGCCTCGCGCGGCGACCGATCGTGCTCGTCCCCGGCGCGTGCCTCGGTGGCTGGGTCTGGCAGGAGGTGGCCGCCCAGCTTCGCACTCAAGGCCATGACGTTTACCCGGTGACGCTCACGGGGCTGGGTGAGCGTGTGCATCTTGCGCACGCCGGGATCGACCTGGAGACCCACGTCGCTGATGTCGTGAACCTCATGGAGTACGAGGCGCTCGAGGATGTCGTGCTCGTCGGACACAGCTACTCTGGGATTGTCGTCACGGCCGTCGCCGACCGGCTGGCGCAGCGACTGAACGCGGTGGTGTACCTCGACACGTCCCCCCTCCCCGATGGGATGGCGATCACCGACGTGCAGTCGCCGGAGCAGCGCGAGCAGCAGCAGCGCGCCGTAGACGAGCACGGGGATGGCTGGAGATGGCCAGTCCCTGACCGCGAAACCCTGATAGCGGGGACGTTCGGAAGCACGAGCGGCCTGAGTGAGGAGCACCTGCAGTTGATCGCCGAACGCGCCACCCCACAGCCATACGCAACCATGACCTCGCCGGTGCGCCTCGCCCACGACAAGCCCCCCGACACTCGCCGCGCGGCGATCTTCTGCGCCGAGGGCGGAATCGACCTCGCGCATCTGCGTGACCTCATCGCAAAGGGCGACCCCCGCGCCGCGATCTTCGCTGACACCGACTGGGAGCTTTACGAGCTCCCCACCGGGCACTGGCCAATGCTTTCCCTACCCGGACCGCTCGCAGAGCTCCTTCGAGGTATTGCTGAGTGCTAACGAGCTCTCCCGGCTGCAGCGCCGAATAACATGATGCCGCGGAAACCATTCGCAGCGGTCCGCGGCCTCGCCGCCGCCGTCGCCGTCGCCGCGGGCACGCTTGCCCTCGTGGCGTGCGACTCCACGACGACGGTCACCGTCGCGCAGACAGCGGCCACCGCCCGCGTCGCCAAAGTCCCGGCGACCGGCGGGAGCACCGAAGCACCCACGAGCTCCACACCAACGACGCCGACAACGACGCAGCCGACGGCGCCCCCACCCGCCATCGTCGTGCCGAAGCCACGCGTCACGTGGGATCCGATCCAGTTCGGAGCCGAACGCAAGGAACAGATGGTCGCTTACACACGCCGCCACTACGGCAGCTTCATGACACCCACCTACAAGCTCGTAGACCCCCACGTCATCGTGATCCACTACACAGAGACGCCGACATACCAGGCGACGTTCAACACGTTCGCGCCGGACACCCCAGACCCTGAGCTCCACGAGCTGCCGAACACGTGCGCCCACTTCGTTATCGACAAAGTCGGCGGCATCCACCAACTCGTTCCCCTCAACATCATGTGCCGGCACACCGTGGGCCTGAACTGGACCGCGATCGGCATCGAGCACGTCGGCTACAGCGACCAAGAAGTGTTGGGTGACGCAGCCCAGATGACGGCGAGCCTGGAGCTCGTCCGGTGGCTGCGCTGCCGCTACCACATCACCATCCGGAACGTGATCGGCCACAACGAGAGCCTCTCCAGCCCCTACCACCGCGAGGACGTGCCGTCGCTGCGCACGCAGACGCACGCCGACTTCAAACATGCCGACATGCAGATCTACCGTCGCCGCCTCGCAGCCGCGGGCGGCTGCCCCGCCCCCGCCGCGGCCGGCTAAGTCCAGCGCGTGAAGCGAGCCCTCGACCGAGGGCTACGGGAGCGAGCCGGGCGGCGCGAGCCAGACAGACTCGAACCCCATGATCTCGGCGAGCGCGTCGTAGTCGCGATCGTAGTGGAGCACAGCGGCTCCGGTCTCTTGCGCGGCGGCGGCGATCAGGTAGTCGACCACCGGTATCCGCTGGGCACCGGCTGAGCGATGGGCGAGCGTGCGCATGGCGTCCTGCGCGGCGCGAGCGGTGGTGGCTGTGAGCGGGGCGGTGCGCACCGCGGTCAGCCTTTCGGCGAGCACGTCGAAGTCCGCGCCGCTGCGAGCGCTGAGCAGGATCTCCAGCCGCGCAGCGGGCGAGACGCGCAGACGGCCTGCGAGCAGCGCCTGCACCCAGCTGTCGCGCACGGCCGCATGGTGTGCGCGCGACCACGCGGAGGTATCGACGAGC
Source organism: Solirubrobacteraceae bacterium (assembly GCA_035939335.1). Classification (GTDB taxonomy): domain Bacteria; phylum Actinomycetota; class Thermoleophilia; order Solirubrobacterales; family Solirubrobacteraceae; genus Palsa-744. Next base: position 96,414 of record DASZFY010000016.1, on the reverse strand, counting down.
AGCGGCAGCTCGCCCCAGGCGACCCGGCTATCGGATGGGCCAGGCACGCAGCTTGCCGTCGCGCAGCAGATCCCAATCGATGCCCGCGGTCTCTGGCTTCATGAAGCTCTCGGCGAGCCCTTCGAGCAGCATCGTGCGCCGCTCTTCGGTCGGTGGCTCATCGGCGATGTGGCGAGCTCCGGCGATCGCCAGTTCGCGCACCTGCCGCGAGCGCGAGAGTCCGGCCGGCAGATGCGGCGCGGCCGCGCGCAGCGCACGTGCGAGCTCTGGATCCTCGGTGACCTGGATGCGGGGGTGGGATGTGGCCACCGGGCTAGTGTACCACCGGTGTATCGCATCGAGCGTGCCGCGCCCTCTCAGTTCTGCAGGAGTTTCGGGATGGAGCTAGTCGGGGCCCTATCGAGCCCTGAGATCCAGAATCGACTTGGGCGGCTGTCGGAGAAGCTGGCAGGTGGCGGCGAGCGGAGCGAAGCCGCTCTCGTCGGCGTCCGCCGAGCTGGGGCCGAGGCTGACGCGATCGGTGAGGTGCTGTCCGGCTCGGCGGCACCGATGCGGATGTGCGAGATCCATGCGGCGATTGAAGCGATGCTCGCGGAGCCTGTTCCCCGCTCCACCGTCAAGAGCTGCTTGGCCAACAACTGCCAGGGGACGACCGGGCGGTTTGTTCGGCTTGCACGAGGTCGATATCGCGTGGGCGAATCCCGTTCAGCCGTAGCGCCTCGATCCCGACCCATTCCGCCGTCTTGACGAAGGTGGAACGTTCCAGTCTCGTGTGGCAGGGCTACGACGGAGGCCCGAGAGCAGTCAAGGTGCGGGCCAAGCCCACGCGGGCACCTCGCTCAACGCCTGGCGCCAGCGGCAGCGTCGATCGCCTGGGGGCCGACTGCCTCGATCTGCTCGGCGCGGGCGATCAGCTCGGAGGTGGGTAGCTCCAGTCCCTCGGCGAGACGGCGCAGGCTGGCGTAGCTCGGATTGCGCTTGCCGTTCTCGACGTTGCTGATGTAGCGCTGGTGGATGTCGCTGCGAAGATAGACCTGCTCTTGGGTGAGCCCGAGCTCTTCGCGGCGGGCTTTGACGGCCAGGCCAAGGGCGACCTTGAAAGCCGGGGCAGCGGGCATCCGGCCAGCCTTCCGGCAGACCATCGCCGTAGCAATGACATCGCAGTAGACCTGTGCTTGACATTGCGGTAGAGTCGCGCGCTATGACATTCCAGTAGATAGGCTTTGTAGGCGCGGCGGCGATCCCACTGCCGTCATGCCTACATGGCTCGCCCGAGACCAAAGGAGCGACACCGGATGCGAGCAAACCAACCCCGCCGCCGAGCCGGCAGCCAGCAGAGCTACTCCATCCGGCCACGCCGGAGCACACGGTGGGGCATACGTTCAAGGCCGGCGTGGACGAGGCCCAGCATCCGGCGCCCTCTCTGCTGTCGGGTTGTCGTACGCCTCGCGGAAAGGGCCGGCTCTAAGAGGCGTCATGCCGCGCTGGAGGGAGCTTCCGTGAGCGAGAGTCCGCTAATTGCGGGTAAAACGTTGGTTCTGCGTGATGGTCTCGTCTTGCTGGTTGGGATAGTCTTCTGGCCGAAGACTATTGTCCGAGGTGCGTCTGGAGGCTCTGTGTCGTCACTGCTGCTTCGTTCCGTCCGGCTGCTGCTTGTTTTGGGTTGCAGTGTCGCTGTCGTGCTGGTGGTTGGGGTAGCGCCCGCGTCGGCGGTGAAAGTGAGTGAAGCTGAAAAACTCGAAGCCGAAGCGCACTATGAGTCGTTTCACTATCACCCTGAAGCGAGAGAACAAGCAACCGAAGTCTGCTCGGGCGGTACTTGTGTTGAAGGCCCGAAGTCCGTTGTGCCTCCGGGAGAGTATCTCGAGTCCAGTCTCGCCGGCTTTGGCGCCATTCGGGTACACGAATTTGAAGAACGTTGGTGTAGCAATGCAGAAAAAGACGAAGGTTGTACAGTCTCCAACAAAGAACGCCCGGAAAAATCCTTTGAGTATCTAGCGTCGAAATATACAGAGCTTTACCAGACAATCCACAGTGGCAATCTTTATGAAGACGGGATACATTCACTCAGCCTCATTTATGTATACGCTTGGAGGCCCACTAAGCGCCGGCATGGGCCGCGACGCAGAGAACGGTTTGGCTTGCGTAACGCTGCGGACATGCACGTCCAGGACCCGTGCAAAGGCGAGCCTGTTGACTGTGCGACCGGTAATGACGTGGAGTCCCAGACGGACCTGCGCGTGCCGGCTTTGGGGGTGCCGTTTGGATTGGAACGTACGTATAACTCGCAGGCAGCGGTCGAAGCGTCCTCGCCGGGCTTGTTCGGGTATGGGTGGACGTCCTCGTTTAGCGATCATCTCGAATTCGATAGCGAAACGAACGCCGTTACCGTGGTGCAGGCTAATGGCAGTACGGCGGTGTTCTTTGGCCCCATCGGGACGCCGGGGGAATTCGCGGCGCCTGGGTGGTCGCAGGCGAAACTCGTCTACACCTCGGAAAGTACGTACAAGTTCACGTTGCCTGACCAGGAAACGTTCACGTTCAACTCGTCTGGCCGGCTGTTGAGCGAGAGCGAACGCAACGGAAACACGACGACCGTTACCTACAACGAAGAAGAAGTCTGCGAAGGCGGCTGCCACAAAGTTCTCAAGAGCATCGTGATAACCGACCCGGTTAGCCGCAAAATCACTTTGACCGTAAACTCTGGCGGGCAGGTGGAAAGCGCGACCGACCCGATGGGTCACGTCGTCAAATATGGCTATGAAGGCGGAGGTCTGGTGAGCGTGACCGAGCCCGGTGAATCTAGTCCGCGGTGGCGGTATAAGTACAACAGCGCGCACGAGATGACCGAAATGATCAATGGCCTCGGCGGTACGACGACCAACGAATACAACGAAGCGCACGAGGTCGTTTCGCAGACCAGCCCGCTGGGCGACAAGCTCAAATTCGGCTACGAAAACATAGCCAGCAAAGAAGCCCGCTACGCTTGGAGTTCGGTCGGCGAAGAAGAACCCGAAGAAGAAGTCGAGGAAGTCGCCGAACCTGTCGAATCCGAACGGACATTCTATGCGCCGCCGGAACAGGAAACGACGATCACCAATGAAAGCACGGGCGCGGTTGAGCGCGAGCACTTCAACAGCGAAGACGAGCTTGCAACCGTAACCCGCGCCGCTGGTACGGCGAATGAAACGACCGAATCTCTCTCGTATAACTCAGACGGCGAGCTGACGAAACGCACCGACGGGAACAAACATACGACCGAATACGGCTATGACGCAGGCGGTGATCTCACCAGCGAAAAGGACCCCGACGGCGATGAAACAAAACGAGAATACAACTCGACCCATGACCTGACCGGGGTCACCGAGCCCAACGGCGAGAAGACGACGATCGAACGCGACAGCCACGGAAACGCGCTTGTGATCTCTCGGCCGGCGCCCAAAGAAGAAACGCAGAGCACCAAATACAAATACAAGAGCGATGGCGAGCTGGAAACCATGACCGACCCCTTGGGTCATGAATCGAAGTACGAATACGACAGCTACGGGGACCGGACCGGGGAAACGGACCCGGAAGGCAACAAGCGCACCTGGGAATACAACGAAGACTCCCACCAGACAGCGACGGTCACCCCGCGAGGCAACGCGAAAGGCGCGGAACCCGCGAAATTCAAGACGACGACAGAACTCAACGCCCAGGGCCTGCCCCTCAAGATTACCGACCCGCTAGGCCACACAACCGAATACAAATACAACGCCGACGGGGACGTAGAATCGGTCGCCGACGCCAACAAACACACGACCAGCTACAGCTACAACAACGAAGACGAGCCGGTCCAGGTCAAAGAACCAAGCGGCGGCACCACCGAAACCGAATACGACAAAACCGGGCAGGTGATCGCCCAGATCGACGGCAACAAACACAAGACGAAATACAAGCGCAACGTGCTGGAGCAGATCACGGAAAGCACCGACCCACTCGGACACCTAACAACGAAGGAATACGACGGCGCAGGAAATCTCGTCAAGCTCACCGACCCCGCCAAACGCACCACCAGCTACACGTATGACCCCGCGAACCGGCTCACCGAAGTCACCTACTCCGACGGCAAAACACCGACGGTGAAATACGAATACAACAAAGACGGCGACCGCACCAAGATGACCGACGGCACCGGCACGACAACGAATACCTTTGATCAGCTCGACCGGCTGACCGAAACGGAAAACGGCAACAAAGAAACCGTCAAATACGAATACAACCTCGCCAACGACCAAACTAAGATCACCTACCCCAACGGCAAAGCCGTCACCCGCGCGTTCGACAAAGACGACCGTCTTGAAAAGGTCACCGACTGGTCCGCGAACCTCACCAAGTTCACGTACAACCCTGACTCGCAGCTCGCGACGACCGTGTTCCCGACCGCGACCAAAGACGAAGACGGCTACGCCTACAACGACGCCGACCAGATGACAGAAGTCAAGATGGGCAAAGGCTCAGAAACACTCGCCTCGCTGGTCTACACACGCGACAACGACGGCCAAGTCAAAAAGACGACCGCCAAAAAACTCCCCGGCACAGAAGCCACAGAAGCCACATACGACGAAGACAACCGCGGCACCAAATACGGCACCACCGAATACAAATACGACGCGGCAAACAGCCCCACAAAACTAGGAGCAACCACCCAGACCTTCAACGAAGGAGACGAGCTAGAAAAAGCCGCCACAACCAGCTACTCCTTCGACGAACTCGGAGAGCGCACGAAACAGACCCCGGAAAAAGGACCAGCGACCACCTACGGCTACAACCAGTCCAGTGAGCTAACCTCCGCAGAACGACCCAAAGAAGGCTCGACGCCCGAAATCAAAGACACCTACGCCTATAACGGCGAAGACCTACGCATCTCACAGACGATCTCGGGCACAACCAACTATCTTGCTTGGGACATGGCCGAAGAACTCCCGCTGATCCTCAGCGACGGCACCAACAGCTACATCTATGCGGCGGCTGGGCCGATCGAGCAAATCAACAACACCACCGGGACCGTGACGTATCTGCACCACGACCAAGCCGGCTCCACCCGGCTCCTTACAGGATCAACGGGAACCGTCACGGGCAAATGCACCTACAACGCATACGGCACCCCGACCTGCGAAGGAACCGGCACGACGCCGCTCGGCTACGACGGCCAATACACCTCGTCGGACACCGGGCTGATCTATCTACGCAACCGCGTCTACGACCCGGCCACCGCGCAGTTCCTAACCGTGGACCCGCTGGTGTCCATCTCGGGCGCGCCCTACAGCTATGCCGGCGACAACCCGCTGACCTACGGCGACGCGGTAGGACTGCTGTGGACACCATTGGCCGGCGGCGCTGGCGGCGCGGACGCGGCGTGCGGCGCCACGATCGAGATCCCCGGCGTTGACATCGGCACCTGCGGAGCCGCAGGCATCAGCACCGGCATCGCAGCCGCTGGCGCCGCGATAGGCGTATTTACAGCAGTCGCAGGCAACGAAGGTGGCGACGAAGGCGAAGCCGAACTCAAGAAAAAAGAAGCCGAACGAGAGAACTGCGGCAACCCAGCTTCACCACCCGGATCGAAATTTGAATGGAAGGGCAAAGGGCCGGAGGGCAGCAGCGAAGGCTCGTGGTGGGACCCTGATACGCGAGAAAGCCTGCACCCGGACTTGGGGCATGAGGAGCCGATAGGTCCGCATTACGACTACACGGCTCCGGACGGATCGGAATATCGCATTTACTCGGACGGCCGGATAGAACCGACAAACCCATGACCGACTCGGTTATACCCACTGAGATAGATCAGACGGTCGCACTCGACTGGCTGCGTTACTCGCTCGGGCAGGGAGAGGTCGTCTCGTCCGCAGCGCTCAAGGTCATCGAGGAGCAGCAGGGTCACGCATACACACTCGCCCCCGACACGGTTGATCTCGCGCGGCTGGCAAAACCTCGTGAAGGAGGAGTTGTCACGGCCGGCGGTGCTCAAGCCACTCTTGCGAGAGTGCTCGACGGGCTCGCCGAGCGGGACGCTGCCTGTGTGGTGGTCGAGGACTGTCTGAGTCTGAGGCGAGATCCGAAACCGAGCCTGGACGGGCTGCTGTTGACAGCGTTTGTTGGTGAACAGGTGATTCATTGGGCCGGGCTTGAGGGCGGGACAGACGCCGCGATTCTCACGCTGCATCGCGGCTCGGGCAAGTATCCGCTGAATGCGTTCGTTACATCGGCGTTGGCTGAGGAGCTTGGGCTTGTGGATGGCGCTGATCTCGACTCCGACATCGCCGGCCGGGTGGTCGGATCGCTGATGGCGGTGATCGTGGCGGCCTACGACGCCGAGACGTTCATCATCTGGGAACCGAGTTGAGCTAGCCAGGCTATGGCTGTCTCGGGACACGTTTACGGTCGTCGCGAAATTAGTATCGAGCAAATCAACAACAGCACAGGGACTGTGACGTACCTGCATCACGACCAAGCAGGCAGCACACGCCTACTGACGGGCTCCACCGGCACGGTCACCGGCAAATGCAGCTACGGCGCCTACGGAGCCCCGACCTGCGAAGGGACCACGACCACACCGCTCGGCTATGACGCGCAATACACAAGCAGCGACACCGGGCGCATCTACCTCCGCAACCGCGTCTACGACCCCGGCACAGCGCAGTTCCTGTCCGTTGACCCGCTCGTGAAACTGACCGGGGCACCCTACAACTACGCAGGCGACAACCCCATCAACGAGAGCGATCCGACCGGCCTGCTTGGCTGGTCAGAAATTGGCCAAGCGATCGGAGTCGGACTTGTTTGTGTCGCTACTGATGGTGCTGGTTGTGTGGCGGCGGGCCTCGCAGATCTAGATGCGAATGTCGTCAGTAACGACTACGAGGCGGTAGCGGAATCTTGTCGAGCGGGGGAAGAGGAGGGCAGCAGTCTGACCGATCTCGCCGGATTCGCACTTGGTGCTGGCGTCGGTGGGCTGGCGGATGGATCGCTCAGTGAGGAGGCCAAGAAGGCTCTCGAAAGCACTTCGGCGGGACAGGCGGCCCTCAAACAACTCGTCGGTCTCGGGGCTGGGTCCTCAGCGCTGACGACACTCGCTTATGCTCAAGGGCACGAAAGCTCTGGCTCGAGCTGTTCGTGCGGGGGATGATGGAGTCCGAGAGTTCAGGTACTCGTGCATCGCCGACCGTATCGAGGCGTAGTGTGGTCAAAGGCGGCGAGCGTGTTCGTGTCTATCGTCGTCCCGAGGAACGGCGGATGCTCCTTGCTGGTATCGCACTGATTACAGTTAGTGTTGGGCTACCTCTCGCAACGTCTGTGCTCAAAGGTCCCGTGCCAATCGCAGGATTGTTCTTTCTGGGGCTGTTTCTTTGTATCCCAGCAGCCTTGTTCTGGTGGTCCCAACGGCTTGGTGTCTACGTGTCGAGAAGTGGTGTCAAGAACGTCAGTATCAACCGGACCAGCTTTACGTCGTGGTCAAATATTGTTGGATTCGTTGTGGATGTCTACACGCCGCTCAGTGCGTGCGTGCAAGCGGAACACCCTGACGGGTCAAGGACACCACTAACCGCGCTATCGAGATGGGTTCGATGGAAAGATGTACTTCTTCCGTATTGCGATGCGCTCAACGGTGAGCTGGCTGCGGCGCTGGCTGCGGCGGACGTCGTGCAGCGAGCCACTGCGACACGTTCGAGAGAGCCACGGCCAAGTGACTAGCGTGGGAGGCCATATCTTCATCTACGGCGCTACCGAAACCAGTATCGCGCAGATCAACAACAGCACCGGGACCGTGGAGTATCTGCACCACGATCAGGCCGGCTCAACGCGCCTGCTCACAGGATCAACGGGAACCGTCACGGGCAAATGCACCTACAACGCGTACGGCACCCCGACCTGCGAAGGGACCGCTACGACGCCGCTCGGCTATGACGGGCAATACACATCGTCGGACACGGGGCTCGTCTACATGCGCGCCCGCACTTACGATCCGGCCACCGCGCAGTTTCTCAGCGTCGACCCGTTCGTTGCGCTGACTGGGGAACCGTACAGCTATGTCGGCGATGATCCCGTTAACAACGTGGATCCGTTGGGGCTCTCATCGGAAGGGCTCGATGAAGGGAGCGTCCCGTGCTTCTGGCCGTTCTGTGGCCCGCCGCCATCCGCGCCTGAAGGCGTCAAACAGCTGGGCGAAGGAGTCGCAGAAGGCGCCCGTGAGTCCTACGAAGGGATCATGCACGGCGCGGAAAGCATCTGGAACGCGATCACCGGCGAAGGCGCCTCCAGCAACGAGAGCACGACCGAGGATAAGTGTGCACAGGATTCTCCAAGAAGTCTGCTACCCCGAGGTGAGCCGAATAGCACAGGCGTTCTAGACCGTGGCAGCGGAACTGGACAGATCCGCGACTACGGGCCGGACGGCCTGCCTCTTCGGGACTTCGACTTCGGGCACGATCACGGCTTCGGGGACCCCCACCTACATGAATGGCTGGAAGGTGTCCGAGGCCCAGGCCAACCGCTCGGTCCCAATGAATAGTGGAATTGACAACGAGCTACAGGTCATCATCGTTCTTTCGGATGAGTTTGCCCCCAGCTTGGCCGGTCTTGCGGTTGAACATCAAACCTGGGCGCTACGGACCGTGGAAACCGAGAGGGTCGCACAGGAGTTCTGGAAGGAGCACCCACCACTTGACGCGGAGGCGGGCCCAGGCGGGCTCACACTATTCACTGGGGAGGGCGATCCGGAGAGGGACTTGCTGTCCATCCTGGACGATGTTGAGCTACACCACGGTCTTGCTGCTAGCGGGCGCCCGGCTGCGAGTGCGCTTCGAGTCTTGGGCGTCGAGGCTAGCGAAACAGTCCGCGATGCGCTCGGTGCGCTGGGATTTACACGCATCGAGTCGAGTACAGATGGTGGGTTCCTCGCTCACTGGCATCGTGTATGACGCCCAATACACAAGCACCGGCACCGGCCTCATCTACATGCGGGCACGCACCTATGATTCCGTCACGGCGCAGTTCTTGAGCGTAGATCCGTTCGAGGAGTGGACGGGTGAACTCTATTCGTATGTGGGCGATAATCCGTTGAACCATGATGATCCTCGCGGTCTGTTTTCGTGGGGGCCGATCGCGGAAGGTCTCGGCGTCGGGGCGACCTGTCTTCTTGGCCCGGAGGTTTGTGTGCCGGTTGGGCTTGCGGACTTGGACGCTCACGTAGTTGCCGCTGACATTAACAGTGCGGAAACCGGATGCAGTCCTTGGTCCCAGATTGGGCCAGCACTCGTTGGCGCTGGCGTGGGCGCTCTGCCGTTCGCGGGGGGCTTCGTCGCCAAAGAGGTATGGTCGGCCTCGCAGGGGGCATTTCGTGTGGGTGCCAGCGCTGGCCTTGCGGCGGGGAGTCTAGCCAGTGTCGCTGCATCCAGCGCCCATGCCGCCACGTCACACAGTGCATCGGCAAATTGCGGATGTTCGGGCTGATGACCGACGCTACCGAGACGTGCACAATTCGAGCGCATAGCTGCATTGTGCGACTGGCTGCTGCTGGTACGGCCATAGTTATTCTGTTGCCGGTTTTCAGGTCATCGAGAGTTGGCTCAGGTCGGGCTTCATGGGTGCTGGTCGCTTTCCTTGTTGGTCTTGGCTTGTTGATACCGATCGCGCTGCTCGTATGGGACCGGCGGCGTGGGGTCCACGTGGGCGAGGATGGCATCCGGAGTATCGGCGCGAACAGGTCTAGATTTCTCGCTTGGTCGGACATTGCGACATTTGAGACTGCTGATTACATTGCTGGAATGGTCGCCGTGTTTGCGATCTGTCAAGATGGGACTCGTGTCGCACTCAGCGATACTGCGAGGTGGCCGTATCAGCGACCCGCCGTCGAACAAATCAGGGACCGGCTCGCCGGATATCGTGAGCGCTGGATTGCTCACGCGGGGCCTGTGCCAAAGGCTTCCCAGACCAAGACGAAACCGATGAAATCGCATGCCGACTCTTGAGTGGCCTCGGCGGCTACATCTACGGCCCGAGCGGCCTGTTGATCGAGCAAATCAACGCGGAAAACCACAGTGCCATACCTGCACCACGAGCAACAAGGCTCGACCCGCGTACTGACCGGCTCGACGGGCAAAGCCGAAGAGACCTTCACATACGACGCATACGGCGCTTGAAAATGCTTTCACACTTGTTCGGTGGATGATCGAGAAGACCGACTACGAGCCGGAAGTCCTTGCCAAGCTCGAAGCAGACGGTCTGAGCAAGAAGCGGCGACGAGCGCTGTTGTCGAAGCTCAGGCAAGTGGGCACCGAGCGGAGCATCGACGTCCTGCGGGCAAATCTTCGGTCCCAAGACGTCAAGAGCCAGGTGAGGGCTGTGTTCGCGTTGGCTCACATCGGCACCGAGGAAGCCGCCGATGCGCTGATCGACTCTCTTGCGGTGACAACCGGACCGGGGTTCACCTTCGCTGTCAAGTCGCTGGCGGAGGGTCGTGCCGCGCGAGCTAGGCCCGCGTTCGTTCGGACGTTGGAGGAGCGCCACGACGAGCTCCGCCAAGGAGACAAGCAGGTTCTCGTCTGGGCGCTTTACCAGACCCCGCACCGGAGCGAGGTACCGGTGCTCGCGACGCTGCTGGGTGAGCGAAGCAAGAGCACGCGGCGGATGGCAGCGGTCGCGCTTGCTCAGATCAAGGCAACCGAGAGTCGAGAAGCGCTGGAGGAGGCCGTGAAAACGCTGTCCTGGCTGCGGGGTCGGCAGGCGCGACGCGCGCTACGCTTGCTGCGATATGTCAACGGCGAATGACGGTCAGGAGAAGGCGGCGACGAAGCCAACCCGCCGAGGACGAGTCAAGGATGCGCTCGAAAACGTCGTAGGGGTGATCCTTCGCATTCTGCTTCCCTAGCGGCGAGAAGATTACGCTGTCTTGAGGGCAGCTACGCATAGCTAGGATCAGGCGCGACCGCGCACTACGAACGCCACCCCGGATGCGTTGAGCACGCCCACAACGAGAACGTGGCTGCTGATTGGCTCGCTTGTGAGTCAGTCGCGGTCCCATCGGTGGATGTCGCGGCGCATGAGGTAGCTGTATTCGGCGCGGTCTGAGATGGCGTCGTCGGGTTCGGCTCACTCGTGGAGGCAGTAGGTGAGCGACGCCAGCCGCTCGCAGCCAAAGTGCAGCCGGTTGCCCATCGCGATCCAGTGCTCCGAGCCGACCTCATCACGAGCCGCGAGCAGACAGGCGGCGGCGGTCAGACGCTCGCGCATGTCGATCAGGATGCTGTCGATCCGCTCTTCGGCCTGGCCGCGGGCTTCGCGCCACTCCCCATTCGATGAGATCCGCGTTGTCAGCGAGGCCACGCGCATCGTCAATGAGGCCGCCGAACAACTGGAGACCCACGAGGCCAAGAACGGGAAAGCTCCCAACCCCAGGACGGGATCGGGAGCTTTGGCCCAGGGTTCTATTAGGACTTCTATGGTGGGCCCGCCTGGACTCGAACCAGGGACCAATCGATTATGAGTCGACGGCTCTAACCAACTGAGCTACGGGCCCGTCGCACACTCGGCTCGCTGGCCGTGCACGCCGGGCAGACGCTACCAGCGGAATGCGCGCGCGATATGTGGGATGCTCCCGCGCGCCGCTCGCCGTGGGGGCGACGGCAGGGGTTCGGGCCATCAACGGAGAGGACGGCAGATGTCAGCAGAGCGTGCAGCGATCGTCACCGGGGCATCGAGCGGCATCGGCCTCGCCATCGCGAGGGTGCTTGGCGAGGAAGAGTTCGGCGTGACCATGGCCGCCAGGCGGCCCGAGAAGCTCGAGGCAGCTGTCGCTGGGCTCGCCGCCGATGGCTTCGACGTGCAGGCCGTCGCGGCGAACGTCTCCGACGAGACGGAGATCAAGAAGGTCGTCGCCGAGCACCGCGCCCGCTACGGGCGCCTGGATGTGCTCGTCAACAACGCAGGCGTCGGGGTCGGCGCGCCGGTCGGCGAGATCGAGACCAAGCGCCTGGACATGCAGCTCGACATCAACCTGCGCTCGATCGTGCTCTTCTACCGCGAATGCGTGGGGCTGCTTAGGGAGGCCGCCGGCGAGCACAAGAACGCGCTCGTCGTCAACACCTCCTCGATCTCGGGCAAGCACGGCGAGGCGTGGCTGTCGGTCTACTCGGCTGCCAAGCACGGCGTCGTCGGCTGGACCGAAGCGATGAACAAGGAGATCGGCTCCGAGGGCATCAAGTCCACCGCGCTTTGCCCCGCGTTCGTGGACACGCCGATGACCGACTTCGTCAAGGGACAGGTCCCCGCCGAGGACATGATCCGTGCGGAGGACATCGCCGAGGCCGTGCGCTACCTGCTGAAGCTCTCCCCCGCGTGCATCGTGCCGGAGATGATGTTCGTGCGGCCGGGCGACTCGGTCTAACGCGTCGCTGCGGCGAGGCGTGGCAGCGACGGCCTGCGCAGGCGCCTCGCCACGATCTCGCCCGACGGGTCCGCCGCATCCGGCAGCCGTAGGCGCCGTCGCACGCGACGGCTCGTCAGCTCGCGGTGCTCGTTGATCGCCACGTCGAAGTCGACCGCGTTCGAGCTCATCAGGCTGGCTTCCAGATGGGTGACGAGGATGCGCAGCTCGCGCCCGGTGGCCGCGCGCGAGGAGCCGGCAGTGCGCGTGAAGCGGTCCCATGAGCGCGCGAATGCCAGCAGGTCGGTGCGACCGCCGGCGCGGTGCGCCGCCAGCATCGGACACACGCCGCCCTCGCCGTCCACGTAGGCGCCCGCGATGATCCGATCGTTGGCGCGCAGGCCCGTGAGCATCGCCTCACGCGTGCCCACCGGCAGGCAGTCGATCGCAAGGCGCAGGCGCTCGACGGGGCTGGCACTGTGGCGGCGGCGGTTTCGCATAGGCTGTGCACCGCCGTATTTGGCTATCCAGCCAGTGCTCGGTGGCGCGCGGCCAAGCGTATGGCACGCCTTCACCGCCGGCAACGTATTCCCTCCCGCTGAAAGGAAACTTGCACATGAAGCTCGGCGTGCACATCGGCTACTGGGGCATGGGCCTCACCTCAGAGGACCAGCTCACGATCGTCCAGGAGGCCGAGCGGCTGGGCTACGACTCCGTGTGGGCCGCGGAGGCCTACGGCTCGGACACCGCCACCGTGCTCGGCTGGCTCGCCGGGCAGACATCGAAAATCCGTCTCGGCGCCGGCATCTTCCAGATGCCGGGCCGCTCGCCCGCGATGACCGCCATGACCGCCGCCACCATCGACCAGCTCTCGAACGGGCGCATGATCGTCGGCATCGGCTCCTCCGGGCCGCAGGTCGCCGAGGGCTGGCACGGGCAGCGCTTCGCCAAGCAGCTGCAGCGCACGCGCGAGTACGTCGCAGTCGTGCGCATGGCGCTCGCGCGCGAACGCGTCGAGTTCCACGGCGAGACGCTCGAGCTACCGCTCCCCGACGGGCCGGGGAAGGCGCTCAAGCTCACCATCTCCCCCGTGCAGGAGCACATCCCCATCTACCTCGCCGCGATCGGGCCCAAGAACACAGCGCTGGCCGGCGAGATCGCCGACGGCTGGATCCCGACGCTGTTCTCCCCCGAGCACGTGTCCGAGCTGCGCCCGCTGCTGCAGGAAGGCGCCGAGCGCTCGGGCAAATCGCTCGAGGACTTCGACATCGCCCCAACCGTCAGCCTCTGCATCACCGACGACCTCGAGGCCGGTCGCAACACGATGCGGCCGTTCGTCGCTCTGTACGTCGGTGGCATGGGCTCGCGCAAGCAGAACTTCTACAACCAGCTCGTCCAGCGCTACGGTTACGAGGCCGAGGCGCAGACGATCCAGGATCTCTATCTCGAAGGCAAGCGCGAGGAGGCGATGGCCGCGATCCCCGACGCGCTCATCGACACCGTCTCGCTATGCGGGCCCCCCGACGTGATCCGCGAGCGCCTCGCCGTCTACCGCGACGCCGGCGTCGGCACGCTCGGCGTCACCCCCACCGCCTTCACCGCGCCCGAGCGCCTCGAGCAGCTGCGGCTGCTCGCCGAGCTCGCCGCCTGACGCGCCGCACCGTGACAGGCACCGCCGCCGCGGACGCTGGGCCCCCGAGGCGGATGCTGCTCGGGGCCTTCGGCGACCCCGGCCACGCCTTCCCCATGATCGCCCTCGGGCGCGCGCTCGCAGCGCGCGGCCACCACGTCACGGTGCAGACGTGGCGCCGCTGGCAGCAGCACATCGAGGCCGAGGGGCTCGATTTCGCGCCCGCGCCCGAGTACCAGGTGTTCCCGTCCGGGCCCGAGCCGCTCGACTTCTACGAGGCCGTCGTGCACGCCACCCGCGACACGCGGCCGCTCGTGCGCGAGCTGCGGCCCGACGTCGTCGTCGCCGACATCCTCACGCTCGCACCCGCTTTGGCCGCCGAGCTCGAGGGTCGCCCGTACGCGACGCTCATCCCCCACGTCTACCCCCATGGGGCGCGGGATTTCCCGATCTACTCGCTCGGCGCGCGCATGCCGCGCACCGCCGTCGGGCGAGCGCTGTGGCGCCAGGCTCAACGGGCTGTAGACCGGGGACTGGAGCGGGGTCGGCGAGAGCTCAATGAAACCCGCGTGCGGCTCGGGCTCGCGCCACTCGACTACGTCCACAACGGCATCAGCCGCCAGCTCGCGCTCGTCGCCACGTTCCCCCAGCTCGAGTATCCGCGCACGTGGCCCGCGCACGTGCACGTCGTCGGGCCGCTCATGTGGGAGCCGCCCGCGCGCGACATCGAGCTGCCCGGCGGCGGTCACTCGAGCGGCGTCGCGTCGGACGCACCGCTCGTGCTGATCGCGCCGTCCACCGCCCAGGACTCGCAGCACACCCTGCTGCGCGCTGCGCTGCGCGGGCTCGCCGATACGCCTGTTCGCGTGCTCGCCACCTACAACCGCCGCCTACCACCGCGCGCCCTGCCCGTGCCGGACAACGCCCGCGTGGTCGAGTGGGTCTCCTACTCGCGCACCATGCCCCAGTGCGACCTCGTCGTCTGCCACGCCGGGCACGGCACGCTCGTGCGTGCGCTCTCGTCAGGCTGCGCCGTCGTCGCGTGTCCCGCCGTCGGCGACATGAATGAGAACGCCGCGCGTCTTGACTGGGCTGGAGCCGGCGTGCGGGTGCCGCGGCGCTTTACTACTGCGCGCGCGCTCAGGCTGGCGGTGGAGCGAGCGCTCGGGGATCCCGCGATTCGGGCTCGTGCGCGCGAGCTGGCCGCGTGGGCGCGTGGGCACGATGCGGGCGCGGTTGCCGCGCGACTGCTCGAGGGCCACGTAGGTGGGCGCGGGGTTGCCAGGCGCCGAGACTAGACTCGCGGTTGTGTCGATCGCGACGGCCGGACTATCCGTCGAACGTGCTCGCGCAGATCTAGCGCGCGAGACCACCTGTCGGGTCATTGCGGAAGGCTTCGAGCACGGCCCAGCGCTGTTCGGCGAGTGGAAGCTTCCATAAGGTGGCCTTGGTGATCGGCTTCGGCGTGCATTTACCACAACCTCCCCCTTTTGGGTCCAGGTAGTAGGTAAACAGCTCGCACTGGCGACACGCGAACACCTCAAGCGATGGTAGCGACGCTTTCGGCTTCCAGCACAACATGTCGTAGAGGGCAAGGAATGTCGTCGTGCGGCCATCGCCGCCGTGACAGTGGAAATGCACCCAGCTATTGCTGGACACCTTTCCCCACACATCTTTGCGGAGCTGTTCGAGCGCGGCCTGAGTCGGGGCGCAGTGGTCGGTGACCGGTATCCGGACATAGGTGACCGGGCAGCCGACCTCGGCCCCGAGCCCGCGCGAAACCATCTCCTCTGTCTCGGCCTTCGCCACGGCGATGTCCTGGTAGCACGTCGGCTTCTTCCTATCCTGTTCGCGGTTATCCGCACTGTCTGTCTCGATTGCAAACACTCGGGTGGAGGGCTGCTGTTGCACGAGCGCGAGTCGACAGGCCTCGTCCGCCATGATCCAACGGAGTGGCTGCCCCACGTTGGCGAAGTCGTTGTCGGCGTACCAGGACACGGCGCGGCCTTCAAGGAATCCGTGCGTCTCCTCGCGCAAGCCGACGAGAAAAATATTGGTCGGGTGATAGCGTGCGACGACTTCTAACTTCAGGATTTCGACCAGCCTTTTGGTGTCCAGCTGATGGCTGCCCGAGGCGTTGAATACATGTTCCGTGAGCGTACGCCCGCTCCGAAAGTGCGCGAGCTTCCCAGGTGTGTCGTCAGGTGCGTCGTAGACGAGGTAGCTCCCCGTGCGATACGGCTCTAACAATGGGTTATCGACGTTGACGGGGACTAACGGCGCTGCCATCACCCGGTCCGTTCTCGTCGATGGGGCCATGTCGATTGCATAGATCCTCTCCGTGAACGAGGCTGTGGACACCATTATTCCGAATATGCCGAATCATGTCAATCCGTGGACGGAAAGGCACGCCGCAAGACGATGGAGTCCACCCGGCACCTCGGTGGACTGCACCTCGTCGAGGTTACGTTGCTTAGCTTAGGCCCACGGCGGGGGCCCGCTCGCGCGACTCGCGTCTCCGCGCAGAAGCGACCGGCGGCGCGCCGCCGGTGCTGGACAGGTCACCGACCTGACCAAGCGACTCCGCGACGCCGACAGACGACAGACGACGCCACCAAAACGCGCTCTGCTCGACGCCTTCGACCTGCGCGTCGTCTACGACAAGACGGGCGATCGGCTCTCCATCAGCGCCACGCTGACCGAGGCTGTCGCCTCGATGCTCCGTACTGGCCCCCTCGACAACGGCATATAACCGTTGTCACAGCGGGCACTCCGGGGGTGGGATTCGAACCCACAACCTCGATCTTAACAGGATCTTGCGCTGCCATTGCGCCACCCCGGATCGCTCTATTGAGTTATCCCGGAGATGGATCGAAAGCCGCTCTCCACCTCCGCGTGACAATTAGAGCACAACAGGACGCACTTGCGAACCTCAGCACGCAGACGCTCAATGCTGCGGGCCATGCCGTTCTGGGCGACACCAAACTCCTTGGCCGCAGGGTCGAGGTGATGGAACTCGAGCGCAGCCACACAGCGGTCGTAGCCACAGAGTCGACAGCGTCCTCCAGCCTCCTCGACGAGGATCTCCTTGACCCGACGACGCCGCCGCACCACAGCCTCTTGGCGGCACCGACGACAACGAAAATAGCCCCGGCTGTCTCGGACGTGACTGCTCTGGCCGTGGCGGGGGCATGCAAGGAGCGCCTCCGTCAGACCCGCTTCACGAGCTGCGCGGGAAGCGTCCGCTGAGCGTCTGCCGACACCTCCACCTGTCCGCAGTTCGTACCTCCCCAGCCGGTGGCGAACCGTCCCCTTGCTGCGGCCGACCGCCTCGGCGATCTCGGCGATCGACATCCCCGCGTCCACCAGCGGGCTCAGCACCTCGCGCGTCAGGCCGCCCTTGGCCTCGTGCTTTCCGCGGTTCGCCGCCTCCAGCCCGTGTTTCTTGACCCAGTAGCTGACCGTCGCTTCATGCAGATCGAAGCGCCGGCCGATCTCCGCCAGCGATAGGCCATGCCCGAGAAGCTGCTCCAGTGAAGCGCGATCCATGCACTGCATTGTCGCGCGAACATGTGTTCGTTTCTGTGACCTCTGTGCCGACTTTGTGACTTCTGGCCAGAGCCGCTACCCCTCCCTATCCCCCGTCTGCTCCAGCACCTGCCCGTACGCACGGTCGAACTCGCGTTTGACCTGCGCCTTGCGCTGCGCCAGCGCGCTGATGTCGCCGCCGTCCTGCCCACGGGCGCGCTGAATCTGGCGGTCCACGCGCGCGAGCTCGAGCTGCAGGCGCTGCACCTCCAGCATGACCGTGCCCGGCTGCTCGCGCCCAGCTTCCACCACGAGCTCCGCCAGCAGGCCCTTCAGCTGCGGGTCCTCCTCCAGGCGCGCCTCCCCGTTGGCCACGTCGCTCATCGGCGCGCGCAACTCGCCAGCGCACAGGTGCCTGGCGGCGCGGCGCAGCAGCCCGCTGGAGAAGTGCTCGTCGATGTCCAGGCCCGCGAGCGCCAGCGCTCCATCCTCGGGCGAGGCGATGCACAGCGCCAGGAACGCCCGCTCGGTCTCCTCGCGCCGCGTCATCTCGCTCACGCGAGGCTGGCGCGTCCGCGCCGGCTCGCCATCGCCACCGCCGCCGCCATCGCCACGCCGCGGGGCCTGCCGCGACTCGCCCCCTCGCTGGGCAGCGCGCGATGGCGTCGCCAGAAGCTGCTCGGCGAGCCCGTCGCGCAACGCCATGCGACTGTCGACCGTCTGCGTCAGCTCCATCCGCAACGCGCTCTGCGGCAGCTCCGCGAACACCGGGCGAAGCTCGTCGATCATGCGGTCCTGGTCTTCGCTGTTCGAAGGATCGCCGCTCGCAAGCACACGCTCGGCGCGGAAGCGCACGAACGAGATCGACCCCTCGACCGCCGCCTCCATCGCCGCGGCGCCGTCGCGCTGGATCAGCTCGGCCGGGTCGGCGCCCGTCGGCAGCATCACCACGCGCAACTCCAAATTGCGTTTGTTCGCCAGCCGGAACGCCTTCAGCATCGCCTCCTGCCCCGCGCTGTCCGCGTCCAGTGCCAGCAGCACCGTCTGCGCCATGCGCGCGAGCTCGCCCACCTGCTCGGCCGTCAGCGCCGTGCCCATCAGCCCCACCACGTTGCGGATCCCAGCCTGGTGCAAGGCGATCACGTCGGTGTAGCCCTCGCACACGATCACCTCGCCAGCCTTCGTCGCGTGCGCTCGCGCCAGGTCCGCGCCATACAGCTGCAGACCCTTGTGGTAGATGTCGTTGTCGGAGGTGTTCAGGTACTTCGGTTTCTGCTCGTCGCGCATCGCGCGCGCGCCGAAGCCCAGCACCCGCCCGCGGACGTCCGCCAGCGGGAACATGATGCGCGAGCGAAAACGGTCATACATCCGCCCGCCTGTCCTCCCGGAGGGAGGGTTCTCCTTCGAGCGCTGCGCGAGGCCCGTCTCGTACAGCTCCTGCTCGGAGAACCCGCCCCTGCGCGACGCGAGCAGCACCCGGTCCCACGCGCTCGGCGCGTAGCCCACGCGGAACTGCCGCAGCGCCTCCTCGGCCAAGCCCCTGCCGAGCAGGTACTCGCGCGCCCTCGTAGCCTCCTCGGACTCCCACAGGTAGCGCTCGTAGTACGCCGCCGTGCGGCTCAGCAGCTCGAGCAGCCGCTCCCTGCGCTTGCGCCGCTCGGCCTCGCGCGGGTCCTCCTCCTCGCGCTGCAGCTCCACGCCGTAGCGTTCCGCCAGCAGCTCCAGAGCGCCCTTGAAGTCCACGCCCTCGGTCTCCTGCACGAACGTGAACACGTCCCCCGAGGCCTGGCAGCCGAAGCAGTAGTACACCTTCTGCGCCGGGTCGATCCCGAACGACGGCGTGCGCTCGTCGTGGAACGGGCACAGGCCCTCGTAGCGCGCGGGGCCCGCGCGGCGCAGCTCCGTGCGCGCGGAGACCAGCTCGAGGAAGTCGACCGCGTCGCGCACGCGGTCCTTGGACTCGTTCGTGTACAGCGCCACGCCGGCAACGCTAGCGGGCGAACGCCCGCGGCACCTGTAGCTCGGTGTACTCCCTGATGCAGTAGCGGTCGGTCATGCCCGCCAGGTAGTCCGTCACGCGCTCGGCCAGCTCGACGTCGTCGCCCGGCGGCGCCTCATCTGGACCGCGCGGCAGCAGCTCGGGGTGCTCGACGTAGTGCTCGAACAGCCTGCGCACCACCGCGGTGATCTTCGCGTGCTCGGCGCGCACCGCCGGGCCGAGGTACACGCGCTCGAACATGAACTCGCGCAGCTCGCTCATCGCCGGCCCCGCCGACGGACCCTGGACGATGTCGCCCGCGGGCTCGGAGTGCTCGACCATGTCGTGCACCAGCGCGTCGATGCGCGCCGAGCCGCTCGCGCCGAGCACAGCGATCGGCTCGCTCGGCAGCTCCCGCTCGCTCAGCAGCCCCGCGCGCACCGCGTCGTCGATGTCGTGGTTGATGTACGCCACGCGGTCGATCACGCGCACGATCCTCCCCTCCAGCGTCTGCGGCATCGGCGTGCGGCTGGAATGTTGCGCGATCCCCTCGCGCACCTGCTGCGTCAGGTTGAGTCCCATACCGTCGCGCTCGAGGCGATCGACGACTCGCAGCGAGTGCTCGTAGTGGTGGAAGTCGCGCCCGAAGCGCGCTTTCAGGCAGCTGTCCAACACCTCCTCGCCGATGTGCCCGAACGGCGGATGGCCGAGGTCGTGGCCGAGGCCGATCGCCTCCACCAGGTCCTCGTTCAGCCGCAGCGCGCGCGCCACCGTGCGCGAGATGCTCGTCACCTCCAGCGTGTGCGTGAGCCGGGTGCGGTAGTGGTCGCCGCGCGGCGCCACGAACACCTGCGTCTTGTGCGTCAGGCGCCGAAACGCCTTGCTGTGGACGATCCTGTCGCGGTCGCGCTGGAACGGCGTGCGCAGCGCGCAATCCTCCTCCGCGCGCGCGCGCAGCGGCGGATACGAGCGCGCCGCCAGCGGCGAGAGCAGCAGCTCCTCCTGCTCGGCGCAGCGCTCCGCGAAGCCCGCCGCGACCGCGCCGCTCAGCTCTCGCGCTTCCAATCGCCGTGGAGGGTCGCCTTGTGCACCCAGTGGTGCCAGCCCTTGAGCGCGCCCAGGTCCTCGTCGAACACCGGCGCGCCACCTCCCGGCTGGGGCAGACTCTGGGCCGCCGCGGTGTCGATGCGCAGGTCGACCCCGTGCTCGTGCAGCGACTGCACGTCCGCCGCCTCCACGAACCGCAGCCCGTGGCCGGGAGTCGAGATCACGAGGCCGTGGAAGATGTCCTTCTCGGGCGCCGACACCACGTGGTGCACCGTGCCGACCTGCTCGCCGTCGGACGCGAGCACGGCAACGCCCTTATCCAGCACCTGGTACGCGATCGGAAGGCCCTCGTCCACGGCGCACCACGATACCGGGAAGTCGCGAGGATCCTGTAGTTCCAGGCGGCACATGTGCCGCCCGGCCGGCCCGCACATGTGCGGGCCGGGACCATGCCGCATGCGGCATGGTCTTCAGGGTGTTGGGCGGGGACGCTCAGCCCGCGCGCCCGACGGCGGGCATCAGCCGCACGTGCGCGTGGTGCTCGAGCGTCGCGGCGATCGCGCGCTCGACCTGGCCGAGCGCCGGCGCGGACGCTTGCGGGACCTCCGTCAGCGCGCGGCCGAGCGCATCGACCATGAAGCCGTGCGCCTCCTCGTTCAGCGCGAACGACCCCGCCTCGCACGCCCCGCACACCACGCCTCCCGCCGCGCCGGAGAAACCCACGAGGTGCTCGCGCTCGCCGCAGCTCGCGCACGCCCCGAGCTGCGGCGCGAGCCCAGCCGCGAGCAGCAGCTTCAGGCGAAACGCCAGCGCGCCCGCGCGGCCGGCGGCCGATCGCTCGCCTGCGTCCACCGCCGCGGCCGGCCGCCCATCTGCGGGCGACGCGACGCCGCCGGCGCGCTCGTCGAGCAGCGATAGCTGGCGGCACAGCAGGTTGAACACGCCGGGGTGGGGCTCTGAGGTCTCGAACAGGCGCCCCACCGCGTCGCACGCCCGCGCGGCGGCATCCAGCGCGCGCGCGTCCCCGCGCAAGTGCGCGTGCCCGTCGATCGTCTGCGCGCCGGTGACCGTCAGCAGCTCGCCGCGGCCTTCGTGCAGCTCGATGTGCAGGCGGAAGAACGGCTCCAGGCGCCCACCGAAGCGGCTGCGCGCGCGCCGCACGCCCTTGGCGATCGCGCTGACGCGCCCGCGATGGGGCGTGTACAGCTGCAGGATGCGGTCGGCCTCGCCGTAGCGCATCGAGCGCAGCACCACCGCTTCGGTCTTCACAGCTCGACTGGCCATACGGTCAATGTTGATCGATGCGCCCGACGCCTCCCGCGATCGTCTAACTTGCTCGCAAGCGTGAAGGAGCTCGACGAGAAGCAGTACGAAAAGGAGCTGCTGCGCCTGCAGACCGAGCTGGTGTACCTGCAGGAGTGGATCGTCGCGGGCAACCGGCGCCTGGTGGTGCTGTTCGAGGGCCGCGACACCGCCGGCAAGGACGGGGCGATCAAGCGCATCATCGCCTACCTGAATCCGCGCACCTGCCGCGTCGTGGCGCTCCCCACGCCCAGCGAGCGCGAACGCACGCAGTGGTACTTCCAGCGCTACTCCGAGCATCTGCCCGCCGCGGGCGAGATGGCGCTGTTCAACCGCAGCTGGTACAACCGCGCGGGCGTCGAGCACGTGATGGGCTACTGCACGCAGGACGAGTACGAAGAGTTCCTGCGTTTCTGCCCGCTGTTCGAGCAGGCCCTGATGAACGACGGGATCGTCCTGGTCAAGTACTGGCTGTCGGTCAGCGACGACGAGCAGGAGCGCCGCTTCGAGAAACGACTGTCAGACCCGCGCAAGCGCTGGAAGTTCAGCCCCACCGACCTGCAGGCGCGCGCCCGCTGGGTCGACTACGCGGAGGCCAAGGACCGGATGTTCGCGTACACCGACACAGAGGACAGCCCGTGGTACGTGGTCGAGGCCGACGACAAGCGCACCGCGCGCCTGAACCTCATCGGCCACCTGCTCTCGATCGTCCCCTACGAGCACGTCCACGAGAGCAGGCGCCCGAAGCTGCCGCCGCGACAGCAGCGCGAGTACGTGCGCCCCCCGAAGCGGACCGAGCGCGTGGTGCCGACGCGCTACCTGGTGCGCTAGCGCCGACCGGCGCCCTGCCGGCTCAACGCGCGCCCTGACCGCTCAGTCGGCTCGGCTCGCCCTGCCGGCTCAACCGGCTTCGATCGTCACCGGTGTGCCGGCGCCGATGCGCGCGGCGAGCCAGTCGATGCTCGCGGTGGCGAGGCGGATGCAGCCGTGTGATGCGGCGCTGCCGAGCGTTCCGCCGAGGTTTTCGCGTCCGTGTATCGCGATCTGGCCGGGACCGCCTTCGAATTCCTGCAGCACATTCGAGCGGGCGCTGAGCGCCAGCGCGAACGGCCCGCCGGGCTCCGCGGGCGACATCCGCAGCGTCTCCTCGACGAAGAACTCCCCCGTGGGCGTCGGCGTGGAGGGCTTGCCGACGACCGCCTGAAAACTCTTGGTCCGGCGAGCGTCGCGGTAGACGTTCACCCGTCGGGCGGCGAGGTCGACGACGACCGCCCACGCCGTCACGAGCGGGTGGGTGTCCTCTTGGGAGATCCACCCGCTCGATCCGTTGGGCCGGCCGGGAAGCATCACCTGCAACCAGCGGGCGCCGCCGGCGGCGATCGAGCGCGCGATCACGGGCACGGTCGTCTGCTCACCAGTGATCGGCCCGCGAGCGGCGAGCACCGTGACCGTCGGCGATCCGACCGCTGGCGTCTGGTGAACCTTGTGGGCGTCGAGCAGGACCACGAGTTCCTGTGTCGCCTGCACGCCGGAGTGGCCGCCGTCGCCCGCAGCGGAGCCCACCGCGACGCCCGTCGTGACGCCCGCCATGCACGCGACGGCGAGCACGAGCGCTACGCCGCGCGCCAGCCGCCGCCATCGAGCCATGTGCCGACGGTGAGCGCCTGCGCGCCCGGATGAGCTGGTCGTCATGTCGCTCGCTCAGCCCGTGAACGCGCCGTGCTTGTGTGGAAGCGCCGGGTGCGCGAGCGCGTGTCGCTTGGCTTTTCCTCGCGTCGCTGCCCTACGTGCGGCGGCTCGGCGTGCGGCGGCTTTGCGTTTGGCCGCGATTTGCACAGGCGTCGGTGTCGGGGTCGAGCCGGGTAGGGACGTGCCTGTCGGGGTGACGCCCGCCGCGGGGGTCACCCCGGCGGCTGTTTCAGCGGCGGTGGGCGTTTCGCTGCCACCGGCGCAGTTGGACGTGGTGATCGTGTTCGTGTCGAGATTGACGGCGGCGGTCCGCGCGAGCAGCCTGCCGTGGATGGTCGCGGCGGTGCTCGCGGTGATTGTCGCCGAGGCCATCACGGTACCGACGAAGCGAGTGCCCGTCCCGAGGGTGACGGATGAGCCGACCTGCCAGAAGACGTTGCACGCCTGCGCGCCGTTGACGAGCGCGACGGTGGTGTTAGAGCCGGTGATCAGCGTCGTGCCGATCTGGAAGATGAACACCGCGCTGGGGTTGCCCTGCGCGTCGAGCGTGACGCTCCCAGAGGACAGCAGCAGTGAGCTGCTCGCCGTGCGCACGCCCGGCAGGAACACCTGGCCGGCTAGATCGGTCCCCGCCGAGCCGTTGCTCGGGCGTGAGGCCGCGTCGTTGTAGGCGGTGGTGAGGGCGTTCTTGGCTTCGATCGCGACCGCATCATCGACGTGCGTCTGACCGAGAACGTGTGGGGCGCCCGTCACCGATGAGCCGGGGCTGAGCCCCAGGTCGCCGAACATCGTCGTGGGTCCGGTATTGGTGACCGTCGATCCGGCCAGCACTGAGAAGCTTTCAGCCGACCCGAGACCAACGGGCGCTGCGGTGCCGAGCGCGCTGCTGGCGAACACCATCGACAGGCACACGAGCGCGAGGCTCCAACCCAGGACCGGCTTGCGACGGATCCCGCCGAGGGGATTGCTGCGTGCTGCGAGAAAGTCGCCTGCGGGCGACGTGTGCTTCTCCGGGACGCCCACGTTCATCGGCGTCTCCTGACTGCGGCTTTCGAGCACCGCGATAGAAGGGGAATCAGCTCCCCGGCCTTTTCGACCTGCTTGATAACCCGACGTATCGTGGGTCCAGCGTTAGCCGGGGGATCGCGACTAGAACGAACGTCCACCGTTTTATGTAATCGGACTTGTTTGCCGATACGAAACGGATATGACGTTGGTCAGCTGATGAGCTCGTTGAGATCCGGCCTGTCGGGTCGTGCTCGCATTGCTCTGATCGGGGGCCTGATCATCGCCATCGGTCTCGCCGCGTCGACGTTCGTGGCCACTGAATGGCGCTCGAGCGCACAGGAAGCGAACAGGAAGTCGTTTGAATCGACCGCCGCCGCCCTGGGCAGCGCGCTGGAGGCGAAGCTGATCACCGACGCTGCGCTGACGCGCACGATCCGGGCGCACGCGGCCCTGGAAACGCAGGCCAACGAGACGCAGTTCCTCCAGTGGTTCAAGGAACTGGAGCGCGGCGCGCCCTCCTCCCCGGACATCGTCGCCACCTACATACAGGTGGTTCCCGCGTCGGGCCTGTCGGCGTTCCGGCGTCAGATCGAAACGGACCCTGCCCTTCGCGAGCTGCGCAGAACGAAGCTCCGAGTTATCCCGTCGGGCACGCGCCCGTTGTACTGCCTGACCAAGGCGATCGTCGGCGGCGCGGGGGCAGCCCTGTACCCCGGGCTGCTGGACTACTGCGCGCCGACGTCCCCAGGCATCGGCCGCTCGCCGTACCCGGCACTGGTGGGCACGGCGACCGACACGGGCTCGCTGATCGTCACTGCGCTACCCGCGACGGGCAGCCGCTCGCTCGTCGCGATCGGCGCCGCCGTGTACAGGCGCGGCGTTTCGATCGCCACAGTGTCCGCGCGTCGCGCGGCGCTGAGGGGCTTCATCGGGACGACGTTCGACAGCGCGAGCACGATCGGGTCTGTGCTCACGGGCCATCGATCGGTGACGCTGGCGCTCTACCACCGGAACGTCGGCGGCACGCCACAGCTGATTGGCCGCGCGGGGGCCAGCGCGGACGGCCGCTCTCCGGGCTACTTCACCGATCGCGACCTGGGAGAAGGCTGGACGCTTGCGACGAGCGGGACGGCGGACTCGTTCGCGTCGCCCGACGCCAGGGGGATCGTCGCCCTGGGCCTCGGACTGCTCGTCACGATCCTCGTGTTCCTGCTGCATCGTGTGTTGTCGAGCTCGCGCCAGCGGGCATGGAGCCTCGTTGGAAAGCGGACTGGCGAACTGGAGTACCGGGCGCTGCACGATCCGCTGACGGACCTCCCGAACAGGATCCTGGCGCTCGACCGCGCCGAACAGATCCTTGGCAGGGCTCGGCGCCTGGATGTCCCGGTGACGGCGCTGTTCGTGGACATCGACGGCTTCAAGCAGATCAACGACCGCTACGGCCATCAGGCCGGCGACGACGTCCTGCGCCAGGTGGGAGCACGGCTGAGGGCGGCCCTGCGCGAGAACGATACGGTTGGGCGCCTCGGCGGTGACGAGTTCGTGATGCTGATCGATTCCGTGGGGCTGTACACGGCGCCGGAGCTGGTGGCCGAGCGCGTCCTGGATGTGCTGCGCCAGCCGATCCATCTGCCCGGAAGAGAGAATGCGCCGATCTGCATTACCGCGAGCATCGGCATCGCGACGGGGCGTGCGGGCTCAGCCGAAGACCTCATGCAGGACGCAGATCTCGCGCTGTACAAGGCCAAGGCGATCGGCAAGGACGGCTACGTCAAGTTCGAGTCCGCGATGCAGACCGCCGCGCAGGATCGCATCCACCTGGAGATGGACCTCGGAAGCGCGCTCGAGCGACGGCAGCTCTTCCTGGTCTACCAGCCGATGCTCGATCTCGAGAGCGAGCGCGTCGTGGGCGTCGAGGCGCTGCTTCGCTGGCGCCATCCCGTCAGCGGCGTGATCTCCCCTGATGTGTTCGTCCCGATTGCCGAGGACAACGGCACGATCGTCGAGATCGGGCGCTGGGTGCTCGAGCACGCCTGCAGGCAGGGCGCGGCGTGGCATCGAAGCGGATATCCACTGAACATCTCCATCAACGCCTCCGCCCGCCAGCTCGAACGCGGCGAGTTCATCGATGAAGTTCGCGCGGCGCTGCAGGACAGCGGCCTCGCGGCGGCGAGCCTGACGATCGAGATCACCGAGACGGTGCTGATGCGCGAGCCCGATCAGACCGCGCGGCTGTTGAGCGAGCTGAAGGCGCTGGGAGTGAGCATCGCGGTCGATGACTTCGGGACCGGCTACAGCTCGCTGGCCTACCTGCGCCAGTTCCCGGTCGACTCGCTGAAGATCGATCGCACGTTCATCACCGGCCTCGAGCTCTCCAGCGAGGCCCACGCGCTGACGCACACGCTGATCCAGCTGGGCAAGGCGCTCGGCCTGCAGACGCTCGCCGAGGGCGTCGAACACCACAGTCAGGTCCGGGAGCTGCAGCGCGAGGGGTGCAACCTCGCCCAGGGGTTCCTGTTCGCGCGCCCGCTCGCGGCCAACGCGGTCGAGCGCTTCCTGCGCGAGAGCCCCGGCCTCGCAGACGCCTCGGACATGGGCGATGAACCGTTGGCGTCATCGTCGATCGCGGCGTACCCCTTCCCGTGAGATAGCCCCCGCGCCGTTGCTATATTTTATGAAGTAATGAGTGATGTCGTCGTGTATACGACCGAGCCGTGCTCGTTCTGCACTCGCGTGAAGGGCCTGCTGAGGTCTCGCGGTGTGGAGTTCGCGGAGATCAACCTCGCCAAGGATCCCGGCGGGCGCGCGGAGCTGGCGCGCAGCACGGGGATGCTGAGCTTCCCTCAGGTGATCGTCGCGGGCGAGCTGATTGGCGGCTTCACCGAGGTGCAGGCCGCCGTCGAGAGCGGCCGGCTGGATGAGATGCTGGACGGTTCGGGGATGCTGGCCGAACCGGGGATGCGAGCGTCAGCGAGTGTCCCCCGGGATCGGTAGCGAGTGTCTCCCGGTTCGTCGGCCGCCTGAACGGCGGCTGACAGGTCTCGCACACGTACGTTCCGCGCCCGGCGACGACCATCTTGACGATCGTCGTGCCGCACACCGTGCACGGCTCGCCCGCGCGCAGGTGCACGAGGAACTGATCCTGAAAGGAGCCGCGCACGCCGTCGATGTGACGGAAGTCGTCGATGCTCGCGCCGCGCGCGTCGATGCCCGCGCTGAGCGCCGCGATCACGCCGTCGCGCAGCTGCGCGAACTGCTCGCGGGAAAGCCGCCCCGCCGGCCGGCGCGGGTGGACGCCCGCCCTGAACAGCGCCTCGTCGGCGTAGATGTTGCCCACCCCGGCGATCCTGCGCTGGTCGAGCAGGAACGCCTTGATCGGCGCGGTCCTGCCCTTCGCGAGCGCGCGCAGGTGCTCGACGGTGAAGGCTTCGTCGAACGGCTCGAGCCCGAGCCGCGCCGCGAAGAACGCCTCGAGCGCGTCTGTGCCCAGCAACAGCTCGCCCGTGCCGAAACGCCGCGGATCGACGATCACCAGCCTGCGCGGACGGGCGGGGCGCGTCCGGCTCAACTCGATGCGCACGCGCGTGTGCACGGGCTCGGGGTCGGGCGCTGCGAGCACCGCTCCGGTCATACGCAGGTGCTGAGCGAGGTGCACGTCCCCGTCGAGGCTCCACACCAGGTACTTGCCCCTCCGCCCCAGGCGGTCGACGCGCCTGCCGGTGAGTGCCTGCTCGAGCTCGTACGGCGCGAGCGGGCGCGACCAGCGGGGGTCGAGCACCTCGATCCGCAGCAGGCGCCGACCCTCGACCAGCGGCGCGAGCTGGCGTCTGATCGTCTCGACCTCTGGCAGCTCGGGCATCGCGCCCTAGATTGTGAACGCCCGGCCGGGAAGTTGGTCGGCGTCGCGTCCCGCGAGCCAGCGCAGCGCCGTCGCGCCGACGTCCGCGAGCGGGCCGTCGTGGCGTGCGCCGTCGAGCCCCCCGCCCGCGCGCCGGCGAGCTTGCATCGCGCCGCTGACGGCGAGCAGCGGCGCGTACTCGCGCGTGTGGTCGGTCCCTGGGTGAGCGAGGTCGACGCCATGGTCGGCGGTCACGATCAGCAGGTCGCCGTCGCGCATGCGTTCGAGCAGATCGCCGAGACATGCGTCGATCTCGCCCAGCGCGCGCGCAAAGCCGCGTGCGTCCTTGCGATGGCCGTACACCTGATCGGTCTCGATCAGGTTGACGAACACGAGCCCCTCGCGCAGCTCTCCGACGAGCTGATCGAGGGCGTGCAGCGCGCGCGCGTTGGTCGCGCCGGGGTGCGACACGCTGACGCCCACGCCGGCGAACAGGTCGCCGATCTTGCCCACGCCGTGCACCTCCACGCCGGCGTCCTCTAGCTCCTGCAGGTAGCTGCGCGCGGGCGGCGTCAGCGCGTAGTCGCGCCGGCCGTCGGTGCGGGCGAACGCTCCCGCGGCGCCGGCGAACGGCCGCGCAATCACCCGTCCAACGGCGTGCTCGCCCGTCATCTCCGCGCGTGCCGCCGCGCATGCGCGGTAGAGCTCCTCGACGGGCACGCGATCGACGTGCGCCGCGAGCTGCAGCACGGAGTCCTGCGAGGTGTACAGGATCAGCGCGCCCCTGCGCAGGTGCTCGGCGCCGAACTCCTCGATCGCCGCGAGGCCGTTGTCCGCGCGGTTGCAGATCAGCTCGTGGCTGATCGCGCGCTCGAGGCGCGAGACGAGCTCTAACGGGAAGCCGTGCTGGTAGGTCGGCAGCGGGTGCTCGGCGACCACGCCCATCAGCTCCCAGTGGCCGCTGATGGAGTCCTTGCCGGGACCGAGAGGGTGCAGGCGCCCGTGGATAGCCGGGTCGGCGCTCGCGGGCACGCCGCGCAGCGTGAGGATCGAGCCGAGTCCCAGCGCCTGCAGCGTCGGTAGCTGGAGGCCGCCGAGCGCCTCGGCGAGGTGTGCGAGCGTGTTGGCGCCGTCATCGCCGTAGGCGGCGGCGTCCGGCAGCGCGCCCACGCCGCAGGCGTCGATCACGACCACGAATGCCCGCCGGGCGGGCGGCGAGGGGATCCCGTTCATCGCCGCATGTCTACCGGGTGCTCGCCGTTCGCGCCCCTACGGTTGGCTCGTCGCCCGCGGATGCGCGTTGAAGTAGGCGTGCTTCAGCCGCTCGGCGGACAGGTGCGTGTAGACCTGCGTGGTCGCGAGGTCGGCGTGGCCGAGCATCTCCTGCAGCGAGCGCAGGTCGCAGCCGCCGGCGAGCAGGTGCGTGGCGAAGCTGTGGCGCAGCGTGTGCGGGCTCATGCGCTCCTGCAGGCCGGCGCGACGCGCGTGCCCCTGGATGATCTTGTACAGGCCCTGGCGCGTGAGGCCAACGCCCCTGCTGTTGAGAAACAGCTGCGCGGGCACCGTGCCGGCGCGCGATGAGCCCGCGTCGATCAGTGCAGGGCGCCCGCTGCGGCAGTAAGCGAGCAGCGCCGCCACCGCCTGGCGCCCGACGGGCACGATCCGCTCCTTGGAGCCCTTGCCCCGCGCACACAGCAGCCCCTCATCGAGATCCACGTCCGCGAGCTCCAGCCCCACGGCCTCCGACGCGCGCAGCCCGCACGCGTACATCAGCTCCATCAGCGCGCGGTCGCGCAGCGCCAGCGGCGCCGTCCCCCGCGGCTGCTCGAGCAGCCGCGCGACCTGCTCGCGCGTGAGCACGCGCGGCAGGCGTTGTGGCTTTCGCGGTCCACGCAGGTCCGCCGTGGGGTCGTGCTCGATCGCCCCCTCGCGGCGCAGGTAGCGGTAGAAGGAGCGCAGGCACGCGGCCTTGCGCGCGAGCGTGCTCGACGCGACCGACAGCTCCGACAGGAACGCCGCGAGGTCGCTGTGGGCGGCCTGCGCCGGCGCCAAGCCCCGGCGAGCGAGGAACTCGCCGAACTGCAGCAGGTCCGAGCGATAGGCCTCGAGCGTGTTGCGCGAGAGCCCGCGCTCGAGCTCGAGGTACGCGAGGAAGTCCAGCAGCAGCGACTCGATCCCCGTGGCGGGCGCGGTCCGTGGCGCCGCGCCGAGAACGCCGGGCGGGGCGGGCGCAGTCGGTGGCGCGGCGGTCTCGACGAGTGGCATCCTCTGAGCTTCGCTGGCGGAGCGGGTGCTCCTTGGCGGTGCAAGCGGGCGTTCAGACGCCCAGACTACGCGCGAGCCACAGCAGGCCGATGAGCGTCTTCGCGTCGCGGCACTCGGCGATCGCAGCGGGGAGCTCGGCCAACGGCCAGGGGACGATCTCGATGCGCTCTTCCTCGCCGCTGTCGGCGTGCGCGGGGTGCAGCTCGGTGGCTGCGTACAGGTGCACCTGCTCGTCGGTGAAGCCGGCGCCGGTGTAGTAGGTGACGATCGGCTCCCAGCTACTAGCGCCGCGTCCGATCTCCTCGGCCAGCTCGCGCTGGGCGGCTTGCAGCGGCTGCTCGCCGTCGACGTCCAGGCGTCCGGCGGGGATCTCCAGCAGGGCGGGCTCGCCGATCGCCTCGCGCGGCTGGCGCACGAGCCACACGTGCTCGCCGTCGTGGGCGACGATCCCCACCGCCCCGCGGTGGCGCACGACCTCGCGTGAGACCTCTTCGCCGTCGGCGTGGCGGAAGCGCTCGATGCGCACGTCCACCAGCCGGCCGTGGTAGACGGTCTCGCCGCCGAGCGCTTGGAAGGCGTCGCTCACAACCGCTCCTCGTGCAGCTCCTCGGAGTCGACCGGCTCGCTCGAGGAGCGCCCGGCCAGCTCGGCGAGCGCGCCGCCGGCGGCGAGCGCCGCGCCGAAGAACAGCGGGTCGGCCGCGAGGCCGCGGCCCATGGTCTCGGCGGGCAGACCGCTGGCGTCGAAGGACGGCAGGTCGATGCTCGCGCGGCGCCAGTCGTGCCGGGCGATGCGCGCTGGGCGCTCCACGTCGAGCGCCAGCGAGCGGCGCTCACGGCTCGGCTGGTTGGGCATCGCGCCGCCGAACACCGCGCCGAGGCCCGCGCGCAGGTCGGCGCCGACCGGCGAGCGCATGCCGGCGGGCAGCGCCACGGTGACGGGCTCGAGCAGCAGGTCGAGCACGGTGAGCGTGTGGTGGGAGATGCCGCGGTGGCGCGCGCGCTCCTCGCCGGAGGAGATGCGCGCGACCAGCAGCGTCGGGCAGCCGAGCGCGAGCGCGACGTGGGCGGAGTCCAGCGCGGCCATGCCGCCGTGCCCCAGCGGCGAGCCCGAGCCGACGATCCCCGGACCCGGCCCGCACACCGCCGCGTCCCACCCGAGCACGCGCAGGCCATGATGCAGCGCCCCGGCGGTCGTGATCGCCTCTTGCTCGCCACCGAACGCGGCGCCCGCGGTCAGGTGGCCAGCGAGCAGCCCGCGCTCGCGCAGCATGCGCACGGTGCGCGAGTGCCCGCCCGGCAGCGCGCCGCCCTCGGTCTGCACGTAGCCCAGCCGCGCGCCGGGCGCGCCCTGCGCGAAGGCCCACGCGACGGCGGCGAGCTGTCCGTGCAGCGCGAGCACCGCCGCGGGGCGCGCCAGCGGCAGCAGCAGCGACCCCTCCGCCCCGTCCTCGACGGGCTTGACGGCGTGCTGCAGGCTGGTGTAGTTGAGCTTCATCACATGCGGGCGGCCGGGACTCGGGTCGCCCCCGCCGTCCAAGCCGCGGGTGAGGTTGACGTGGACGACGTCGAAGCCTCCCGACCCGAGGCCGAGATCGAGCGCCTGCACGTTGACGATCACTTCGTCGCCGACCTCCGCGCGCCCCACGAGCGCGACGTCCGCGATCGCGTCGCGGCGCTTGCCGACGTCGGCGTCGGTGGCGAGCTCGATCACCAGCCGCTGCTCCACACCGGCGCGCGGGCGCTCCGACGCCGCCGCGCGGGAACCGGCGTCGGCGCTCGTGTCAAGGGTCTCTACGACTGTGGCGGGACGGAGCTTCAACATCGGCGCTGGAAGCTACAGTGCCGCGGCTGGCGGGGGCGTGGCTGCCTCGTCCAGCAGCGCCAGCGCGACGTCGAGCATCTGCTCGAGCGCGAGCACGCTTACGCGCTCGCCCGGCTCGTGGTTGCGCTCGGTGCCGTTGGCGAGGTTCACCGTCTGGAACCCCTGCGCGATCAGCGCGTTCGCGTCCGAGCCGCCGCCGCTTGAGATGTGGACGGGCTCGTGCCCGCAGCGGCGCAGCGCGTGCTCGGCGACGCGGACGGCGGGACTGCTCGGGGACAGGTGGAAGCCGGTGAAGGTGCGCTCGACGCTGACGTCGAGGTCGCAGTCGCAGTCGGGCAGGTTGGCGGCCTCGTGCAGACGGTCGACGATCTCCGCGACGACGCTCTCGGCGCGCTCGGCGCCGAGCGCACGCGCCTCGAGCGCGAGCGTGCAGTGTTCAGGGACGACGTTGATGGCGCTGCCGCCGGAGATCGTGCCGACGTTGACGGTGGTCCCGTCGTCGAGACGGCCCAGCTGCATCGAGGCGATGGCGCGCGCCGCCGCGAGGATCGCGCTGCGGCCGTCCTCGGGCCGGATGCCCGCGTGCGCGGCCGCGCCGCGAAAGGACGCCTGTACGCGGAAGTGCGTGGGCGAGTCGAGCACCAGCTCGCCGATCGGCGAGGCGTGGTCGAAGACGTATCCGAAGTCGCTGCGCAGGCACGCGGCGTCGAACGCGCGCGCCCCCGCCAGCGCGACCTCCTCGCCGACGGTGAACAGCAGCTCCACGTTGCAGGGCGCGCCCTCCCGGCGGATGTGGCGCGCGAGCGCGAGCAGCACCGCGATGGCGGCCTTGTTGTCGGCGCCAAGGATCCCGTCGTTGGCGTTCTCCCAGCCGCCGTCGACCAGCACCGGCTCGACGGGCGCGCGCAGCGGGACGGTGTCCAGGTGCGCGCACAGCAACACGCAGGGCCGCTCGCTCCTCGCTTCACCGGCGGCGGGGATGAAGGCGAGCAGGTTGCCGCAGTCCGAGCCCGCACGCGGACCCGCGTCGTCCTCGTGGACCTTCACGTCGAGCGCGCGCAGCTCCGCGATCACCCGCTCCGCGCACGCGCGCTCGCTCCCGGACGGGCTCTCGATCCGGCACAGCTCGGCGAACGTGCCATTCAGATACGGTCGCTCGCGTAGTCCCCGGAGGGGGAGCTCACCGACTCTTGACAGCGACGCGGGGACCGTCACGACATGCTGGCGCGCTGCGCCTGTGACCGCGAAGGCGAAGGCGACGGCGAGACGTCCGCGGAGTCATGCGGTCCGCCGACGCGCGTGAGCGCGGCCGCGACGAAGTCGCGGAACAGGGGCGCGGGGCGCTCGGGCCGCGACTTGAACTCGGGGTGGAACTGCGAGGCGACGAAGAACGGGTGATCGTCGAGCTCGATCACCTCGACCAGGCGCTCGTCGGGCGAGGTGCCCGACACGATCAGGCCCGCGCTCTGCAGACGCTTGCGCAGCCGGTTGTTGACCTCGTAGCGGTGACGGTGGCGCTCGTAGATGACGGCCTCGCCGTACATCTCAAGCGCCCGGCTGCCCGCGTGCAGCTTGATCGGATCGGCTCCCAGGCGCATGGTCCCGCCGAGGTCGGCGACTTCCTTCTGCTCGGGAAGCAGGTCGATGACCGGGTAGGGCGTCTCGATGTCGAACTCGGTCGAGTTCGCGCCCTCCATGCCGGCGACGTTGCGCGCGAAATCGGCGACGGCGACCTGCATGCCGAGGCAGATGCCCAGGTAGGGGATCTGGCGTTCGCGCGCGAACTGCGCGGCGGCGATCTTGCCCTCGATGCCGCGCCCGCCGAAGCCGCCGGGGATCAGGATGCCGTCGACGTCGCCAAGCTGCCTGACGATCTCCTCCTGCGCATCGCCGCCCTCCAGGCTCTCGGAGTCGATCCACTCGATCTGCACCTTGGCGTCCTGCAGCGAGGCGGCGTGGCGGAGCGCTTCTGAGACCGACAGGTAGGCGTCCTCGAGCTGCACGTACTTGCCGACCAGCGCGATGCGCACGGTCTTCGTCGCGCGTTCCCAGCGCTCGATCGGCTCGCGCCAGCGCGACAGGTCGGGCGCGGGCGCCGGCTCGGTCTCGCCGAAGTGCTCGAGGATGAAGTCGTCCACCCCCTGCTCGCGGAAGGTGAGCGGCACCTTGTAGATGTTGTCGACGTCGCACGCCGAGACGATCGCCTCGGCGGGCAGGCTCGCGAACAGCGCGATCTTCTTGCGGATGTCGGTGGACAGCGAGCCCTCGGAGCGGCACATGAGCATGTCGGGCGCGATGCCGATGCGCCGCAGCTCGTTTACCGAGTGCTGGGTGGGCTTGGTCTTGAGCTCGCCGGCGTGGCCGATGTAGGGGACGAGCGTGAGGTGGATGAACATGCAGCGCCGGCGCCCGACGTCCACGGGGAACTGGCGGATCGCCTCGAGGAACGGCAGCGACTCGATGTCGCCGACGGTGCCGCCGATCTCGGTGATCACGAAGTCCACGTCGGAGGACTCGGCGATCAGCGCGATCCGCTGCTTGATCTCGTCGGTGATGTGCGGCACGACCTGCACCGTGCCGCCGAGGTAGTCGCCGCGGCGCTCGCGCCGGATGACGGTGTCGTAGATGCCGCCGGCGGTGACGTTGGAGGCGTGGCTGGTGTTGGCGTCGGTGAAGCGCTCGTAGTGGCCGAGGTCGAGGTCCGTCTCGGCGCCGTCCTCAGTCACGAACACCTCGCCGTGCTGGTAGGGCGACATCGTGCCGGGGTCGACGTTGATGTATGGGTCGAACTTCTGCAGCCCGACGGTATGCCCGCGGGCGACGAGCAGTCGCCCGATCGACGCCGACGCAATCCCCTTGCCGAGCGATGAGACCACGCCGCCGGTCACGAAGATGAACCGGGTCTTGCTGGGCGCCTGCGCGTGGCGGTCGGAGTAGTGCATGCTCATGTGGGCCTGCCCCAAGAGTCTAGTTGGCGCAGCCCCGGAGTCCGTTCGATCAGCGCGGAAATCGAGCGCAACTCCCCATATACCGTGATTCCGGCGAGCAGCACGAGCGCGACGAGCTGGCCGGTGCCAGAGAGCGTGAGCACCAGCCACAGCCCCGCGAGTGCCCCAAGCAGGTTCGCGCCGGTATCCCCCAGCATCACGCCCTCACGCAGGTCGTACGCGCCAGCCACGAGCGCAGGCGCGGCGAACAGGCCGAGTGCCCACAACGGGCGCAGGTCGACCGAGCCGATCGTCAGTCCGGCGCCGAGCGCGACGAACGCCTTGGTCGCGCGTCCGGGTCGCAGGTCGAGGAGGTTGAAGACGTTGGTCGCCAGCACGAGCACGCCGGCCGCGAGCAGCCAGCGTCCGTTCGACAGTCCCAGGTAGCTCATGGCGAGCAGCGCCAGCCCAAGCGAGCCGGCGGCCTTCAGCACGCCCGTGGTCAGTTCGCCGCGCAGCGCCGCCGCTCCGTGGCCGCGCCAGCCGCGAGGGGGGTGTCCGTCGCCGCCAGAGCGCTCGCCACCGTCACCATCGCTCTCGTGGCCGTCGCGCGCGAGTGTGTCGTCCAGCAGCCCGAGCGCGAGCACGCCGAGGGCGTACACGGCGATCGGCACGAGCTCGGGGTGAAAGACCTGGGTGGAGGCCAGCCGCGCAAGCAGTGTCAGCGGTATCAGCGCGATCACCGCGGCCACGAGCACGAGCACGCCGAAGGGAAACGGGAGCGCACGACCACGGTAGTTGGCGCGCGTTTGACCCCCCGCGCTGAGCGCGCGCAGCAGCGCCGGAGCGAGGATCACGGCCACTGCCAGCGAGACGAGCATGGGCAGGGCGTGCATGTGTGGAAGCTAGCGACGCGAGCGGACAGTCTCGGGGCTAGCCGGCGCCGTTCGCGGCGATGCTCGGCAGCAGCGAGCTTGCCGTCGACTTGGTGCCGAAAGCGCCGTGGGCTCCGGCGAGCGCGTAGTCCAGCGCGGCCTGGCCGGCGAGGTTTTCGAGGTCGTCGACGCTCGGGATGTTCTCGCTCCTGTACCACGGGATCTGCGACGGCGTGGTGCCGCCCAGCTCGACGCCGACCGCCGGCACGTTCGCCGCGGCCACCCCCGCGAGCAGGCCCGACTCGAACGCGGCGCTAGCTTCGCTCTGCGCGGCGCTCATGCCCGCCGGTTCAGCGCGCATCACGACAAGCCCTTCCAGGCGCGTGAGCTGCCCGTCGAACGCGCTGAACAGGCTCGGGCGCACGCGGCTGATGAGCTCGCGGTCGACGGCCTGCCCGCCGCTGACGAGCTGGCGGCCGACGAGGTTGCCGAAGCGCCCCAGCAGCTGGGTGGAGGTGGCGAGCGCGGCGTAGTGCGTGCCGGCGGCTTCGTGCGCGATCGCTGTGAGCTCGAGCGGCTCGCGCACCGCGACGACCGTCGTGACGTTCGCTCCCGCCGCGGCGACGGCGGTGCGTACGAGCCCGTCGACCTGGTCGGAGGATGCTCCGAGGAACACCACGCCGATCGTGCGCCCGGCGAGCAGTTCGTGCACCGCGAGCGGGTACAGGCCGTTGACGAACGCTTCCTCGTCGCCTAGCTGGGTCTGGAGCTGGTCCGCCTGGTGGCGTGCCTGGCTGACTTCGGAGTCGAGGTTGTGGACGATGCCGTTCTTGGCCGAGGAGACCAGGTTGGAGTCGCCGATCGCCACGCCCAAGAGCACGCCGATCATCAGCGCGAGCAGGACAGCCGCGAGGGACAGCGCGTGGTAGCGGTAGTCGAACATGTGCGCTCGCGCGAGGGTCAGCCGGCGCCGAACAGCGTCCGCAGCTGCAGCCAGAGCAGTTCCGCCACGTCGCGCAGCGCCGGCGTCTCCCACACGACGACGGCCATCGCCAGCAGCCCGGCGGCGATCACGAGCAGCAGCGGCGTCAGGCCTGGACGCGGCCGGTACAGACGACTGACGCCCTTGGCGTCGACGAGGATCTCGCCGATGCGCAGGCGCGTGAGGAACGTCGAGGACATGCCTTTGCGGTTGCGGTCGAGGAAGTCGACGAGGTTGAACTGCGAGCCGACCGACACGATCAGGCGCGCGCCCTTCTCGGCGGCGATCAGCAGCGCGACGTCCTGGCTCGTGCCGGGCGCCCCGACGATCTTGAACGGCAGGCCGAGTTGCTCCAGGCGATGACGGCCGGGCGCGTCGCCATCGGGATAGGAGTGCACCACGAGCTCGGCGCCGCAGCGCAGCGCGGTCTCGCTCGCCGAGTCCATGTCGCCGACGATCATGCTCGGCGTCAGCCCCTCCTCCAGCAGCGCGTCCGCGCCACCGTCGACGGCGACGATCACGGGGCGCAGGTCGCGGATGAACGGCCGCAACGCGCGCAGGTCGCGCTGGTGGCCGACGCCCCGGACCACTACCAGCGTCGAGCGGTCGCGGAAGTCGGTCGCGAAGCGCGGCAGCGCGATCCTGCCGGCGAGCAGCTCGCGCTCCTCGCGCATGTGGTCGATCGTGTTGTGCGCAAAGCGCTCGAGCGCGTCACCGATCTCGCGCCGGCGGGCCTCCGTCTCGGCGTACACGCGCTCGATATCGAGGATCTCCCCGCTGGTGAGCACCTGCCCCTTGCGCAGCACCTCCGCCCGCGACGCGCGGGCGGAGGTTCCTTCGAGCTCGGCGGTCGCGGGGGCGATCCTGATCGCGACGGGGTCGCCGTCGGAGACGGCCTTGAACAAAGTGTCGTCGGGCAGGTCGACGAGCAGGATGCCCGCCTCGACCAGGAGCTGCGGGCCGAGGTTGGGATAGGAGCCACCGGATGACGGGCTGCAGTTGAGCACCGCGACGGCGCCCGCCGCGATCAGCTCCTCCGCCGAGACGCGATCGATGTCCAGGTGGTCGATCAGCGCGACGTCGCCGCGCACGAGGTGCCTGACGAGCAGCTTCGTGCGCCTGCCAGGCCGGATCGGGCCGGCGAGGCTGCCCACAGGCGCGAGCTGCGACTCGATCGATCGCGTTGCGGCCACACTTGCGAGAGTAACGCCCACACGCGCGAAACGCCGCGCGTGCAGCGGTTTCGCCGACGACTTAAGCCGCTCGTCGCAGATCGCGCGCGTGACGCCGCGCGACCGTGTCGTCGCTGTCGGCGCCGAGCATCCGCACCAGCTCGGCCACGACGTCGCGCTCGTCCAGCTGGACGACGCTGGTGCGTGTCGGCTCGGCGCTGGTGTCCTTGACGATCGAGAAGTGGCGCGCGCCGAGCGAGGCGATCTGCGGCAGATGCGTGATGCACAGAACCTGCCTGCGCTCCCCCAGCTCGCGCAGCCGCGCGCCGACCGCGCGCGCGGTCTGCCCGCCGATGCCCGCGTCGACCTCGTCGAACACGAGCGTGGCGTCCGTCGCGGACGCGCCCGCGACGCTCATGATCGCGAGCATCACACGCGAGAGCTCTCCGCCGGAGGCGATCTCGCGCAGCGGCCCCGCCGGCACTCCTGGGTTGGGCGCGATCATGAACTCGATCGAGTCGCCGCCCCCCGGCCCCGGCTCGCGCTGCTCTAGCTGAACCTCGAAGCTAGCCTCGCCCATCGCCAGCGAGCCGAGCTGCTCGCGCACTGCTACCGCGAAGCTCCGCGCCGCCGCCTCGCGCGCCTTGCGCAACGACAGGACATGACGCTCGAGCGCGGCGCGCGCCTCGCCGAGCTGCTCGGTGACCTGCGCCAGCGCGACCTCCGCGCCGGTGAGCTCGTCGCGGCGCGCACGGGCACGCAGCGCAAACTCCAGCACCGCCCCCACGCTGCCGCCGTGCTTGCGCGCGAGCCGCTCGGTCGCGGCCAGGCGTGCTTCCAGCGCGTCGAGCGAGACCTCGCCGTCGAGCTGTCCGGCGATCTCCTCGAGGCCGTGCGTGGCCGCCCGCTCGCAGTAGTCGCGCAGCTCGCCCGCCAGATCCTCGGACTCGATCGCAAGCGCGCGCATGCGCTCGCCCAGCCCATCCAGCGCGAGGTCGACGCCGGAGAGGGCGTCCAGCCCCGCCGCGGCCGCCGCCGCTAGCTGTGCCGCGCCGGCGCCCTCGCCCGCGTCGGGCGCGAGCGCGTCGGCCGCGGCGCCCGCCGCCGAGCGCAGCGCGTCGCTGCGACGCAGGCGCTCGCGTACTCCAAGCAGTTGTTCGTGCTCGCGCTCGTCCGGGGCGAGCGCGTCGATCTCCGAGAGCTCGTACTCGAGCAGGTCCAGCTCGCGCTCGCGCTGGGAGGCGAGCTCGCGCAACTCCTCCAGCCGTCCCTCCAGCAGCCGCGTGTGCGCGAACGCCTGCGCACAGGCGTCCAGCCGCGCCGCGTGCTCGCCGGCGCAGAAGCTGTCGAGGATCTCCAGCTGCGCGCCGGACAGCGTGAGCTTGCGGTGCTCGTGCTGGCCGTAGAACGCCAGCAGCGTGCCCGCGATGTCACGTAGATCGGAAACGCTCGCCGAGCGCCCGCCGAGGTAGGCGCGGGTACGCCCGTCGGCGCCGACACGGCGGGCGATCACGAGCTCTTCGGCATCCGGGCTGACGCGCTCGCCGAGCTGCGCTCGCAGTGCCTCGGGAAGGTCGAATACGCCCTCGACGTACGCCTCGCCCGCTCCGGGACGGACGATTCCCGGCCGTGCGCGCCCGCCGAGCAGCAGGTCGAGCGCATGCGCGAGCACGGTCTTGCCAGCGCCTGTCTCGCCGGTGAGCACGTTCAAGCCAGGCGACAGGCGCAGCTCGGCCCGCTCGATCAGCAGCAGGTTCTCGACACGCAGCTCTTGCAGCACGTACGTGGTCTACCAGCGCATGGGGACGGATCGCCCCAACGCGCTCGACGCCGAAGCGCCGAGAAGAAACGAGCGTGCGCCACTCGGTTAGCATGCGCCACTTGTCCGGACGCTCGCGGGCGGGCATAATCGGGGAAGCGGTCCAGGAAGGACCATTTGCACCGGCGTACACTCGTCCGCTACAAGGCATGGCTGCCAGTGACCCAAATCCGCGCTCCGATCGGCTCCAGCCGAGCGTGGACGACTGCCTCACGCCGGCGGCGCTGAGCGACCGCCTGCAGGAGGAGATCGGCCGCGCCGAACGCCACAGCACCGGCCTCAGCTGCCTGCTTATCGTGATCGACAACCTCGATCAGATGGCACGCGAGCATGGCGGGGAGCTGCGCGAGCAGACGGTCGACTATGTCGCGAGCGCGCTGCGGCGTGAGCTGCGCCGCTTCGATCGGGTCGGCCGGGTGGGACTGGTTGGAGGGGACGAGAAGAGCACGGGGCGGGATCTGCTGATCCTGCTGCCCGGCGCTGACGGACCGCGCGGAGAGATCGTCGCCAGGCGCGCGCTCGAGCGACTGCGCACGATCAAGATCGAAGCCGGCGGCACGCGCCAGCCGCTGCAGATCTCGGTGGGGCTCTCGGCGTGGCACGGAGACGTGAGCGCACAGGACAGGGTGGGACGCGCGCGCGCGGCGATGCGCAGCGTAAACGGCGATCAGGGCGCCAACGGCGAGCAGTCCGGGCACCCTCCTACGCCCGACCGCGCCGCCGCGCAGGCACGCCAACCGGCAGAGGCGAGGAGCGCCAACCTGCCGGCGAGCGGTCCATAATCACCGCTAGTGCTCTCCGGTTCAGAGTTGTGGCTGCTGCGGCTGATGGCCGACCGAGGTCTCGCGCTGCTCGACGCGAGCGCGCTGCTCGTGGTGATCGAGGAGCGTGGCGAGCTGCGTGTGGCCGCGAGCAGCGGCGCCGGGACAGTGCGCAGGCGCATCATGCCCGTACAGGGCAGCGCGACCGGCGCGCTCTACCTGCAGGGCACGCCAGTGTCGCTCGACCGCCCGCGCGGCCAGGAGGCGGCATGGCTGCACGAACTAGGCCTGGAGGCACGCGCCGTGCTGGTCGAGCCGCTGAGCATGGAGGGCCACGGCGGCG
Organism: Solirubrobacteraceae bacterium; assembly: GCA_035939335.1. Taxonomy (GTDB): domain Bacteria; phylum Actinomycetota; class Thermoleophilia; order Solirubrobacterales; family Solirubrobacteraceae; genus Palsa-744. The sequence goes on along the minus strand of DASZFY010000016.1, from coordinate 55,026 downwards.
GCATGGTGGTCGCGCTGCGCGAGAACGGGGGCTTCCGCGACCCCGACCGTCAGGCCCTGAGCGCGTTCGCGTCGAGCGTGTCACAGCGCCTGGCGGCCGAGCGCTCGGTGGAGATCGAACGGCTGCGCTACGGCATGGAGGCCCGCGAGCGCGAGCGCACGCGCTGGGCGCGGGAGATCCACGACGAGAGCATCCAGGGCATCGGCGCGCTGCGCCTACAACTCGCCAACGCCCGCGACCTCGACGACAAGCAGGCGCTGAGCGCGGCCGTGGACGCGGCGCTAGAGGGCCTCGGCACTGAGATCGACGGCCTGCGCCACCTGATCACCGAGCTGCGCCCGGCGGCGCTCGACGATCTCGGGCTGGCGGCCGCGCTCGAGGCGCTCGCCAGGCGCGCCCAGGCGATCGACGGGTTGGACGTCAGGACCGAGATCGACCTCAGCGCCATGGCGGGCGCCGAGCACGACGCGGCGCAGGAGCATGGCGGCCGGCGCCTTGACCCCGAGCTGGAGAGCACGATCTACAGGGTCGTGCAGGAGGCGCTCACCAACGTCAGCCGCCACGCGCAGGCGACGGAGGCGGTGATCAGCGTGACCGCACGCGACGGCACGATCCATGCGTCGGTGACCGACGACGGGCGTGGGCTGCCGGACGCGACGCGGCTGGGCCCGCGCGGCGACGGCCTGGAGGGCGGGTTCGGGATGTCGGGGATGCGCGAGCGCGCCGAGCTCGTCGGCGGTGAGCTCGAATGGGCGCCCGCGCCCGAGCGCGGCACGGTCATGCGTCTGACCGTGCCACTCGCCGGGCGCCCGGCCGTCAGCGCCGACGCTGCACCCGCCTCCTACTGAGCGTCTTCCTCGCCGGCGCCCTCGCCGCGCAGCCATCCGGCAAGCTGCTTGCCGACTGAGTTGACCGACTCGCCCGCGTCGCGGAAGCCGTCGCGGATGCGCTCGGCGTAGAAGGACACCGCGTCGCCGGTGTCGGCGCGCGGATCCACGGGATCGCCGCGGCGCGGATACTCGCCGCCGGCGACGCGGTCGTAATCCCCGGACTGCACCCACGCCATCAGCTCGTGCGTGCGCTTGACTGGCATCGGGTGCGTGACGCCGAGGTCGATCATCAGCCGCGTCAGGCGCTCCAGCCCGCCGCCCTTCTCCTGGTAGTCCATGCCCTGGCGCATGAACAGGTCGAGGTCGAGCTCCTCGACCATCGCCCCCGCGGCCAGCGACATCAGCGTGCGGCACACCACCAGCGGGTCACGCGTGACGAGCGCCGCCGCACGGTCCGCGCTCAGCTCGGTCGCGCGGCCCCACTCCAGCAGCGCGCCGCGGATCGGCGCCAGCGGCAGCGGCAGCCGCGAGCTACGAGTCATCAGCACGAGGATCGCGAGCGCCGTGCGGTACAGCTGGTGGTCGGAGAGGATGTGCGCGGCCTCGTGTGCGAACACCGCGCGCCGCTGCGGGCCATCCAGCAGGTGCACGAGCTCGGACTGGACGACCACGATCGGCCAGCGCGCGCCGATCGCCAGCGCATTGGGCGCCGGGTACTGGGTGAGGTACAGATCGGGCACGTCAGTCATGTCGAGCGTCGCGTAGGCGAGCGCGTGCTCGCGCCACACGTCACCCAGTTGATCTTCTGAGAGGCGCACCGATGAGCCGAGGTAGCTCTGGCGCAGCGCGCGCTCGTAGCCGAGCTCGATCAACTTTCTTACAACGGTGTCGAGGTATGGAATCGACCCGAGCGCCGCGGTCGCCGCGCGGTCAGCCGGATGCTGGAAGGCCCGCGGCGAGATGTCCGTCAGGCGGTAGCCCTCTGCTGGAAGGCTCGATTCCACGGAGGCCATCGGTTCAGCGTACTAGTCGGCGAGACCGGTGCGGCGCACGTATGCGGTGATCTCCGCGCGCGAGGAGAATCCGAGCTTCTCGATCGCGCGGGCGCGGTAGGTCTTGACGGTGCGCTCGGCGACGTTCAGCTGCTCGGCGATCTCTGGGTTGGTGTAGCCGTTGGCGATCAGCCTCACGACCTCGCGCTCGCGCTCGCTCAGCACGACGCCGTCGCTCGCGCCGTCCTCGCCGGTGGCCATCAGCGCGCCGAGCCGCGGGTGCAGGTAGTTGCCGCCGGCTACGGCCAGGCGGAACGCCTGCAGGAGCTCCGCGGGCTCGGCCTCCTTGAGCACGTAGCTGCGCGCGCCCGCCCGCAGCGCCTGGCGGGCGTACTCGGGATCCTCGCGCATCGTCAGGATCGCCACCGCGAGCGTGGGATGGGAGATGAAGCACGACGGCAGTGCCCCCAGGCTCGAGCCGCCCGGCATCGTCAGGTCGAGCGTCAACAGGTCCGGCTTGTGCTCGCGCACTTCGCGGATCATCGACGGGATGTCGGCGGCTTCGGCGACCACGCGGAACTCTCCGCCCTCGCGCTGCAGCACCGCACGGATGCCGTCGCGCACGACCGCGTGATCGTCCGCGATGATCACATCGATCGGTCGCGTCACCCCTGGCGTGCCGGCCTCCACCCGATGGACGGTAGCGGTTGGGCAGGACCGATCCAACGTCTGCAAGGGACGACAACACCTTGCACCTTTAGGACGACACGATCGGCACCGTCGGCCCTACATACAAACCGCCCTTTAGACCGCATGATTCGAGTGGTGGGCGGCGAGACCGGCACGGAGGCCAGGGGGCCGCTGAGTGCGCAGCATCTCGAGCTGTGCCTCGCGGGAGTGAGCTCGCGCGTGCTGATCGCCGACGCCGACGTCGCACGGCGCGGAGCGCTGCTCGACGATCTGACTCAGAAAATGCCCGCGAGCACGTCGTTCCTCGAGGCTTCGACGATCTCCCAGGTACTCGAGCGCGTCGGCGGCTGCCGCCTGGTGATCATCGGCGGGCCGCTCGAGGAAGCCTCCGCGAGCTCGCTCACGCGCATCCTCGCCGAGCACTTTCCAGGCCTACACGTGGTTGAGCTCGGAGCTACCAAGCGCAGTCTTCGCCGTGAGCGGCGAGCCCGAGCGCGTCGGTCCTAACCAGCGGCCCCAGCGCGACGAGGCCGTCGCAGGCAGGCGTTAGCGTGCGCGGCGTGTCATCGACTCTGTCATCGCCGCGGCTGCGCCGAATCATCTTCGCTTACACGGTCAACAGGCTCGGCTCCTGGATCGGGCTCGTCGCGCTATCGCTGGCTGTCTTCGACCATACCCACAGCGCGCTCGCCGTGGCGGCGCTGCTGTTCGCCTGGCAGGCGCTGCCGGCGTTCCTCGTGCCCGCGCTGGTCGCCCGCGTCGAGGCGTCCGCGCGCCGGCGCGAGCTGAGCGGCCTGTATGTCTTCGAGGCGCTCTGCACCGCCGCGCTCGCGGTGCTGCTGTGGCACTTCTCGCTGCCGGGCGTGCTTGTGCTCGCGCTACTCGACGGCACAGCCGCGCTGGCCGCCAGCGCGCTGCTGCGCGCGGAGGTCGCCAAGACCGCACGCGAGCAGGTGCACGCCGCGCCCGCCATCACGCCCGCAGCCGGCCACAACCTCGAGGATCGTGCGCAGGAGGCCGAACGCAAGGCCAACGCGGCGCTCAACGTCGGCTTCTCCCTGTCGTTCGTCGCCGGGCCCGCAGTGGGCGGCGCGGTGGTGGTCGCGACCGGTGCACCCGCCGCGCTGTTCGTCGACGTCGGCACGTTCCTGGTGTGCGGCGCGCTGCTGCTCGACCTGCACCCCCATGTCGAGGAGGCCGGCGCAGACTCCGCGCGCGCGCGTCTCAGCGCCACCTGGGCGCACATCAACGAGGTCGGCACGCTGCGCAGGCTGCTGCTGACCGAGATCGCCGCGCTGATCTTCATCCAGGCAGCCGGACCGATCGAGGTCACCTACGCGGAGGCGACGCTGCACGCCGGCGAATTCGGCTACGGCCTGCTCGTGACGTCCTGGGGAGCGGGCACGGTGCTCGCGAGCATCTTCTTCGCGCGCTCCGTGCGCCGCGCGCTCGGCTGGATGCTGAGCGCCGGCGTGTTCATGCTCGGTGCCGCCTTCGTCGGCTTCTCCGCAGCGCCGTCGCTCGCGCTCGCGTGCGTCGCCGCGCTCGTCGGCGGGATCGGCAACGGCCTCGAGTGGCCATCGCTGATCAGCCTCGTGCAGCAGCTGACCCCGCAGCGCCTGCACGGCCGGCTGATGGGCGGGGTCGAATCGATCGGCGCGCTATGCCTGGCGATCGGACTGCCGCTCGGCGGCGCGCTCGTCGCGCTCAGCTCCGCGCGGGTGGCCTTCCTGGTTCTTGGGTTGGTGTCCGCGACGGCGACAATCGGCTTCGTGCAGCTGACGCTGACCGGGCTCGAGCCCGGCAAAGAGGCGAGTCTCGAAGCTGCGGTGGCTGACGGCGCTCAGCTCGAGCCGAGACGATCGCAGCCGGGGGAGCCTGCAGCGAAGTAGACGCGGCTGCACGACAAAGACGCTCCGCGTCACCTCAAGTGCTACAGCGTGACGGTCGTTAAGGACGACAGAGCTATCACATGACTGCGTCCAAGTTCACGACACGCCTTTTCTGGACGGCCGAGGTTCTACTGCTGACAGGTACGGTGGCTGCGGCCGCGTGGCTATCACACCCGGCTGAATGGCATCCGCTCGCGCTCGTGGTGCTACTGCTCGCGATGGCGTTTGGCGGAGAGTGGTTCACGGTCGAGACAAGCGGCGGGATCTTGAGCGCTTCGCTGGGCGTGATGGCGCTGGCCATGGGCCTACTCGGACCGAGTCCGGCCATGGCGTGTGGCATGGCAGCGATCGGACTGCAAACGGCTTTGCGGCGTCGCCCGCTGAGGACGTGGTTGAACAATCTCGTGGCATTCGGGGTCGCCGCGTTCGCGGGCGGATTGGTGGTGCGCGCGGCGGCGGGTGACGTGGCCGGTGTACACCGCCAACACCTGGCGCAAAGCATCGTCTTCGGGCTGATCATGCTTGGGGCTCTGATCGTGCTCCTTGCGATCAACTACGCTCTGTTCGCGCTGGAGCTGCACCTCAGAGACGGTCGCTCGTTCAGGCGTCTCCTGGACGAGCTGTTCCTCCCTCTGCTCTCCGGGGAGCTCGCGGTGGCTGCGATCGCGACGATCCTCGTGCTCGCTTATAGGAGCGTCGGCGTGCCCGTCTTGCTTGCTGCGATCCCGGTCCTTTTGATCTTCCGCCATTTGACGGTCGCGCTGTTGCGCTCCGAGGACCGAGCCGAACAACTGAAAGCGCGATCTATCAACCTGGTCGGGTTGCAGCTGGGAGTGCTCCGAACGCTCGTCCGCGCGCTCGGTAAGCGTGATGAGACCTCCGGTCGCCATGCCGCTGCGGTCGCCGCCTATGCGAAGGCGCTCGCGATCGATCTGGGCTGCAGCGAGGAGGAGCAGGACATCATCCACGCTTCCGGGTTGCTCCATGAGATCGGGAAGTTCACGTGGCCCGACCGCGTTCTGCACGCCGAGGTGATCGAGCCCGAGGACCTGGCGCTCGTCAAGAACCATCCGCAGGAGGGGGCGATACTTGTGGGCGCGCTCGACGGCTACGGTCCGGTTGCGGATGTGATCCTCTACCAGCGCGAGCGCGTAGACGGCGGCGGCTACCCCGCCGGCCTGATCGGCAAGGAGATTCCTCTGGGCTCGCGCATCCTCGCGATCTGCTCCACCTACGACACGATCACCGCGCCTGATGGCTATCGCTCGCCGATGACTCCAGGCGAAGCGGTGGAGGAGTTGCGCCGTGGCGCCAGCAATGGCCAGTTCTCCCCCGAGCTGGTCGAGAGCTTCGTCGCACTGCTCGAGCGTGAAGGGCCTACGTTCGCCCAGGATGCCGATTTCGAGAACGAGTTCGAATTCGAGCGGCGCGTTCAGGACATGGCAGAGCCCCGCTCGACCGACCCTACATCTCGCTCGTCGCGCCCGTCCCGACAGCGCCCTGCTGGCTCTCGCGTCCGTCACTGACGCTCCGACGCCTGGGCCCGCGCGGTGTCAAATCGACAAAACATTGGGGGCGCCGCGCGATCGCAGACGCCCCCAAGTCTTGAAAACGGACTACATGCTAGCGATCAACCACCGTGCGGCTGTGACATGGTTTCTCCTGTCTCCATCGCGTTTGCGCAACTTCGCGCGCCCTTGCCTGTCTCCGTTCCTCCTGGATCGACGAGGACACATGAGTAGGTTTGCGCACGATAGTACAGGAACAATCAGTAATTGCCCACATCAAGTAGTTCCGTGCATGATTGCTTGCAGACGAAGGGTCCACCATGGCCGCCCCGACCGGCCTGGGCTCGGCGGGCCGTGACGCCGCGCTCGCCGCTCGTTTCGCCGCGCTCGCGGGCGCGGCAGCAGTCCAAACGCTCACAAACCTCCGCGGCGCTCAAGTTCGCGGCGCTTTCAGACGAAGCATGGGTTGACCCCCAACCGATCGAGGCCCAGCAATGCCCGTGTCCGCGCCGCCAACCCAACTACGCAACGAGCGCCAGCTCGTGTTTACCAGCTCGCAGGCAGCCCGCTACGTGGGCGTCTCGCTAGCAACTGTGCGTCGCTGGACGGACGCCGGCCACATCGACTGCTACAGGACGCCCGGCGGCCAGCGACGCTTCTCTAGGGCCCAGCTCGACGAGTTCATCGCCTCGATGCAGCGCCCCGGCGGGGCAGCCGACGCGGCAGCGCTCGCGCATCGTGACGCACAGGTCGCCTGAAGTCAGCGCCCGGATCGACGCCGGTTGGCCCGGCCGCTCAGCTGGCCAGGCGCCCGAACTTCTCGCGCAGCCGGCGATAGAACGACGAGCCCGGCAGCTGGGCGATCGTTCCCACGTCATTGACGAAGCGTGCCTCGATCCGCCCGCCCGCCGGGATCTCGCCGGCAGGACGGCCGTCGACCGCCACGTCGAGCGGCTCGCGCGAGCGGTTGTAGATCGTCAGCCGATCGTCGGGCGCGACCACCAGCGCGCGCGCGCTCATCGAGTGCGGCGCGATGAACGACACGACGAACCCCTCCACCCCCCACGCCATCACCGGGCCGCCGTTGGCGAGGTTGTATCCGGTGGACCCCGCCGGCGTCGCGACCACCAGCCCGTCGCAGCGCACGCTCCCGGCCTCCTCACCGTCGAGCGCGTACGCGAGCTTGGCTACCCGCTCGCCGACCTTGCGGTGGATCGCTACATCGTTGATCGCCGTCTGCGTGCCGTTCTGCGAGCGGTCGTCGGGACCGTCGAGCACGATCGCCGGCAGGCGCAGCAGCTCGAAGTCGCCGCTCAGCGCGCGACGGATGCCGTCATCGATGTCCTGCGGCTCGACCGTCGCCAGGAAGCCGATCTCGCCGAAGTTGATCGCGAACACCGGCACGCCCGTGCCCGCGTAGCGCTGCAGTGCGCGCAGGATCGTGCCGTCGCCGCCGAGCACGATGCACAGCTCGACGTCGTCCTTCGTCGGCGCGTCCGCCATCAGGCCGGGAGCCGCCTTCAAGCTGTGCTTGAGCGTCTCATCCTCGTCCAGGCGCAGCGTCACGCCCGCTTCGGCAGCGCGCTCTGCCAGCAGTGCGAGCGCCTTCACGCATTCGTCCGCGCGGCGATGCGTGAACACTGTGATCTCCCTCATGGCTCGACCTCGCGAGCCATCCGCTCGAGATCCGCCGCGTCTCGCGTTCCCACTCGACGGGCGGGGTCCGCCAGCCACACGAACGTCTCGCGATTGCCCTTCGGGCCGGGCAGCCCTGAGGAGTAGTAGCCGACGACCGCTGCCCCCAGCGTCAGCGCGCTCGCGCCCGCCGCCACTAGCGTCTCACGGCGATCCTCCGGCGCACGCACGACGCCGCCCTTTCCCACCCGGCCACGTCCGAGCTCGAACTGAGGCTTGACCAGAGCGAGGATGTCATAGCCGCCAGCCAGGCAGCCGAGCACCGCCCCGAGCAGCTTGTCCAGCGATATGAACGACACGTCCACGGTTGCGAGATCAGGGGGAGCGTCAGGAGCCACGCGCGCCGCCGGGAGCATCGCCGGCGTGAGCGCGCGGGCGTTCGTGCGCTCCAGCACCGACACGCGCGGGTCGCTGCGCAGGCGATAGTCGAGCGTCCCATAGCCGACGTCCACCGCGATCACCTCGCGCGCACCGCGCTGGAGCAGGCAGTCGGTGAAGCCGCCCGTCGAGGCGCCCACGTCCAGCGCGCGCCTGCCGCGCACCTCCAGCCCGCTCGCCGCGAGCGCGTTCGCGAGCTTGATGCCTCCACGCGAGACAAACGCCGGACGCTCCGCGACCCTGACACCCAGCTCCTCGTCCACCAGTTCGCCCGGCTTGGCCGCGCGGCGCTCGCCAGCGCCGCCAGCGCCGACGGGTCGGGTCGGTGTCACGAACACCTCTCCCGCCATCACCGACGCGGCCGCCCGGCTGCGCGATGGGAACAGCCCACGCTCGGCCAGCAGTGTGTCCAGACGGCGCTTGCCCATCGCGCGAACACCCTTACACACAAATGCGGCACGTGCCGGGCGCGGGGCGTCAGGCGCCGGTCCCAATCGATACACGCTCGCCTCTGTGATCGATATCACACACGGTCCCACACGAGCCGGGCATGATGGTTCTCGATCGAGAGCGCAGTATCGACTCTCCTGAATCCCTCCTCCCGAAACGGCCCGCTCTCCCCGGCGGGTCGTTTCATTTAACGACCGTCAGGCGCCTACAACCGCCGAGCCGGCGCCCTGCGGGCCGTCGCTGCCCTGGACGGTGCGCCGGCGCCCGCGATCGGAGATCGCCGCCATGACGCGCTCGGCGATGCGCTCGCCTGTGAAGCCGACCTGCTCGTGCAGCAGCGCCGGCTTGCCGTGCGTCACATACTCGTCGGGGAGCCCCACCCGCATGATCCGCGCGGCGCCTGCTCCAGCGCCCGCATCGTTGAGCGTCTCCCAGACGGCCGAGCCGAAACCGCCGGCGAGCACCCCCTCCTCAACCGTCACCAGCAGGTCGTGCTCGGCCGCGAGCTGCGCCATCAGGCCGGCGTCGATCGGCTTGGCGAAGCGCGCGTCCGCGACCGTCACGCCGACGTCCTGCGCGCACAGTAGCGCGGCTGCCTCGAGCGCCTTGCCGACGCCACTGCCGTAGCCGATCAGCGCCACGCGCGGGTGGCCGGGATTCAAGTCGGCCCGCTCGGCCTCGCGCAGGATCTCGCCGGTGCCGATCGCGATCGCCCGCGGCTCGCTCGGCAGCGGCACTCCCGCGCCCTCGCCGCGGGGATAGCGCAACGCGATCGGGCCGTCGTCGTACTCGATCGCCGTGCGCAGCATGTTCACGAGCATCGCCTCGTCGCGCGGAGCCATCAGAACGATGTTCGGCAGACAGCGCAGGTAGGCGATGTCGAACGCGCCGTGGTGGGTTGGGCCGTCGTCGCCGACGAGTCCCGCGCGGTCCATCGCAAACACGACATTCAGGCGCTGCAGGCACACGTCGTGCACGATCTGGTCATACGCGCGCTGCAGGAACGTGGAGTAGATCGCCGCCACTGGCTTGACGCCCTCGAGCGCGAGCCCCGCGGCGAACAGGATCGCCTGCTGCTCGGCGATGCCCACGTCGAAGTAGCGCTCGGGCATCGCCTTCTGCAGGATGCTCAGGCCGGTCCCCGAGTTCATCGCCGCGGTTATGCCCACGACGCGCTCGTCGCGTTCGCATTCGCTCAGCAGCGCCTCGCCGAAGACCTGCGTGTACTGCGGTGGGGGCTCGAGGGTCTTATTGCGCGAGCCGTTGGCGATCGTCGCGGGGCGCGTGGGTGAGCCGTTGAGGATCGACTTGGGCTTGGCCGCGTGCCACTTCTCCATGCCCTCCAGGCCGCCCTCCTCTGCAGGCGCGAAGCCCTTGCCCTTGACGGTGGCGATGTGCACGACCACCGGGCGTTGCGCCGCGAGCGCCTCGCGCAGCGCCTCGCGCAGCGCGCGCACGTCGTGGCCGTCGATCACGCCCATGTAGGCCCAGTCGAGCTCCTCCCACCAGAGCCCGGGCGCCCAGAACGCCTTGATCGACTCCTTCAGATGCGGCCCCAGCCGCTCGAACGCCGCGCCGATGCCGATCGGCAGGCGCGTCAGCCCGCCCTCGATGTCAGCCCGAGCGCGCCACAGCTTGGGGTTCAGGCGCACGCGGTTGAAGTAGCGCGACAGCGCACCCACGTTGGGGGCGATCGACATGCCGTTGTCGTTGAGCACGACCACGATCGGGGTGCCGAGCCCGCCGGCCTGGCCGATCGCCTCGAATGCCACGCCGCCGGTCATCGCGCCGTCGCCGATCACCGCCACGACCTTCCCGCCCTTCTTGGACCCACCGGACTCCCCGGAGTCGAGATGGCGCATGCCCTCCTTGATGCCGACCGCGTAGCCGATCGAGGTCGACGCATGCCCGGCGCCCATGATGTCGTGCTCGGACTCGGCGATCGAGCAGAACGGCGCGAGGCCGCCGTACTGGCGAATCGTGCTCAGCTGCTCGCGCCTGCCCGTCAGAACCTTGTGCGGGTAGGCCTGGTGGCCGACGTCCCACAGGATCTTGTCGCGCGGGGACTCGAGCACCGAGTGCAGCGCCACCGCCAGCTCGCACGTGCCGAGGTTGGCGCCGAAGTGGCCGCCGATCTCGCCGACCGTGTCGATGATGTGCTCGCGCACCTCCTGCGCGAGCTGCGCCAGATCCTGCTCTGAGAGCCCGCGAAGATCCTCCGGACCGTCAATGTTCTCGAGCAGGCTCATGAGGTGCGGGTGTAGATGAAGTCGGCGATTCCCTCGAGCTCCGCGGTCGCGTCGGCCGCGGGCGCCCGGCTGGCGACCTCCGCGAGCGCCTGGCGCGCCATCCGGTGGGACTCGGCCGCCAGCTCCCTGGCGCGCTCGATACCGAACTCGCTCACGTACGTGCGCTTCCCGTGACGCTCATCGCTACCTCGTGGCTTTCCCAATGCATCGTCGGTGCCGGTCACATCAAGTATGTCGTCCACGATCTGGAACAGTACGCCGAGCTCGGCGGCGAATCGGCGGAAGGGCGCCGTCTCTGCTTCATCTTCGATCCCAGTCAACAGTAGTACGCACAGCACCGACGCACCGATCAGACGTCCGGTCTTGAGCTCGTGCAGCCGCCGCAGCGCGGCGGGACCGGACTGCGTGTGTGCGTTCACGTCGGCGTACTGGCCGCCGACCATGCCGTTGACGCCCGTCGCCGCCGCGAGCTCCGCGGCGGCCGCCAGCAGCCGCTCCGGCGCAGCGCGCTGCTTGGTCAGCAGGTGGTAGAAGGCCTCCGCGTAGAGACCGTCGCCGGCGAGGATCGCGATGTCCTCGCCGAACTTCACGTGGCACGTCGGCTGACCGCGACGCAGCGCGTCGTCGTCCATCGCCGGCAGGTCGTCGTGGATCAGCGAGTAGGTGTGGATCAGCTCGATCGCGCCCGCCAGCGGCAGCACCTCGCGCTGATCGAGCCCGACCGTCCGCGCCGTCGCCAGCGCGAGCACTGGACGGATGCGCTTGCCGCCCGCCAGCAGCGAGTAGCGCATCGGCTCGTCCAGGCCCTGCGTGATCGGCTCCTTGGAGAAGCTCAGCTGCGCGAGGTAGCGCTCTACCTCCTCGCGCAGATGCTCCGGATAGCCGGCGCTCACGGCGCCAGCGTGCGAGTCGTGTGGCGGCTGGGTCGCTATAGAAGGCTGTCCTGACCGGGAGCGGGCGCGGAGACCTCGGCGCGCGTCAGCTGCTCGAGCTCCGCCGCCGCCTGCGTCGCCAGCGAGGCGCAGTCCTCGACCAGCGTCGCGGCCGCGTCCGCCGAGAGCTCGCCCGAGCGCAGCTGCTCGCCGGCGCGCTCCAGGCGCGCGATCAACTCGTCAAGGCGCTCGACGCTGCTCATAGGGTGCGGATACTCATGGGATGCGCGCATTCTCGCGCACCTCGCGCAACACTGCCGCCAGCACCCCGTTGACGAACGCAGGAGCGTCGGAGCCGCAGAAGGTCTTGGCGCTCTCAACCGCCTCCTCGATCGCGCCCTCCGGGGGGATCGGCTCATCCGCAGGCGCCGCGTCCGGATGCAGCATCTCGATCAGCGCCACGCGCATGATGCTGCGCTCGAGCGGCTGGATCCGCTGCACCGACCAGCCGTGTGCGTGACGGTCGATCACCTCGTCGAGCTCTTCCGCGCGGTCCGCCGCGGCGTGCGCGAGCGCGCGCGCGAACAGCGAGGACTCGGGCAGCAGCGTCTGCGACAACGGCCGGCCGGTGAGGTCGTGCTGGTAGAGCGCGATCACGGCTGCCCTGCGTTGATCGGAGCGGCGCATCTAAGCCCGCGCGACGTACTCGCCCGAGCGTGTGTCCACGCGGATGCGCTGGCCCTGCTCGACGAACAGCGGCACCTGGATCACCGCGCCGGTCTCGAGTGTCGCCGGCTTGGTGCCACCGCCGGACACCGAATCGCCACGCAGCCCTGGATCCGTCTGGGCGATCTCGAGGTCGACGGCGCTCGGCAGTTGGATGTCGCTCGGCTCGTCGTCGATGAACAGCACGTCTACCTCGCTGCTCGGGGTGATCCAGCGCAGCGTGTCCTGTACCGCGGCCTCCGGGATCGCGATCTGCTCGAAGGACTCTGTGTCCATGAAGTGCGCGTCTGCGCCGTCCGCGTACAGGAACTGCATCGTCCGCGACTCCGTGCGCACCGAGCGGAACTTCTCGCCCGCGCGGAACGTCCTGTCGATCACGTTACCGTCGGAAGCGCGGCGCAGCTTGGTGCGCACGAACGCGCCGCCCTTGCCCGGCTTGACGTGCTGGAACTCGAGGATCTTGAAGACAGTCCCCTCGACGTCGATGTGGTTGCCGTTTTTGAATTGGTTTGTTGAGATCAAGAAAATACCTGCAAATAGGCTACTTTTTGATGTGGTGGACGTTCTTGCGCCGCCGCTAGCTTAGCCCTTCCACCGCACAAGACCGGCGCGCTCAGCAGCGGCGAACGCGCGAGCAAGATCGTCGGCGGTCGTTTCAACCGACTCGCCGGGCACGCTTCAACGTTTCGCCGAGCAGCCAGTAGGCTGCCAGTCGGCGAACATCGAGGAATGCGCATCCGTTACGGCTCATCTGGTGCTAGACACCAGTATCCAATTGCACGAGACGTCCCTCTTTGGCTGCAACCACTGCCAGACCTCCGTCGAGCGTTACCAACCCGACATCCAGCCGACGAGCGAGGGCCAGGTAGGCGGCGTCATAAGCGGTCAGCGTGTCGCGCAGCTCCCATATCTCGGCGGCGAGCTCGATCACGGGATAGGCGAGCGTTCGCAGATCACGTAGAGCAGCCAGCGCCTCTGCAGCCCGCAGCTGGATGAGCTCGCCTCGAATCGCGTAGCGCCGCAGCGCCGAGAGCGCCTCGACGTTGAAGTGCTCGGGCACGTGCAACTCGGAGTGCTCCGCGAGTGCCGCACGCACTTCGCCGGCGCGTGGCATCGCGAGCAGCACCTCCACCATCGCGCTCGCGTCGGCAACGATCACGCAGCGCTGCGCTCGCGCTCCGCAGCAATCACGGCCGCAGCCGGTTCGCCGGTCTCAACCGGCGCCCAACCTTCGCTGCGCGCAAGCCACTCCCGCATCGTAGGTCGCACAGCCAAGGCCTGAAGCTCCGCGAGCAGATAGTCGGACAGCGTCATACCCGTCTGAGCTGCCCTGACCTTCAGCTCTCGATGCAACGCGTCAGGCACGTTGCGAATCTGGATCATCGAAGACATGCTGATCGCATTGTAACATGCTGATCGCATGTCGATACCAGAGGCGACACGATTACGCTCTAAGCACCTTCTTGAAGACGTGGCGCGCCTACGCCGTCGCCAGGCTGGCAACATCGATGCCGATCACCTTCAGCCGCCGGTTCAGCGCGTTGAATGCGAACGTGTTGGTTTCCTCCATCGAGTAGTCGAGGATCGCGTAGTTCTCGGGGTCCTCGCCCGGCGGGACCAGCACGGCGGAGGCGAGCGGGATCAGCTCGGCGACACGCGCGGCGATGCGCTGCTTGAGCGCGGCGTCTTTGGCCTTCTCGCGCAGGAACCACGTCCCGTAAGCGACGTGGCGGTGCTCGTCCTGGGAGATCAGCTTGAAGCCCTCGACCCAGCCCGGGAGAATCTGCTTGCGCTCCATGAAGTCGGTCAGGAACCACTGGCCGGTGAGCGCGAGCGTGCCCTCGATGATCATGTGGTAGAGCGTCACGAAGTCGACCTTCGCCTCGATGTCGCGCGGGTTCTCCACCAGGCGCCGGCCCCAGTCGACGAGCACGCCGTCGAACATCTCGATGAACGCCGGATTGAGGTCCTCGCGGGCGCACGCCATGCGATCCTCGAACGTGCCGTCGATGCCGAGGACCTGCTCGTAGAAGCGGTTGAAGTGCTGTGCGTGACGCGCCTCATCGACCTGCTGCGTGGTCAGGAACGCCTCCTCGCTCTGACTCTCATACGCCATCACCAGGCCCGAGAACTGCGTGGTGACGCGCTCCTCGCCGATGAAGAACGACGACAGGTTCCACGCGAGCCGGCGGCGCAGGTCTCCGTCCATCTGCTGCCAGTCGCTGCGATCCTGCGCGAGGTCGATCGTGTGCGACTGCCAGTTCTGGCGCTCCCACAGCTCGTACAGCTGCTGAGGGGTCATCAGCGTGACCGACGACAGCTTCGAGTCGTCGGAGATCGTGCCGACATCCCCCTGAGTGGTCAGATCTAGAAGCGAGGGCATGATGGAGCGAAACCTCCTCGATGCTGGCGCTGGCGGGCTCCCTGTAGGAGACGAACATACTCGCTTGAAGACGCTCAAGGCCGCCAGCGTGGACGCCGATGCCGAACCATGCGTCGAATCGTGCGCGAGAACGCCGTGTGCGCGTTCGTGGCAGCCTCTGGCTGTGCGGCGATGGCGTGGCTGGGGCTGTATGGCTTCGGGTGGAACGACTACGAAACCGAGGCGCGCCCCGCGTTCGAAGCGCTGGTGCATGGGCACGTCGTCGGCTTCCTTCGGCTCGCCCCAGCCTACGGCGGCTCGCTGATCGAGCGTGCCCCGTTCGCGCTGGCGCCCGGACTGTGGGGCGGCGGCGCGCTCGCCGTCTACCGCATGGTCGCGCTGCCGTGCTTGCTCGCGAGCGCCGTGCTCGGCGTCTGGCTGGTCGCTCGCATGCGTACCCAAGGACGCTCGCGGCTCGCGCGCGCGATCGCACTCGGGGTGTGCGTCGCCAATCCGATCACGCTGCGCGCGCTGGAACTCGGCCACCCCGAGGAGCTCCTCGGTGCGTGCCTGTGCGTCGCCGCCGTGCTGCTCGCCGCCCGCGGGCACTCGCTGCTCGCGGGGATCCTGCTGGGGCTGGCGATCGCCAACAAGGAGTGGGCGCTGCTGGCGACCGCTCCGGTGCTGCTCGCGCTCCCAACGGGACGAAGGCTTCGCTGTCTGGCCACCGCCGGCGCAGTCGCCGCGGTCGTGCTGGCGCCTCTCGTTCTCTCCACGTCGGGCGGCTTCGTCGCGAGCACGCGCGCGGCAGCCGCACCGACAGCGATCACGATCTTCAAGCCATGGCAGCTGTGGTGGTTCTTCGGCCATCACAGCCCACTCGCGCTCGGGCCAAGCGGCCTCCCCCAGCGGGGATACAGGGTGGCGCCGACCTGGGCGGGCGCCATCAGTCATCCGCTGGTCCTCGTCGTCGGCCTGGCGCTCGCCGTCGCGCTGTGGCTTCGAAGTCGTAAGGCTGGGCTGCCCGAGCAGCGTGCGCTGCTGGCGCTGTCGTTCGTTCTGCTGCTGCGGTGTGTGCTCGATACCTGGGACGAAAGCTACTACCTGCTGCCGTTTATTCTCGCCGTGCTCGCCTGGGAGCTCAGTCTCGACACTCGCCGGCCCCCGATGCTCGCGCTCGCCAGCAGCGGGCTCGTTTGGCTCAGCTTCCAATGGCTGCCTGCACACGTATCCGCGGACGCACAGTCGGCCATATTTCTTGCTTGGTGTGTCCCATTTGCCATGTGGCTCGGCGTACGGCTCTTCTCCGCGGAGCATCGGGCCGGCGCCGTCGAGGCCCCGCCGAGGGCTCGGCTCTTGCTTACGAGACGACCGTCAGCGCCTTGGGCAGGCCCGTGAGGACCTCCTGAGCGTACTCGCCGACGACCACCAGGTCCTCGATCCGCACGCCGAGCACGCCCGGCAGGTACACGCCGGGCTCGACCGTGACGATGTTGCCGGCACGCAATGGCTCCTCCCCAGCAGTCCGCGACAGGCGCGGTCCCTCGTGGATCTCCATGCCGACGCCGTGACCGAGGCCGTGTCCGAAGTGCTCGCCGTAGCCGGCATCCTCGATTACGGCGCGTGCGATGGCGTCGATCTCGCGTCCGTTGAGTCCCGCTTTCACCGCTTCGAGCCCGCGCAGCTGGGCGCCGAGGACGAGCTCGTAGACCTCTCGCGCCTGCCCTGAGATCGCCTCGCCGGTGGCGTAGGTGCGCGTGCAGTCCGAGCAGTAACCCTCGTGCAGGGCGCCCCAGTCGATCGTCACGAGCACGTCCGGTGGGATCGCCTGCTCGCGCGGCGCGGCGTGCGGCAGCGCGCCGTGGGCGCCCGCGGCGACGATCGACGGGAAGCTCGGCGCCTGCGCGCCGAGGCGCCGCATGCGCAGCTCGAGCTCCAGCGCGACGTCACGCTCGGTGCGGCCCACGAGGCCGTCTTCGAGAACCGTGCGCAACGCCTCGTCGGCGAGCTCGCTGGCCGCGCGGATGCGCCCGATCTCGCCCGCGTCCTTGACCTCGCGCAACCGCTCGACGGCGCCCGCGCAGGGAACGAGCTCCCAGCCCTCCCCCACTTGTTCCTCGAGCTTCCGGTACTGCTTGACCGTCAGGCTGGCGTCGTCGAAGCCGAGCCGCCCGCCGCCGTCGGCGAGCACGCCGGCGAGCGCGTCGAGCAGCTCGCCCGTGACGATCTCGCGCTCGAACTCCTCGGGCACCTGCTCGGCCGACTGGGTCGCGTAGCGAAAGTCGCTGAGGAAGCGATGCCCGCCGAGCCTCGCGCCGGTGGCCTCCCCCACCACGAGCGCCAGCGCACTGCTGCCCGTGAAGCCAGTGAGATAGCGCACGTTGACAAGCGAGTCGACCAGCAGCGCGTCCGCGTCGAGGCCGCCGAGCTCCTCAGCCAACCGCGTTGCCCGCGCCGCGTCGTGGCTTTCGCCGCCGACGCTCATGACGCGCCCCCGCGGAGCTCTTCGCGCAGCAGCTCGAGCGCGTCGCGGTAGCCGTCGGGGCCGCGCCCGGAAACGGTCGCGAAGCACAGCTCGCGGAGCACCGACACGCGCCGCCACGGCTCGCGGTTCTGCACGTCGGAGAGATGGATCTCGAGCGCGGGGAGCCCCGCGATCTCAAGCGCGTCGCGGATCGCCCACGAGTAGTGGGTCCACGCGCCGGGATTGATCAGGATCGCGTCCGCCTGCGTGGGCGAGCCTCGCAACGAGTGCAGCCGCTCGATCAGCGCTCCCTCGTGGTTGGTGTGGAAGAAGCGCGTGGCCAGTCCCAGCGCGCGCGCGTCGCGCTCGATCTGCTGCTCGAGCTGTTCTAGCGTGAGCGTCCCGTAGATCTCGGGATCGCGGCGTCCGAGCTGGTCAAGGTTGACGCCGTGCAGCACCTCGATGCGGTTTCCGTGAGCGCTCATCGTGCGAGCTCCGCCACCGCCGCCCGGAGATCCTGTGGCGCGACCTCGCAGCCGAACTCGACCTCGCCGGGGGCCCGCACGAGCACGAACGGGACGTGCGCGCCGACGCGCTTCTTGTCGCGGCCGACCGCCTCCAGGACCGCATCCACCGGCACGCCCTCGAGCGTCACGGGCAGCCCACGCTCGAGCATCAGCGCGCGAGCCCGCGCACGCAGCTCCTCCTGGCCGGACAGCGCCAGCGCGGCGAGCAGCCCGAGCCCGACCGCTTCGCCGTGGCGGTAGCGCGTGTAGGCGGTGGCGGTCTCGATCGCATGCCCGACGGTGTGCCCGAGGTTCAGAACCTGGCGACGCCCGGCGTCGCGCTCGTCGCCGGCCACGATCGCGAGCTTCGTGCGCGCGCACGCGAAAATCACGCGCTCGTCGACCTCGCCGCTGCCGGCCACTGTCTCCCACAGCTCCCCACCGGCGATCAGGGCGGTCTTGAGCACCTCAACCCACCCCGCTGCCAGCTCGGCCGCGGGCAGCGTCGCGAGCGTGTCCGGGTCGACGATCACGCCCGCCGGCTGGTGGTAGGCGCCGACGTAGTTCTTGGCCTGTGGCAGGTCGACCCCGGTCTTGCCACCGTAGGCGGAGTCGACCTGGGCGACGAGCGTCGTGGGCACGTGCACGACGGGCACACCGCGCTGGTAGGTGGCGGCGCAGAAGCCGGCGAGGTCGCCGACCACGCCGCCGCCGAGCGCCACCACGTGCTCGGCGCGGGTGATACCCGCCGCGATCAGGGCGCCCCACACGCGCTTCGCGCTCGCGAGCGTCTTGTGAGCCTCGCCAGGCGCGATCGCGACCGTGCCCGCCAGCTCGCCCAGGCGCCCCGCGTACAGGCCGCCGACTGTCTCGTCGCTGACGCAGAAAGGGCGAGAGAGCGAACGATCGAGCGGCCACAGCGCCTCGAGCTGATCCGCGCCGCCGGCGCCCAGCAGCCCGCGGCCGATCAGTACCGGATATTGCCCGGACGCGGCGCTCGCCCACAGCAGGCGCGTACCGCTCGGCGCCTCCGACAGCGCGCGCAGCGCGGGCGCCGTCGCCGCGATCCCGCCGATCGGCAGGCCCGTGAGAATCGCGTCGGCCAGTTCGTCATAGAGCGGGCGCCGGGCGGCGTGAAGCGAGAGGAACGCCTTGCGATCGCGGGCGAGCGGGCGCTCTGCGCCATCCGGAGAAGCCTGCACGCGCTCCCACGCGAGCTGCGGATCGACGTCGAGCAAAACCGTCACATGGCCCTCCAGCGCTTCGCGCACGCGCTCGGAGAGCACGCTACCCCCGCCGAGCGCGATCGCGGTGTTGGGCGCCGCGTCGCTCAGCAGGCGGCACACGAGCTCCTCCTCGGTCGCCCGGAAAGCCTGCTCGCCATGCAGCTCAAACTCGCGCGCGACCGAATGACCGAAGCGCTGCTCCAGCAGCACGTCGCTGTCGAGCGCCTCGCCGCCGAGCGCCGCGGCGAGCTCGACGGCCGCGGTCGACTTGCCGGCGCCCATGAAGCCGATCAGGACGAATGCCATCCGATCCGGTCTGTGTAGGCGCTCACCGCTCCCAGCACGTCGTCGATGTGGTCACCACCGAACTTCTGCCGGTAGGCGTCGGCGAGCACGAGCGCCACCATCGCCTCGCCGACGACGCCCGCCGCGGGCACCGTGCACGAGTCGGTGCGCTCGCGCAGCGCCTGGGCCGGCTCGTGGGTCTCGGTGTCGACCGAGCGCAGCGGCTTGGTGAGCGTCGGCAGCGGCTTCATCGCGCCGCGCACGATCAGCGGCAGGCCCGTGGTCATGCCGCCCTCCAGGCCTCCGGAATGGTTGGTCTCGCGGTAGTAGCCGCGCTCGGCCGAGTAGAAGATCTCGTCGTGCGCCTGTGAGCCCGGCACGCCGGCGACCGTGAACGCGTCGCCGATCGCCGCGCCCTTGACCGCCTGGATCGAGCAGATCGCCATCGCCAGGCGTCCGTCCAGGCGCTCCTCCCATGAGATGTGCGAGCCGAGGCCCGGCACGAGCCCGAACGCCTGCACCTCGAAGACGCCCCCCAGCGACTCGTTGGCCTTGCGCAAGCTGTCGATCTCGCGCACCATCGACTTCGACGCCTGCGCGTCCAGGCAGCGCACGGGCGAGCTGTCGACCTCGGCGAAGTCCGCGTCGGTGAGCGCGCGCTCGGCCTCGGGGGCGTGCACCGATGCGATCTGGATCACGTGCGAGCGCACCGTCACCCCGAGTGCTCGCAGGAACGCCTTGCATAGACCGCCGCCGGCTACGCGCGCGGCCGTCTCTCGCGCCGAGGCCCGCTCGAGGATGTTGCGCACGTCGCTCTGCTTGTACTTCTGTATGCCCACCAGATCGGCGTGTCCGGGTCGGGGTAGGTGCACCTCGGCGGTCGGGTGGGCGGGATCTGACACCGGCCAGGGGTTCATCCGCTCCTCCCAGTTGGCGTAGTCGCGGTTGGCGACCTGCAGCGCGATCGGTCCACCGAGCGTGCGCCCATGGCGCACGCCGCCGGTGATCTCCGCGGTGTCACGCTCGATCTTCATGCGCCCGCCGCGGCCATGCCCGAGCTGGCGGCGGCTCATGTCGCGGTTGAGGTCCTCTGGGGAGAGCTCGAGACCAGCGGGCATGCCCGCGACGATGCACGTCAGGCCCGGGCCGTGCGACTCGCCGGCGGTGATCAAGCGGAGCTCCATGGCTCCTAGCTTATGTGGGCGGGCGATTCAGCGTCCGCGGCGCCGGCCCGCGGCAAACGCACGGTGGCCTGCGAACACCAGCACGCCGGCCTGCGAGGAGTAGCGCAGGTCGGGAATCGCGTCGAGCCCGGCGTGGCCGAGCAGTTCGCGTCCGGCCTTGGACTCGCCGCGCAGGATGTTCTTGAGCGCGGCGCTAGAGGCCTTGCTCGAGTCGATGCTGACGATCCTCAGTTCGTATGTGAGCGGCTGGCCCGTCGCGGAGACGTATTCGAGCTGCTCGGTCTGACCGGAGCGCAGGTCGATCGCTTCGCACTGCGTCGTGCTCGGCAGGCAGACTCCCTGGCCGTGCAGGATCGCTTCGCTGACGAGTGTGAAGGTGGCGCTCTTGCCGCCGACGGTCACGCCCCGGAACACGAGCAGCGGCTGCGCGGCGGACGGCAGCGGCACAAGCAGCTTCAGGTTCTCAAAGGGGGTGAGCTGCGCGGTCTGCGGCGTGATGCCCGCGGGCAGCGCACCGAACAGCACGGCCACGTGGTAAACGGTCTTTGGCTTGGCCGGCGTCGCAGGAGCGGACGGCGTCGTGGGGCTGGATCCCCCGGAGCCGGACGATGGGGAGCCCGTGCCGGTGCCCGAGCTCGAAGAACCAGTGCCCGCGGTGCCGCTCGTCGTGGAGGCTGACGTGGTCGCGGAGGTGGATGTCGCCGTCTTGGCCTTTGCTTCAGGAAGCGGGGTGAAGGGGTTGCGCACCGACCCGTGACGTTGCTGGGAGACGCCGCCGGTCATCTCGGCGACGGCCTTTTCGTGAGTCGCCTGGCTTATCGCCACGCCGGACGGAGTGACGGTCCCCGGCGAGAGCGCGACGGTCGGCGTCGCGGCGGAGGAGCCTCCGCCGAGCACGGCGTAGGCCACTGCGGCGACGAGCGCGAGCGTGACGAGCGCCACGAGCGGCAGCAGGCGCCTGTCGGAGAGGTCGGCCTTGACGGAGCTGAGGAACTCGCTCATGGGTTCACTTTCACGATCGCGGGTGAGGTCGGCGAGCTGCCCGCCGCGGTGCTGGCGGCCGGGCTCGCGCCGGCGCCGGCGGGAGACGGAGCGCCGGTCGCACCGGTGAGGCCCTGACTCGCCGGGAGCACATATGCGGTGGCGGTGATCGAACCGGTCAGCTTGCCGCCGTTCTTCGCAGGTTCGGAGGAGCTGCTTCCCGGAGCCAATTTCACGCTCTGCACCGTCAGCAGACGGCCGCTGACCTGAAGGTCTCCGGAAGAGGTGAGCGTCGCGAAGTCGGTGAGCTGTCCGAGGATGCGTTCGAGATCGAAGTAGCTGCCTTCGAAGCCGATCGAGAACGGCAGCGCAGTAAAGCCCGCTGCCGCCGCGCTGGATGCGCCCGCAGACGTGCCCGCGGGAGCGCTAGAGCTGTTTGTGATCGATGTGAAAGCCACGTTCTTCTCGTTGGACGCCTGTGACAGCTGGTCGATCAGCGCCGGCACTTCCTGGCTCGGCGGCACCGCTTTGCCGAGGCTCACGACCGAGGCGTACGCCGCCGCGTACTGCGACTGCGCGGCGCGCGCACTCGAGACCTTGCCCTCAGCGCTGGTGAGCTGTGCCTGAGCGGCGGCGACCTGGGTGCTCAGCTGGCTCGCCTGTTGGCGCTCGGGCGAGACGACCATTATCCACGCGGCTGCGAGGACGGCCACAACCACGACGGCAATGAGGACCATGCGGTCGCGCCCGGTCATCTCGCGTTCACTCCCGTGCTCGTCGACGAGACCGCGGCGGAGCGCGCGCTCGTCGAGTCCGAAACCGTTCTGCTTGCGCCAGCCACCGCCGAGGAGCTCGGCAGCGGATCGAAGATGACGGTGGCGGCGAAGCTGGCGTCGTGGCCGGAGCAGCCACCGCCCGTCGCAGTGGCGCCGGAGGAGCCTGCGGTCGAGCTCTGCAGCGCGACTTCCTTGACGCCGTCGATCAGCCGAAGGCGCACGAGCGTCGATGCCACAGCCGTCTGGCTGGTCGCGCAGCCGCTCAGCGTGAACGTCGGGACGCTGCCCGGCGGCGTCGCGCCGGTGCTGCCGGAGCCCGCAGCGGCGGTGCTCGAGGCGGCGCCGGTCGAGCTCGCCTGGCCGATCGTGCCGCTCAGCGCGGAGATCGACGCGTTCGAGGGAAGCACGCGCGCGAACTCGTGCAGGACATGGGCCCAGTCGAAGCGTGAGTTGACGAGCGAGTCGACGGCCTGCACACGCTGCTCGCGCAGCGCGATGAAGCTCGTGTAGGGCGCGAGCCGTTCAGCCTGGAGCTGAGCCTGCTGTGCCTGAGCAGCCAGCGAGGCGACCTTTCCGCGGCCGCTCGTGACCTGGTGTTGAGCCTTGCCATAAAGGAACGCCATCAGCGCAAGTCCGCCGACGAGGAGGAGCACCGCGTAGGCGCCGCCCTGCGAGCGCCCGGCGCCGACGGGCTGGCCGCTTCGCTGCTCGGAGGGAATCAGATTGATGGCTCTCATTGCGGAGCCTCGGCAGCGGCGAGCCCGGTTGCGATCGCGAGACGGTGCGGAGAAACGGCCCCGGCGGCGCTCTCGTCGAGCAGCTCCGCCTGGCCGCAGCGGACCTCTACTCCAAGCGAGCTCTGCAGTGCCTCGGCGAAGCCGGGGATGTCCTCCGCGCAGCCGCTCATCACCACGTGTGAGACCTCGCCGCCGCCCTCCTGCGAGCGGTGGAAGTCGAGCGAGTTGCGAACCTCGCCGGAGATGTCGCGGATGCCGTTCTCGAGCACCGCCCACAGATCCGTGTCCGATTGAGTCGCCTGAGGGACGGCAACCCCGTCGACGGCCGCGAGCTCCTCGTAGCTCATCGCGCGTTCGCTCTCCTCGGCGTCCTCGGGGCTCAGAGCCTGGCCGTCCTCGCCAGGCGTCTGCTCGTGCCCTTCCGGCTCGTGGTCCTCTTGCTGCGATCCGGCGGGCTCCTGCGCGACCGGCGGAGCCGCGGCGGTCAGGTCGACGCCCCTGAGCAGGGCGCGAGCCTCCGCCAGGGCGATGCTGCGACGCTCGGCGATCTCGCCGGCCATCCCCTCCAGACCGCTGCCCACGACGCGGGTGAAGCGGCAGATCGTCCCCTCGGCGATCGCGAGATTGGTCAGCCCGTCGACGTTCAGATAGAGCACGCGGCCGGTCTGCTCGGGGTCGGGGCGGTAGAGCGAGCGGATCAGCGCGAACGCGGAGAGGTCGATCCCCTCAGCGGTGAGGCCCGCGCGGCGAACCGCAGCGAGCAGCCGTTCGATCATGTCTCGCTGGGCGGCGACGAGCACCACGCGCTGGCGCGGGCCGGCGGGTGTCTCGACGATCCCAAGCGCGTGGAAGTCCATGACGGCGTTGTTGAGCGGCATCGGAACCTGATCCTGGGCCTGAAAGTTGACGGCCGCGGCGAGCTCCTTGTGATCGGTGAGGGGGGGCAGCTCGAGGATGCGCAGCACCGTGCGCTGGTTGGCGACGCCGACGCGCACACGCTTGCTCAATCCACTGCTGTCGAACAGCTCGCGCAGCGCATCGCTGACCGCGTCCTCGTCCATCACTTCGCCCTCGCGCACCGAGTCGGCCGGGAGCTCGAGGGACGCAGCTCGCTCGGCGACGATCGACCCGTTGACGCGCGCCTGCACCGCTGCAACAAAGCCGGGCTGGATGTCCAGCCCGACAAGGCCCTCGTCCGAGCGACGGCCGAAAGTCAGCGGGCTCGTCATGTGAAGTGAGGGGATTCTTGAAGGGAGTCGCATGTCGAGTTGCGCGCTTGAGACAGCGGACGGACGCCCGCACGTGGGGTATCGGCGTCAGGCCGTTGGCGCTTTAGTGCAGGAAGTGATTGACGTAGACATCGACGAGCGGGTGACCGACGAAAATGGCGAGCAGCGCCCCGAGTGCCAGGAACGGGCCGAAGGGAACGGCCGTCTTGCGTCCAGCCTGCGCACCCTTGCGGGCAATCACAACCGCGCCCAGCAGGACCCCTGCGACCAGCGCGATCAGCAGCGCCGGCGCGACCGCCGCGCCGAGGAACAAACCCATCACACCGGCGAGCTTCACATCTCCCATACCCATTCCGCCGGGATAGGCGAGCGCGGCGATGAGCAGGAAGCCGCCGGCCGCGGCGGCGGCGATCAGGCGTTCGGGCTCACCTGCCGGGTCGAGTGCAAGCCCGATCGCGAGTGCGAGCACCGCGCCCAAGGCAGTGATGCGGTTCGGAATGATCCGATGCTCGAGGTCGATCAGCGCCGCTGGGATGACGATAAGGATCAGCGCCACACTCAACGCGATGCCGGCGGCGGAGTGAGTGGTGAGGACCGCACCCGCGCACAAAGCAGCGGTGAGCGCCTCCACGGCCGGATAGCGAACCGAGATCGGGGCGCCGCAGCCGCGGCAGTGCCCGCGAAGCATGAGCCACGAGAGGATCGGGATGTTGTCGTACGGCTTGACCGGCGTGCCACATGTGGGACAGTGAGACGCGGGGCTCACCACTGACTCGTGCCGGGGCACGCGGTGGATGACGACGTTCAGGAACGAGCCGAAGATCGCACCGATTACGCCCGCGAAGGCTGCGTCCATGTGTGAATGATCGGCTCGCGCGGCTCGGCGCTTGAGCGCTCCAACGACTGAGAGGCGGCCCGAGGGCCGCCTCTCACTGAGTGCTTGGTCTGATTGCTGAGCGTTAGCTCAAGACCATGCTGCTACCAGTTGCTGCTCGACGCGGCGTGACCGGGGCAGCCATTGGTCGTGCTCGTACACGTGTGTTCGACGGTGCCTTCCGGTTTGCGGGTCACGGCGTATTTGTCTTTGGTGTTCTGCGCTTCCACCGTGACCGTGTATTCGGTCCCGGCTGCGTTGAT
The DNA here is from genome assembly GCA_035939335.1 of Solirubrobacteraceae bacterium. Lineage (GTDB taxonomy): Bacteria > Actinomycetota > Thermoleophilia > Solirubrobacterales > Solirubrobacteraceae > Palsa-744. The sequence goes on along the minus strand of DASZFY010000016.1, from coordinate 29,857 downwards.
CGTAGTTCCAGTCAACGCCGCTTCCTTTTCGTTCGTGCCCGTGTTCAGCGAAGGCTCGATTTCCTTCAGCTTCGCTGGCGTTCCACCGGTGTAGAGACCACCGTTTTCGGTCGCGAACGTCTCCATCGCCGTCTGCGCGGTCTGCGCCATCGTCTTCGCCGACGAGTCGTAGGCCTTGCTCTTCTGGCTGAGGAACGCGGGAATCGCGATCGCGGCGAGAATGCCGATGATCAGGATCACGACAAGAAGTTCGATAAGGGTAAAACCACCCTCATCGCCTGTGCGCTGGCGTAGTGAGTTAAACATGAATCCTCCTAGGATTCCGATTTGGGCGCCAGCCCTTGGTAATCGCCTCGAACGGCGATGCGTCCCCCTCGTGAGGGCCGCCGGCTTTGCTACGCATCTTTCAATGCTTGCCTGGGCACCTCGGTACTGGCTTTGTCAGCGCCTGAATCGGTCCTCGCTGCACCAACCTTTACAACTGCACGACGGCATGGACGGATGATCACGCGCGCTCCCGGCGCCGCCGACGCCCGAGCAGAATCTCAGGCGGCCGGATCTCCAGGGCTGTCCGCGGCATCCTCGCCGCCCTGGGCGAGCCACCGCTCCTGCGCGTCGATGCCGGGCATACGCGCGCCACTGCCGTCGCACCACGGGCAGGCGAGCGTGCTCGGCGTGCCGCCGAGGTTGGAGATCACCTGACCGCTGCCGCGACAAGCCATACACTCCCGCGGCTCATGAGATGCCGGTGCCTGCCCCTCGCTGTCGCTGCTGTCGCGTGCCACGAGCCGATCAGACTAGCGTTCCGCGCATGAAAGGACGTGGGCGCACAGCGGAGTGGACGATCGTGGCGGCGATCACGGCCGGTGCGGCGGTGCTGCGCCTGATCCACATCGGCCAGGTCCCACCCGACCCCTTCTACGACGCGGCCGTGCGCAGCATGGGGCTCTCGTGGCACAACTTCTTCTTCGGAGCGTTCGAGCCCGGGGGGAGCGTGTCGATCGACAAGCCGCCGGTGGACCTGTGGCTGCAGGTCATCAGCGTCAAGCTGCTGGGCTTCAGCTCGACGACGCTGAAGCTGCCCGAGGCGCTCGCGGGGACCGCGTCGGTGCCGCTGCTGTATGTGCTCGTGCGCCGCCTGTGGAGCGCGTCGGCTGGGATCGCGGCGGCGGCGGCGATGGCGGTGCTGCCGATCGAGGTGATCACCGCCCGCAGCGACACGATGGACGGGGTGATGATGCTCGTGCTGGTGCTCGCGCTGCTCGCGGCGGTCCGCGCCGTGGAGACCGGACGGCGCGCGTGGCTGTTCGCCGCGGCGGCGGCGCTCGGAGTGGCGTTCGACGTGAAGCTGCTCGAGTCGCTCGTGGCGCTGCCCGGGCTCGCCGTGTTCGCCTACCTTGGCCTGCCCGGCTCGCGGATTCGCCGCCTGCTGCACCTGAGCGCCGCCGCGGCGGTGTATGTGGTGGTGGCGCTGTCGTGGCTGACGGCCACGCTGGCGTTCCCTGCGCACGACCGGCCGTACGCGATCGGCTCCACCAACGGCAGCGCCTGGAATGCGGCGTTCGTGTTCAACGGGACCGACCGGCTTGCGGGGAAATCGCCCGAACCGGGAGGCACGGTGTACGAAGCCGGCCATCACTACCCGGTGGCGACGCAGGAAGAGCGGGACCACATCCCGATCGTGCCCCCCTCCCCCACCCGGCTGCTCGCGCGGGTGGGCCCGCTTTCGGGTGAGCGCCTCGGCCTGGAGATCCTCATCGCCCTGCTGCTCGGGATCCCGGCGCTGCTCTGGGGTGTGCTGCCCGACGGGCAGCCGCGCGAGGGGGAGCGGGCGAGCGGTCGCGCCAGCCCCGATGATGATGTCCGCCGACGCCTGCGCAGAGCCGCTGCGGGCGGGCTGGGCCTGTGGATGCTCGCGGGAATCGGGCTCTTCAGCCACATGGTCCGCCTGCACCCGCGCTACGTGGAAGGCTTCACACCGGCGGTCGCCGCGATGTTCGGGATCGGCGTTGGCTGGGTCGCCTCGACATCGAGCACGGATGCGGGAGCCGGTCGGCTGCGATCGATCCTCGGCTCGTCTCACGTGCGCCTTGTGTGGTTCGTGGCGACGCTCGCGATCGCCGTCTACTACAGCGAGCGCCTGCTGTATGGAACGCCCGCGGTGTGGACGGTCGCGCTCGCCGGCGCGCTCGGCGCGATCGCGCTCGCGTTGCTGGCTCGCGTCCGGCAGCTGCCAGCTCCTCTGCGCTCGCTGGCGGCGCCGGCCGGCGTGATCGCGCTGACATTGGTGTCGGTGCTGGCGGTACCGCTGCAGGCCGACCTCACGGCGATTGAAAACCGCGTCAGCGACGCCGGCCTCGTCGGCCAGCTGCCGGGGTCCCAGCAGCGCCCACTCAGCGCCTATCTATTGGCGCACCAGGATGGCGCACGCTACGAGGTGGCGGCGGAGTCCGCCACGGCGATCGGCTCGCTGATCGTCCAGGACGCTCGCCCGGTGGTCGTTCTCACCACCTACGACGGGCGTGTGTTCACCTCGGTGCCCAAGCTCCAGCGACTGGCCGCCGAAGGGAAGGTGCGCTACGCCTTCTTGAACACCTTCTGCACCCATCAAGCATCATCGGTGAATCCCGCGTGCGCGGCGCCGGTCAAGTGGGTGCGCGCGCACGGGACCGACGTCTCCTTCAAGGCCGGCCTCGATCATGGCGGCCTGTTGTACCGGCTGCCCGGTGCGAGACCGTGAGCGTGGACGACGAGCGCCACCGCCTGCAGGCGCTCGCCGACGGCGCGCGCGCGACCGGGCGGCTGGCGCTCGACACGGAGTTCATGGGCGAGGGGCGCTACCGCACGCTGCTGTGCCTGGTGCAGCTCGCGATTCCCGCATCGTCCCAGGAGCGGGAAAGCGGGGACACGGCGGAGCGCATCCTGGTCCTCGACCCGCTGCCCGATGACTTCGACGGTGCCGCCTTGGCGCAGGTGCTCGCTGACCCCGCGATCCAGGTGATCGTGCACGCTGGGCGCCAGGATGTCGCGCTCGTGCGCAGGCGCTTTGGCACTGAGGTGCGCAACGTGTTCGACACGCAGGTGGCCGCGGGCTTCGCCGGCCTGGGCGCCCAGTCTTCATATGACTCGCTGCTCGCCGACGTGCTCGGCCTGCGGGTCGCCAAGACCGCGAGCTTCACTCGCTGGGACGCGCGTCCGCTCTCACCGGAGCAGCTCGCGTATGCGCGCGAGGACGTCGTGCACCTGCACGAGCTGGCAGCGGAGCTCGAACGTCGCCTGAGCGAGCTCGGCCGCCTGCAGTGGGCGCGCGAGGAGTGCGAGCCGCTGGAGCGCTCGAGCGACGAGCGCGACCCTGAGGCGATCTTCGCGCGCCTCCCGCGCCTTGGCACCCTCAATGCCTCCGCGCGGCCGATCGCGCGCGAACTGGTGGCGTGGCGCGAGCGGACTGCCGCCCGCCAGAATCGACCCGTGCAGAGCGTCCTTGGCGACGCCGCGCTCGTGGAGATCTCCAAGCGCAGGCCGGGCTCGCGCGCCGAGCTCGAGAAGATCCGCGGCGTGGGCGCCGCCAGCGGCGGGCGGCGCGCGCAGGACCTGCTCGAGGCCGTCGAGCGCGGGCGGGCGCTTGCGCCCGATCAGCCGCCACAGCAGGCGCGGGCGCCGATGCCAAAGCCCGACGACGCCCCGCTGGTGGCGCTCGCCGAGGCGCTGCTCAGAGCGCGGGCGCGCGAGGCGGGGCTCGCCTACGAGCTGCTGGCGGCACGCGCCGACCTGCAGGCGATCGTCGCCGCCGCGCGCGCCGGTGAGGGCGAGGCCGACGTGCGCACGCTCAGAGGCTGGAGGCGCGAGCTCGTCGGCGCCGAGCTGCTCGAGCTGCTCGACGGCAGGATCTCACTGTCGGTGCACGAGAGCGGCCCCGGCCGGCGAGTGCAGATCGATAGCCGCGACGCCTGACCGAAATTATTCTATTCGGTTGTAGACTTCGAACAGCGGCAGGTACATCGAGATCACGATGAAGCCCACCATCGCGCCGATCACGATGATCAGGATCGGCTCGAGGATCGACATCAGCGCCTTGACCGCCGCCTCCACCTGTTCCTCGTAGAACTCGGCGACCCGGTCGAGCATCTCATCGAGCGCACCCGTTTCCTCGCCCACGCCGACCATGTGCGTGACCATCGACGGGAAGATTGGCGCCTGCGCGAGCGGCGCGGCGATCGTGCCACCGCGCTTGACCGACGCGATCACGCCCTCCATCGCCTCCTGCACAGCCGCGTTGCCACCGGTGCGCCCGGTGATCTCCAGCGCCTGCAGCAGCGGCACGCCGGCGTGGGTCAGCGAGGCGAGCGTGCGCGACCAGCGCGCGACGGCCACCTCCTGGACGATCGTGCCGATCTTCATCGGCACACGCAGGCGGAAGTGGTCCCACTGTTTGCGCCCCCAGGTGGTCTTCTTCCACTTGATGAAAGACACGATCACCCCGGCGGTCACGAGGAACATCGCCCACCAGTACTGGGTGACGACCTTCGACATATCGACCGAGACCTGGGTCAGCGCCGGCAGTTTGCCGCCGAATTCCTTGAACACGCCCTCGAACACCGGCACGAGGAACGCGACGAGCGCCATCATCACGCCGATCGCGAAGGTAGCGACGAGAGCGGGGTAGATCATCGCCGATTTGACCTGACGGCGCAGGGCTGCGTCTTTCTGGAGCTGGTCGGCGACGCGCACGAGCGAGTCCTCGAGCACACCGCCGGTCTCCCCCGCCTGCGTCATGGCGATGAACAAAGGGTTGAACACCTTTGGGTGGCGCGCCATCGCGTCGCTCAGCGCCAGACCCGCCTCGACGTCCTTGCGAACGGCGACGATCGTTTCTTTGAGGTACTTGCTCTCGGTCTGCTCCTCCAGCACGTACATCGCGCGCAGGATGCTCATGCCCGAGGAGATCATCGTCGAGAGCTGGCGCGCGAAGATCGCGAGCTCGGCCGGCTTGACGCTCTTGAAGAGCGCGATCTCGATGTTCTTGGAGGAGTGCTTGTCGGCGATGTCCAGGACGATCAGGCCGCGCTGCTTGAGCTGGTCGGAGACCGCCTGCTTGGAGTCGGCCTCGACCTCGCCGCGGGCTTTGCCGCCCGTCAGGTCGATCGCCTTGAAGACGTAGGTGCTCATGCCGGGCTGCTCAGGCGGCCGCGAGCGACGGCGCCCCCATCAGGCGCCTGAGCTCGTCCGGGGTCGAGGAGCGCGCTTCGGCCAGCTTCTGCGTGATCTTGCCCTGGCGCACGAGCGTGGCCAGCGCGGTGTCCATCGTCTGCATGCCCTGCGCCGAGCCGGTCTGCAGCACCGAGTAGATCTGGTGGGTCTTGCCCTCGCGGATCAGGTTGCGGATCGCGGGGTTGGGCACGAGCACCTCGCATGCCGCCACGCGCCCCGAGCCGTCGGCGTTGGGGAGCAGTTGCTGGGTCATGATCCCCTCGAGCGCTACCGACAGCTGCACGCGCACCTGCCCCTGCTGGTGGGAGGGGAAGACGTCGATGATGCGGTCGATCGTCTGCGCGGCGTCCTGCGTGTGCAGCGTCGCGAACACGAGGTGGCCGGTCTCGGCCGCGGTCAGCGCCGTGGAGATCGTCTCCAGATCGCGCATCTCGCCGACGAGGATCACGTCGGGGTCCTGGCGCAGTGCGGCGGTCAGCGCCATCGAGAAGCTCTGCGCGTCAGAGCCCAGCTCGCGCTGGTTGACGATGCACTTCTTGTGGCCGTGCAGGAACTCGATCGGGTCCTCGATCGTCATGATGTGCTCCTCGCGCGAGCAGTTGATCGAGTCGATCATCGCCGCGAGCGAGGTCGACTTGCCCGAGCCGGTAGGACCGGTCACGAGCACGAAGCCACGCGGCTTGCGCGTGAACTCGTGCACGGCGGGCGGCAGTCCGAGCTCGTCGATCGAGCTCAGCCCGAACGGGATCAGGCGGAAGGCGGCGCCGATCGCGCCGCGCTGGTAGTAGGCGTTGACGCGGAAGCGCGCGTGGCCGGGGATCGAGTAGGCGAAATCGAGCTGCCAGTCGGTCTCCAACCGCTGGCGCTGGTCGCCGGTGAGGATCGAATACACGATCTCGCGCGTGTCCGACGACGAGAGCTTCGGGTAGTCCTCGAGCGGCGTGAGTTTGCCGCGCACGCGGACCGTGGGGTGTGCGCCGGAGCTCAGGTGCAGGTCGGAGGCCTTGCGGTGCACGACCTCCATCAGCAGATCTGCGAAATCGATGTCCATGGGTGCGTCCATCGACAGATCGACGCCCATCCATTAGGAGCCCGAGCACGAGCGTCGGGGCGCCTGGACGAAGATATGAGCTCAGTTGGTGCCGATCACACGCGCGATCTCGGCCATCGAGGTGCGACCCTGCCTGACCTTCTGCAGCCCGTCGTCGCGCAGGCGCGTCATTCCCTGGCTGACGGCCACGTCGCGGATCGCCTCGGCGGGGCTGCGTTCCAGCGCCAGCGCCTGGATCTCCGGCGACATCTTCATCACCTCGTAGAGGCCGACGCGGCCACGGTAGCCGCTGCCGCCGCAGCGCCGGCAGCCGACCGGCTCGTATGCCTCGAGCTCGACGCGCGCCCTGTAGCCGCTCTCCTGCAGCACCTTCGCGGGGATGATCGTGCGTCGCTTGCAGCTCGAGCACAGCATTCGCGCGAGGCGCTGGGCGACGATGCAATCGAGCGCGGACGCGACGAGGAACGGCTCGACTCCCATCTCGATCAGCCTGGTGATGGCCGACGGCGCGTCGTTGGTGTGCAGCGTGGAGAGAACCAGGTGGCCGGTGAGCGCGGACTCGACGGCGATCTGCGCTGTCTCGCGGTCGCGGATCTCGCCGACCATGATGATGTCGGGGTCGGCGCGCACCATCGAGCGCAGACCCGCCGCGAACGTCAGGCCGACCTTCGCAGAAACCTGTACCTGTGTGAGCCCGGTCATTTCGTACTCGACAGGGTCCTCGACGGTGATGATGTTCTTCTCGGGCGTGTTCAGCATCTGCAGCGCCGCATACAGCGTCGTGGACTTGCCCGAGCCGGTAGGGCCGGTGACGAGCACCGCGCCGTGCGTCTCGCGGCACGCCCGTTCGAAGCGCTCGCGCTCGGGGTCGGCCATGCCGAGCTTGTCGAGCTCGACGACGACCGATTCCTTGTCGAGGACGCGCATCACGACGCCCTCGCCGTGGACGCTCGGCAGCGTCACGACACGCAGGTCGATGTGGCGCCCGTCGACCACGAGCCCGACGCGCCCGTCCTGTGGCAGGCGCTTCTCGGCGATGTTCAGCTCGGCCATGATCTTGATGCGCGAGATCACACCCGCGGCCATCCGCCGCTGCACGGTCGTCACGTCCGAGAGCACGCCGTCCACGCGGAAGCGCACACGCAACTCGCGACCGTCCGGAGCCAGGTGGATGTCGGAGGCGCCGCGCTCGACGGCCTGCGCGACGATCTGGTTGACGAGCTTGATGACGGGCGCGTCTTCGGAGGTCTCGTGCAGCGCGACGACCTCCGCCCCTTCTTCGGCATCTTCGTGGACCTCAGAGGACTCGCCGACGACGTCTTCCAGCCGGTCCAGGCGCGAGATCAGCGTCGCGATGTCCTCGGGCGGGGCGACCGCGACGCGGATCTCGTAGCCGGTCATGATCGCGATGTCGTCGACGGCGAGCACGTTCGACGGATCGGCCATCGCGACGAGCAGCGTGCGCTTATCGGCGAACGCGACGGGCACCGTCTGGTAGCGCTTGGCGACGGTGGTGCTCACGAGGTTGGCTGCGGCCATGTCGACGCTGAAGACACCGAGATCGAGGTGGTCGAGCCCGTAGCGTTCGGCGAGCGCGCGCGCGAGCGCGTCCTGGGTGAGCGCGCCGTTCTCCAGCAGCACCCGCTCGGGGGTGGTGCCCGACATGCGCGAGCTCTCGAGCGCGTCATCGACCTGCTTGCGCGAGGCGAGGCCCATGTCGACGATCACGTCGGTGAGGAAGCGCTGGGAGGAGCCGCGGCGCGAGGCTTTGGTGAGGCCCGTCGGCCGCTCGCCGGCTGGAGCCTCTTCGCGCTGCGCGCCGTGCTCATGCGTGCTCGCGGGCGCTGCCTCGACGTAAGAGTCAACGCTCCCGAGCGTGTCGAACTCGACGTCCGCGCCAGGCAGCGGGTCGAGCTCGAGCCCCGCGCCGGAGATCGCATCGTGATCGATCTCAACGCGCACCTCGGTGCTCGAGCCGTCCTCGACGCCGATGTCGTGATCGTCGCGTCTGCCGCGCCCTACCGAGATCACGTGGTCGACGTCGCCCTCGTCTGGCCCGCCGTCGATCCCGAAGATCGCGTGCAGGTCGGGCTCGGCCTGTTGTGGGAACTCGCTCATCGCGAGCGCTCCACGCTTTCGCGGTTACTCGGCCGGCGTGCACTCCTCGCGCGCGGCGCGGCGCATGACATCGATCGGCGCCGTCCTGCCGGTCCACAACTCGAGGCTGAGCGCCCCCTGGGCGACGAGCACGTCGAGCCCGTCGACGGTGCTCGCGCCATGGGCCGTTGCAGCTGCGAGCAGCTGCGTGGATCCGGAGCGATAGACCAAGTCGACGACATGCGAGTACTTACCGACCTGATCGAACGTCAACCCCAGTTGGTTGAGCGCCTCATGCTGAGTGGCCGAGCGTTGTACGCCGGGGCCCGCGTCGAGTCCCACGGAGGTGCAGTTGACGAGCAGATCCGCGGCCACGGGTGTCCGCACGGCGCGTGCGCCGAGCTCGTGTGCGAGCGCCTCGGCGCGCTCGGGTGTGCGGTTCCAGACGGCCACGTCGCTCGCGCCCGCTTGGCGCAGCGCCCACACGGCAGCGCGCGCGCTGCCGCCGGCGCCGAGGACGAGCGTGCGCGGATGGGCGGGCATGTCGGTCAGCAGGCCGAGCGCGGCGACCAGCCCGGGGGCGTCGGTGTTCTCGGCGGAGATGGTGCCGTCGGGCGCGAACGTGAGTGTGTTGGCCGCGCCGATCTCGCGCGCCACCGTCGAGCTGCTCGCGGCGAGCGCGAGTGCCGCCTGCTTGTGCGGGATCGTCACGTTGGCGCCGAGGAAGCCCACGCCCCCCATCGCGCGCGTGGTCTGCGCGAACAGCGCCGGCGGCACCGGCAGGCGCTGGTAGCGCCAACCGTCCAGTCCCAGCGCGGCAAGCGCCGCGTTGTGGATCGCCGGCGAGCGGCTGTGCGCGACCGGCCAGCCGAGCACGCCGAGGCGGGGCATCAGTTGTGTTTGCAGGTCGGCGGGTGACCGCCGCTGCGCACGACCGCGGCCTTGTAGGCAGCGGCGTTGACTTCGAATTCGGCGAGTGTGTTCGAGAACACCTGCTCGCCGCAGCCATCCGCGCCGGCGACGTAGTACAGATAGGAGACGTGCGCCGGATGGGCGGCCGCTTCGATCGAGGCCACGCCTGGGTTGGAGATCGGGGTCGGCGGCAGTCCCACGTGGGTGCGTGTGTTGTAAGGCGAGTTGATGTGCAGCTGCGCTTCGGTGAGTTCCTGCGTGTAGGTCGCGACTCCGCTTCTCAGCTCGATCGCGTAGTAGATGCTCGCGTCGATCCCCAGCGGCATGCCCTGCGTCAGGCGGTTGTAGATCACGGCCGCGATCTTCGAGCGGTCGCCGGGGACCTGTGCCTCACGCTCGACCATCGAGGCGACGATCAGCAGCTGGTAGGGCGTCACGTGCAGCGCGCGCGCACGCGCGATCTCGCTGGCGCCGAAGTTTTCGCGGAAGGCGATCAGCTGCTCTTCGACCAGCCGGTTGACCGATGCGCCGGGGTTCATGTCGTAGGTCGCGGGGAACAGGAAGCCTTCGAGATCCGGCGTGCCCTTCGGAGCGCCGTAGGCCGCCGGGTCCAGCAGCGAGGAGTGCCTGGAGGCGACGCGGTAGCTGCCCTTCAGATGGTCGGCGGTGGCGATCTGAGCGATCTGCGCCCGCGTCTTGCCCTCGGGGATGAGCACCTTGACGACCGGCGGCGGCGCCGGCGGCGCAACAGTCTTGGGACCGTGTGCGTGCAGCAGCAGAACGACCGCCACGATCACCACGGCGAGCGCGAACAGCGCCGAGAGCCGTGCGAGCAGCGAGCGTCCCCGCCGCGAGCGCGCAGGACTCCCCACGGACACGCCTGACAGTCCGGCAGGCGCGACGGCGCGCGGCGGCGGAGGCACCGGCGGCGCGTGGACGGGCGTCGGCTGAACGGGTAGCGGCTCGACACGTGCCGGCTCGACAGGCTCTGACTCGACATGCACCGGCTCGACATGCACCGGCTCGACATGCGGCGACTCGACGGACATCGGCTCGACGGGCGCCGGCGTCGGCATCGGAGGTGGCGAGAGGTCGGGCGGCTGCTGCACAGACGCAGGCGCACGCCGTCGCTCGCGCTCGAGACGGTCGCGCTCGCGTTCGGCGGCGGTGCGTTCGCGCCCAGGTCGTGATCGATCGCCGCGAGACAAGAACCGAAAACCCTAACGCGCCCGAGCCGCGAGCCAGCTCTCCAGCAGGTGGGCGGCGGCGCGCGAGTCCTCGCCGGCCTTCGCGCGGGCACCTCCGGCGAGATCGACGCGCTGGGCGAGACGGGTGGTGAAGCGCTCGTCGTGCATCTCCACCGGGATGCCGTCCCCGAGACGTGCCGAGAGCTCACCGGCGAACGCGCGCGTCTCGCGCGTCTGGTCGGTGTCGCCGCCGTCGAGCGACAGCGGCAGGCCGACGATCACGCGCTCGACCTCGCGCTCGCGCACGAGCGTGCGCAGCTGCGTGAAGCCGCGCTTGGTGGCGGGCCGCAGCACTGCCTCGACCGGCGTGACGATCGTGCCGGTGGGATCGCTGAGCGCACAGCCGCAGCGAGCGCTGCCGTAATCGAGCGCGAGCACCCTCATGCCCTGCTCAGCCTTTGCGCGCGCCTGGGCCCGGCGTCGGTCGAAGGGGTGTGGAGGATGTGCGCATCAGCCCGCAAGCGCGGCCTCGATCGCGGCCCGCCCGGCGTCGATCGCCTCGCCCAGCCGCTCGGGGTCGCGCCCGCCAGCCTGGGCGATCGTGTCGCGGCCCCCTCCCCCGCCGCCGACGATCTCAGCGGCACGCTTGACGATCTCGCCTGCCTTGACGCCGCGCTCGACGAGCTCGGGAGCGACGCTCGCGACCAGGTGCACGCGCCCGTCGGCGGCGGCCCCGAGCACGAACGCGGCGCCCGGCAGGCGGCCCTTGAGTCGATCGAGGATCTCGAGCAGCGCCTTGGCGTCGGGCGCGTCGACCGCCGCCGCAAGCACCGTCGCACCGGCGCTCTCGCGTGCGCTCCCGGCGAGCGCGTCAAGGTCGACCTGAGCCGTTCCCACTCCCCCGGCGCCGCCTGCCTTCAGCTCCTTCTCGAGCCGCTTTCGCTCCTGTGCGAGCGTCTTCACGGCATCGGGCGCGTCCTGCGGGCGTGTGCGCAGCTGCGCGGCCACGTCTCCCAGCAGGCGGTCGTGCTCGCGCAGCAGCTCGACTGCCGCAGGGCCGGTGACGGCCTCGATGCGCCGGACGTTGGCGGAGCTCGAGGTCTCGTGCAGGATGCGAAACACGCCGATCTCGGCGGTGCTGCGCACGTGCGTGCCGCCGCACAGCTCGCGCGAGTACTCACCTTCGCCGACCTCGACCATGCGCACCACCTCGCCGTACTTCTCGCCGAACAGCGCCATCGCGCCGAGGTTCTTGGCCTCGTCGAGCGTGGTGGTGATCGCGTGCACGGGGTCGTTGCGCGCGATCCACCCGTTGACGCGGTCCTCGACGTCGCGCAGCTCCTCCGCGCTCAAAGCCTGTCCGTGGCTGAAGTCGAAGCGCAGCTTGTCGGGCCCGACGTAGGATCCGGCCTGGCGCACGTGGCTGCCGACGCGCTCGCGCAGCGCGGCCTGCAGCAGGTGGGTGGCGGTGTGGTTGGCCTCGGTCTTGTGGCGCGCGAGGTGGTCGACCCGCGCGAGCACCTGCTCGCCGACCTCGAGCGTCCCCTGCTCGAGGATCACCTCAGCGACGCGATCCGCGCCGACCTGCAGCACGTCGGCGACGCGCGCGCGGCAATCCCCGTGTTCGCACTCGATCGTGCCGACGTCGGAGATCTGGCCTCCTCCGGCGAGGTAGAAGGGCGACTCGGCGAGCTTGACGAGCAGGCGCGGACCAGGCGCGCCGTTCGAACCGCTTCCGTAGCGACCGTCCTCGAGCGGGCGCACGGCGAGCACCATCGTGCGCTGCTCCTCGGTCTCGTAACCGGTGAAGATGGTTGGCGGGCCGCCGTCGAACGACTCGACATCTACCACGCCTGAGCGCACGCCCACCCTGGAAGCCCTGCCGCGGCCGCGGGCGCGCTGTTGCTCCATCAGCTCGTCGAAGTCGCCCTCGATCGACATTCCCTGCTCGGCGAGCAGCTCGCTGGTCATCTCATACGGGAAGCCGTGGGTGTCGTGCAGCGTGAAGACGTCGTCGGCGGGCACCGACGTGCGCCCGGCGTCGTTTGCGGCGGCGATGTGCGCGCGCAGCAGCTCCATGCCCTGGGCGAGCGTGCGCCCGAAGCTCTCCTCCTCGGCGGCGAGCCACATGTCGGTCACGGCCGACTGCTCGGCCAGTTCGGGGTAGGCGCCGCCCATGACCTCGCGCACGCGCTCGGAGTAGCGCGTGAGGAAGCCCGGCGCGAGCTCCAGCGCGAGGCCCTGCTGGATCGCGCGGCGCATCACGCGGCGCAGGACGTAGCCGCGGTCCTCGTTGGAGGGCACGACGCCGTCGGCTGTGAGGAAGGTCGCCGCGCGCGAGTGGTCGGCGAGGATGCGCAACGCGCGGTCGCTGTCGAAGTCCGCGCCGTAGCGCGTGCCGGAGAGCTGTTCGCCGAGCTCGATCAGCGGCTGGAACTGGTCGGTCTCGAACACCGACTGCTTGCCCTGGAGGATCGCGGCCATGCGGTTGAGCCCGAGACCGGTGTCGATGCTCTTGGCGGGCAGCGGCTTGAGCACCGTGCCGGGCTCGTCGGCGGCGGGCTCCTGGTCGTACTGCATGAACACGAGGTTCCAGTACTCCAGGAAGCGCTCGTTCTCGCCGCCGGGGAGATCGTCGGGCGAGCCGTACTGCACACCGCGGTCGATGTAGAGCTCCGAGCACGGGCCGCACGGACCGGTCGGCCCGGCCTGCCAGAAGTTCTCAGAGCGCGGGCACAGCACGATCCGCTCTGCTGGCACGCCGAGGGCGCTCCACAGCTCGATCGCCTCCTCGTCCGGTCCGAGCCCGAGGCCCTCGTCGCCTTCGAACACGGTCACCCAGATGTCTTTCTCGTCGAAGCCGAAGACCTCACGCGAGAGCTCCCACGCGAACGCGGTCGCGTCGTGCTTGAAGTAGTCGCCGAATGAGAAGTTGCCGAGCATCTCGAAGAACGTGAGGTGCCTGGCGGTGTTGCCGACGTTGTCGATGTCGACCGTGCGAAAGACCTTCTGGCAGCTCGTCAAGCGCGGGGCAGGCGGCTTCTGCTGCCCGAGGAAGTAGGGCTTCAGCGGGTGCATGCCGGCGACGGTGAACAGCGCCGAGGCGTCGTGCGCGGAGGGCACGAGCGGGGCTGAGGGGATGCGCGTGTGCCCGCGCTCCTCGAAGAAGCTCAGATAGCGCTCACGGATTTCGTCTGAGGTCATGCTTTTTAGATATTAAGGGCGAGCGAGCGCCGGGCCTGGACCGCGCACCCTAAGCAGTCACACGGTGACGGTGCCGTGGCCGACTATGAGCTCGCCGGCGTACAGGCACGCGATCTGGCCGGGAGCGGTGCGCTCGAGCGCGTGCTCGAGCTCGACGCCGGCGAGCGCGTGGCATCCCGCATCGAGGTCCTCGGCGAGGCGGCACGGGAAGGTGCGCCCGTGTGCGCGCACGCGCACGCCGTCCACGCTGGCCCCGTCGCGATGCAGCGTGAGCTCGCGCAAGCGCAGCTCGCGCGCGAGCAGCGCGCGGCGGGGACCGACTGTCACGGTGTTCGAGCGCGAGTCGGTCTCGAGCACGTACAGCGGCTCGGACGCGGAGAGCCCGAGCCCGTGGCGCTGGCCGACGGTGTAGGCGTGCGCCCCGGCGTGCTCGCCGAGCACGTCTCCGCCGAGGTCCACGATCGGGCCGTTGCGTCTGCCGAGCCCGCCGTGGCGCTCGAGGAAGTCGCCGTGGCGGGTGCCAGCGAGGAAGCACAGGTCCTGGGAGTCGCGCTTGCGCGCGACCGCTAGCCCAGCGCGCTGGGCTAGCTCGCGCACCTGCTGCTTGTGCATGGCGCCGAGCGGGAAGCGCAGCAGCGCGAGCGAGGAGGGAGCGAGCGCGCAGAGCACGTAGCTCTGATCCTTGCGCTCGTCGGCGGCAACCCTCAGCAACGGCACGGACGCGTCGGCCGCGGGGACAGGATCGGCGACGCGCGCGTAGTGGCCGGTGGCGAGCGTCTCCGACCCGAGCCGGCCGGCGAGCTCCAGCATCGCGTCGAGGCGCACGTTGCCGTTGCAGCGCACGCACGGGTTCGGCGTGAGACCGGCGGCGTGGTCGGCGAGCCACCCGTCGACCACGCCGGCGCGGAACTCCGCGCGCAGGTCGATCGACAGGTGCGCCATGCCGAGCTCGTGCGCGAGCTCGCGCGCGCCGCGGACGGCCTGCGCCGAGCAGCAGCTGAGCTCGCCGTCGTTGGCGGCATCCGACCACAGCTCGAGCGTCACGCCGACGGCTTCGCCGCCGGATTCGTTGACGAGCAGCGCCGCCACGGCGCTGTCGACGCCGCCGCTCATCGCCACGAGCGTGCGGCCTGTGGTGATACTCAGGGACGCGCACGCGCGCGCGGCGCCGCCGAGCGCGCGGTGCAGCGCATCGGCGGCAAGCTCGGCGGCATGGCGCTTAGCGGCGCTCAGGCCTCCGAGCTCATCGACGATGTCCTGCGCTCCGATCCGTGCGGCCTCTAGCAGGCAGGCGCCGCGCAGCAGGCTCACGGCGGCGCTACCGGCGGCGACGGTGGCGCCACAGCCGCTCGCGTCGAAGCCGGCGTCGGCGATGCGGCCGTCGGGACTGTCGGGGTCAAGCGCGATCGACACGCGGATCAGATCGCCGCACGCCGCGCCACCGGCCGCGCCGGTGAAGGCGTCCTCGGGGGAATGGCCACGCCCGAGCGGGCGTTCGAGATGGTTGATCAGCTGCTCGGCGGTCCCGTCCACCCGAGCGAGTGTAAGGCTAAGAGTTGCGGGCTTCGTCGATCGCCTGTTCGATCGAGAAGGCGTCCTGCAGTCCGGTCAGCGCCGTTGTCTGCCCACGCTTGTTGATGACGAGCAGCGTGGGTGTCATGTAGACCTGTACGCCCCTGGTGATCGAGCCGTACGACGCGACCTGGCTACTGGGTGAGAAAAACGCAGCGAAGCGCTTTTCCAGTTCGAGACCGGAGGCCTTGAGCGCCCGGCGCAGCTGCGGTGTGTGGGCGAGCGGCCTGATCAGATGGTGGACGGCCTCGAGCAGCTTCAGTTCGGAGGAGACGATGGCGTCATCTGTGCCCTTTGGGTTCCAGAACAGGATGACCGCGATCTTCCCTTCGTGCAGCGCGTGTTCCACGAGCACCTGCCTTGCCGGTGTGCGGCCGGCACCGCTCTTCGCCTTGATCGGCTGGTGCTTGACCGTGGTGCGTGGCGCAACGGCGGTGGATGTGGAGGCGGGGTGCTGCGCGGTGGCGGTCGTCGAGGATGTGGTGTGAGTGGCGGAGGACGTCGGCGCGGAGGGGCTGGCCCCTACCGCTGCGACGGCTCGGTGAGCTCTGGCGATGTCGCGCGTGAGGCCTTCCAGGCCGGGAACGGGGCCGTGGTAGATGTGGCCGGTGGTGGCTGCGACCTTCGCCCGTGCGACCACCGCGGCTTCAGATGTGCTCGTGGTCGGCTTGGAGACCGAGGGCGCACTGGCCGTGACGGCGGGCGCCGAGGCCGAGCCGCCGGTGCTGGTGCTTGTGGAACGTCCCTGCAGGGCGAAGAACCACACGCCAGCGAACAGGCACACGCCTACGAGGGCGATCTGAAATGGACGGGAGAGCTGCGCCATCTCCTCCAGCTTCGGCATTTGAGGCGGAGAAGTTGAACGGCACATTCGGCGTTGGACGGTCGATTCGCGCACACAGCCCAGCTTGAGACTCCTGGCGGGCATGCCGATATGCATGTAATGAAGCCGCGACGGCGCCGGCAGGCGCTCCTGATTCCCGCGGCATGCCTGCTGCTTTCGGCATGTGGCGATGGGCAAAAGAATCCAGGCCACGCTGGCAAAGCCTCGGGCGGGACGTCGGCCGTCCCCCCGGCCACTGGCAACTCCAGGGCCACCCAGGCGCCCTCGCGCGCGCGAGCGCTCGCATTTGCGCACGCTGTCAACCTGAGCGCGAGCGATATCCCTGAATCATCAGTCGAAACGAAGCGAGCCCGTGGCTCTGACGCAGGCGAACGACGGGAAGCCCGATCCTGCGAAAAGCTCGTGCACTCGGGCCACGTGCACTCACTTGCGGAAGCTTCGTCGCGGAAGCTCAAGCGTGGCCAGGAACTCGAAATCGAACAGCTGCGCTCCTCGGTGACGGTGCTGAGCGACGAACGGGCGGTGGCGCGGCAATTTGCCATGCTGGCGACACCGGCGCTACGGGAATGCGGCGCGCGTGTGTTGACTCGCAACCTCGACGACAAACCGTTCAGGCGGGCGCGGTGGGGGCGCGTGACGGTCTCGAGGCTCCCGGTGCACGCGCCGGGGAGCACGGCGACGATCGGGATTCGGATCGTAGCCACGCTGAGCTTCCCCTTCAGCGAAATCTCGGTGCCGATCTACGTGGACGTGCTGGGCTTTGCGATGGGGCGTGCCGAGGTGGCGTTGACCGCCACGAGCGCCACGCAACCGGTGCCGGCCACAACCGAGCAGGAACTGCTTGCGCTGCTGCTCGCCCGCGCCAGGGCGCACCCGCTGTAGAAGCAGTGCCCGATCGATGGCGGGCACCCGGTCGAACCCAAACGGGCGCTCCTCAGAGCGCGTGATGGCTGCGCAGCACCGCGTGCACGACGGCGTTCGTCGCAAGCGGCTCCTGCTCGCGCGCCTGCATGTCCTTGAGCGTCGTGTGGCCGTCGGCGACGATTGCGACGAAGCGTGCGCCGAGCGCGTCGGCGTGGCCGAGCTGGCCCTTGAGCGAGCGCCCGCCCAGATCCATCTGCGCGGACAGCCCCGCGGCGCGCGCCTGACTGAGCAGGCCGAAGGCCGCCGGGCGCAGGTCCGCGTGCGTGCCGTCGAGCGCGACGAACAGCTCCGGTGGCGCGGGGGTCGCCTGATGCTCGACGGCGGCGAGGCTGCCGTCGCTGGCGAGCATGATCCGCTCGATCCCGGCCGCCCAGCCGATGCCCGGCGTGGGCGGGCCGCCGAGCTGCTCGACGAGGCCGTCGTAGCGGCCCCCGCCCCCCACCCCGCTCTGCGCGCCGAGCGCGTCGGAGGTGAACTCGAACACCGTCCGCGTGTAGTAGTCGAGACCTCGCACGAGCGTGGGGTCGAGCTCGTAGGCGACGCCGGCGACGTCGAGCAGCTCACGCACGTGCTCGAAGTGCTCGGCGTCCTCCGCGCTGAGGTGCTCGCGCAGCAGTGGCGCATCCTTCATCACGCGCTGGGTGCCGGGATGATCTGAGTCGAACGCGCGCAGCGGGTTCAGCTCGATCCTCGCGCGCACGTCCTCGGAGAGGCTCTCCTGGTTGGCGCGCAGGTAGCCCTGCAGCCGCTCGCGATACTCGAGCCTGCTCTGCAGGCTGCCGAGGCTTGAGAGGCGCAGGCGCAGGTCGCGTACACCGAGCTCGCCCAGCAGCGCGGCGAGCAGCGCAATCGACTCGGCGTCGACAGCCGGATCGTCCGAGCCGATCGCCTCGGCGCCGACCTGCCAGAACTCCCGGTAGCGCCCGGCCTGTGCGCGCTCGTGGCGGAAGAAGCACGACAGGTACCAGAGCTTCACCGGCTGGCGGCGCTTGTGCATGCCGTGCTCGACGTACGCGCGGCACACGGGCGCGGTGCCCTCGGGTCGCAGGGTGAGCGAGCGCCCGGCCTGATCCTCGAGCGTGAACATCTCCTTGCGCACGATGTCCGTCGAGGCGCCGACGCCGCGAGCGAACAGCTCGGTCGCCTCGAACACGGGCGTCTCGATGCGCTCGTAGCCGGCGCCCTCGAGGATCGCGCGCGCACGCGCCTCGATGCCGCTGCGGCGCGAGGCCTCCTCGCCGAGCACGTCGAAGGTGCCACGCGGCGCTTTGATCTTCGCCGCGGCCAACGTCAGGCTGCCGGCGAGTCAGCGGTGGTGGCGCCCGGCACGCGCTCGCGCAGCTCGCTGAGGAACGGGTTGCTGTCGCGCTCGCGCCCGAGCGTGGTCACGCCCATGTGACCGGGATAGACGACCGTCTCGGACGGATGGGCACGCAGCAGGCTCTCGATCGAGCGCTCGAGCGTTGGCCAGTCCCCACCCGGCAGGTCGACCCGGCCGACCGAGCCCTGGAAGAGCACGTCGCCCGACAGCAGCGCAGGGTGGGCGGGCGATCTGACTGCGTAGGTGATGTGCCCAGGGCTGTGGCCAGGCGTGAACATCACATCGAGCTCGAGGCCGGCGAGGCTGAGGTGCTCGCCGCCGGCGAGCGTGTGCTCGGCCTCGTAGCTCTCGAACGGCCCGAAGCCGGGGGGCGTCCAGCTCATGATGTCGGAGAGCAGCGGGCGCTCGAGCTGCGGCACGTAGACGGGCGCGCCGGTCGCGCGCGCCACCGGCGCGACCGCGCCGATGTGGTCGAAGTGGCAGTGGGTGATGAGGATCGCCTCGATCTGCACGTCCAGCGCGTCGAGCGCTGCGAGCAGGCGCTCGGGCTCATCGCCGGGGTCGACGATCACCGCGCGCTTCGCCTCGGCGTCGGCGCGCACGACGTAACAGTTCTCCTGCACGGGCCCGACGGTGAATGAGCGCACGTCCAGCGCGCTCATCACGGAGCCTGCTTTCCGCCACCGCCCTGCCTGGCCTTCTTGCGCTGGCGGCGATCGTAGACCCACTTGTCGGTGTAGTAGCTGATCACCGTGTAGAGGACGAGCACGACCGGGAACAGTCCGATCGCCTGGTTGGACTGGTGCAGCAGCAGGATCACGACGAGCAGCAGCACGATCGCCGCGAACATCGCCTTGACGAACGCGCCGCGCCACGTCGGCGGCTGGTCGCGCTTGTCCAGCAGCTTCTCTTTCTCGCGCGCGAGCGTGCGCGCGTCACCGGTCTTCTCCCCCGGCGTGGGCTTGCGCCCGGTGCGCCCGCGTGACTCGACCACCCCGGCGGCGTTACCCCGATGCTTGGTCTGACGTTTGCGCCTGGTCTGCGCCATAGATCAGCAGCGTAGTGCGTTCTCGATCAAGTGGCGCTCGGGATCGAAGCCGGGCATCGGCAGCTCCCGCGGGAAGCCCCGGAAGGCGGCGGCGGGCGCCAGCCCGACGAGCTCGGCGCTCGCGACCTCCACGTGAGCGCGGACGGCGTCTAGGACCTTCACCAGCGGCAGCTCGGATGGCTGCTCGATGTTCATCGAGACCTGCGCCACGTCACCGCTCAGCGCGAGCCCGAGCGCGCGCACGCCAGGCAGACCGTCGCGCCCGCCTTCGCGGATCTGCTCGGCGATCGCTCGCGCATCGCTCGCCGTGGCGGGCGGCGAGAGCTGCAGGTTGAACGCGACCAGCGGCGGCCTGGCGGCGACGAGCGTGGCGCCGGCGCTTAGGTGCATCCGCGCCGGGCCGAAGGCGGGCGTGAGTCCGTCCTCGTGCGCGTCGAGCCGCCCGCCGAGCCCGGCGACCCCGCCGCGGCGCAGCTCCGCGCGCGTCCGCGCGGACGCGCGGTCTGCCCCTGACAGCTCGCCGTACAGGAACACCGGCAGCTGCAACTCCTCGCCGATGCGGTCGCCGAGCACGAGCGCCGTCGCGCACGCCGCGCCCGTGTCAGCGGGCTCGAGATAGACGATCGGCGCGACGTCGAGCGCGCCGACGTGGGGATGCAGACCGGCCTGCGAGCTGCCAGCTCCGGCGCGGCTCATCACGTCGATCCGCTCGACCGCCACGCGAGCACCTCGCACGAGCGCGTCGATCAGCTCCTGCGGGCGCCCTGCGATCGTGAACACCGAGCGGTGGTGGTCCGCGTCGGAGTGCACGTCGAGCACGCGCACGTCATTCGCGCCGTCGAGGAACGCATCAGCGATCGCAGCGATCGTCTGCTCGTCGCGCCCCTCCGACACGTTCGGCACCGCGAGCAGGATCGGTGGCGTCATCGCGCCACGAGGCTAGCGGCAAGGATCGCCGTGCGCCCTGTGGCTACACTCCAGCGTCATCCGGGCCGGAGTAGCTCAGCTGGTTAGAGCAGCGGAATCATAATCCGCGTGTCGGGGGTTCGAGTCCCTCCTCCGGCACTGCCGAAAGCCTCTCTAGTGCGACTCCCCGGCGGTCCTCGACCAGCACGTCCGAGTCAGGGTCGCGCCGCGAAGCTGCGTTTGATCCACGACCGGTATGCGTCGTAGAAAGCCGGGAAACTGTCGGTCACGATCAGGGCGGACTCGTGAACCTGCTCGGCCGTGGCCGTTGCGTATTCGTGGACGAGCATGCGCCGCAGTTCGCGTAGTCGTTGCAGGCGACGAGTCAACTCGCGCGAGATCACGCCGGCATCGCGCATCGCGTCAAGGTCTCGCCGTGCGTTGGTCTCGTCGCGACGTCCTCGAAGCTCGGCAAGCTCCAACCCGAAGGCGGCAAGCTCAGCGATGTAGTTGTAGAGCTGATCCACACCTCGCTCGACAGCCTTCACGCGGTTGAGCTCAACGGGATCGTCCGCCACGTACGCCGAACGAAAGGCATCCAGCTCGAAGTCATCGCCGAACTCCGCCATCCCCGTGCGCAGCGCGAGCAGGTGGCGGCGCACGTCGCTCATCCGATCGCGGATCTTGGCCTTCAACGCCCGCGCACGCTGAGGGTCGTTCGCCTCGAGCGGAGCCAGGACCGGATCGCCTGCCGTCATGCGTCGTGATGGTCAAGTTCGTGTTCGTCCATCACGGCAGGTGAGGATCGTTCGGCACTACGGGCAAGGCGCCGCCACCTAGGAGCAGTCTCTCCCAAGCCAACCCAAAGATCATCTCGATCGACCAGTACACGCCCGCGATCGATGACGTCGACCATGAGCACAGGCGAGGTCTGCGCCTCGGCGAACCGCACAAGCTGCATCTCGCGGCCGATACGTCGGGAAAGCCGCTCCGCCAGCTCAGCCAGCCGACCCACACCAGGGTCGTTCAACACGACCAGGACATCGACGTCAGAGCGCTCGTCGTCGCTCCCAGTGGCTGTTGAGCCGAACAGCACCGCCAGCCTGACATTGGGCTCCGTACGCAGCGCCGCGCGCAGTGCCCGCAGCAGCGCCCAGTGACTACGGAGGTAGGCTTCCTCCCGGAACGTAATCCGAA
Organism: Solirubrobacteraceae bacterium; assembly: GCA_035939335.1. Taxonomy (GTDB): domain Bacteria; phylum Actinomycetota; class Thermoleophilia; order Solirubrobacterales; family Solirubrobacteraceae; genus Palsa-744. Next base: position 8,386 of record DASZFY010000016.1, on the reverse strand, counting down.
AGCGACGCGGGCTGACGCGCTCCCCGTGCACAAGCCCCTCGGACGCGGCACGACGCAGCGTGCGCTCGGAGATTGAAAGTTCAGATGCAGCCCGGCTCAGAGACCCCATGGTACGACAAATGGTAGCGTCGTGTGGCCGATAATTCAAGCTCGTGTGGCCGCTACACTGCGGCCGTATGGCCGATAGCATGCCGCGACCAGCGGAATCATAATCCGCGTGTCGGGGGTTCGAGTCCCTCCTCCGGCATCGCAAAAAGCCCTGCAAACCCAACGAAAAGCAGGCCAGCAGAGCAATCGGATGGGACCAACGATTTCCCTAACGATTTCCCTGGAGGGCTGCGTTGGGGACGCGGCGGATCTGCGAGCCTCGGTTCGAGCCCACCAGCAGTGCCGCCTTGTCGAGGCCTGCACCATTCCATGCCCTTCGCGACCCGCGTGTTCCGGCCCCCGCGCCTAACCAGACTTTCGGCGACTCTCGCTGGCCCGCTCTCGGGTTATCAAGGGGCCGCGCGCACACTTTCGTGAGCGGGTGTGAGAGGGGTAGGCGGGGCCGGCTTGCGCGCCGTCGGCGGCGGTTCGCGCGGCGCCGGTGTCGTTTCGGTTGGTTCGCTCGTACCGCTACCGGGCGACAGGCGGGTGTCAATGACAGGGCCGGGCTCCAACCCGGCCGATCCACGAGGGCCTCGAAAGTTCTCAACCTGCTTGCATCCGTTGCACTCGGGGTGGCTGGGAAGCTGGTTCTCGAAGCGCGTGACGAGCGTCCGCACCTGCGTGTAGGCGACCAGTGCGGGACTGTAGCGTGGCGGGTACGCATCAAACCCGCCATCGCCGTTGATCAGCAGCGCATCGGCCTTCAGCAACACTGCCCGCGCGCTTGCGTACTCGGACTGGCGCTGCAGGATGGCGACGTCGTACTGGGCGTCTTCGCGCGCCGACAGGGCTCCGTGAAACGCCTCTTCTTCCCGATGGCCTTGCTGCGCCAGCGCAAGCGCCTTGTCGCTGGACTGTTCTGCCGGCCGAGCCACCAAACCGTAAGTCAGCACGGCCGAGAGCACAGCCGAAACCACGGCTGAGACCACCCCTGCGCGGACTCCATTGTCCTGCTTCTTCCCTGAAATCCGAATGCCCCCTTATTCGAAGTCGACACTATACCCGAACTCAAGCTGTCGTTTCCAGGAACTCTGCGCACGCGGTGGCACTGGTCTCCGACATCGCCGCGCGTCGGAAGTTGCTTGCGGAAATGAACAGGGAGGGCACGCCTCTAGGTGTTCGCGGACCGCATTCTCCTTTGATCAAACAGCTGGATGCTCACCTCATCAAGCAGGGCGAACCAGATCCCCTCGCACCGATGCGTGAGAATTACCACCTGTCGGTCAAAATCTACGGCCTAGCCAAGTCGGTCGGCCTTGGCTCCTGCGTCGCTGCTCCGCGACAGCCGATCGGAGGCTGATAGGTGCTATCGCCCTGCCCCCATGAGCCGCTGTCGTCGCCAACGCCCTCGGTGATGCCCGGAGCTGCCGTCATGCGGCGTTAATGGTCGAAGTCGTACTCGTCATTCACAGCAGATGAGGATCGTTCGACACGACGGGCAAGACGCCGCCACCTCGGAGCGGCTTCTCCCGGGCCGGACCAAAGCTCATCTCAATCCACGATGGTGTACCAGTGGTGCGGTACACTGCTCTAATGCCGCCGACCAAACCGCGCATACAGGTCACGCTCGACTCCGAGTTGGCCGCCGCTGTTGCTGAGTTTGGCGGCACGGAGCCGCGCTCGCGCGCGGTGCGTGACTTGGCGCTGCGTGGCGCAGAGGCGCTCCGCGCCGAGCGCGCTGACAAACGCGAGGCCCGCGAGCACCTACTGCGAATCGCATCAGGTGCGGATGACGGTTACGACTTCGCCGTATCAGAGCAACTTCATGCCTCCCGTTGAGCCCTACGGCTCTGGCGGCTTGCTTGTATTCGATACCTCGGCGTGGAATCGCCAGCGTGACCCGGTCGTGCTTCCGCGTTGGCTGGCGAGCGCTGAGTCGGACCTGCTTGCCGTGTGCCCCGTGGTTGCCCTCGAGCTACTTGCTAGCGCTCGCGACGAGCAGAAGTTCGCCGACCTCGATCGAACGTTGACCGCGCTGCCCGCGGCCCATGTCACACGAAGCGCCGGCGCATCGGCCCTCGGTGCTTCACGCGAGCTCCGGGGCGAGCGACGCATCCCGGCGGCGGACTATCTCATCGCCGCGGCGGCCGCCGGACGTGGGGCGGGCGTGCTGCACTACGACCGTCACTTCGAGCCCCTCTGCCGCGTACTCGGGATCGAGAGCGTGTGGGTGGCTGAGCCCGGGTCGATCGACTGATCAACAGCGTCCAGAAGCTTCAGCCTTCACTGTTCGGCACAGCGGCTCGAGTAGTGGCCGGACCAATGTCTCAATGTGGCTGAGAGACTTCGATGCCAAGAGCGTGCGCGGCGTCCCCCAGTCGAGCGTCGTAGCAGTACAAACGCTCGAGGTCCTCACCCAGGCTCACGACGGTCGCCAGATGGAGGGCGTCGAGTGAGCGCAGCTCGGCTGGGTCCAACTCGGCAGCGGCGTCGAGGATCGGCCGATCCAGCGGGATCAGCGTGATGGCGGTTAGAGCAGTACGAGCGCGCCTGGCGGCCACCTCGCCGTAGCGCCGAGCGGCGCGACGTCCCTCCACGGTCAGAAGCGTGCTGCTGAGGATATCTCTGCCGGCCAGCTCGCGGCGCAGGGCGAGGCTCTCAGGCTCGGAGCGCACCAGCTTGATGAAGGCCGATGTGTCGAGGTAGTCCGGCAAGCGCCTACAGGCGCTCCGAGCGCAGCTCGTCCAGCACATCACTGGAGGGCGGGCCTGCAATCGGATCGGGCAGCTCCTCCAGAACGTCAAGCAGATTGCCCTGCCCGCGCACGGCTCCCCGTTCGGCGACGAGCCGGTCAATGGCCGAAGCGCGTCCGGGAGCAGGCGTGAGCTGTGCGACCTCCTGGCCCCGATCGGTGATCAGAAACGACTCCCCGTGTCGAGCCCGCTGGGCGTAGCGGCTGAGGTTCTGGCGCATCTCACGGATACCCACAAGCTCCATGTGCGTCATTGTAGCGCTTACGCACCCTCCGCGCCCGCCGCGCTCTGGGCTGCCCGAGCCGTTGCAACTCGCCGGGGATCCAACCGCGCTGAGCCGCGCGCTCGATGAGATCCGCGGTGAGCGCTGAGCGTGGCACTGTTCTATCTCGACGCCTCAGCGCTTGTGAAGCTCGTGTGCGCTGAGCCCGAGACCGGCGCTCTTCGCGCCTTGGTTGCGGATGCCGACCTACTCTCGAGCGAGCTCGCACCTACCGAGGTACCCCGCGCGATATGTCGCGCCGCCGCGCACGATCCCGCCCTTACGCTCGAGCCGCTCACAACTCGCGCCGGCGAACTTCTCGACGCCGTCGCTCTCCTACCGGTCGATCGTGCGCTTCTCGCCATGGCCGGGGCGTTCGATGCACCCGCCTTGCGCGCGTTGGACGCGATCCACCTCGCCGCCGCGATCGACCTCTCGCCGATCGACGCGTTCGTGAGCTACGACGAACGCCAGAGTGCAGCCGCCCGCCTGACCGGCCTGCGCACGGTCGATCCCGGGCGCTGACCCGGATCAGGCTCGTGAGAGCCGGGATAGTCGGCTTTCGCGACGGGTATGCGGAAGCAGCTCGCAGTCGGAAGCCGCGTCGCTGCGAATGCCCCCACCGATCTGCTGCGCCGAGCGTCGCGCGTGATGCCGCCTCAGACTTTCTGCAGCGTGGCCACGGATACGTGCGGCCAGCGCAACCCGTTGAAGTCGAGCTGCACCAGCTGGGTGTACTGGAGCTGCAGTTTGTCGGGCTCGTCATATGACCCCGCGACAGTCTCGATCCAGAAGATCGCATCGACCTCGACGGCGTGGGCGTTGCCGCCGGGAGGATTCGTCGCGTCTTCGAGGAACGCCGTGTTCGCGGTGCCGCCTCCAGGGACCGGTTCGTGCTTGGTCGAGATGATGAGCACCGTGGTTGTGGTGATGTTTTGCCCAGCGATGGCCTGTTCGAGCACGCTGTTCGGGTTTTCGACCATCGCCTCGGTCACGGCTTTCGCGGCCTGGCGAAACGGAGTGTTCACGGCGAGGTTGAGCTCGGTAAAGGTGGCCTCCGCCTGGGGGAAGGCGGAGTTGGGAGGGGGCGGCGTGCCGATCTTGAATGGGATGATGTTGTTCGGGGTGATGCGCGGTCCGCCGGGGACGGTTTTGGCTTCGCCTTGGGCGAGCATCACCGTGCCGTGAGGGATCGACGCCATCCGCACGACGGTGGAGCCTACTTGTGGGTCGGTGGTGGGCGGCACGTTCGCCCAGATCCCCGGCTCAACGTGGAGGCCTTCCACTGGGTCGAGGCCTTTGATTTCCTGCATGTAGGTGACGCCGAACATGTCGATGTCCGGCATCAACAGTCCCCGGTTGGGGATCGCCCCCGGGATCCTGGTGAAGACGAGCCGCTCCTTCGTGAGGTTCAGCTCGAGAAACCGGTCCTGTCCCTGCTGGTGGAACGGGCGCCAGATCGTATTGAAGCCCGCGCCTTCCCATTCCCCTTTGTCTCCACCCGGCTCAAGCAACTGCGCAAGCGGTCCGAGCACGCCGGGTGGTTCCGGCGGGGGCTGTCCGCCGGGCGGCGTCGCAACGGATTTGAACGCGAAATCAGGATCTGTCTGCGGGCTTATAGGCAAGATGCCTCCTAGCGTTTTGAATGGTGGGCGGTATATGCGGCCGCCATCGATGGTCGGGCTTAGAACCGGTTTCAAAATAAGCGGTGCGGTCGAGGCATCCCCCCGTAGGTTGCGACTCGTGACGGGTGAATCACGCCCCCGGACGCAATATCGCACGCGAAGCTGGCCTCGTTAGTCCGGCCAGCGCGATCAGTTGATTCGAGCAATATGCCTCCCAAACCGCGGACCAGTACCCACGCCGAGGGACGATAGTCTTGCGCGATCGATCCCTCAAGGCAAAATACCAAAAAACAACAAAAACCCGATTAGTGGACTACTGGGCTGCATCGCCGAATGGACTCCCGCACAGTCGAGACGATCGCGCGCGCACAGGGCGCGACCCTCAACGACGTGCTGCTCGCGGCGGTCAGCGATTCCCGGCGCGACGAGTGGCGCCAGGCCGAGGACCAACCAGGTGAACGCCCTCCGCACCAGCTCGCGCGCGGCTCTGTCTTCTATGAGCCCTCAACGGCCGCGGCGATCTCCACGAGGCTCACGTCGAGCGCCGTGGCGATCTGGCGCACGGTCGTCCATGCAGGGCTCGCCTGTCCGAGCTCGATCCGTGCGAGTGAACCGGTCGTGATCCCAGAACGGAACGCGAGTGCTTCCTGAGTGGCGCCCCGCTCCACGCGTAGGCGCCGCAGAACGGCAGCGAGGGCGGGGTCGGGCGCAAACTGCCGCGGCATCTGCGAAACATGCCACGCCACGCGCGTCTAGGTCCATACGCTCCACTGTCCATCGTCAGCTACCCATCGTTAACGCTACGTCGTTAAAGTCGCATCGTATCCGATCAGGCGGTTGGCGTGAGGTCACGCCCATGACACATAAGTCGGAACGATTGCCGCTATCTGAACATCTGCATACGTCCGCCCGGCGTCTTGACAGTTGAAATAGGCGCAAAGAGCAGCGTCGCACGGCTCCGACGCGAGCTCACCGTGCTGGCCGGCCTCCGGTTATTGGCTCAAGCCACACACACGGATTGTCGATGCCGAATCTGGTGTCGACCCTCTCCCCTCTGACCACGGAGCCCGACACCGCGCCGGCGCCATCCAGCGCGCCGGCCGGCGTCGCCCCGTCCAGCCCGATGGCCCAGGCCGCCCGGGCGTTCGGCGACGCCTACCCGCCTGTCACTCGTCACTGGCTGCTGCGCGGCGCGGGGATCGCCTATCTGATCTCGGCGGCGATCTATGTGCCGTGGCTGTTCACCTCGCTCAATCGCCATCTGCCGTGGCTGTCGTGGCCGTTCCTCGCGGCCAACGTGTTCACGCTCGCGACCACGCTGCTTAGCATCTTCAACCATTGGTGGCGGACGGTGCCCGATCCGCACCCACTGCCCCGCGGCGACGAGCCCGCGGTCGGCGTGATCATCCCCTGCTGCGGCGAGCCCGTGCCGATGATCCTGCGAACGATCGCATCGGTGCTCGAGCAGGACTGGCCGCGCGAGCGAATGCTGATCGTCGTCAGCGACGACGGCCACGACCCGACGCTCGCCCAAGCGCTTGAGTCCTGGCCGGTGCTCTACCACTCGCCGCCGCCGCGGTTCGCACCCGGACGCGACGGCGCGGCCAAGGCCGGCAACCTCAACTCGGCGATGGGCATGCTGCTCGCCGAGCATCCCGAGCTGTCCTACATAGAGACCCGCGACTGCGACGACGAGCTCGGCTCGAACGATTTCCTGCGCCACGCGGTCGGGCAGCTCGAGCACGACGAGCGCCTCGCGTACGTCCAGACGATCAAGGAAACTCAGGTCAGCGCAGGCGACCCGTTCAACAACCGCGAGGCGATGTTCTACCGCGGCCAGATGCTCTCGCGCAACGCCGCCAACGCGACCTTCCCGTGCGGCTCGGGGCTCGTCTGGCAACGCACCGCACTGGAGGACATCGGACTGTTCCCGACTTGGAACCTCGTCGAGGACCTGCAGTCGGGCGTCGAGGCGCTGCGGCGTGGCTGGCACAGCTGCTACCTGCCGATCGTCGGCGCGATGGGTCAGCATTCGCCCGAGGACGTGCCCAACGTTTACAAGCAGCGCGGCACGTGGGCCATCGACACCGTGCGCCTGATGATCTGGGGGGACCTGCGCGGCTTGAACGTGCGTCAGCGGGCGCAGTTCTACGAGCTGCTCTGCTACTACCTGCACTCGTTCACCGTGCTGGTGTATGTGCCGAGCATCATCGGCGCACTGCTCGGATATCTGCCGTTCAGCGCCAGCGGCACGAGCTTCCTCGCGCACATGCTCCCGATCGTGCTCGCCACCGAGGCCTGGCTGCTGGCGATCAACCGCCCGTATAACGATCGCCGTCGCCGCCAACGCAACCCCGTTCGCGAGCTGTGGCGCGTGCGGATCGTCTGGAGCGGCCTCGCACCGGTGTTCATCAAGGCCTCTATCCAGGCGATTCTCGGTGGTCCGGGACGCAAGCCCGTCTACAAGGTGACTCGCAAGCACAACGATCCGCGCTGGCACTGGGGGCACACGCTGCCGCAGACGACCGTGCTGTTGACCGTCGTGTTCACGCTGATATTCGCGTTGCGCGACGGCACCCTGCCGCGCCTCGAAATGCTGATCCCGTTCGTGTATTGGGGCGGCCTGTACGTCGCGCTGTTCGCCGGCTTCATCGCCCGCAGCTGGTACGGCGTCGTCAGCCTGCGAAGGACGCTCGTACCCGCTGTGAAGAAAGCCGGCGACGGCCTCGCCGAGGCGAGCGCCCCGGCTCCCGAGCAGGCGCGCGGCTAGCGCGAGCGGTTTTCCCCGCAATCTGCGAAATCGCCGTGCGCCGGGGGCTTGCAATCGCCTAGCGGGGCGCGTAGGTTCTCTCGAGACGCGGTTCCGAGCCGTCAAGAGCGAGGCCACTGAGGTGTGAGGCCGCGCCACCCGAACCGGACGGCCCCCGGGCTGGAAGGGAAAGGTTCCTCGAGCGGCTCTGGACCGCGTCGCTTTCGTTAACCCGGGAGCGAGGAGCACGGCTTGCAGCGCCTGCGTCCTTAGCAGGTGCTTACACCAGGATTAAAAGCGCTTCAGTGGCGCTCGCGATCGTGTGTGCCACGCGCCATGCACACGATCGAAGCGAACATCCTCGCCACCGCCACCGGGCCGTATCTCTTCTGGATAACCAGTCGCGCCGCCGGTGTCGCGGCGCTGCTCCTGTCAAGCGTGTCGGTATGCGTGGGCCTGCTGATGGGAGGACGACTGCTGCGCCGGCGCCGGCCCGAGCTGCGGGTCACACACGAGGCGCTATCGCTGGCGACGCTCGCCGCACTCGTCGTTCACGGCCTCAGCCTCCTGGGCGACAGCTACGTGCCCTCGAGCCTCGCCGACGTCGCAATCCCGTTCCTGGGCGGCTACAAGACACTCTGGACGAGCATGGGGATCGTCGCCTTCTGGGCTCTGCTCGTGCTCGGCCTCTCCTACTACGCACGCGGGCGCATCGGCGTGCAGCGCTGGCGCATGCTGCACCGCTTCGCCGCGCTCGCCTGGGTCCTCGGGCTCGCGCACTCGCTCGGCGAGGGCACCGACGCGGGGCAGACGTGGTTCCTGGCGAGCGTCGCGATCGTCGCCGTGCCGGCGCTCGGCCTGCTGCTCGAGCGCCGGCTGGCTCCCGTCAGCACACCTCAGGCAGGCG
>DASZFY010000015.1:0-1892 GCA_035939335.1 Solirubrobacteraceae bacterium | reverse complement strand
CCGCCAACGAGGACTGCACGCGCGGCTTCAGTGAGACCGCCCGACTGGTTGATGGCCTCGGCGATGGTCGTGCGCGAGTCGACCTCGAGCACTCCCGGCCGGGTGACGCCTCCAACCAGCGTGATCAGGACGGTGTTCGGTGCCTCCCCGGTTCGCGCCAGCGTGGCGATGTGCGCGAGGGTCTCGACGTTCTGCACGAGGGTCGGAGCGCCCTCCACGCCGCGCTCGAATGGGTACGGCGGAATGTTGATCGGCGTGGCGACTCCATCGTTCAGGAAATGGATGATCGCCGCCTCGGCCCCGGCGACATAGCGGGAGGGCGCGGTGGCGAAGCTGACGATGCTGCGCTCGGGTTCGGACCGTTGGGCCAACGCGCGCAGCATCGAGTCGCGCGCGGCCGAGTGGCGCTCGCCGACATACAGGATCACGCGCCTGGCGCCGAGCACCCGCGCGGCGATGAATGCGCCGTCGAGGACCAGGTGTGGGCGCGTGGTCATCAGGAAACGATCCTTCTTGCTCTGCGGCTCGCCCTCTGCGCCGTTGACCACGACCACTGCCCGACCGTGGGACCTCTGCTCGACCGCTCGCCACTTGGTCGCGACGGGAAAGCTGGCTCCGCCGCGTCCGACGAGCCGCGCGCGCTCGATCGCGTCGACAAGACCGTGACCGACGCGGGGCAGCGGAGCGAGGATGTCGGGTTGGTCGAGCAGCCGCGTCATCGCGCCTCCTTGCGGTCGACGGCGGAGCGGAACGCGCCGCGGGCGGCTGCGAGGGGATCGGTCGAGCCGGCATTTAGCCGAAGCGCGACGGCCATTCCGACCGCGGCGACGCACGCGGCCGTGATCGCGAGCATCCACGCCGACCAGGTATCAGTCCCGGTGCCGAGCCCGTGCACGACTCCGATCGGCCACGCCGCGTAGGTGAGCCAGTGGATCGCCCGCCATACGCGAGGGCCCAACATCACTCGCACAAGGCTGGTGACCACGATGGCGACCAGCAGCTCGAAAGAGATCACGCCCAATCCGAGCCATAAGGTCCGGTAGCTGGACGAAAAGGGGATGAGCGCCGCGGCCCAGCCGAGGTTGGTGTAAGGGTCGACGACCGCCGTGACGATGTGCAGGGAAAGGAAGACCAGCGTCATCAGCGCGAGGTTCCGGTGCAGCCCGGTGGTCAGAAAACGTGGCCAGCTTTCGCTCTGGACTCGCAGCGCGGACAGCACGCCGAGAACGACGACCGCGGTGAGCAGGATCAACGTCACGGCGCCGGCGCCACGCGTCGTGTACCAGAGAAGACTGTTGTTCACGGCTTAGCGCGAGCCGCCGGTCACCGCCACTCCGCTGCTCGATGAGGAGCTGACGCCGCTGTTGGACTGGATCGTGCTCGACGAACTCGATGAATTCGACGAGGTGTCCGACGAGCTGGAGGTCGAGGTGCTGGACGAGTCGCTGGTGCTGCTCGTCGAGGTCGAGGCGGAGGAGGCCGACGACGACGTGCCGGGGATCGTCGCCGCGCTCACCGCGGCGAAGACGCCAACGCCGGCAACCGCGGCGACCGACGCCCCCACTGTGAGGCGCTGAAGGAGGCTGAGCGCCTGGTCGCGGGTCCGGGCCCGGGCTCGTGTCGTGCTGGTGGGTTCCATGCACCACAGGTTGCGGTACCCCGCCGAGCCGTGCCTAAGAGCCGGCTGTGAGGTTCCTGAGAGGCGCTGGGAGGGCGGTGGGTACACTCTGCTTGAGTTCAACGGAACTTGGCGAGGTTGGTCACGGCGAGCCCGCCCCCGTAGCTCAGTGGATAGAGCAGGACGGTCCTAACGTCAAGGCCGGGGGTTCGATTCCCTCCGGGGGCGCTTACGTGTGCGCGTTAGTCGCGACTATCGCGTTGGATGCACTCCG
>DASZFY010000014.1:0-31228 GCA_035939335.1 Solirubrobacteraceae bacterium | reverse complement strand
AGCACGTGCTCTGGCGTGCGCCCGGCGAGCGAGTCCTCGGCGACGTGGTCGTGCGCGCCGATGCCGGCGCCCTGCGCGTGCAGCTCGGGCGCGGACTCGCCGGCGGCGAGCACCTCGATCCCGTGCTCCTCCAGGTAGGCGAGCAGATCCTGGATCTGCTGGCCTGACAGCTCGGCCTCCTCGACGGCTCCCGCCAGCGCACTAGCCGTCAGGAACCCACGCTCCTGGGCCTCGCCGATGACACCCTGCAACTCTTCCAACTCGACCACGGCTGTGTCCGCGGCATTCAACAGACCCTCAAGCCTCTCGCTCAACTGGCCCTCCCATCGACTCATCCGTCTCCCCGTCGCAGCGGTGTGATCCGCTCCGACCTCTCCAGCACTACGCAGCCCTACGCTAAGCCTCCCGTTGCGTCGCGTTTGCTCTGATGAGTTGAGTGGCGATTGATACCAGAATCCGCGACCGGGGGTTCCGGTCTCGTGCGGAGCGGTGGTTCGGGGCAGTTTGGGAATGCCCGCGCGCTAGGCTTGGCGTCGGTGCGGGCGACACGGACGACCTCCACGCTGTCTCCAACCGCCGCCTCCGGCGAGGATGTCCAGGCGCGCGAGCCGCGCATCCCGGTGAGGCTCTCGCGCGTGGGTGTGAGCGGTGTGGAAAAGGTGGTGCGCATCCGCGACGAGCTGTACCTGGCGCGGCTGGATTGCTTCGTGGATCTCAGCCATAACCAGAAGGGCGCGCACATGTCGCGCTTCGAGGAGGTGATCAACGAGGCGATCGGCGAGGTGGTGCTGAGCGAGTCGCCGTTCCGTGCGGAGACGCTCGCGCGGCACATCGCGGAGCTGGTGCGCGAGCGCCAGGGCGCGGCACGCGCGGAGGTGACGATCGCGGCGCGCTACCCCGAGCACAAGCCGGCGCCGGTGTCGGGCATCCAGACGCAGGAGATCTACACGCTGCACGGCCGCGCGGTGGCGTTTGAGCACGGCACACGCGGCACGGTTGGCGTGTCGGCGACGGGCATCACCGCGTGCCCTTGCGCGCAGGAGCTGGTGGCGGCGCGAGCGCGCGAACGCCTCGCCGCGCAGGACTTCTCCGCCGAGCAGATCGAGCGGATCCTGGAGAGCGTGCCGGTGGCGACGCACAACCAGCGCGGCCTGGCGACGCTGCACGTGGGCTGCACGGAGGAGTGCGCGGTGGAGATCGACGCGACCACGCTGCTGGCGATCGCGGAGGCGAGCATGTCCTCAGAGATCTACGAGCTGATGAAGCGCTCGGACGAGGTGGAGGTGGTGGAAAAGGCGCATCGCCGCCCGCGTTTCGTGGAGGACTGCGTGCGCGAGATGGTCGCCGGGGCGGTGCGCACGTTTGGCGGGCTCGACGGCGAGAGCTTCGTGTCCGCGCGCCAGGAGAACCTCGAGACGATCCACCAGCACAACGTCGTGGCCGAGCGCCACGGGCTGCTGTCGGAGCTGCGCGCGGAGCTCGACTCGGGCACGCCGAGCGCGCACCAGACGACGCTCGAGGAGTGGCTCGACGCCGGCGGCTCCCGCGTATAACGATCGCTATACAGCAACGCTTGTGGAGTAAACCCGCGGCGAATCCCGCGGCGCCGCGAGCAGAGCGTCAGGCGTCGACGCCAGCGTTGGTCTGCTGCAGGCGCCGGCGCAGTCCGAAGCAGTAATCCAGGCCGGAGAGCACGGTGACGAGCACGGTCAGATAGAGCAGCACGGTGAGCCAGGTGGGCTGCCCGTGCACGGCGATGACGGCGAGGATGGCGGCGATCTGCAAGCAGGTCTTGACCTTGCCGAACATGCTGGCGGCGATGACGACGCCGGCCTGGGTGGCGCCGAGGCGCAGCACGGTGACGGCGAGCTCGCGCGTGATGATGACCATGGCGATCCACGCGGCGAGTCGGTGCAGCGACACGAGCGAGATCAGCGCGGCGACGATCAGCAGCTTGTCGGCGAGCGGGTCCATGAGCTTTCCGAACGTGGTGATCGAGTCGCGCGCGCGGGCGAGGTAGCCGTCGATGAAATCGGTGAGGGAGGCGAGCGCGAACACGACGGCGGCGATCACGTCGCCGTCGGGCGTGTTGCCGAGCAGCGCGACGACGAGCGCTGGCACGAGCATGATCCGCAGAACGGTGAGTACGTTGGGGAGATTCAGGGGAAACACGGGGTGCTTGCCATTATGTCCGTAAGCACTTCCCACCGATGAGAGGAGCGCAACGATGCACACTCGCACGCTCGGCCCGGACGGCCCGGAGGTCTCGGCGATCGGCCTTGGCTGCATGGGCATGTCGGCGTTCTACGGCAACGCAGACGAAGGCGAAGCGATAAGGACGATCCACCGTGCGCTTGATCTCGGGTGCAACTTCCTGGACACGTCGGACATGTACGGGCCGCACACGAACGAGCGGCTGGTGGGTCGGGCGATCGACGGCCGCCGCGACGAGGTGTTCCTGGCGACGAAGTTCGGCATCAGGCTCGATCCTCCGGCGGAGCCGGGCGGGGTGCCCGTTCGCTCGATCGACGGCAGTCCCGAGTACGTGCACAGGGCGTGTGAAGGCTCGCTGCAGCGCCTGGGCGTCGAGCAGATCGACCTGTACTACCAGCACCGCGTGGACCCGAACACGCCGATCGAGGACACGGTGGCGGCGATGGCGGAGCTGGTGTCGCAGGGCAAGGTGCGCTACCTGGGCCTGTCGGAGGCGAGCGCGGAGACGATCCGCCGCGCGCACGCGGTGCATCCGATCACGGCGTTGCAGACGGAGTACTCGCTGTGGACACGCGACGTGGAGGCGGAGATCATGCCGACGCTGCAAGAGCTGGGGATCGCGCTGGTGGCGTACTCGCCGCTTGGGCGCGGCTTCCTGTCGGGGCGCTTCAGCAGGCCGGAGGAGCTCGACGAGGGCGACTTCCGCCGCTACGGTCCGCGCTTCACGGGCGAGAACCTCGAGCACAACACCGAGCTGGTGGAGCGCGTTCGCGAGCTGGCGGCTGAGAAGGGCGTGACGCCGGGGCAGCTGGCGCTGGCGTGGGTACTGCATCGCGGCGAGCACGTGGTGCCGATCCCGGGCACCAAGCGCGTGTCCTACCTGGAGGAGAACCTCGCGGCGGCTGACATCCACCTGAGCGAGGCGGAGGTCGAGCGGATCGCGCAGGCGGTGCCGACGGCGGCGGGCGCGCGCTACGACGAGGCGGGGATGCGCACGGTCAACCTTTAGCGGCGTGTGCGTGCTGGCGCGGAGCGCGGTTGACCTCGGCGGTGACGCGCGCGAGCAGCTTGGGAGCGACTTGGTTGGCCTGCGCCTGCGTGATTCGCCCGGCGGCGACCTGCTTGGCGAGCGCCGTTTTGGTGGCTGCGACGAGCGCTTGGATGAGGCCGGCTTCGGACTTGCCGGTGGTCGCGTTGGCGACCTTTGCGAGCGTCATCCCCGACCGCAGGTCGCTGCGGAGCTGTGCGGCGCTCACGCCGAGGTAGCCCGCGGCTGTGGACAGCGTGCGCGCGCGCAGGCCGTGCCTTCGCGCGCCCCTCGCTGGGCCGACGGGCGGACCGCCGACCCGAGCGATCTCGGCGGCGATCCGGCGCGGCAGTTGCGCGGAGACGGCTGCGAGCTTCTGCCGGTCGGCTGCCTCGAGCGCTTGGATCAGCCCGGCTTCTGACTTGCCGGCGGTCGCGTTGGCGATCTGGCCGAGCGACTTGCCCGACTGCAGGTCGCTGCGCAGCTGCGCTGTGGTCAGCCCGAGATAGCCGGCGGCCGAAATCAACGGACCGCCATGGCGCGTGCCGTGGTGCCGGGTGTGCACCTTGGCGCTCGGCTGCGCGGCCATGACCACCGCGGCGGTCACGCACGCGAGCACCGTGACCACGGCGACACTGAGTAGAAGCGTTCGTTTGAGTCTGCGGATCATCGTGTTTCCAGCTCTCTCAAGGGTAGTGTGCCCTCGACGCTTAAGACGAAGCACACGCGGGCGTAAATGATTGCTAAACGGTCGCGCTCAGCGGCCGACGGTCGCGCTCAGTAGCCGACCGTTGGCGTTCAGTAGCCGACGGAGTAGAAGCTGATGCGCCGGCAGCGGTCGAGCTTGTAGTGGGGTAGCGCGTGGTGGCTGGTGAACACGACGATGTTGGGGTTTTGGCAGTGGATGACGCCGGAGTCCTCGTGGGCGTGCACGACGGTGCGGGGGTTGGTGCCGGTCCAGACGTAGTTGACGGTGTCGTTGGCGTAGATGAAGTTGGGGCCGTTGCCGGCGTGGATGACGGCTGTTTGGAACGAAGGCCATCCGGAGGGGTGGTAGTCGCCCCAGATGACGTCGCCGGCGCTGCCGCCGTAGATGGTGTCGTCGCCGTAGCCGCCGAGCAGGTAGTTGTGCACGCGGGTCCTGCCGGTGAGCGTGTTGTAGTGCCCGGCGGGGCCCCTGTCCATCACCAGGTGCTGGTCGGCGGGCCAGCCGGCATGGCTGGTCATGGCGGCGGCGCACGACGCGAACACGAGCGCGATCAGCAGCGTGAGCGCGGCGACGCTGCGCGACGGACGTGGTAGTCGACGTGCGGGGCGAGGCTTCATTTGCGGCTCCAGACTGTCGAGGCGGAGGTAATTCATCGTCTGCATGCTGCGTACCCCGACGGCATCCCGCGCAACTCGCACATACGGCCAGGGTGCCATCGGCGGGACCGCGGCGCTGGCCATCGGCGGGACCCGCGGCGCTGGACCTCGGCCCGTGCACCTGGACGACCGCGGGTGCGCAGCCGCGAGCGCTAGGGTGGGGCCATGCCACTGATCCCGATGGTCATCGAGCGCACGGCGCGCGGCGAGCGCGAGTTCGACATCTACTCGCGGCTGCTGAACGAGCGCATCATCTTCCTGGGCACGCCGATCGACGACCAGGTGGCGAACCTGGTGGTGGCGCAGCTGCTGCACCTAGAGTCGGAGGACCCGGACAAGGACATCTCGATCTACATCAACTCGCCGGGCGGGTCGATCTACTCGGGCCTTGCGATCTACGACACGATGAACTTCGTCAAGCCTGACATAGCGACGATGTGCGTGGGCGTGGCGATGTCGATGGGCTCGCTGCTGCTGGCGGCGGGGGCGAAAGGCAAGCGCGCGGCGCTGCCGAACTCGCGGATCCTGATCCACCAGCCGTCGGCGGGCTTCGAAGGCCAGTCGACGGACATCGAGATCCACGCGCGCGAGATCCTAAAGGTGCGCGAGCGCATCGACGAGATCTACGCGCACCACACGGGCCTGTCGCAGGAGCAGGTGCGCAAGGACATGGAGCGCGACCGCTTCTTCACCGCCGAGCAGGCCGTCGAGTACGGCCTGGTCGACCGCGTGCTCGAGAGTCACTGAGTCTTTTTAGGGGCCGGCCCAGTGGGCCGGCTGCGAGTGGCCGCGTGCTGCGTGGACGCGCGCGGGTCAGGCGACGGCGTGCTCGATCGCGCCGAGGCCCTGGATCTCGATCCGTATGACGTCGTCGCTTGCGAGGAACGTGGGCGGGCTCTGGCCGACGCCGACGCCGGACGGGGTGCCGGTGAGGATCACATCGCCGGTCTGCAGCGTGCAGGCCTGGGAGATGAACTCGATCAGCTGGGGGATGGAGAAGATCAGGTTGGACGTGTTGGAGTCCTGGCGCAGCTCGCCGTTGACCCACGTGCGCAGGGCCAGCTGGTGCGGGTCGGGGATCTCATCGGCGGTGGTGATCCACGGGCCGTACGGGCAGAAGCCGTCGGCGCCCTTGGCGCGCGTCCACTGCGGCTCGCGGCCCTGCAGGTCGCGCGCGGTGACGTCGTCGGCGACGGCGTAGCCGGCGACTGAGCGGCCGGGCCCCATGATCACGGCGAGCTCGCCCTCGTAGTCCAGGCGCCTGACCACCTGTGGGCAGTGCACGGGAGCGCCCGGCGCGGCGGCGGAGGAGGGGAGCTTCATGAACACGAGCGGCTGCTCGGGGAGCTCGCGGCCGGTCTCGCGCACGTGGTCGGCGTAGTTGAGGCCGATGCCGAAGATCGCCCTGGGCGTGGGCACGGGCGCGAGCAGCGTGACCTGGTCGAGCCGCCACGACTCGCCCTCGACGGGCGTCGCGCCGGGGTCGGCGAGGCGATCGAGCACGGTTAGCTCCTCGAGCGCGTATCCGAACACGCGCTGCTCGCCGTCTTGCTCGCGCACCTCACCCGCGCGCGGCGTGTCGGAGGCGGGTGCCAGGAAGGTCGCGAGGCGCATCTGTACGGCAGGATATTGTCGCTGGCGCGCGATGGCCGGCACCACTCCCCTCGAGCGCATCGTCCTGCTGGCGATCGCCGTGTTCACAGCGCTGGCGGGCGTTGCCGATTACGGCGCGTGGGCGGCGGTTCCGCGCTTCGCGATGGCGACCGTCGCGCTGGCTGGCCTGGCGTGGGTGGTGTCGTTCGCTACGGAGCAGCTGGGCGAGCGCTTCGGGCCTGGCGTGACGGGGATGATGCAGTCGACGCTGGGCAACCTGCCGGAGCTGTTCGTGGTGATCTTCGCGCTGCAGAAGGGCGAGCTGGTGGTGGCGCAGACGGCGATCGTCGGCTCGGTGCTGGCGAACGCGCTGCTGGTGCTCGGCCTGGTGATCGTGGTCGGCGCACGGCGCTCGCCGGACGGCCTGATGCGCTTCTCCAAGCGCCTGCCCAGGGACACGGCGACGCTGCTGCAGGTGACGGTGTTCATCATCGTGCTGCTCGGCCTGTCGTTCGCGTCGCACGACCCCGCCAGCCACCACGTGAAGGCGATCTCGATCGTCGGCGCGATCTGCCTGCTGGTCGTGTACGGGGCGTGGGTGGTGCCGTACCTGCGCGCAGACCGGGGGCCCGGAGCGGAGCAGCCGCAGAGCACCCAGCCCGGCCCGCCGAATCACGCCGCGCGTAGCGGAGCGGTGATGGCGCCCGCCCAGCCGTCGCGCGCCGCCGGATCACCCCACTCGGCGGCCGGCGCTGGCCCGCGGCTGTCGTTGGGGCTGACGCTGGCGCTGCTGATCGTGGCGGGCACGGCTTCTGCGTTCGTGTCGGACTGGTTCGTCAACGGCCTGCAGCCGGCGATCTCGATCCTGCACATCTCACAGGCGTTCGCCGGCCTGGTGATAGTGGCGATCGCGGGCAACGCGGTGGAGAACACAGCCGGCCTGGTGCTGTCGTGGAAGCGCCGCTCGGATCTGGCGATCTCGGTGGTCAAAAACTCGGTCGCGCAGATCGCTGCGTTCCTGTTCCCGGTGCTGGTGCTGGTGTCGTTCGCGCTCAACACCACGCTGACGTTCGCGCTCGCGCCGGTCTATATCGGCGCGCTGGCGCTCACCGCGCTGGCGCTGTGGCAGGTCACCGGCGACGGCGAGGCGGCTGAATTCGAGGGCTGGGCGCTGGTGGCGCTGTACGTGATCCTGGCCACGCTCACGCTGTACGAGTAGCCGGCCACGCTCATAGCTCCAGCACGGCGTGGGGCCCGCGACGCCGACAGCTCGCGCACGGCGTGGGGGACCACGAGGACATTCACCGGCGCGTAACAGCGCCGCTTGCCGAGCTGACCACAATTCGGTCACGCGCACGCCGACCGGCCCCCGAGGGGCCGCCTTAATAAAGAGCTTCCTCGACCGCCCATGAGCTCCTCGACCGCCCACGAGTTGTGCGCAGCAGACATTGTGGCTACTTTGGTCCTGCGCGCTGACGCAGTCACGGCACGTGCGGGACGAGGAGGAGGAGGGATGGCGGATCGCGACGGACACGAACGGGCGGGCCTGCGCGGGGGATCGCGCGCGCGGCTGCGCTTCGCGGCGGACGACCGGCTGGTGGCGCTGGTGCGGCGCGGCGATGCGACGGCGTTCGAGGTCCTGTACGACCGGCACGCCGGCGAGCTGTTGTCGTTCTGCGGTTACCTGCTCGGCTCGCGAGCCGACGCGGAGGACGCGATCCAGTCGACGTTCGCGTCCGCCCACACGGCGCTGCTCGCGGACGACCGCCCGATCGACGCGCGCCCGTGGTTGTTCACGATCGCGCGCAACGCCTGTCTGAGCATCCTGCGCACTCGACGGCCCATCGCCGAGGTCTCATTACAGACGGCGCGCGACGAGCACGATCCGGTCGCTCGCGCCGAGCAGCGGGAGGACATGCGCCGGCTGCTCGCCACGCTCGGCGAGCTGCCCGAGCGCCAGCGCGTCGCGCTGGTGCTCCGCGAGCTGCACGGCTTCAGCCACAGCGAGATCGCCACTCTGCTCGGCGTTCGCGCGGCGCAGGTCAAGTCGTACGTGTATCAAGCGCGATCCAACGTCATATCCGAGCGCGACGCGCGCGACGCCGACTGCCGCGCCATCCGCCACCAGCTCGCCAACGCGCGTGGCCCCGCGCTGCTCGAGGGCCAGCTGCGTCGCCACCTGCGCTCGTGTCCAGACTGTCGCGCGTACGCCGCCCGGCTCTCGCGCCAGCGTCGCCAGCTCGGGATCCTGTTGCCCTTCACGCCGTCTGTCGCGCTCAAGCGCCGCGCCCTCCACGCCGCGCTCGGCAGCGCCCCGCACGCCGGCACACACACCGGCGGCGTCGCCGCCGGTGGTGCCGCGACGGGTGGTGCCGCGACGGGTGGGGTCGCGACCGGAGGTGGCGCAGCGACGGGTGGGGTTGCGACGGGTGGTGCCGCCGCCGGCGGGACCGCCACGGGGGTGTCCTTTGCGGCGACCGGCGCCGAGCTCGTCGGCGGTGGGGCCAAGGCGCTGATCGCCAAGCTGCTCGTAGGTGTGGCTTGCCTCGGCGCGGGCTCCAGCGCCGCGTCGCTCGTCGGCGGCGTTCCCGTCGCGCCCGTCCGGCGCCTCGCCGCTACCTCCCAGCCCGGGCTCGTCACGCGCCAGGCCCCCTCGGCCCCCTCGGCCCGCGGCCCGGTCGCGGCGCCTGCGCTGTCCATCCGATCCGCCGCGCCGCGCTCCGCACCAGGTGCCGGCCAAAACGTCACCGCCGTGTCAACCGCCGCCCGCCACCTCGCGAGCCAGCCGCCTGCCACAGCTGTGGTCCATGCCTCGCAAACCGCCCACGTGGACACCGCGATCGATCCCGCCGCCAGCTCCGCCCGCGCGACGGGTGTGCCTGCCAGCGGCGGCGGCGAAACGCACGGCAAGAGTGAACAAGCGCACGGCGAGAGCGAAGAACGCGCGGAAGCGCATGGTGGGAGCGAAGAAGCGCACGGGAAGAGCGAAGAAGCCCACGGGATCAGCGAAGCGGGCGAACAAACGCACGGGAAGAGCGAAGAACCGCACGGGAATAGCGAAGCGGCAAACGGGAACAGCGAAGAAGCGCACGGCAAGAGCGGCGCCGGCGAAGAACCCCACGGCAAGAGCGGCACTGCGGAAGAACCTCATGGCAACAGCGAACAAGCCCACGGCAAGGGCGCGAATTAAATCTCCTCCCCGGCCAACCTCGGCGACCAGCGCACGTTAACGGGGGGAAGGCGATCAAGGGGAAACGCAATCGACTGCGGAGGGGTGTGGCTTTCGCGCGACGTTTGTCCTTGAGCCGTCACTGCGGCGACCGCGCACAAACCGGTCGCCGCGGCGCGCCCCGCGAGCGGCGGCCCCGCCGGAGGGAGCGGGGTCAGAGGGAGTGGGGTCCGAAGCCCGGCGATGCCGGGCTTCGCGCGTGGTGGAGCCGGCGACTCGCTTTGGACCGACCGGCGCTCACCCCCGCGTGAGCCCCCCGATGAGCGCTCCGGCGAGGCCGCCGGCGGTGGCTGCCTGCGCGTTGCCGCTGGCTTCGCCCTCGAGCGGCGCGATGAACATGGTCTGGATGGCGAGGCGTCCGGGGCCGGTGAAACGGTTCCACGTGAGCTTGCCGCCGCCGCCCATGATGCCGGTCTTGAGGCCCATGGTGACCGCCTCGAGGTTGACGGTGGGGTCCTTGTACAGCCACGCGCCGGCCTCCACGTCGAGCTGCTCGCCCTGGCCGAGCGTGACGAGGAACACGTTGCCGTGCCCGTGCAGCCACACGAGCGCGTCGCCGCTGGTGGCGCGGAACTTGTCCATGAACAGGCCCGAGCCGCCGAGCAGCATGTTCTGCACGCCCTTGATGCGTTCGAAGCTGTAGTCGAGGTTGTCGGTGGCGGCGAGGAACTGGTGCTCGCGCACGTCCAGCCCTTCGCCCTGGCTGATGTGCATGGGCACGCACTGCCCGGGCGAGTCGCGCGAGAACGCGATGCGCCCGGAGCCAGACGTGCGGGTGACGAAGAACTCCAAGCCGGCGATCTTGCGCTTGATCGCACCGGGGAGCTTCTTCAGCTCGACGTCCAGCTGCGTCTCCTTCCACAGCAGCGTGTGGTGCTCGAACATCACCTGCTGCCCCGAGATGTCGATCTGCAGCTCTGGGACCAGTTCGCCGCGGATGTGGTAGTTGACGCCCGCGAACGACTCGTCGTGGGCGCTCACGGGGATCGGCTCGGGTAGGGGCATCGCGCGTGTCTCCTTCTTTTTTTTAGATTGGAGGGGTCGGCGGGTGGCGTGCAGAGGACTGCTCGGCGGGCCCGAGCTTCGCGGTTTGCGCGCCGCGCGTCAAGGGGTCGTCGCGGCGTTCGCGCTCGCGGTCGCGGATGCGCGCCGTTCCGGCGTGGTTCCGACGGCGCAAGCGCGCTAGACTGCTTGCACCTCGCGCCTGGGCGGGGTTTTTCTTCGCCCAGAGCCGCTGTCAACAACAACGCAGGGATTTCTGATCATGGCCCGCGGAGACGTCCGAATCGCAGTCACCCTCGCGTGCGAGGAGTGCAAGCGTCGCAACTACCAGACGAACAAGAGCAAGCGCAACAACCCCGACCGGATCACCCTGCGCAAGTACTGCCGCTGGTGTCGCAAGCACACCAGCCACCGGGAGACCCGTTAGCGCGGGAGCGCTGCCGTGGCTCGTGACCGCAAACGTGCAAAGCAGCGCCGCGCCCGCGGCGGTGGCGCGGCTGTCGGCCGTCGGCCGGCGTCCGAGCAGGCGCCCAACGGCGCCCGCACCGGCGGCGACGCTGTCGAGCCCGCATCCACCCACGCGGACGCGCACGGCACGATCGAGCGCGCCGACCTGCCTGGCGCACTCGGACACGCGGGCGCCGAGGTGGACGAGTTCGACGCGGCGCTCGTGCGCGGCGCCGGCGGCGTACCCGTCACCGGCGACCAGCTCACCGAGGGCGAAGCCGAAGTCGAGGAAGATGCCGAGGACGCGCTGCAGGAACCTTCTGGTCCGTCTCGCCCCGGCGGGGGCGGTGCGGGCGGTGGCGGTGGTGGCGGCGCGGGTGGTGGCGGCGGTGACGTCGCGCGCCCGTCAGGCGCTCCGCTGCGGGGCGGCAATCGCGCGGTCGGCTTCCTGCGAGCCAGCTGGGCGGAGCTCCAGCGCGTACAGTGGCCAGATCGCCGTCAGGTCACGCAGGCGACAGCCGTGGTGCTCGGGTTCGTCGCAATCGCCGGCCTCTACCTTGGGCTGGCGGACTACGTCGCCAAGGAAATCGTCGAATTCGTCCTCTAAGGAAGCCCTGAACTGAATGTTTCGCTGGTACGTCGTGAACACATACTCCGGCCATGAGAACAAGGTCAAGCACAACCTCGAGCACCGCGTGGTGTCGCTCGGGCAGCAGCGCGCCGTGCGCAGCGTGGTCGTGCCCACGGAAACGGTCATGGAGATGAAGGACAACCAGAAGAACCCCGTCGAGAAGCGCACCATGCCGGGCTACGTGCTCGTCAACATGGAGCTCAACGAGGACTCCTGGGGCGTCGTCAAGGGCACCCCCGGCGTGACCGGCTTCGTGGGCGCCTCGCAGGAGCCCGTGCCGCTGACCCAGGTGGAGGTCGACCGGCTGCTGCACAAGGAGGTCGCCACCGCCACGCGCACGCGCGCCCAGTTCACCATCGGCGAGTCCGTCAAGGTCGTCTCCGGCCCGCTGTCCGACTTCTCCGGCGAGATCTCCGAGATCAACGAGGACGCCGCCCGCCTCAAGGTGCTGGTATCAATCTTCGGCCGCGAGACGCCGGTGGAAGTCCAGTTTGACCAGGTAAAGAAGCTCTAGGAACTCCGAGGACACACGATGGCCAAGAAGGTTTTGACGACGATCAAGCTGCAGGCGAACGCCGGGCAGGCGAGCCCCGCCCCGCCGGTCGGCCCTGCGCTGGGTCAGCACGGCATCAACATCATGGAGTTCTGCAAGGCGTTCAACGCGCAGACGCAGAGCGAAACCGGCACCGTGATCCCGGTGGTGATCACCGTGTACGAGGACCGCTCGTTCACGTTCGTCACCAAGACGCCGCCCGCCGCTGTGTTGATCCGCCAGGCGATCAAAATCAACAAGGGCTCCGGCGAGCCCAACCGCGTGAAGGTCGGCACCATCACCCAGAGCCAGCTGCGCGAGATCGCAGAGCGCAAGCTCGACGACCTCAACGCGCACGACGTCGACCAGGCCGCCAAGATCATCGCCGGCACAGCCCGCTCCATGGGTGTGGAGGTGGCCTCATGAGCAAGCACGGCAAACGCTATTCCGAGATCCTCGCCAAGGTCGATCGCGAGCACGAGTACCAGCCCGCGGAGGCGGTCGCACTGGTGCGCGAGCTCGGCAGCGCCAAGTTCGACGAGAGCGTCGAGGTGCACGTGCGCACCGGCCTCAACGTGCGCCACGCCGACGAGCAGCTGCGCGGCACCATCGCGCTGCCCAACGGCCTCGGCAAGGACGTCAAGGTGGCCGTGTTCGCGCAGGGGCCCAAGGCGGCCGAGGCCGAAGAGGCGGGCGCGGACGTCGTCGGCGCTCAGGATCTCGCCAAACGCATCCAGGAGGGCTTCGACGACTTCGACGTCGCCATCGCCACGCCCGACATGATGTCTGTCGTAGGCCAGCTCGGGCGCATCCTTGGGCCGTCCGGCAAGATGCCCAACCCCAAAGTCGGCACCGTCACCATGGACGTCGCCAAAGCCGTCCAGGAGTCCAAGTCCGGCAAGGTCGAGTACCGCACCGACCGCACCGCCATCGTGCACCTGATCATCGGCAAGGTCAGCTTCGGCGAGCGCCAGCTGCTCGAGAACTACGCAGCCGTCGTCGAAGAGCTCGTCCGCGCGAAACCGTCCGCCGCCAAAGGCCGCTACCTGCGCTCGATCACACTCGCCTCGACCATGGGTCCCGGCATCAAGGTCGATTCGTCGAAGACACGTGAAATCCTCGAGGAGGCGCCCGCGGCTACCATCGCCGCCTAGCGTCATCCCACCACAGGCCACCAGAGACCCCCGGCAGCCACGCGGCGCAAGCCCGGGACAGGAGCCCCATGAACCGAGACCAGAAGGCCGTGGCGATCGCCGAGATCGCCACCCACATAGACCAATCCGACGCAATCTTCGCCGTCGACTACCGCGGCATCACCGTCGCGCAGGTCGCCGAGCTGCGCGCCAAGCTGCGCGAGTCCGACGCCACGTTCAAGGTCGTCAAGAACTCGCTCACCGAGCGTGCCGCCGACCAGGTAGGCGCTGACACGCTCAAGGCCTTCCTCAACGGGCCCACCGCGCTGACGTTCGTCCGCGGCGACGTCGCCAGCGCCGCCAAAACCGTCGCCGACTACGGTCGCGCCACGCAGCTGCTGCCGTTCAAGGGCGGGCTCATGGGCGGCGTCGAGCTCGACGTCGAGCAGATCCGATCGCTCTCGCGTCTGCCCTCGCGCGAAGTCCTCTACGGCCAGCTCGTCGGCGTCGTCGCCTCGCCCATCAGCGGCCTCGTGCGCACCCTCAACGCGCTCATCAGCGGCGTCGCCGTCGCGCTTGGGCAGGTGCAAGCCAAGAAGGAGTCCGGTGAGATCCCCGCCGGCGACGCGCCAGCGGCAGCCGCGGCTCCAGCCCCAGATGCCGACGAGCCCGCCGCCGAGGCAGCCCCCGAGGCTGAGGTCGCACCAGCGACTGACGCGGAGCCCGCGGCCGAGGAGCCCGCAGCGGAGGTAGCCCCCGAGGTGGAGGAGCCAGCGGCCGAGGTGGAGCCCGCGGCCGAGGAGCCCGCCGCTGAGGCGGACCCACAGACTGAGCCGGAGCAGGAGCAGGTGCAGGACGAGCCGGCGCAAGCAGACGACAACCACGCGGACGTCTCGGCTGAGAACCAGCCCGAGGACGCCGAGACGAATCCCCCCAAGGAGGACTGACTCACATGGCAACCAGCACACAGGATTGGATCGAGGAGCTCAAGGGCATCTCGGTGCTCGAGCTCGCCGAGCGCATCAAAGCGCTCGAGGAGGAGTTCGGCGTATCGGCCGCCGCGGTCGCCGCGCCCGTCGCCGCGCCAGCCGGCGGCGGCGGTGACGCAGCCGCTGAGGAAGAAGCCAGCAGCACCGTCGACGTCATTCTCGCCGGCGCAGGCGACAAGAAGATCCAGGTCATC
Organism: Solirubrobacteraceae bacterium; assembly: GCA_035939335.1. GTDB lineage: Bacteria > Actinomycetota > Thermoleophilia > Solirubrobacterales > Solirubrobacteraceae > Palsa-744. The sequence continues at coordinate 16,872 of DASZFY010000014.1, read as the reverse complement.
AAGGTCGTGCGCGCCGCAACCGGCCTCGGCCTCAAAGAGGCCAAGGCGCTCGTAGACGAGGCCCCCAAGCCGGTCAAGGAGGGCATCGAGCGCGAGGAGGCCGACAAGCTCAAGCAGGAACTCGAGGAGGCCGGCGCCAGCGTCGAGCTCAAGTAGCGCGACGCTACGCCTGTCCGTGTGAAGGTCGCGACTTCGCGGCGACCTTCACACGGACAGGCTTCGCTTGGCCGAGGGTCATCCGCCGCTGCGATCCTCGGCAGGACTCCGTTTTAAAACGCTGTGTAACCATCGCTATACAGCGTTTTTGAAGTGGCACAAAGGAAGGGGGGAGGCGGGTGCTCTTCGACGCACCCGCCGCCGCCCACGCGCGTGCGCCATGCGCATTAGAACGATCCCCAAATATCCCCCGTTTGGCGGATTGACGGGGTGGAACCAGAGCAGTTAGCTGTGTGTGTACCGGTTGTTCAGCCTACGTACGGGCGCCGAGCCAGGGAACGGTTGGCTCGGTCGTAGAGGGGGCCGTGCATGGTGTACATTAGCCCGATGAGCCCGCGTCATCGTCTTCCCCAAGGTGACGGCCTTGAGCGGGCTACCGACAACTCCCACCCATACGGAGGGAGCGGCGCCCCCCTGCCCCGTCGGTAGCCCGCTGAGGGCCGTCACCGCGCTCGCCCCGCCCACGGAGGACGCGACGCCGGATCGTGCACGCCTGCGACCCGTCGAATGCAGCGCGTCGACCGGTCTTTATTTTCTGCTCACATTGGCGCATTTTCCGGTAGAGTCTGCCGCGCTGGTCGATAGTCGCAGCCGTCCGCCACACGCATCGCGCCACATACGCGAATGTCGAGGACGGGGTCCGTGAGCACCGGCGGCCCTTCAGGGCGTCGATAGTCTGTGCTATCTTTGCTGGTCGCGCCTCGGCGCCTTCCTCTGCCCGTGTATCGCCCTCCGAAGGAGTCATTTCTTGGCTGCTGTAGATGCTCTCCGGACGCGCCGGACTTTCGCGCGTCTCCAGAAGACTGTTGACGTTCCCAACCTCATAGACATCCAGCGCCGCTCGTTCGCGTGGCTGACCGACCCCAAGACCGGCGGCCTGCGCGAGACGATCGACGACATCTCCCCCATCGAGGACTACACAGGCAACCTCGCCGTGCAGTTCGGCGAGTTCACGTTCGACGAGCCCGTCGCCTCGCTCGACCAGTGCCGAGAGAAGGACCTCACGTTCGCGCGTCCGCTCACCGTGACCGTCGCGTTCATCAACCGCGAGACCGGAGAGATTCGCGAGCAGTCCGTCTTCATGGGCGACTTCCCGTGGATGACCGAGCGCGGCACGTTCGTCATCAACGGCACCGAGCGCGTCGTCGTCACGCAGCTCGTGCGCTCCCCCGGTGCCTACCTGATGGAGCCCAAGGACCGCGAGAAGCAGGTCTTCATCGCCAACCTCATGCCCGCGCGCGGATCCTGGCTGGAGCTCGAGATCGACAAGAAGGGCAAGGTCTTCGTCCGTATCGACCGCAAGCGCAAGCTGCCCGTCACCGTGCTGCTGCGCGCCATGGGCTACGCCTCCGACGAGGAGATCCTGCGGCTGTTCGACAACTCGCTGTACATCCGCAACACCATCGAGTCCGACACCGAGGCCACGCGCACCGAAGAGGGCGCGCTGATCGAGCTGTTCAAGAAGCAGCGCCCCGGCGAGCCGCCCAGCGTCGACAACGCCAAGGCGCTGCTCAACCAGCTGTTCTTCGACCCCAAGCGCTACGACCTCACGCGCGTCGGGCGCTACAAGCTCAACTCGCGTCTCAAGCAGGAGACCGACCTGGACATCCGCACCCTCACCAAGGACGACATCGTCGCCCTGATCAACGAGCTCGTGCGGCTGCCCAAGATCCTCGGCATCCCCGAGGACGGCGACGTCGAGATCAAGGACTACGCCGCAGAGGCCACCAGCATGCCGCGCGAGCCCGTCGCCGAGCACCTCGACGAGTACGAGCACTTCGGCAACCGCCGCCTGCGCACCGTCGGCGAGCTCATCCAGGAGGCCTTCCGCATCGGCCTCTACCGCATGGAGCGCGTCGTGCGCGAGCGCCTCACCACCGAGGACGCCGACACCATCACGCCGCAGACCATCATCAACATCCGGCCTGTCGTCGCCGCGCTGAAGGAGTTCTTCGGCTCCTCGCAGCTGTCGCAGTTCATGGACCAGACCAACTCGCTCGCCGGGCTCACGCACCGACGCCGCCTATCTGCACTTGGAGCCGGAGGCCTGACCCGCGAGCGCGCGCCCATCGAGGTCCGCGACGTGCACCCCACCCACTACGGGCGCATGTGCCCCATCGAGACCCCCGAGGGGCCCAACATCGGCCTGATCGGCTCGCTGTCCTCGTTCGCCGAGGTCTCCGAGTACGGGTTCGTCACCACGCCCTACCGCGTCGTCAAGGACGGCACGCTCACCGACGAAGTCCGCCACCTCGACGCAACCCAGGAAGAGGAGCTGCTGATCGCCCAGGCCAACACGCCCGTGGACGACAAGACCGGCAAGCTCAAGGGCACCGAAATCCTGTGCCGCACGCAGGCCGGCCAGTACGTAACCGTCGGGCCCAAGGACGTCGACCTGATCGACGTCTCGCCCGAGCAGATCTGGTCAGTGGCCACCGCCATGATCCCGTTCCTCGAGCACGACGACGCCAACCGCGCGCTCATGGGCTCCAACATGCAGCGCCAGGCAGTGCCGCTGCTGAAGGCCGACGCCCCATTGGTCGGCACCGGCATGGAGCGCCGCGCCGCGCTCGACACCGGTGACGTGCTGCTGGCAAAGAACGCCGGCGCCGTCGACTACATCGACGCCAACCAGATCGTCGTCGCCGGCAAGGACGGCGCCAAGGACGAGTACGAGCTGCAGAAGTACATGCGCTCCAACCAGGGCACGCTCATCCACCAGAAGCCCCTCGTCCACGCCGGCCAGGCGGTCAAGGCCGGCGACGTGCTCGCCGACGGCTCCTCCACCGACAAGGGCGAAATGGCGCTCGGCAAGAACCTCATGGTCGCGTTCATGTCCTGGGAGGGCTACAACTTCGAGGACGCCATCATCCTGTCCAAGCGCCTCGTGCAGGACGACGAGCTCACCTCCATTCACATCGAGGAGTACGAGATCGACGCCCGCACCACCAAGCTCGGCGAGGAGGAGATCACCCGCGACATCCCCAACCGCTCTGAGGAGTCGCTGCGCAACCTCGACGACCGCGGCATCGTGCGCGTCGGCGCCGAGGTCATCTCAGGCGACCTGCTCGTCGGCAAGGTCACGCCCAAGGGCGAGACCGAGCTGACCGCCGAGGAGAAGCTCATCCGCGCCATCTTCAAGGAGAAGGCGCGCGAGGTGCGCGACACCTCGCTCAAGGTGCCCCACGGCGAGGGCGGCGTCGTGATCGACGTCAAGACCTTCAGCCGCGACGCCGGCGATGACCTGCCGCCCGGGGTCAACGACCTCGTGCGCGTGTTCGTCGCCAAGAAGCGCAAGATCTCCGAGGGCGACAAGCTCGCCGGCCGTCACGGCAACAAGGGTGTCATCTCCAAGATCGTCGACCAGCAGGACATGCCGTTCCTCGAGGACGGCACGCCCGTCGACGTCATCCTCAACCCGCTCGGCGTGCCCTCGCGCATGAACGTCGGCCAGATCCTCGAGACCCACCTCGGGTGGGCCGCCGCGCAGGGCTGGTACGACGACGGCACCGAGGCCTACAAGGAAGCCGACGCCAACGGCGGTCCCCGTCGCGTGTACGTGTCCACGCCCGTGTTCGACGGCGCCACCGTCGCCGACGTCGACAACGCGCTCGTCAAGTGGCAGGACGCCCACACCGGACGCATCCGCATGGACGTCGACAAGTCCCGTCGCGTCGGCGAGCAGGCGTCCGGAAAGATGACGCTGTTCAACGGCCGCACAGGCGAGCCGTTCGAGGAACAGGTCACAGTCGGATACATGTACATCCTCAAGCTCCTGCACCTCGTCGACGACAAGATCCACGCGCGCTCCACCGGCCCGTACTCGCTCGTCACCCAGCAGCCGCTCGGCGGCAAGGCGCAGTTCGGTGGGCAGCGCTTCGGCGAGATGGAGGTCTGGGCGCTAGAGGCGTTCGGTGCCGCCTACACGCTGCAGGAGATGCTCACCATCAAGTCCGACGACACCGTCGGCCGTGTCAAGGCATACGAGGCCATCGTCAAGGGTGAGAACATCGCCGAGCCCTCCATCCCCGAGTCGTTCAAGGTCCTGCTCAAGGAGATGCAATCGCTGGCGCTCGACGTCAACGTCGTCTCCGAGGAGGGCCAGCGCACGGAGATGCGCGATGAGGACGACGACCTGCTGCGCGCCGCCGAGGAGCTCGGCATCGACCTCTCCGGGGTCCGCGCGCTCGCCGGCGACGGCGCAGACGAGCAGACCGAGGGCGAGGACAGCACCGACGCTGCCGCCGCCGAGACCGTCGAGGACGGCGCCGCGGAGACCCCCACCGACGACACAGACGACACAGACACAGACACAGACGACACCGACGACGACGCCGTCGAGGTCGAGGAGTTGCTCGACGTCGGCGCCACCGAGGACATCGACCTGGAGAGCCTCGTCACCGACGAGTCCGCCGAGTAAGCCGAAGCCAAACCCGAGATCACCCTGCCCGATTCACCCGCGAGCGAAAGCCACCTGAATGATTGACATAAACAACTTCGACGCCATCGAGATCAGCCTCGCCTCTTCGAAGCAGATCCGCAGTTGGAGCTCCGGTGAGGTCACCAAGCCGGAGACCATCAACTACCGGACGCTCAAGCCCGAGAAGGACGGACTGTTCTGCGAGCGCATCTTCGGGCCCACCAAGGACTGGGAGTGCTACTGCGGCAAGTACAAGCGCGTGCGCTACAAGGGCATCGTTTGCGAGCGCTGCGGCGTGGAGGTCACACGCTCGAAGGTTCGCCGCGAGCGCATGGGCCACGTCGACCTCGCCGCGCCCGTCAGCCACATCTGGTTCTTCAAGGGCGTGCCCAGCCGGATCGGCTACCTGCTCGACATGGCGCCCAAGGAACTCGAGAAGGTCCTGTACTTCGCCGCTTCGATCGTCACGTGGGTGGACGAGGAGGCTCGCGCTAAGGATGTCGACTCGCTCGAGAAGGAGGTCAACAAGGTCCTCGACGCGTACGCCGCCGAGCGTGAGGAGCGCGTACTCGAGCTGCGCGAGTCGCTAGCGCGCCGCGAGAAGTACCTGCAGACGGGCAAACAGACCAACTTCAACGACGAAGACCACCTGTGGGCGGACTCGCTCGACATCAACCTGTCCAAACTGTCAGACGAGGAGCGCGACAAGCAGGTCAAGGAACTGACCAAGGCATTCGACGCCGACATCTCCGACACCGAGGCCTACATCGAGGACGCCGCCGAGCGCATGCGCAACGTGTGGGAGCTCTTCAAGACGATGGAGCCCAAGCAGATCGAGCACGACGAGACCACCTTCCGCGAGCTCAAGGAGCGCTTCGGCTCTCCGTACGGCTTCGGCGAGTACTTCCGCGGCGGCATGGGCGCGGAAGCGATCCGCGACCTGCTCCAGCAGGTCGACCTCGAGGCCGAACGCATCGAGCTCGAGGACCAGGTCAAGAACGGCAAAGGCCAGAAGCAGGCGCGCGCCGTCAAGCGCCTGAAGGTCGTCTCCGCGTTCATCCAGTCCGGCAACAAGCCCGAGATGATGGTGCTCGACGCCGTGCCCGTGATCCCGCCCGAGCTGCGTCCCATGGTGCAGCTCGACGGCGGGCGCTTCGCCACCTCCGACCTCAACGACCTGTACCGCCGCGTCATCAACCGCAACAACCGCCTCAAGCGGCTGCTCGACCTCGGCGCGCCCGAGATCATCGTCAACAACGAGAAGCGCATGCTCCAGGAGGCCGTCGACGCGCTGTTCGACAACGGCCGCCGCGGGCGTCCCGTCACCGGTCCCGGCAACCGTCCGCTCAAGAGCCTGTCCGACATGCTCAAGGGCAAGCAGGGGCGCTTCCGCCAGAACCTGCTCGGCAAGCGCGTCGACTACTCAGGGCGCCCGGTGATCGTCGCCGGCCCGTACCTGAAGCTGCACCAGTGCGGCCTGCCCAAGATCATGGCGCTCGAGCTGTTCAAGCCGTTCATCATGGCCCGCCTCGTCGAGCGCAAGTCCGCGCAGAACATCAAGGCCGCCAAGAAGATGGTCGACTCGATGATCGGCGAGGTCTGGGACGTGCTCGAGGAGGTCATCCACGAGCACCCCGTGCTGCTCAACCGCGCGCCCACGCTCCACCGCCTGGGCATCCAGGCGTTCGAGCCGCTGCTCGTCGAGGGCAAGGCCATCCAGGTCCACCCGCTCGTCTGCCACGCGTTCAACGCCGACTTCGACGGCGACCAGATGGCCGTGCACCTGCCGCTGTCCGCAGAGGCGCAGGCGGAGGCGCGCATCCTGATGCTCTCCTCCAACAACATCCTCTCGCCCGCTCACGGCGCGCCGCTCGCCACGCCCACGCAGGACATGATCCTCGGCGCCTACTACCTCACTTACGGGCCCGAAGCCGAGGAGCTGTCGAAGATCGACCGCGCCACGTACGAGCCGCGTCCGCACGTGTTCCGCACCGCGCAGGAGGCCGAGCTCTCCTACGAGGGCAACGTCGTAAAACTGCACGACATCGCCGAGTTCCGTCCCTACGGGCGCGAGGGCGGCCACGTCCTCACGACCATCGGGCGCATCATCTACAACGACCGCATCGAGCGCGCGCTCGCCGAGGCGCTCGGCGACGAGTTCGACGCGTCCAAGTACGTGTTCGTCAACCAGTCCATGAAGAAGCGTGACACCACGCGGCTGATCGACATGCTCGTGCAGTCCTACGGCGCCACCACCATCTCGTTGGTCCTCGACGCGTTCAAGGACCTCGGCTTCAAGTACGCCACGCAGGCCGGCATCACCATCTCCAAGAACGACGTCGTCGTGCCGCCCCAGAAGCAGGAAATCCTCGACAAGTTCGACAAGCTCGTCGGCGACATCACCAGCCAGTACGACGACGGCCTCATCACCCAGGAGGAGCGCCACGAGGCGGTCGTCGAGCAGTGGAACGCCGCCACCGACGAGGTCGCCGAGGCGATGGTCAAAAACCTCGACGTCCTCAACCCCATCTTCATGATGGCCAACTCCGGCGCCCGTGGCTCGTTCAAGCAGATCCGTCAGCTCGCAGGGATGCGCGGCCTGATGGCCAACCCCAAGGGTGAAATCATCGAGCGCCCGATCAAGGCCAACTTCATGGAGGGCCTGTCCGTGCTCGAGTACTTCATCTCCACGCACGGCGCGCGAAAGGGACTCGCCGACACCGCGCTGCGCACCGCCGACTCCGGCTACCTCACGCGGCGTCTCGTCGACGTCGCCCAGGACGTCATCATCCGCGAGGCCGACTGCGGCACCGAGGAGTACATCGAGATGGCCGTCTTCAAGGACGGCGGCGAACCCAACGACGTGCTCGTCGGGCGCATCGCCGCGCTCGACATCACCACCAAGCGCGGGCGCATGCTCGCCGAGCAGGGCGTCGAAATCGGCCGCGCCGAGATGGCCGAGATCGTCGACGCGTTCACCGACGACAACGACAAGGGCACCGAGGTCACCGTGCCTGTGCGCTCAGTGCTCAAGTGCGAGGCGCCCAGCGGCGTGTGCCAGGCCTGCTACGGCCGCGCCATGGCAACCGGCGCGCTCGCGCAGATCGGCGACGCCGTCGGCATCGTCGCCGCGCAGTCGATCGGCGAGCCCGGCACGCAGCTGACCATGCGCACGTTCCACACCGGCGGCGTCGCCGGCGCGGACATCACGCACGGCCTCCCGCGTGTCGTCGAGCTATTCGAGGCGCGACGCCCCAAGGGTCTCTCCAAAATCGCCGAGCAGGACGGCGTCGTGTCGATCGAGGAGACCGACAAAGCGCTCACCGTGGTCATCACCGACGAGTCCGGCGAGGAGCACCGCCACGCCTTCCCCAGGCGTACGCGGCTGTTCGTCGCAAGCGGCGAGAAGATCAAAGCCGGCAAGCAGCTCAACGAGGGGTCCGTCTACCCGCACGAGCTGCTCGCCATCCGCGGACGCACCGAGACCGAGGTGTACCTCGTCAACGAGGTCCAGGAGGTCTACAAGTCCCAGGGCGTCGACATCAACGACAAGCACATCGAGCTGATCGTGCGCCAGATGCTCAAGAAGGTGCGCGTCGACCAGAAGGGCGACACCGACTACCTGCCCGGGCAGTTCGTCGACCGCTTCGAATTCGCCAAGGCCAACGACGCAGTAGCGACGGCCGGCGGCGAGACGGCGCAGTTCGAGGACATCATCCTCGGGATCACCAAGGCGTCGCTCAACACCGACTCGTTCCTGTCCGCCGCCTCCTTCCAGGAGACCACCAAGGTGCTCACCGACGCCGCGCTCGAAGGCAAGATCGATCGCCTCAACGGTCTCAAGGAGAACGTCATCATCGGCAAGCTCATCCCAGCCGCCACCGGCCTCAAGCGCTACCGGCGGATCGAGATCGAGCCCTCCGAACCGCTCCCGCGCGCCATCGACGACGTCGGCCTGCTCGACCAGGACGAGATCGCCGCCGAGCTCGGGCTCGCTGGCGACGGCTTCAGCGGCGGCTACGGCCAGGAGTTCGACGCCGACCTCGCCTCGCTCGAGAAGATCGGCGCCGGCGGCACCGACCCCGGCTTCGCCGAGGAGCTAGCCGAGCTCGAGCTACCCGACGAGGGCGCTGGCACCGGCGGCGGTGGCGGCGAGGAGTAGGCCGGCCGCGAGTAGGCCGGCGGCGGCGAGGAGTGGGCCGGCGGCAGCGGGTTTGGTTTGGCAGTGAGCAGCGGGCCGTACTTTGTGTCCTCTTGCAAATGCTGTATAGCGATGGTTATACAGCGTTTTGCGAGAGGACTATAGAGTCCGGGCCCACGCCGCTAGCTGCCGCGCCTCCCGCGCGGTGAGACCGCGCTGGGGGTCTGTCGCCACGAGCAGCGTCGCCGCGGCGCGCTCGGCGGCCCATTGGTGGCAGGCGTCGTTGAACGCATCGTCGATCCACGCGAGCGGGCGCCCGCTCGCGTACGTGTCGATCGCGTCGAGCTTCCAGTGTGCGTTGGAGCGTCCGACCGCACGTGAGAAACACAGGAACGGCAGCTCCGCAGGCAGGCCGAGCAGGTGTGGCAGATGCTCGTTGGCACGCTCCTCCCAGCCGCTCGCCCACACGAGCTCGAACGCGCTCGAGAGCTCAAGCAGGTGAGCGGCGGCGGTGGACGAAAGGAAGTGAGGTGTGCCGTCGATCGAATGGAAGCTCCCTTCGAGCCCGCCATCCGCGCTCTTGCCGTCCCGCTCTGCCCGCGCCGGCTGCTGCCAGCCGCCGAACAGCGAGATGACGCCGTCGATGTCGACCATCAGCAGCGGCCGCTTGTCCTCCGTGGCTCTAGCCCGCGCTTTAGCTCGCATAGAGGTTGGGGTGGGTACTGTGTCGGGCACGGTCGATGCGCTTATGTCGCCCGCGCGGAGTAAAGCAGCCGCTGGCGACAACCGATGAGCACTTCGTATCACCTCCCACAATGACCATGGACCTAGGCATACTCCTCGCGCTCGCCTGCGCTTTCGTCGCGAACCTCGGGTTCTTCTACAAGTACCGGGGAGCCAACTCCGTGCCCAAGGTGCAGGTGCTGCACCCGTTCCGCTCGGCCAGGCAGTTGTACTCCTCGAAGTGGTTCGCGTTGGGCATGCTCATCGCCACCGGGAGCTGGGGCCTGCACGTGGCCGCGCTGGCGCTCGCGCCGATGTCCGTGATCCAGGTGTCCCTGGCAGCGGGCGTCGTGTTCATAGCGGTCATGGCCGAGCGCATGTTCGGCTTCTCCGTAGGACGCCGCCAGTGGCTCGGCCTGTGCCTCACCGCCGCCGGCCTGGTGCTTCTCGGCATCACGCTGCCGGCCATGCACGGCGCGCACTCCCACTTCTCGGATGCCGCGATGATCTCTTTCGAGGCAGGGTTGTTCGGGCTCGGAGGCCTGCTGCTGGTGGGTCCGAGCATGGGTGGCCCGAGCGAGCATCACGGCATCATGCTCGGCGCTGCCGCCGGCGTGCTGTTCGGCGTGTCCGACACCGCCATCAAGGCTCTGACCGGCATCACCGGCGCCCACGGGCTGCTCGGCCTCGCGCTGAGCCCCTGGCTGGCGGTCGCGGTGCTCGCGTCCGTGGTGGCGTTCTACGCCTCCGCCCGTGGCCTGCAGGACGGCGAGGCGGTCCCCGTGATCGCCGTCACCGGCACCGCCGCCAACATCTCCGGCATCGCCGGTGGGATCATCGTGTTCGGTGATCCGATGGCCGCGAGCCCAGCCGGCGTGGTGCTGCAGGCGCTCGCGTTCGTGCTGGTGATCGCCGCCGCCGCGCTGATGCCAGCGCCCGTGCGCGCAGCCGGCGTGGCCCAGGCCGCCTAGCGCTGCTAGCATCACGCACCGAATGCCAACCACCTCGCAACTCGTGCGCAAGGGGCGCGTGACGCCCAAGAAGAAGGTCGCCACCCCGGGCCTCAAGTCCGGCAAAGGCCGCAAGAAGAAAACCGCCGCGCCTCAGCGCCGCGGAGTGTGCACGCGCGTCTACACCACCACGCCGAAGAAGCCTAACTCCGCGCTGCGCAAGGTCGCGCGTGTGCGCATCTCCGGATCGATCGAGGTGACCGCGTACATCCCCGGCGAGGGGCACAACCTGCAGGAGCACTCCGTCGTGCTCGTGCGCGGCGGACGTGTCAAGGATCTACCTGGCGTGCGCTACAAGGTCGTGCGCGGCACGCTCGACGCCGCCGGCGTGAGCGACCGCAAGAAGGCGCGCTCGCAGTACGGCGTCAAGAAAAAATAGTCGCAGTCCACAGCTTCCAGGAACGAGACACCGATGCCCCGTCGCGCAGCTGCCCAGATCCGTCCGGTCGAGCCGGACCCCATACACCGCTCCAAACTCGTCCAGCAGGTGATCAACAAGGTCATGCTCGACGGCAAGAAGTCCACAGCCGAGCGGATCGTCTACGACGCGCTCGCGCTGCTCGCCGAGCGCAGCGACAAAGACCCAGTGGAGACGCTCGACGCATCCATCAAGGCGCTCACGCCCACGCTCGAGGTCAAATCGCGCCGCGTCGGTGGCGCCACCTACCAGGTGCCCGTCGAGGTCGCCTCCAGGCGTGCGCGCACGCTCGCCGTACGCTGGCTCGTCGAGTTCGCCCGCCAACGCCGCGAGAAGACCATGGCTCAGCGCCTGGCCAACGAACTGATGGACGCCCAGTCCCAGCAGGGCGGCGCGTACAAGCGCAAGGACGACATCTACCGCATGGCGCAGGCCAACAAGGCCTTCGCGCACTACCGCTGGTAGCGGCGCGAGGACACGGCGCGATACTGCGTCCTGCGGCGCCGGCCCGGTCGCGCTCGCTCGCGTGCAGAGCACGCGACGCTCCCTGCGTTCTTGTCGCTTGGTCTTCGCGTCGCTATGGCCCGCTTTTAGGGGCACGCTCTCGGGTGCCCCATGCGCGCTACCCTCCCATCTAGATGGCTGAGGTTGACCCCCAGCGGGAGTCAACGCTGCGGGTCGCGGCGATGGCTGGCAGCGGACCTGAGGCCGAGATGATGTGCCAGATCCTCGCTAGCGAGGGGATTCCCGCTATGCAACAGCGGTCGATCGATAATCCAGAGTTCGGTGCGGGCGGTCCACGCAACGTCCTCGTCAACGCGTCCGACTTGGAGCGTGCCCGCGATGCGCTCGGGCGGGAGCCCACTCAGCTAACCCACCCCAAGGGGACCGACGCCAAGACGAGCGCGCCGTACGAGCCGGTCGGGATCCCTGTCCCGAAGCGCAGCACTTGGGATCGGCTTTTGCGCAGGGCCGCCGAGAGCACGCCGCCGCCGCGGGGCGATGGCTGATACCGACGTCGAACAGCGCTTGCAAGAGGCGGGCGGCGAGTTCATTACGGCACATCACAAGGCTGAAACGGCCATTCTGGAAGCTGTGAGGGTCGGCATGTCCGCAGCGACGATCTCCCACGCTAGCGGGCTATCGCATGAGACGGTCCGCGCTTTCCTGCAAGTCGTCAACGACTAGATTCCCGGTAGATACCTTCCGGACGTAAGTGTGAGAAGCATCACATACCCCTTGAAGAAGAAAGCTTCGGTACCTAAAGTTTCGGTACCGAATGTCTTCCTCGCCGACAACGACATCAGACCCAGGCTTCCACCCGGAGGCGTCCGAGCGCATCGAGCGTTACGTGTGGAAGATCGCCGGCGTGGTGATCCTGGGGATGATCATGTCGATCCTCGACACGACGATCGTGAACGTGGCGCTGCGCACGCTGGGTCACGAACTGCACAGCTCGATCGCTCAGATCCAGTGGGTTGTCACGGGCTACCTGCTGTCGCTGGCGGCGGTCATCCCCGTCACTGGTTGGGCGGCGCGGCGCTTCGGCGCCAAGCGCGTGTATATGACCTCGCTGGTGCTGTTCACCGCCGGCTCGGCGCTGTGTGCGGTCGCCGCGTCGACCACTTCGCTGGTGCTGTTCCGCGTGATGCAGGGCGTCGGCGGCGGGATGATCATGCCCGTGGGGCAGCTCATCATGGCTCAGGTCGCCGGGCCCAAGCGCATGGGGCGGGTGATGGGCATCGTGTCGATGCCCGCGATGCTCGCGCCGATCCTCGGGCCGGTGGTCGGCGGCGCGATCCTCGAGAACCTGCACTGGTCGTGGATCTTCCTGGTGAACGTCCCGATCGGCGCGATCGCGCTGGTGCTGGCGTGGCGGATGCTGCCCAAGACCGACTCGGGCGCCGCCGGGCGTTTGGACGTGATCGGCCTTGGCCTGCTCTCGGGCGGATCGACGGCGATCGTCTACGGCCTCTCCGAGCTGGCCGCCCATCCCAGCCTGACAGCGCCGACCGTGCTCTGGCCGATCATCGCAGGGGTGGTGCTGTGCGGCGTCTTCGTCTGGCACGCGCTGCGCATCGAGCGTCCGCTGCTCGACATTCGGCTGTACGCCAACCGCGTGTTCGCGGCGGCGTCGCTGACGACCTTCGCGCTCGGCGCGTCGCTGTTCGGCGCGATGGTGCTCGTGCCGCTGTACTACCAGGAGGTGCGTCACGAGAGCGTGATCGTCACGGGCATGCTCGTCGGCCCGCAGGGCCTGGGCATGCTGCTGGTGATGCCGCTCGTCGGTCGCCTGACCGAACGCTTCGGCGGCGGGCGCATCTCGATCGTGGGCGTCTCGATCCTGTGCATCGGCACGATCCCGTTGGCGTTCGTCGGCGCGAGCACCTCGATCGTGCAGATCTCGCTCGTGCTGCTGCTGCGCGGTATCGGCATCGGCTTCGCGTTCGTGCCCGCCATGAGCGCCGCGTTCGCGGCGATGCGCCCCGAGCAGCTCTCCGACGCTACGCCCCAGCTGAACGTGCTGCAGCGGGTCGGCGGGGCGATCGGCGTGGCGGTGCTGGCCGTCGTGCTGCAGCGCGGCGAACTGCACGCGCACTCGCTCGGCCAGTTCGCGAGAGCGTTCGACAGCGCCTACTGGTGGTCGCTCGGAATCTCGCTGCTCGCGCTCGTACCGTGCCTGGCGCTGCTGTTCGCCGAGACCCCGCCAGCGAAGCTGAGCCGTGCGGCGGCCAACGCCGATGCGGCCGCCGAGCCATTGGGCGTATAACGGGTGTCCGATGAGCAGCCCCGTGGCCGTCGAGGCCAAAACCAAGGAGTCCACGACCGAGGCGTCGGGCGCGCGTGACGCTCAGCTGACGGAGCTGGGCCTGGCGTTTCGTCGTGTGTTCCGCAGCTTCAACCGTCTGCGCGGGCGCGACACGCACCTCGGCGCGTCGGAGCTCAGCCACGCTCAGTTCGAGCTGCTGATCGAGCTGTTCGAGCGCGGCGAGCTACCGGCGGGAGAGCTCGCCGCCGCCGCGCGGCTGACGCCCGCGACGGTCACCCAGATGCTCGACCACCTCGCCGAGCAGGGTCACGTCGAGCGTGTGCGCTCGGAGACCGACCGGCGCGTGGTCGTTTCGCGGCTCACCGCTCAGGGCCGGCGCAAGATCCAGGCCAAGCGCGCCGCATGGCAGAGCCGCTGGGAGCACGCGCTTACGGGCGTCGAGATCGACGAGCTGCGTGCGGCCACGCGCGTGCTCGAACGCCTCGGCGCGATGGTCGAGGACGCCCCTGCGACGGGGTCGTGCGAGCCGTCCAAGTCGGCCTAATCCGCCGCCGGGCGCTGCCTGCGCGTGGGCTTCGCTTCGGCCCCGATGCGGGCTCCACGGACCGCTCACCGGCAGGAATCGCTCTGCTATAGTCGAAAAGGCGTCGCGGTGGGCGCAGCGCGTTCACGTGCGACCCGCGGAGTCGGCAATCAAGATGGTGACCTCGAGCAGATAACGAACGCGGACCGGTCCAAAGCGACCAGCAGCGTGCGTGGGCCCGAGGGGCCTATTTTTTTGCCCGGATGACCACCCAGCAACAAGCCCAAATCTGATCTATGCCAAGAAAGTTCTCACTCCAAAACACCCGCAACATCGGGATCATGGCGCACATCGACGCCGGTAAGACGACGACGACCGAGCGCATCCTCTACTACACCGGCCGCACGTACAAGATCGGCGAGGTGCACGAGGGCGCGGCCGTGATGGACTGGATGGAGCAGGAGCAGGAGCGCGGCATCACGATCACCTCCGCCGCGACCACCGCGCAGTGGAAGGACCACCGCATCAACATCATCGACACGCCCGGACACGTCGACTTCACCGTCGAGGTCGAGCGCTCGCTGCGCGTGCTCGACGGCGCGATCGCGCTGTTCGACTCCGTCGCCGGCGTCGAGCCCCAGTCCGAGACCGTGTGGCGTCAGGCCGACAAGTACCACGTGCCGCGGATCGCGTACATCAACAAGATGGACCGCATCGGCGCGGACTTCGACAAGGGCGTGAAGACGATGATCGACCGCCTGGGCGCGCACCCGGTGCCGATCCAGCTGCCGATCGGCGCCGAGGGCGACTTCCTCGGCGTCATCGACCTAGTCGCGATGAAGGCGATCGTCTACAAGGACGAGATGGGCAAGGAAGTCGATGAGATCGAGATTCCCGAGAACCTCGCAGAAGCGGCGCAGGCAGCGCGCGAACATCTGCTCGAGGAGATCTCCCACTACGACGACACGCTGCTCGAGCTGCTGCTCGAGGAAGCCGACGTGCCCGTGGACACGCTCAAGCAGGCGATCCGCACGGCCACGCTGTCGACCAAGCTGACGCCCGTGCTGTGCGGCTCATCGTTCAAGAACAAGGGCGTACAGCCGTTGCTGGACGCGGTCATCGACTACCTGCCCTCACCGCTTGACGTGCCGCCCGTGATCGGCACCGAACTGATCAAGGGCGAGGAGCAGGAGCGCGAGGTCGTGCGCCACGCCGACGACACCGAGCCATTCGCCGCGCTCGCGTTCAAGATCGCAGCCGACCCGTACGTAGGCAAGCTGACCTACTTCCGTGTGTACTCGGGCCATCTGGAGGCCGGCGCGAAGATCCTGAACGTCGGCAGCGGACGTACCGAGCGGATCGGGCGGATCCTGATGATGCACGCCAATGAGCGCGAGGAGGTCACCGAGGTCTACGCGGGTGACATCGCCGCGGCGGTGGGCATCAAGCAGGTAATCACCGGCGACACGCTCGCCGACCCCGCGCATCCCGTGCATCTGGAGAACATCATCTTCCCCGAGCCTGTCATCAAGGTTGCGGTCGAGCCCAAGACGAAGGTCGACCAGGAGAAGATGTCCGTGGCGCTCGGGCGCCTGGCCGAGGAGGACCCCACGTTCCAGGTGCGCACCAACGAGGAGACCGGCCAGACCGAGATCTCGGGCATGGGCGAGCTGCACCTCGAGGTGCTTGTCGACCGCATGAAGCGGGAGTTCGGCGTCGAGGCGAACGTCGGGCGCCCGCAGGTGTCCTACCGCGAGACGGTGCGCGGCAGCGTCGAGAAGATCGAAGGCAAGTTCGTCCGCCAGACCGGTGGCTCCGGGCAGTTCGGCGTTGTGTTCATCGACCTCGAGCCCGCCCCGGGCGTGGGATTTGAGTTCATCAACAAGATCAAGGGTGGAAACATCCCCTCGGAATACATCCCCGCGGTCAAGAAGGGCATCGAAGAGGCGCTCGACAACGGCGTCAAGGCCGGCTACCCGATGGTCGACATGCGCGTGACGCTCGTGGACGGCAAGTACCACGACGTCGACTCCTCGGAAATCGCCTTCAAAGTCGCTGGCTCGCTCGCGTTCAAAGAGGCAGCCAAACGCGCCAAGCCCGTGCTGCTCGAGCCGATCTTCGCCGTCGAGGTGGTCGCCCCTGAGGAGTTCGTTGGCGATGTGATCGGCGATCTCAGCCGCCGGCGCGGGCAGGTGGAAGGCCAGGAGCGCCGCGGCAACGCGCTGGTGGTGACCGGCAAGGTGCCGCTCAGCGAGATGTTCGGGTACGCGACCGACCTACGGTCCAACACGCAGGGACGCGCCACGTACACGATGCAGTTTGAGGCCTACGAGGAGGTTCCGCCGAACATCGCCGAGAAGATTGTCGAACAGCGAACCGGTGAGCCCGTACCAGCCTGAGCACACCCAGCAGTCAACGAAGGCCGTAGTTAGATAGATTTCTGAGGTTCGCCTCCATAGAGGCGGACAAACAAGCGATACAGGAGCGAGTAAAAAGTGGCGAAGGAGAAGTTCGAGCGCGACAAGCCGCACGTCAACGTCGGAACGATCGGTCACATCGATCACGGCAAGACGACGCTGACCGCTGCCATCACCAACGTGCTTGCCGAGAAGATGGGCGGTGAGGCGAAGAGCTTCGAGGAGATCGACAAC
>DASZFY010000013.1:0-9295 GCA_035939335.1 Solirubrobacteraceae bacterium | reverse complement strand
CAGCAATCCCCCCCACAACCACACGACGACGCCCACCCAAACCCACCAAACCACGCGAGCCAGACAACTGCCGCGCACCCGCTCGCCCGCTCGCCTGCTCGGCAAGCGATGACGGGCCCCAGACCACCCCAGCCTCGGCCCCACTCCCCGTCTCCACACTCATAGCGTCTCCCGCCTCCTTGCTCGCCACGACCGGACCCCACATGGGAAGCCCACCCCAACAGATGTCGAGATTCCGTGACCCCTACTCAGGCCGCATCATAAACACCATCGAAAGCTAAAGCAAGACCCCCCCGGGGAAACGCTCGCCGACAATTCGGGTCAATCCCACCCACAACGTGAGAAATGCTCTATGATGCCCGGCCAGAAGGCGAGCGCGCCGGGCACCAAGCGCCGGCAGCGTGTTCTCGTCGTCTGCAACAGTCAATGCACGTCGATCCCTACATAGTCCTTGGAAGCGCCGTCGTCGGCTTCTTGGTCGGCCTCACGGGCGCCGGCGGTGGAGCGCTGATGACGCCGATGCTGATCCTGCTGTTTGGCGTGACGCCGTCGAAGGCGATTTCGAGCGACCTGGTGGCCGCGGTCGTGATGCGCCCGTTCGGCGCCGCCGTGCATCTGCGCAAAGGAACTGTCAACCGCCGCCTCGTCGGCTGGATGGTCCTCGGCTCCGTACCGATGGCGTTCCTCGGCGCCTACCTGCTGCACCTGATGGGCAACGGCACGGCGGACCAGGAAAAAATCGAGGTGGTGCTGGGTGCGGCGCTGCTCTTGGGTGCGACCGCGATGATGCTGCGCTACGCCCTCGACCGCCGCCGCGGGCAGACGCGCGTCGGCGTGGTCCACGACGTGGACGTGAAGCCCGTGCGCACGGTTGCGATCGGGATGATCGGCGGCCTGATCGTCGGCTTGACATCGGTCGGCTCTGGCTCGTTGATGATCATCCTGCTGTTGTTCCTGTACCCGATGCTCGGTGCCAACCAGCTCGTCGGCACCGACCTGAGCCAGGCGGTGCCGCTGACGCTGTCCGCGGCGCTCGGGGCGCTCGCCTTCGGACACGTCGACTTCGCCGTCACGACCTCGCTGATCATCGGCAGCGTGCCGGCGGTGTTGGTCGGCTCGCTGCTGTCCTCGAGCGCCCCCGACCGCTACATCCGACCCGCGATCACATTCGTGATCTTCGCCTCGGGACTCAAGTACGTGGGCCTGTCCACTGAAGCGCTCGGCTGGGTCCTGTGCGCGACGTTGCTCGTGGTGGCGGTGGCGTGGGCCGCTTACAAGCGCCCATGGCGCTCGTCAAACGGAGTCGAGCTCACACCGACACCTGGAAGCTCTGCTAACCCGCCATGACCGGCTCGCCGCGCCCGGGCGCCGACGCAGGCAGGCCAGGCAGCGGATATCGAGCGCGCGGCGAGGAGCCAGTCAAGCGCCACCCTTCCGCGCTGGCTGTGAGCACACCGCGACGGGACAGGTCGGCCAGGGCGCTGCTCACGGTGGGACGGCGCGCGGCGATCAGATCCGCGAGCACCGAGTGGGTCAGCGGTAGCGGAAGCAGCACCTCGTCGACGCGCTTGCGTCCCCAGCGTCCCGCGAGGTGCCAGAAGAGGCTGTGCAGGCGGACGTCCACACGAGGGTGATGGGCGATCGCCATCATCACGGCGAGGTTGCGCGAGCGGTTCATCGTGCGAGCCACGAGCTGCCCGGCTATCTGGGGGTAGCGCGCGGCGCGCTCGGCGAACGCGAGGTCGAGCACCGCGATGCGCGTGGGCGTGAGCACCTTGCGAGCGGTCGTCAGCGGCAGCGCGAGCGCGTCCGCCGCCTCCTGCCAGGGGCGCAGCAGATCGCCGCCTCCGAGCAGCTCCGCTCCGAAGCGACCGTCGATCCCCACGCGGCTCACCACCAGCCCCTCGAGGACCAGCAGGCCGAGCCCGTCGCAGAGCTCGCTCGGCACGTCCGCTGCCGGCCACGCGCCCGGTGCGAGCGTGATGATCTGCGCGATGCAATCCTGAAACGCTTGGTCGCGCACGTGGGCGGGCACCGCGTCAAAGAGCTCGCTGTCTTCGAGCAACACGTGGCAGGAGCGCGAACTGGCCCGTTGGCGCTCGCCCGGTCCAGAGCGCCGGTCAGGGCGCGGTTCCTCGTACAGGACGCTCCGGCTGAGCGTGCCACGGCTCATCGTGGCCAACCATAGCGCAACGCACGTTGTTTGTAACGCGCGTTGCGGCCCATCGGGGCCATCAGCCACAGTTACGGGTCGGACTTGCAGCTGTACGCTCCTATAGATGCCCTGGCATCTGTTCGTCTACCGGCTTCCGAACAAGAGCTCGAGCATGCGAGTCGCCGTGTGGCGCGAGCTGCGGCGTATCGGTGCCCTGCCGCTGCAGCAGGCGGTCGTGGCGCTCCCCGAGGACGGCCGTCTGAGCGACAAGCTCGACGCGATCGCAGAGCGGGTTCGCAATCAGGGCGGGATCGTCTACCGCTTCGTGCTCACGGACATGAGCGGGGAGGACCGGGATCGGCTCGAGGGCGAGTGGAATGCGCTGCGCACCCAGGAGTACGAGGAGATCGTCGAGGAGTGCGAGACGAAGTTCGAGCGCGAGATCGAGTTCGAGGTCTTTCGCGGGAACTTGACCGCCGCCGAGGCTGAGGAGATCGAGGCCGACCTCGAGAAGATCAAGACCTGGTTCGAGCGTGTCTGCGCGCGCGACGTGTTCGCGGTCTCGGGCCGCGGACGCGCCGAGGCCGCCATCGCCAAGTGCGAGCGTTTGCTCGACGACTTCGTGCAGCGCGTGTACGACGCGGAGACCGAACATGGACCGTCGTTGCAACCACCGGCAGACACAACCTGGCCCGAACGCTCCGCAGACGGGGACCATGTCACGCACCCCGCCCCAGCGGACGGCTGAGCAGTCCGTTTCGTGCGAACCCGCGCCACACGCGTGTCAGCAGCCTGACCGCAAGCAAGGCACGTTCACGTTCTGAGCACATTTGCACCGGCTCGAGCGGCGGAAGCTCTCCCAGCCACCGCAATCCCCCCGAGCAGACCATGCGAACGGGCGTTGTGGCGAGAGTCCCAATCCGTCACCCCACAAAGGAGCCAGTCGCGCATGAGAGCTCGTCCCCTTCGCTCAGTAGCTATCGCGCTCGCGTCCGTCGCGACCGTGTTCGCCGTCGCAGCCTGCGGCAGCAGCAACAACTCGACATCCTCGTCCGCCACCCCCGCCGCCGCCACCTCCGCAGCGGGTAGCAAGCCGACGCTGCTCGTGTATTCGGCGCAGGGCTACTCACCGAACGGCGTCGAAGCCTTCACCAAGGAAACCGGCATTCCGGCCAAGCTCGTCGAAGACAGCACCGGCCCGCTGCTTGCTCGCATCCAGGCGGAGAAGGCCAATCCGCAGTGGGGCCTTTTGTGGGTTGACGGCAATGAGGCGTTCGCGGAGCTCGACAACCAGGGAATGCTGAGGAAGGGCTTGACCGTACCGGCGCTCACCAGCACCGGCGAGAGCCTCCTCCCAGCCGACCACAGCTTCGTGCCGACCGGCCTGACCACGGCGTGCACGATGATCTACAACAGCAAAGCCGTCTCGAGCCCGCCGACTACGTGGCAGCAGCTGCTGGAAAGCCGCTGGGCCGGCAAGATCGGTATGAACAACCCCGCCGTCTCCGGTCCGACCTTCCCGTGCGTGGCCGGGCTGATGAACTACCTCGGCGGCGTCTCCCAGGGTGAAACGTTCGTGAAGAAGCTCAAGAGCGCCGGCCTGCACGTTTCCGAAGCGAACAGCAACACGCTGCACCTGCTCGAAACCGGCCAGATCGACATCGGCCTGATCCAGAGCTCAGCGGCGATCGGCGCGGCCGCCAAGGTCCCTGGGCTGAAGGTCGCCTACCTGCCGAAGATGACGCTGCTGCCGAGCGTGATCGGCGTGGACTCCAAGACCCCGCCGGCCGTGCAGCAAGAGGCGCAGCAGTTCGTCACGTGGGTGCTCTCCCCGGCCGGGCAACACCAGATGCAGATCGGCGATCCGCACGGCGACTCGCTGTACTGGCCGGTCGTCCCCGGGCTCAAGCCGCTGGCGCTGCTGCCGGAACTGAGCACGCTCTCCACGCAGACGATCGATCCGTACGTGTGGGGCGCACGCGAGGCTACGATCAACAACTGGTTCAACGCCAACATCGCGCAGTAGGCGATCGGCGGGAGAGCGATCGGAATCCAGTCCGCGTGGCCTTCAATCCACTGACCCGGCGGCGGCTCGCGTCCGTCGCCGGGACGCTCGAGCAGTCCGAGCTTTCCGCGGCACGCCGGTGGCCGTCGTTTGCTCGCGCACTGCCTAGCCCGAGCCTCTCCGGCGTGATGGCGGTGCTGCTCGGCGTGCTGCTGGTCGTGCCGATCGGGTCGTTCCTGCTCGTGGCGATCTCGCCGCGAGCGTTCGACCAGGGGAGCTCGTGGTTCACGCTGGCGCCGTTCAAGGAAGCACTCAGCGGCCCGTCACTGCACGCGCTCGCCGACACGGCGTTCGTCGGCCTGGGCGCGGCGGCGTTCGCGCTAGCGTGCGCGCTGCCGCTGGCGCTGGCGATGCAGCGCACGAACCTGCTCGGGCGGCGAGTGTGGCAGTTCGGCATCTGGGCGCTGCTGCTCGCGCCCAGCTATCTCGTCGCGCTCGGCTGGGAGCGACTGTTCGAGCCCGGCGGAGTGCTCGCCCGAGCCGGCATCGAAGCGCCGCTCGTGCGCAACCTCCTGTACGGGCCGGCCGGGGTGATCGGGGTGCTGGGCGTGAAGGGCGTGCCGTTCGCGTTCCTGGCGATCTCGGCCGCGCTGCCGGGGCTCGGCTCGAGCTTCGAGCACGCCGCGCGAGCGCACGGCGCGGGGCGCTGGCGGGCCCTTGGAACGGTCGTGCCGATCCTCGCGCCGGCGCTATGGACGGCGCTTGCGATCGTGTTCGCGGAGTCGATCAGCGATTTCGGCGTGGCGTCGACGCTCGCCTATACCTCGCATTTCCCGCTGGCGACGTTCTCCCTGTACAACGCCGTCGACAACGAGCCGATCCAGTTCAGCCTCGCGGCTGCGATCGGCTGCACGCTGGTGGGGCTGGCGGCGATCGCGCTGCTCGCGCAGCGCCGCGCGATGCGCGGACGCTCCTACCAGGTGCTCTCCGGCGCCACACGTCCGCACTCACGCCACGCAATGGGACGGCTCGCACACTGGGGCGCGTTGGCGGGCGTGTCGCTGTTCTTCGTCGTCGCGATCGGCGTGCCCGTGTTCGGCGCGATCAGCGCGTCGCTGCTGAAGGACCTGGGGACCCTCCAGGAAGGCTTCGTGCTGACGTTCGAAAACTACAGCCGCGTGCTCGCCAGCAAGTCCCTGTATGAGCCACTGCTGTACTCGCTGCGCCTGGCGGTGATCGTCTCGACGGTCGTGATGGCGCTCGCGGTGCCGGTGGCGCGCCTCTTGACCCGCCGCGCGATCGGACGCCTGGGGCGTTCGCTGGACCTGGTGCTACTGGGCGCCGTCGCGCTGCCGTCGATCGTGATGGCGGCGGGCTACATCCTGATCTACAACCTGTCGATCATGCACTCCCTGGGCATCTCGCTGTACGGCACTACCGCGCTGCTGGCGATTGGCTACGTGGCGGGCGCGCTGCCGAACAACGCGCGCATCCTGATCGGCCCGCTCGCGCAGCTGCACGACTCGCTGCTCGCCAGCGCGCGCGCCCACGGCGCGGGACCTGCGAGCTCGTGGCGACGGGTTGCGGTGCCGGTCATCTCCCGCTACATCATGTGGGTATGGCTGTATTGCTTTGCGACGACGCTGTTGGAGCTGCCGATCTCCGAGCTGCTCTACCCAGCCGGCCAGTTCCCGCTGTCGGTGGCAATCCAGCGGCGCCTGGAAGCGTACGACTTCGCCGGCGGCACGGCGATGGAGGTGCTCGCCGTGCTCGGCGCGATCGCGGTGACCGCGCTCGTGCTCGGCGGCTACCGCCTGCTCGCGCCGGAGGGCTGGCGCAAGGTCGGCGCCACAGGAGCATCCTCATGACGACGAGCGCCCCAAGCGCTGTCAAGCTCGACGCCCTAACCAAGCGCTACGGGTCCGTCGAGGCGCTCTCGGAGGTGTCGCTGTCGCTCGCCCCAGGCCGCTTTCTGGTGCTGCTCGGCCCGTCGGGGTCGGGCAAGTCGACCCTGATCCGCTGCCTGGCGGGGATCGAGCGCCCGAGCGACGGGACGATCGAGCTCGCGGGCGCCGCAGTTGCCGCCCGACGCACGCACGTTCCCCCTGAGCGCCGCGACCTGGCGATGGTCTTCCAAGACTTCGCGCTGTGGCCGCACCTGACCGTCGCGCGCAACGTCGCGTTCGCGCTGCGCCGGCGCCGGCCGTCGAAGGCTGAGGCCAGCAAGCGCGTGTCGCAGATCCTCGAGCGCGTCGGTCTCGGGCATCTCGCCGCGCGCTACCCGCACGAGCTCTCCGGCGGGGAGCAGCAGCGAGTGGCGCTCGCGCGTGCGCTGGTCGGACGGCCATCGCTGCTGCTGTTCGACGAGCCGCTGTCCTCGCTCGACGCGAACCTGCGCGAGCGCCTGCGAATCGAGATCGGCACGCTCGTCAGGGAGATCGGGGCGAGCGCCGTCTACATCACGCACGACCAGGGCGAGGCGTTTGCGCTCGGCGACGAGGTCGGGGTACTCGAGCGCGGGCGGCTCGTCCAGCACGACACCCCAGAGGATGTCTACAGACGCCCGACGAGCGCGTTCGTGGCGAGGTTCACCGGCTTGGCGGGCGAGCTGCGGGGTCGCGTGCTGACCGCGCCCGGCTCGGAGCACTCGCCAGGCGGGACTACGCTACCGCGGGCGATCGACGGGGGCGCTCCGCTCCCGCCGCGCCGTGCGGGCCGCGATCTGGTGCGTGTGTTGATAACCCCCGACGGCGCCACCCGCGCCGGCGAGCTGCTCGCGTCATGTACGGAGCCTCTCTCGCCGGGTCAGGCTGTAGAGGTTCTGATCCGGCCCGCCGCCGTCACGCTGACCGCATCGGATGATCCGGAGAGCTGCCTGCACGGCACGGTCCTCGACAGCGCATTTCGCGGACGTGGCTACGACCACGTGGTCAGGCTGCCCGACGGCGCAGTGCTGAGCGAGATCTTCGCGAGCCACAGCCACCAGCGCGGACAGGCGGTCGGCCTGCGGATCGACCCGGACGGGTGCCTCACGTTTGCCGTCGGGAGCGCGAGCGCACCCGGCCACACGCTCAGCACGGCGCACCCCACGAGTGGCCCGCCCGATCGAGCCGGCGCGAGCGGCGAGCGCGAGCGCGTCGCGCCCGAAGGCAAGCCGGACCACGATTCCTTTCACGCAATCACCTAGACAGACACGGAGGATGAGCCGAACAATGAATTTTGAACCGGGGGAAGCATGAGCGGCGCAGAGGTGGGATTGGCGCTATCGGTGTTCCTCGCCTGCGCCGTCGAGGCAGTCGAGGCGCTGACGATCGTGCTGGCGGTGGGCACCACGCGCAGTTGGTCATCGGCGATGAGCGGCGTGGCAGCGGCGACGGTCGCGCTCGCGGCGATCGTGGCGGCACTCGGACCGGCGTTGACGTCTCTGCCGATCGACCTGCTGCGCGTGCTCGTCGGCGGCCTGCTGCTGGTGTTCGGTCTGCAGTGGCTACGCAAGGCGATCCTGCGCGCGTCCGGGCTGAAGGCCAAGCATGACGAGCTACAGATATTCAAGGACGAGGCAGAGGCGGCCAGGGCGGCCGGCGGAAAGCGCCCCGGCTTTGACGGCTACGCGTTCACGATCTCGTTCAAGGGCGTGCTGCTGGAGGGCCTGGAGGTAGCGTTCATCGTGCTCACCTTCGGCGCCAACCAGCACCGCGTGCCGCTCGCCGCCGCCGCGGCCGGGCTCGCCGTGCTCGTGGTCGTCGCCGCGGGCGCGGCCGCGCGCGCGCCGTTGGCGAGGGTGCCGGAGAACACGATGAAGTTCGCCGTCGGCGTGATGCTCAGCTCGTTCGGGATGTTCTGGGGCACTGAGGGCGCCGGGGCGAACTGGCCTGGGGGCGACGCCGCGCTGCTGGCGATCATTCCAGGGGTGCTGCTGATCGCCATCGCGATGACATGGACTGTGCGCCGCACGGTCGAGCAGGCGGACGCCGCGGTGCTGCCAGCGCAAGCCAGCGACCAGGCCAGGGTGAGCGCGTGACGCGCGTGGAGGCGTTCCTCGCAGGCGTGTGGGAGTTCGTCGTCGGCGACGACTGGCGGATCGCGCTCGGAGTGGTGCTCGCGCTCGCACTCACCGCGCTGATCGCAACGACCGACGTCGCGGCGTGGTGGGTGATGCCGCCGGCCGTGATCGCACTGCTCGCGCTGTCGATCCGCCGCGCGGCCCGGGAGGCGCGGCGTCGCGGCTGATGCGGCTGGGCCTGGTGCCCCCCGCGCTATCCTTTACATATGGCGGTAAATGTAAAGAAACAGAAGGGCGCAGCAACGCGCGCTGCTGGGCGCTCGCGAATCTCAGGCAAGCATCAGATCACGATCCCGATACGGGCATTCAGCGAGGCTGGATTGCGCGAGGGGGATCTTGTCCAGGTCAAGGCCCAGGGGCGCGGGCGCGTCCTGATCGCGCGGGTGGATGACTTGGTCGACGAATACGCGGGCTGCCTGAGTACGGGTGGCGAGCTCGGACGCACCGTGCGAGGGCTACGCCAGGAGTGGGATTGATCCTGCTCGACTCGACGGTCATCGTCGGCTTCCTGGACGCCGACGATGCGCTGCACGATGTCACAGTCGCCAAGTTCAAGGAGGTCGTAGGCAGGCATGCGCTCGCGGCCTCGGTCGTCAGCTACGCGGAGGTCATGACCGGCGTTGCGCTTGGGCACCATCCCGAGAAGCACGTGGATGGCTTCTTCGACACATTCGTCAAGGAGCTCTTGCCGGTTGACAGGCCAGTCGCTGCACGCGCCGCGGCGCTCAGAGGCAAGCGCAGATCACTGCCAACACCCGACGCACTGATCCTTGCCACCGCGGATCTCCACGCGGAGATCGAAACGGTGATTTGCGCCGACGGCGACTGGGCGAAGGTCAAAGGCCTCAATTGCAAGGTGGACATGCTCAGTATCGGCGCGCCGTCGAGGTGACGAGGACGGCGTGAAGCGAACCCTGGGTCGGCCTTGCTGTTTTACAGTCCGCGTCGTTGGAGGACGTGGGGGACGGTGCGTAGGAGGATCTTGATGTCGGTCCATAGTGACCAGTTCGCGACATACAAGTAGTCGATCGCGACCATCTCCTTGAGCGGGACCCGCGCGGGCCCGAGGATC